>NZ_JACKSH010000001.1:0-766 GCF_025821625.1 Mycolicibacterium pyrenivorans
CTCACCGGCATCCTGGAAGTCACCCGCAGCGGCGACCGCTACGGCACCGCCGAGCCCAGCGCCGACCGCTACCGCAGCATCGACGGTCTGGCCTGGGCCCCCGCCGACGCGACAACACCCCTGGACTACACACGTGGCACCGTGGCCGCCTACGACGCCTGGGCCAACGGCGAGGTCTACGGCTACACCGTCGTCGCCCCCGACTGCCGAGACGTCGCCTCCTGCTGGGACTTTTACGCCGACCCCGACGAGCCGATCACCGCTGACGCTCCCCCCGGCCTGGCCACCATGGTCGCCCAGGCGCGCGAGGAGATCGACCACGACGTCGAAGCACGGACCGCCCAGGCCAACACCATCGGGTCCGGATTCATCGGGCTCATATAAAAACACTGTCCCGGCGAGCCGGCCACCGCGACATCCACCGGTGGCCGGCCGCCCTACAGCGACCCACCGCCCACTGGCGGCCGCCCTGGCGGGCGCCGGATGCCCGCCTGCGGCGGGCGTGGGTTGGGTAGCTACTCACCTTTAACCGTCAGCAGGGGTCGCAGCCTAATCGGCGGCGGCCGCCCTGGCGGGCGCCGGATGCCCGCCTGCGGCGGGCGTGGGTTGGGTAGCTACTCACCTTTAACCGTCAGCAGGGGTCGCAGCCTAATCGGCCGGGGGCCCGACCGGTCAACCCACACCGACGCCGAACTACGCAGGCCGAGTGACCTTTTCGGCCCTATCNAGCTCGCTGCCGCTCGCGGGCCGAAAACCCTGCTCCGTG
>NZ_JACKSH010000001.1:779-1129 GCF_025821625.1 Mycolicibacterium pyrenivorans
ACCGCCCACCCTCACCCGATTGACCGCTCCCCAGCGCTGACCGGCAGCGCACCGAAAGGGGAAACGTCATGTCCATCACCACCGCCACACCCACCGTGCCCACCACCGTGTACCTCAACGAGGCCCCTGCCAGTTTCCTCGGCTTCAACCGCGCCGCNCCCGCGCGGCTGCGCGCCGCCGCAACTTTCAACCTGCCCATCCCCACCGACACCCGACCCCAGCAGACCGCCATCAGCGCCGCACTNGAGCNCATCTTCGACGAGCTCAACTGCGAACCCACCACCACCTGGGCCACCGGATGGCGCCACGCCGGACACCGCAGCCTGTCCGTCGGCGACGTCGTAGTCATC
>NZ_JACKSH010000001.1:1251-2354 GCF_025821625.1 Mycolicibacterium pyrenivorans
GGACACCACCATGGGCCAATACTTCAACCCCGTCATCGTCGACCCCACGGGCCGACCCCTGGCCGCCCTCAACCCCGCCACCTACGGCGCCGGACACAAACTGTCCACCCACACCCGCGCCGACTGCCCCCTCATGACCGCCGTGGAAATACTGCTCACCCTCGACGGCGGTGCCCGCCTGGTCTGGGCCGGCGACTACGAGGACCCCGACGACGACCAGGCTGCGCTGTATTGGCTCGTCGAACCCCAGCATTTCGTGCGGTTCGCCGGCCTCATCGACCCCGACGAGCCGGTCACCCCCAACGCTGAAGCGCCCGCAGCACTGCCGGCCCACCGGTACATCTGCAACGCCGACAAGCGCCAGTACCTCGACAAAGACCACTTCGGAGTCGACGACTACGGATTCCGGCGCTCCCCCCTGCCCTGGCTCACCGCCGAAGGCGGCCTCGCCACACAGAGACGCCACACCACCTGGGCCCGCGACCGCATCTACCTCGCAGCCTCCCCCCTGCCCTGGCTCACCGCCGAAGGCGGCCTCGCCACACAGAGACGCCACACCACCTGGGCCCGCGACCGCATCTACCTCGCAGCCCAGCACCCAGGCCCGGATGGACCGAAGTGCCCGCCCTGCTCTGGGTCTGACCAACCACCAGCCCGCCCGGGTCCGCGCAGCCGCGCGGGACCGGCGGGCCTGTGGTGTCTTCCGGTCCGTGGTCGCCGGCGCACTAGGTGCGACCGGCGGAGGCCCGCCTGCGGCGGGCGTGGTCCGTAGCCCCTCACCTTTAACCGTTCAGCTGGGTCGCCCAGTGTGACCCGCAACCCACACCCGCGCCGAACTCCGCAGGCCGAGTGACCTTTTCGGCCCTATCAAGCTCGCTGCCGCTCGCGGGCCGAAAACCCTGCTCCGCTCGTCGCGGCCTCTTCGAGGTTGCGCGCGCCACCCCGCCGGTCCCCCGCAACCCCAGCGCTAACCGGCGCACCCAACCCGTACACGAACGGAGAACACCATGACCTACCCCCTCGACGACTTCTGGGCCAACGTCGACGCCGCCCTGACCCGCTGCGCAGAGGCCACCACCGTCGAAGACGTCATCACCATCCTC
>NZ_JACKSH010000002.1 GCF_025821625.1 Mycolicibacterium pyrenivorans
GGTCCGCCGGGACGGCAGCGGGTCGCGGCACGCGGCCCGCCCCAAACGCGCGCTGCCGACCAAGGCGCTCGCGGCCGGTGCCGCAGTGCTGGCCGCGACCGGGTTGTGGATGTGGGCGCCGTGGCGCGACGGTGACGACCGCGATCCGGCGGGCCTTCCGGAAGGGTCCGTCGAGTCGATCGCGGCGACGGTTCCCGCCGACATCCGCGACACGGGCCGGCTGGTCATCGGGGTCAACGTGCCCTATGCGCCCATGGAGTTCAAGAACGCCGACGGCCAGCTCGTCGGCTTCGACGTCGAGCTGATGAACGCGGTGTCCACTGTGCTCGGCCTGGTTCCGGACTACCGCGACACTCCCTTCGACACCATCCTGCCGGGGGTGCAGGACGGGACGTACCACGTCGGGATGTCCGCGGTCACCGACACCAGGGAGCGCGAGGCGTCTGCCGATTTCGTCACCTACTTCGAGGCGGGAACCCAGTGGGCGAAGCGCGCAGGAACCGCGGCCAACCCGAAGTCCCCGTGCGGCGTGAGAGTCGGTGTCGCACAAGGGACCTTGCAGGAGACCGAGGAACTGCCCCGCAAGAGCGACGAGTGCGTGGCCGCGGGTCAGGATCCGGTGGACATCGTGGTGTCGTTCAGCCAGGACGAGGTCACCGCGGCGTTGATCGACGGCGAGGTCGACGCGATGTCGGCGGATTCACCGGTGACGGGCTTCGCGATCAAGCTCAGCCGCGGCGATCTGGTGCCCGCCGGTGATGTGTTCGACTCCGCCCCGTACGGCTGGCCCGTGCGCAAAGGGTCGGAGTTGAGGGAATCGCTGCGGCTGGCGCTGGAGCACCTGATGGAGAGCGGCGAGTACCGCGCGATCGCGACGATGTGGGGCGTGGAGCGCGGGATGATCGAAAAGCCGGCGATCAACGGCGCCATCAGATAGGCGCTCTGCTCGTATCGTGGGGGTATGAGGACGGCCCAAGAGCTGACGTCCCTGCCTCCCGGTCCGCGGTTGCCACCGGCGGTCCAGGCCGCGCTGATGCTGCGGTTCGGGCCGCGTTACGTCGCGGCGTGCCGGCGCCGCTACGGTCCGGCGTTCACGCTTCGGGTCGCGTCGATGGGCACGCTGGTCTATCTCACCGACCCCGCCGACATCAAGACCGTGTTCGCCGGCGACCCGCGCATCTACCATGCCGGAGAAGCCAATTCGATGCTCATAGGGTTGCTCGGCGAGACCTCGGTGCTGGTGATCGACGACGACCTGCACCGCGATCGGCGACGGATGATGCTCGCGCCGTTCGCCCGCGACGCCGTCGCGCGCCAGGCCCCGCTGATCGCCGAGATCGCCGCCGACAACATCGCGGGGTGGCCCGTCGGCGAGACGTTTCCCGTCGCGCCCAAGATGTCGCAGATCACCCTCGAGGTGATCCTGAGGACCGTCATCGGCGCCAGTGACCCCGCCCGGCTGGCCGCGCTTCGGGAGGTGATGCCGCGGCTGCTCAGCGTGGGACCGTGGGAGACCCTGGCGATCGCGAACCCGAAGCTGATGGGACGTCGGCCGTGGCGGGCCGTGCGCGACGCGCGTGACGAGGCGGACCGCCTTCTCTACGCCGAGATCGCCGATCGGCGCGCCGACCCGGACCTCGCGCAGCGGACCGACGCGCTGGCGATGCTCATCCAGGCAGGCAGGGAGAACCCGGCCGACGGCCGCGAGATGACCGACCGGGAGCTGCGCGACCAGTTGATGACGTTGCTGGTGGCCGGCCACGACACGACCGCGACCGGGCTGTCGTGGGCGCTGGAGCGGCTGACACGGCATCCGGAAATCCTGGCCAGGGCGGTGCGGGCGGCGCGCGCCGGCGACGCTGCCGATACTGCTCCTCACGTGCGCGACGACGAGTATCTCGACGCGGTGATCAAGGAGACGCTGCGGATCCGGCCGGTGGTGTTCGACGTGGGGCGGATCCTCAAGGAACCCGTCGAGCTGGCCGGCCACCGGCTGCCCGCGGGGGTGATGGTGGTACCGGGCATGGTCGTGGTGCAGGCCAGCGACGAGTTCTATCCCCACGCGGCCCGGTTCGACCCGGAGCGCATGCTCGGCGCGACGCTGAGCCCGTCGACGTACCTGCCGTTCGGCGGCGGCAACCGCCGCTGCCTGGGTGCGACGTTCGCGATGGTCGAATCCCGGGTGGTGCTGCGCGAGATACTGCGCCGCGTCGAACTGGACACGACGGCCAGGCCGGGGGAGCGCAGGCGCCTCAAGCACGTCATCTTCGTGCCGCACCGCGGCGCACGGGTCCGTGTGCGGTCCAGGCGCGTCGTGCCGGCGGCGGTCGACCGGCAGGCGCCGTCATGCCCCGTTTCCGGGCCCCCGGCGGCGGGCTGAGCGGCGTTCGCCCGCTGCTGAGAAGCAGGGGGGTGTAGCCTGGGGGTAGGCCGAGTCGCACGAACAGTCGATTCCGACACGTTTTGAACGCAAATACTCGGCCCGCGATGCGATCCTCTTCGCTCGGACCACAGTGCGGGGTGTGTCCCCGTAGCACCCAAGGACTTGCTTATGGATTCGTCTGATCTGTTCTCACACCGTCAGGCGCCGGAGAAGGCCGTTTCGGGGAAGATCTCCCAAGAGCCTGTGCAGGCTCCCGTGTTCTCTGACCAGCCGAAAAAGACTTCCTCTGCCGATTCGCCATCCCCGTGAACGGGTTGGCGCGGTCCCGCCGCGCTTCACGACCCATCCGTGTCATGCTGTCCCCCCAACTGGGCAGTGAGATCGACGGCGCCTGGTGGCCGCACACCGCCTCGGTGGCATCGGAACTGCCGGAGTTGGTGGGTGCCCTGCACCGAGCCCTCGGTGAGATCGTCGACATCCGTATCAACTGGTCGGTGACCGAGGGGCAGCTCGACCTGGAGACCATCGCCACCGGTGCGCGGATGATGCGTGCCGGCGAACAGTATCGCCGCCCACGCCTGATGGTGGTCGTCGGCCGTGACGCAAGCGCGAAACTCCTTGTCGTACCGAGCATGACATCCCAGGCCCTCGGGTTGATGGTTCTGCGGACTGCCGCAGGGCTGCCCACCTCGGGTGGCACCGGGGACTCGCGGCTGTTCGAAACGGCCCGTGTGGTGATGCGTCTCGCAGAGGCCGAGAGTGCAAAGTGGTGTAACCCGATAACTTCGTAGGAGCGCTGAAATCGCCTGAGCAGCTGAAATATGTAGTGTATTACCGGTATTCGATGAATACCGGCGTTAAGTGCGTTGAGCCGCCGACGAAGTCGAGTGATTGCCGCTCAGAACAGCCCTGGTGGAACGTGCTAGCCTTATCAGGGATGTCTCTACTGGCATCCATTCAGAATGACGGAAGTTGAAGAGTATGGCACAGGGAACTGTGAAGTGGTTCAATGGCGACAAGGGCTTCGGCTTCATCGCCCCAGATGGCGGCGCAGAAGATGTGTTCGTTCACTACTCGGAAATCGGTGGTAGCGGATACCGCTCGCTCGAGGAAAACCAGCGCGTTCAGTTCGAGGTCGAACAGGGCGCCAAGGGACCCCAGGCGGTCGGAGTCACGGTCGTCTAAACAGACTTAAACCGTAATGTGGGCTGGTAGGTATTCCTACCAGCCCACATCTCGTTTGGCGTGCCGGACCCCGAGCCAATTCGGTGCTCCCTCAACGATTTTCGAACACCCACGCGGGCGTAGGACGAAGAGCGCCAGACGATGAATCCGACGTGGATTCACTGCTCGCCGGCGGTAAGCCCGACGAGCCAGCGAAAAGCTGAAATACGCTGTCGCCGTGGAGGAAAGCTGCGCGTCAGCGCTTCTTGTCCCAGACCGCAGACTCGACCGCCGAGGTCTTGGCCGCGGACTTGGCGTGCTTGACCGCGCGTTTCTCTTTCAGCGACTTCCCGGACTTCTTGGTCATGGCCTGCCGAGGAGATTTGTCAGACATTGTGAGCCCCTTGATTTGCGGGGGCCTGAGTGGTCCCGATGCCTCGACCATACCCCTCGAGCGCGGTCGGGGACGTCGCACGAGCAGATCTCAGGGTGTAACCTCGAACCTGTTGGGAACCCAGCCAGTCCGGCATGCGTCAGCCGTTCCCCGCTGAATTCGCCGAGCAACCCGCTCACTCCGGACGTGCCGGTAGCAACCGTCCGTCGGGATCGCCTTGAACGCAGTGCCAACCTTTGAAACCATACTTGCTCCCGTTGGGCGCCAACCCCTTTCCAAGACGATGAACTTCGGTGTCCTCAGCACCTACCCGCCGACGCCGTGCGGGTTGGCGAGGTTCAGCGCGGGCCTGTCTGCGGCGCTGAGCGGCCATGGATCCGGCGCTGACGTCGTGCGGGTGGCCGACGAGTTTCCGTCGTCGAGTCCGCGGGTCGTCGCTGAACTGGTCAACGGCTCGCCACAATCGGTTGCGGCATGCGCGGACTCGCTCAATCGGAGCGATGTGGCGCTGATCCAACACGAATACGGCATCTACGGCGGCGCCGACGGCGCCGAAGTGCTCGACATCATTGACGGACTGCAGATCCCGTCGATCGTCGTCGCCCACACGGTGGCGAAAGATCCCACGCCACACCAGCGTTGGTTGCTCGAGACGATCGTGGCCAAGGCGGGCCGGGTGGTCGTGATGTCCGAGGCCGCCCGGCAACGACTGTGCCTCAACTACGCCGTCGACAGCCGCAAGGTCGAGACGATCCCGCACGGAGCGACACTGCCGACCAGCCCGAGGGTCAAGCGCGGCAGCAGGCCCACCATCCTGACGTGGGGCCTGCTGGGACCCGGGAAGGGCATCGAGCGGGTCATCGACGCGATGGCCTCACTCCAGGACGTGCCGGGACGGCCGCGCTATGTGGTGGCAGGCAGGACGCACCCGAAGGTGCTCGCCGCCGAGGGTGAGGCGTACCGCGAGTCTCTCGTCGAGCGGGCGCGCCGCTGCGGGGTGGCGGATTCGGTGACCTTCGATCCGCAGTACCACGGTGCTGCGATGCTGAGCGCCCTCATCCAGTCGGCTTCGGTGATCGTGCTGCCCTACGACTCCACCGATCAGGTCACCTCCGGGGTGCTCGTCGATGCCGTCGCCAGCGGCAGGCCCGTCGTGGCCACCGCCTTCCCGCACGCCGTGGAGCTCCTCTGCGGAGGCGCGGGCCTGGTCATCGACCACGACGACCCGGACGCCATGCGCTCCGCGCTGCGTCGCGTCCTCACCCAGCCGCGCCTGTCCGGGGCGATGGCCGCCGAGGCCCGCGTCCTGGCGCCGGAGATGGCGTGGCCGGTCGTCGCCGCCGCCTACATCCGGCTCGCGCAGCGTCTGCTCGCCGAGCGTCAGACCTCGCCGTGACCTCCACCCTCGCCCGGCTCGTGACCCGAAGCCCGCAGCGGCTGGCCAATGACCCGTCGAGGGTCATCTCGCAGCTGTTCGTGCCCGGCCATGAGGGGTTCGAACACGCAGAGTCCCGCACAGGGGCCGTCCTCAAACGGATCCTCGCGCTCGACGAGGACGAGGTCCGCGCGACGTTGGACGACGTCGTCACCCGCTTCGACGGGCGCCACCGCGACCTCGCAGGCACCTTCGGCCGTCACGCCAGGGAACTGGCCGACCGTCTCGACGACGCTGCCCACCTGTCCCAGGAGCGGATGTTGCTGCTGGGCGCGACGTTCACCAGCGAGTACGCGATCGAGGGCGCCGCGCTGTGCAACCCGAGCATGGTGGCCCACCCGGACCAGTCGAATATCGCCGCGGGCTGTCTGAGATTCGTGATGAGCGTGCGGGGTATCGGGGAGGGCCACCGATCCTCGATCGGGTTCCGCACCGGCGTCGTCGACGCGTCCGGTGCCGTGACGATCGATCCCCGGAGTCCGTTCGCCACCGTCGGCTCGGTCGAGTCGACGCTGCTCGAAGCGCCGGTGTTGCGCAGCGAGATCGTCCGGCTCGGCGTCGGCGGTGAGTCCGCGGACTACGTACTCGACGCCCTCGGGGACCGGTTCACCCGGGCCGACCTCGACGAGCAACTCGACAAGCTGCACGCCCACCTGAGGACGCGCGGCCATGCGTTGGAGACGATCTCGCAGCTTCGGAGCATCGCCGAGCGCAGCTACGCCGTCGAATTCGCCGCCGACATCCCGCTGCCCGAGCGGGTGCTGTGGCCGACGACGAGCGCCGAGGAGGCGGGCATGGAGGATGCGCGCTTCGTGCGTTTCGTCCACGACGACGGGTCGGTCACGTTCTACGCCACCTACACGGCCTACAGCGGCTCCGACATCAGCCAGCAGCTGCTCGAGACCGCGGATTTCCGGTCCTTCACCTCCACGCCGCTGGTCGGCCGCGCCGCCGCCAACAAGGGCCTGGCCCTTTTCCCGCGCCGGATCGGCGGCCGGTTCGCTGCCATGAGCCGAAGTGATCGCGAGTCGAATTCGATTGCCTACTCGGATAATCCGTTCGTGTGGACGGACTCGGTGCCCTGCCAGCGGCCGGCGGAGGCCTGGGAGGCGCTGCAGCTCGGCAATTGCGGGCCGCCCATCGAAACCGAGGCAGGGTGGCTGGTGCTCACCCACGGGGTGGGCCCGATGCGGACCTACCGCATCGGTGCGATCCTGCTCGATCTGGAGGATCCGACCCGGATTCTCGGCAGGCTCCGGCAGCCGCTACTGAGTCCCGCCGCCGACGAACAGGACGGCTACGTCCCCAACGTCGTCTACTCCTGCGGAGCGCTGGTGCACGCCGGGACACTGGTGCTGCCGTACGGAATCGACGACTCGGCCATCGGTGTCGCGACGGTGTCGATGTCCGAACTGCTCGCCGCGCTCACGTCAGAGACCTGATGACGATGAAGCGGGTGGTGGGCGCCGAACTGGGGGTCGGCATCACCGCACCGTCGACGCTGGAGTTCCAGATCGCGATCGCGCCGCATCCCGGCACCGAGGTGTACGAGTCGCTGTCGTTCGTGCTGAACGGGAAACCGGTGCACGCCAAGGAGATCAGCGGCACCCACGGCAACCGCATCCACAAGCTGCACGCGCCGGTGGGCTATCTCGAGGTCGACTACTCCGCGACGATCATCGGCCAGACCGCCCCCGCTCCGGTCACCGACTACGACCAGTCGATGTACCTGCGGCCGAGCCGCTACGCCGAGGCCGACAAGTTCTACGGCTTCGCCGCCACCGAGTTCGGCGGCTACCTCGATTCGACGACGTTGCTGGAGAAGGTGTCCTCCTGGGTCGGCAACCGGCTGAGCTACGTGCCGGGCTCCAGCGACCCGATCGACGGCGCGGTGGACACGCTGCTGTCCGGCGCCGGGGTGTGCCGCGACTTCGCGCACCTCGCGGTGGCGATGCTGCGGGCGGTCAACGTGCCCGCCCGGGTGGTGTCGGTCTACGCGCCGGGCCTGTACCCGATGGACTTCCACGCGGTCGCCGAGGCTTTCGTCGAGGGAACATGGCGGGTCGTCGACGGCACCCTGCTGGCGCCGCGGCAGACCCTGGTGCGTATCGCCACCGGGCGTGACGCCGCCGACATCGCGTTCCTCGACAACCACAACGGTGCCATCACCCTGGACAAGATCCTGGTGACCGCCATCGTCGACGGCGACCTTCCCCGGGATGCGATCGACCAGCTGGTGTCGATCAGCTGACGCGCACCCGATGCGGATAGTCGTCGTCGCGCTGCTGAAACGACAGGATGGCCGGATTGAGCACGACACCGTCGCGGATCTCAATGGCCCTGGCGATGGTCGGGGTCTGCTGCCACGTCGGCGGTCCCCCCAGCAGGGATTCGAGGTGCGGCAACAAGGCCTCGCTGATCTCCCAGGTCGCCGAGTTCCACAGATAGGACGGGCTGTGGTCGACAGCGTAGTAGTGCACCCCGTTGGCCACTCCGACCATCGGCTCGGTGAACGTCGTCGGGTGCGCCCAGCTGAAGCCCATGCCGACGTCGCAGGACACGTCGATGATGAGGCTGCCCGCGCTGAACGCCGCCAGATCCTGCTCGGTCAGGAACACCAGCGGCGCCCCGGGATCCTGCAGGACGCAGTTGACGACGATGTCGTTGTCGGCCAGCAACTCGGCGACCGGCAGACGCCCGTCGGGGGTGTCGGCCCAGATGCTGCCCGGTGTGTCCGGTTCGGATCCCATCTGCACCATCTGGGTGGAGTGGATCGGCGAGGCGACGGCGGCGACGTCCCGGTTGGTCAGGACGCGCACGTCGTCGACGCCGTGGGCGTTCAGAGCGGTGACGGCGCCGCGGGCCGTCGCGCCGAACCCGATGACGGCGGCCCGCAGCCGGCGGCCGTAGCTGCCGGTGATCCCGGCGAGTGACATCGCGTGCAGGACGGAGCAGTACCCGGCCAACTCGTTGTTCTTGTGGAAGACGTGCAACCCGAACCCGCCGTCGGACTTCCAGTGGTTCATCGCCTCGAACGCGATCAGCGTGAGCCGCCGGTCGATGGCGATCTGGGTCAGGGCGCTGTCCTGGACGCAGTGCGGCCATCCCCAGATGACTTGCCCCACATTCATTTCCGCGAGGTCTTCGGACTGGACCTTGGGGAGCAGGATGACGTCGCAGTCGGCGATCAGCCGCTCGCGGGTCCCGATCCCGGCGACCAGACCGGCCAGGGCGTCGTCGGTGGTGCCGAACTGCGAGCCGTAACCGTGCTCGACGAACATCCTGGACCTCAGCTCGCCGTCGATCCTGCTGAAGTGCGCCGGATGGATCGGCAGCCTGCGCTCGTTCGGCTTGCGTGAGTGAGCGAGAATGCCCAGCGAAAGCTGTTGTGATTCAACGCTTCGTGTCATCGCCGGCCCCCTCGATCTCCAGGGCCTGTGTGGTCCCGTCGTTGTGACCCTACCTCTCGGGCAGGGCCCCGACCGGCCAGGGGACTCGCCGCGTTGACGCAACCTGGAGGCCTCACTAGGCTGGCGGGTACGCCGACGTGCTGCCGTCGTCTACCGAAGCGGCTGGTGGTCCGCAACACTGTGGGTTCCGCAAAGAGCCCTGAAGATCACCACCCGGACGGACCGACAAGGAACCGCATTGGCCATCGCCGACATCGCTGCGTACACGCATCTGAGCCAGGTGGACATCGAGGCCTTGGCCGACGAGCTGGACGCCATCCGCGCCGACATCGAGGATTCCCTCGGTGAGAGGGACGCGGCCTACATCCGGCGCACCATCCGCTTCCAGCGGGTGCTCGACGTCGCGGCGCGCCTGATCATCGGTTGCAGCCGGTCGCGTACCGGCTGGGTGGTGGGCACCGCGGCCCTGGCCTTCGCGAAGTCCGTCGAGAACATGGAGATCGGCCACAACGTCGGCCACGGTCAGTGGGACTGGATGAACGATCCGGAGATCCACTCGACCACGTGGGAGTGGGACATGGTCGGGGTCTCGTCGCAGTGGAGGTATTCGCACAACTACCGCCACCACGTGTTCAGCAACGTGGTCGACGTCGACGACGATCTGGGCTTCGGGGTGATCCGGATGACCCGCGACCAGCCGTGGAAACCCGAACACCTCGCACAGCCACTTCGTAACCTGTTGTTGGCCAGCATCTTCGAGTGGGGCATCGGCCTCCACGGCATCCACTCGGAGCGCGACCGACTGGCGCCCGACCGGGAGAAGGTCGTCGAGGCGAGGAAGGCATTCGCCGCCAAGATCGCCCGTCAGTCGCTCAAGGACTACGCGCTCGTCCCGGCCCTGTCCGGTTCACGCTGGCGCAGGACGTTGGCCGCGAACGCGGCGGCCAACGTGCTGCGCAACTTCTGGGCGTACGTGGTGATCTTCTGCGGGCACTTCCCCGATGGTGCCGAGAAGTTCACCGCCGACGTGCTCGAGAACGAGACCCGCGGCGAGTGGTACCTGCGACAGATGCTCGGTGCCGCCAACTTCAAAGCCGGTCCGCTGCTGGCATTCTCGAGCGGCAACCTGTGCTATCAGATCGAGCATCACCTGTTCCCCGACCTGCCGAGCAACCGCCTGGCGCAGATCGCGGTGCGGGTCCGGGAAGTGTGCGACAAGTACGACCTGCCCTACACCACCAGTTCGCTTGCACACCAGTACTTCCTGGTGCTGCGCACCATCCACAAGCTGGCACTGCCGGGTCGGTTCCTGGTGGCCACCAGTGACGACGCGCCGGAGACCGCCTCGGAGAGGAAGTTCGTTGCCGACGCGAGGCCGGTTGCGGTGCCGGGTCGGCCCAGAGTGGGGCTTCGTACCTCGTTGCGGGAGCGGGCCCGCGCACGCCGGCGGTGACGCCGGCGGTGACCCGCCGGTACCCACCCCGAAACGGTGTGGAGCAGCGTACGGTTGGTGGTATCGGGCAGCTCGGTTGCGAGCGAAGATGCCCGACAATAAAGGAAATTCAATATGGCGGCGCCAACACAGTTCCGATCCCCGTACGACCGACGTGTCGAACTGGTCAAGGACACCATCAGGGTTCATTCCAAGCTGGGCGACAAGGCCGCGGGTGACTTGGCCGTGCACGTTCTGCACGTTCTGAACTCGATTCCCGAGAAAGTGCGTTGAGCGTGCCATGACGGTGTCCGTGACACTGTCCGACGGTCGGACCGACGATTACATGCGGTTCGGCGACACCTTCGTCAAGCACGACGACGGCCGCCTCGACGTCGTCCGTAGCGGCGCGCGGCAGCCGTTCAGTTACGCCGCGGGTGAGTGGACCGACGTCGAAGGCGACGAAAAGCGATGGAAGAAGCGTCGATTGTGGGGCTGATCGGGCACCGGAAACCGAACCGAGTCGGTTGAGTGTGGCGGTCCGGGAGCAGCTTCTGGCAGCGGTCGACGGCCGGCGCGGCGCTGACGCCGCCGATCGGCTCTGTGAGGCGTGCGTGACGCTCCTCGACGTCGACGCGGCGGCGATCTCGGTGGTCTTCGACGGCACCACGACCGGAACGCTGGGCTCCAGCGGTGAGCACGCGCGCGCGTATGACGAGCTGCAGTTCACGCTGGGTGAGGGTCCGTGCCTGGAGTCGGTCACGCTGCGCGAACCGGTCCTGGTGACGGATCTGGCCGATCCGCAGGATCGGCGCTGGACCGTCTACGGCCCCGCCATGATGGAACTGCGGATTCGAGGGGTGTACGCGATGCCCGTCGTCGTCGCCGGTGAATACGTCGGCGCCCTCGATCTCTTCCGCGTGCTGCCCGGCCGCCTGGCCGGCGCCCAGCTCTCGGGTGCGATCGTCGCCGCCGAGCTCGCCGGGATCCCGCTTCTGGATCTTCTCGACGGCGATCTGCACGCCGCCGTCACCGAACCCGGCAGCAACGCCTGGACCGAGCTGAACGCGTTGTCGCGCATCGAGGTCAGCCAGGCCACCGGCATGCTCGTCGCTCAGCTCGGGATCGAGCCCGCCGAGGCCCTTGTCCGGCTGCGCGCACACGCCTATGCGACCGGGCGTGCCGCCA
The DNA here is from genome assembly GCF_025821625.1 of Mycolicibacterium pyrenivorans. Taxonomy (GTDB): domain Bacteria; phylum Actinomycetota; class Actinomycetes; order Mycobacteriales; family Mycobacteriaceae; genus Mycobacterium; species Mycobacterium pyrenivorans. The sequence goes on from NZ_JACKSH010000002.1 coordinate 11,407, forward strand.
CCGAGGTTGCCCACGACATCCTCGAGCGCCGGCTGAGGCTCGATGGCGACTGATTCGGGTACCCAGAACGAGGATGGAGGGCAACATGACAGAACTCCCGCGTGAAACACGTGTGCTCGACGCGGTGGTGTCCCTCGTCGACAGCCTGCTCGTCGACTTCGACGTGGTGGACCTGCTGACCGAACTCACCGAACGCAGCGCGCAGCTACTCGACGTCGACGCTGCCGGCTTCCTGCTCGCCGACCCGTTCGACCAACTGCGGCTGCTGGCGGCGACCACCGAGCAGGCCCGCGACATCGAGCTGTTCGAGCTGCAGGCCGAGCAGGGCCCGTGCGTAGAGTGTTACGCGACCGGCCAACCCGTCTCGGTCGAGGATCTCGGAGCCGAGGAAGCACGGTGGCCCCGGTTCGTGCCCGCAGCGACGGCGGCCGGCTTCGCGTCGGTGCACGCCGTCCCGATGCGCGCGGCCGGCGTCGTGTTGGGCGCGCTCGGGCTTTTCGGCACCAGCACCGGTGAACTCAACAAGGCGGATCTCCTCGTCGCCCAGACCCTCGCGCACATCGCGAGCGTGGCCATTCTGCAGGGGCAGGCGCCCAGTCCGTCCACCGTCCTGCCGCAGCTGCGGTCGGCACTGGCCAGCCGCGTCATCGTGGAGCAGGCGAAGGGGTTCCTACGCGAATTCCTGGATGTGTCGGTGGAGGACGCCTTCACGCTGATGCGTTCGTATTCGCACGCCAACGGGGAACACCTCACCGATGTCGCCCGCCGGTTGATGACCGACCGGCATGCTCGTCCGGTGCTCATCGCCGCGATCTCCGAATTCGCCACGCCCCGAACGTATTAGGGGCGATGCCTGGCCTTGGCGCGCCGAACTGCCTCGTCTACCAGCCGCTCCGCGACGACCACGAGTTTGACGTTGTCGGCTTGACTCATCCGTTTCAGCCGGTCGATTGCCTCGTCGCCGGTAACGCCGGAACGGCTACGGATGATCCCGATCGCCTGATCGATCACGGCGCGGCTGCCCAACGCCCGTTGCAGGTGTTCGGTGCGGTCCCGCGCGCTGGCCAGCACTTGTGCGTTGTGCACCGACACCGCTGCGGACCCGGCGAACTGGGAACCCAGCTCCACGGCGTGCTCGCCGAACGCGTCGCGGGTGCGGGCGTAGGTGTTGATCGCTCCGATTACCTGCTCGCCCACGATCAGCGGTAGTGACAAGGCGGAGTGCACCCCCATCCGGGCCACCCGTCCGCCGAAATGGGGCCAGCGGTCGTCGCTGCCCAGGGAACCGCTGACGACGGCCCGACCCGTCTGCATGCACGTGATGCAAGGCCCCTCGTGCAACTGCTCGTATTGCGCACTGTCGATCTTGTTGACGAACTCGGCAGTGGCGGCGAAGGTCTGGAGATGGGGCGTGACGTGTTCGGGCTGCAACAGGGCGACGCCCGCACCGTCGACACCCGGGATGGCGCGTACGGCGAACTCCGCGACCTCGGTGGCCAGATCGGCCACCCCGCGGGCGTCGGCCACCAGCCCGGTCACTCCTCGGAGGCCGGCGAACAGATCGAATTCGTCGGCTTCTCGTTGTGCGGTCGACAGATCTTCTAGCGGGGCCCGACCGGGCTGCGCGTCGTACTCAGCCATCGTGGTTGTACGGTACCCGCCCAGGGTCGCGCTGAAGCGTATCCGGTCAGCTCACCAGGGACAGCGCGTGCGCGCGGCGCAACTTGCCCGACGGCGTCTTGGGGATGATGCCCGGCGCGAGCACCACCACGTTGCGGGGCCGCACGTCGACCTCGGCGAACACCTCGTGGGCGACTTGCCGCTCGAGGCGGCGCACCCGGGCCTCGTCGGCGAAGTCCTTGCACTCCACGGCCACCGCGAACGTCTCGCGGGATCGGCCCGCGTCCAGCCGCACCGCCACCGCACACCCCGGCCGCACCCCGTCCACCCGGCTGGCGGCCCGTTCGATGTCGGTCGGATAGATGTTGCGGCCCGCCATGATGATCACGTCCTTGAGGCGGCCGCACACCACGACGTCTCCGGTTTCGGTGAGGTAGCCCAAATCGCCGGTGTCGTACCAGCCGCGCTCGTTCTGCGCGGCGATGAACCCGCCCACCGTCGTGTAGCCCCTGGTCACCGGCTCGCCGCGCACCTCGATCACGCCGACGCCGCGGGCGGGCAGCTCGGCGCCGTCTTCGTCGACGACACGCAGCTCCAGGCCGTGCAGCGGCCGTCCGAGCGACACGAGCCGCCGGGTGTGTCCCTTGGTCGCGGGTACCGCGCGGTGCAGGACTGCGAGCAGGTCGGCGTCCACCTCGTCGACGACCATGCCGCCGCCGCACTTGGAGAACGACACCGCCACCGTGGTTTCTGCCATGCCGTAGGCGGGGACGATCGCCTCGGGCTTGAGGCCGAACGGGGCGCCGGCTTCGCAGAGGTCCTCGACGTCGAGCGGGTCCACCTGCTCGGCGCCCGAGAGCGCCCACCGCAGCGAGGACAGGTCGAACTCCCCGGCGGTCGCCTGGCGGCGCAGGCGTTTGGCCAGCAGGTTGTAGGCGAAGTTCGGGGCGGCGGTCATGGTGCCCCGGTACTTGTCGATCAGCTTGGGCCACAACAGGATATCGCCGAGGAAGTCCATCGGCGTGACCTTCACCAGCTCGGCGCCGTAGTACATCGGCACCGTCAGGTATCCCGTCATGCCCATGTCATGGAAGCAGGGCAACCAGCTGACGATGACGTCGGTGTCGATGTCGAAGTCGCAGCCGGCGGTCATCGCGTCGGCGTTGGCGACGATGTTGGCGTGGGAGATCTGCACGGCCTTGGGCGACCCGGTGGAGCCGCTCGTCAACTGCATCAGCGCGACCGCGTCGTCGTCGGTGTCGACGGGCTCGATCGGATCGCTCGCGAGGAGCTCCTCGATGGTCAGCACGGTCATGCCCAGTTGGCTGAGCACCGGCGCGGCGGCCATGAAGGGGTCGGAGATGACGACGGCTCTGGCAGCGATCATGTCGATGACGGCGGTGGTCTCCTCGGCCCAGCGCACCAGGTCGGTGCGGGGCGTGGGCTGGTGCACCATGGTGGCGCTGGCGCCGCGCATCCAGATGCCCTGCGCGGTCGGCGCGATCTCGACCGGCGCACCGGCGAGCACGGCCACCGCATCGCCGGGTCCGATGCCCGCCGCGGCCAGTCCGCCCGCGACGCGGCGGGCGCGTTCGTGCACCTCGGCCCACGATTGGCGGACGGGTGCATGTGGTTCACCGGTGATGAACCCTCTGGTGCTGCGCCGGGCGTTCTCGTACATGGTTTCGGTAAATCGGCTCAATTGAAGCCCCTATCGCATCGGCGCAGAGACGCCAGTGATCTGTACCCGCGGCCTGGCACTCAGGTGCTGGTCGGCCGGGTATTGCGCTAGCCGCTGAAGTTCGACAGATGTCGGCCCGGCAGGGGCCGCTGAATTGCGGGACCTCCTCAGGTCAACCTCAGACGGTCCCCGAACCGGGTCGGATCGGGGGTCGCGACATGTCAGACGCACTGACTGTACCGACACATTCGCCGAAGTCCCGCCAACCGCGTCCGATGAGACATGGATCGTGACCACTCGTAGAACTTTTCGACACCTAGATCCCCCAAGGTGTGAACACTCCCGTTGACGCCGGCTGACGTCGAGGCCCGGGCCTTGTCGGCGGGGATTTCGATCGCCACCGTGACGTTTCCGTGAGGCTGCAGGGTCAACCCGCGTAGACCCTAGCGTGTGCGCTCTCGGCTTGCGCAATTTGCGCGGCCGGTGTGACCGGATGGTGCCGCGGCGAGGTGGGGCACGCCGAGTATCTCGGGACATACATGCCTTGCCGAGAAGTGAGATCGGATGCGATATCACGTCTGCATGCGGCGGGCACGGGTATGGATCAGCGCCGAGCACGCCGATTCCTCACGGATTCCGTGGCTGATCCCGCGCCGATCTGACTCATCGGTAAGAAATGCCGAAAGGCGCCCGTGAGGCCGTTCGGACACGGTAGGCATCTATGCATGGGTGCGGCGTCATACGTGGGTCGGGTCGGCGGGTTGGCAGTCGCACTGGGGATCGGTGCTGCGGTACTGGCGGGAGCGGGGGTGGCCGCGGCCGACGACACCGGGTCCGCGTCGGGTGCGAGTACCTCGTCGTCTTCGTCGGAGTCCACCTCGTCCTCGGCAGAATCGACGCCGTCCTCGACGGAGTCGACCGCATCCGACACCGACGTCGAGCCTGGAGCCGACGACGAGACCGTTCCCGACGACGTTCCCGACGACGAGGCCGACCCTGAAGAGGACGTCGCCGAGGCTCCCGACGAAGACGCTCCCGACGATGACGCTCCCGAAGACGACGTCGCCGAGGACACCGTGGAGCGGGACCGCGACGCCCCGGCCGGGGAACCGGCCGCCGAGGTCGTGGTCGAGGCCGAGCAAGAGCCGGCCGTCGAAGACCTGACCGAAGCGCCGGTCGAGGAAGCGCCGGACGAGACCGAGGCGCCGGCCGCCGAGCAGCAGCCCGTCGTCGTCGAGCCCCCCGCCGAGGTGGAGCCGATCGCCGAGGAGCCGGAGGCTGCCGACGAGCCCGCCGAAACCGTGACAGCCGAGGTCGCCGCCGTCACCGCTGCAGACGCCGCGAACGAGACCGAGGATCCCGCGCTCCCGGCGCTGGCGTCGCTGGTGATGTCGTGGGTGACCGCCGGCCGGGACCTCACCGACGAGCCCGTGACGCCGGCGGCCGACGAGGTGACCACCAGCCTGGCCGCCGCGGACGCGGCATACCCGATCCCCACCGGCGTCGAGGTCATCGAGTGGACGCCGCCGCTGGGGTGGCTGCAGAACGTCCCGGTTCTGGGGCCGGTGGTGTTCACCCCGATCGTCGGTCTCCTGCATGTCATCCCGCTCGTGGGCGACTTCCTGCATCCGTTGATCGGTTTCGTGATCGACCACCGGGCGCCGGCGGGCACCCCGCGGCCGCGCAGCTTCATCGTGAAGTCGTTCGACGGGACCAGGATCTTCGTCAACTTCATGCCCGCAGAGGGGCTGGAGGCGGGGGAGCAGGCGCCGACGGTGCTGTCCGGTTCGGGCCTGGGCCTTCCGGGCTCGACGACGCTGGAGTTGAACGTCGACAGCTTCCTCCCCAACGACGTGATCGGCATCGGTGCGCTGCGCGAGGCCGGCTACAACGTCGTCACCTGGGATCCGCGCGGTGAGTGGCGCTCGGGTGGCCGGATGCAGTTGCAGTCACCGGATTTCGAGGGCCGCGACGTCTCCCACATCATCAGTCACCTGGCCACGCTGTCCGAGGTCGAGCTCGACGGCGTGAACGACCCGAAGCTCGGTATGGTGGGTGCGTCCTACGGCGGTGGCATCCAATTGGCCACGGCCGCAATCGATCACCGGATCGACGCGATCGTGCCGACGATCGCGTGGAACAGCCTGACCGACGTGCTGTTCCCCGACGAGGCGGTGCGCAGCGGGTGGGGCACGCTGCTGAGCTCGGTGCTGGTGCTGACCCTGTCGCGGCCCAATCCACGGATCCTGCCCGCGGCGATCGTTGCCATCATCACCGGATACACGTCGCAGTCGGACATCGACCTGCTCGACGATCGCGGCTACGCCGACCAGATCGGCGACATCACCGCCCCGACGCTGCTCATCCAGGGCACGGTGGACACGTTGTTCACGCTGGCGCAGGCCGATCTCAACGCGAAGGCGCTCATCGAGGCGGGGACCACGACAAAGGTGCTGTGGTACTGCGGAGGTCACGGCGCCTGCCTGAGTAGCCACAATGACGGCGACGTGGTCATCGGGCGGACGCTGGACTGGCTGGACCGCTACGTCAAGGGCGAGAACGTCGACACCGGAGCACAATTCGAGTGGGTCGACCAGAACGGCGATCTGTTCTCGTCAGACACCTACCCGGTGGTGCAGGGGGAATCGGTGGCGGCGAGTCGCTCCGACGACAAGTCGATTCTGGTCTTCCCGTTCATCGGCGGGTCGGGGCCCAACCCGTTGGTCATCACCAGGGGACCGATCGCGGCGCTGCTCGGGTTGCCGTCGGCGGCGCCGGCTCTCAACGCGGTGAACCTGCAGGTCCCCGACGCCACGGAGACGACACACATCGTGGGCGCGCCGGAGTTGACGCTGACCTATTCGGGCACCGGCACCGCCAAGCACGTGTACGCGCAGATCGTCGACGACGAGACGCATCTGGTGCTGGGCAACCTGGCCACCCCGATTCCCGTTGAGCTGGACGGGGATACGCACACGGTCACGGTCTCGCTGGAGCAGGTGGCGCACACGCTGCAGCCGGGTCAGTCGGTGACGGTGCAGATCGTGACGTCGACGTTCAACTTCCTGAACTTCTACTCCTACGGGGCCATCACGGTCGACGAGATGTCGGTGAAGTTGCCGACGCTGGCCGCCGCCGAGGTCGCTCAGACCGTCGCTGCCTAGCTCGCCGGAACGTTCAGACTGCGCTGGCGGTTAAGCCCACTCGCACGTTTTCGCCGTAGGCGCAGTGTCAACGCCCGGCCTGCACGACGCGGCGCACGCTGACGTCGGCGAGATGGCGTTCGGCAAGTTCGTAGTCACCGTCGTCATGGAGCACCACCAAGCCCCTGGCTGCCGCGGTCCCACAGATCAAGAGGTCGACGACCGACAGTGCCCGTGTCGCGCTCACCACCGCGAGACGTCGCTGCGCCGAATCGATCCACCGCCAAATCGATTTCGGCACGGAGACATCAGGGTAAACATCACTGAACATCTGATTCATCTGATCGAACTCGTCGTCATTGCGCGCTGAACGTCGGAACTCGGCCCGCTGCGGTTCACACGACCCCACGGCTCCGCCGGCAAGCGGGGCGCTCCACATCTCGGTGAGTTCCGGGTGTCGCTGCAGGCGCCAGACTGCGGAGGAATCGACCAGGAATTGGATCAACTTCCGAGAGCCTTCTCATCTGCCCGCGCGGCGAGCCAGCCCTCGTAGTCCCAATTCTTGGCGTGGTCGCGGGAACGTGCCAGCGCCTCGACCCGGCGGAAGCGTTCCACGTAGTCACGCATGGCGAGGTTGACGGCTTCTTTCTTGGTGTGCACGCCGGCTATCCGCATGACCTCGGCCAGCGCTTGGTCGTCTAGATCGATCTGGGTTACCGACATGACAATTCCCTGGATGTTGATGATATTGGTGATCAGCATACATCGCCAACATCGAGGGTGAGGGTCACGTATCGAGGAGGGTCACGCCGTCGCGCCACGTGTCAAGAATGTCGCCCACGAGGTGGCGCACCCGGTGTCGGGCATCGTCGCGATCGACGCCGGACATGAGCAGGTCGTCGTAGTCGGTGTCGACGTGTCGCACCGAGGCAGCCACGGCGAGGCGGACGGCGTCGGGGTCCAGCGCGCGGCCTGCGGCGCTGCGTCCGACGCGGCCGCTACCGCGCAGGGCGGCGTGGTAGGCGATGGCGTCGGCGCGTGCCGGTGGACAGCCGGGAAACTGTCTGCGGATCGCGGCGGCGAAGTCCTCGCGGAACTCCTCGTCGATGGCGGCGCGGCGGATCTGGTCGCGCGAGCGGCGCACTGCGCGGGCGTCGGCGTCCTCGAGGCACTGCTGTGCGGCTTGTTCGATGGCGTCGTTCTCTGCCAGGATGCCTTGGCGTTCATAGCGTTTGCGTCTGGTGCTCCAGCGGACGACGACGGCGGACAGGCGGCTGGCCCTTCTGGCGCGGCGGGTGAGGGCGGCGTCGCCGGAGGGCAGGAAGACCAGATGGCCGAGGTCGGCGCAGTCGAGGCAGAGGGTGCCGTTGTTCGTCTTGACGAGCAGATCGCCGGTTTCGTCGCAGCCGGTGCAGATCCAGTCGTTGTGGGGTGACACCACGATGAGTTCGCGGGGACGCTGCGGTAGTTCGGGTGGGGGGTGCTCCGCGGCTGCCCAGCGGGTTCGGAAAGCCTGTTCGGTCGCAGGGTCGCCGCCGGCGGTGAACGCGAGGTCGCCGTAGTCGGTGTCCCACGGCCGCAGGCCGCGGTCCTGGGCCCAGCTGCGTAGGGCGTCGAGGGCGGCGGAGATTTTGGCGGCGTCGACGCTGAAGCAGAGGTCGAGGGAGGCGACCCGGCCCCGCTGCCAGTTCTCGACGTTGGCCTGGGCGAGCCAGCCCAGCCCGACCAGGACGTCGATGGGCGTGATGAACTGCTGATCGGCCAGCGTGGCCTCAGCGATGCGTGCGACGCGAATCTCCATGCGTGCCATGGCAGGTCCGATGATACCGCTGCCTGACAACAGGTCGTCCAGATTGCGCTGGCGGCGACGCCCACTCGCACTTTCTCGCCGTGGGTGCAGTGTGAAATGGCGCTTAGAGGTGTCTCGGGCATCGCAGATAATGTCTGTTGTGTTGCCGTCGCGAACAACGCTGGAGTCTTGGAGGCCCGACACGTTGTCGACGTCGTCGGCTCCGGTGCAATCGGGTGGTGAGTCCGTGGGTAGCGCTGTCTCGGGAATCGACAATGCGTGTGAGCGTCTGCCTGCGGTGCAGGCATGGTCGGGGCGGGCGCACGATGCCGCCGGGGAGATGTTCGGCCGAGCGGATGCGGCCGCCCAACGGTTTTCCGAGTATGCAAGTGCCGTGGCGGCAGCGCTGAGCGGTGGTGCCGAGTCCATCGGAAGCGCGCGCACGATTCTGCTGGCCAAGGCCGACGAACTCGACGCCGGCCCGCTCAACGTGACCGACCAGTGGGTGGTGCTGATCGATCCGGCGTACATGTCGGAAGAGCAGGTGGCCAACCTGCAGGCGTTGGCGCTCGAGGAGCAGGGTGCGGTCAACGCAATGCTGGTGGCTGTCGGTGAGGCCGACGAGGCGACGGCGAATGCGGTCCTCGCGGCCGGTAACAAGTTCGGATTCGTCCAGGAGACGGGGTCCGAGGCCGGCCTCACCGGCCTCACCGGCCTCCTGGTGCCCGTGGTGCAGCGGCCCGGCGACGAGGTCCTCGACCCGCGATCGCCGGTCGGCATGATGGCGCAGGAGGCGGTCCGGTCCGCCGATGAAGCGCAGAACATCCGGGAAGTCATCGAGTCGACGGATGAGTACGGCAACGAGGTGACGACGGCAATCAAGCAGGACGGCAGTAAGCCTTGATTCACCGATCGACCCTCGGCGTGGGGGCGAATTCGGTTGTGCGCTTTGGAGTCGGGGTGGGCCGTTGTGCGGGATCAGATGATGGCCC
>NZ_JACKSH010000003.1 GCF_025821625.1 Mycolicibacterium pyrenivorans
CCTGGACAGTCGCTCAGTACGACCGACCCAGTGTGTGGGGCCACCAGATGGTCGCCCAAACACCACCAGGCGCACTCGAAGCCGCAACAACATGAACGCCGCAATCACGAAAACATCTGTCCAAGAGAACATTACGCAGCCCAATCCAAGAAACGTAGGAGAAGTACATGTCTATTGTCGGTAAGAACGACATTCAGCAATTGGTAGCGGCGGGCCAAGAAGGCCTTGCTAAGCCTCAATCCGTGGATCGACCCTGTTGAGGTCCGGTCAGACTGATTTTGCTGTGCTGCGGTGGGTGGGCAGCGTGAATCCGCTGGTCTGTCCAGCTT
>NZ_JACKSH010000004.1:0-1400 GCF_025821625.1 Mycolicibacterium pyrenivorans
CGACATCCACTTTCAGCAGATCTCGCGGGAATCGGTGCGGATCAGCACCGCCCGCGACACCGTCGAGGTCGCCATCGTGGCTTTCAACCAGGAACAGGCCTGGCTTGGCCTATGAGCGCTGCGCAGACACATTCTCCGGCCTGGCCGGGTAGGCGTCTTCTGGACGCCCTGGGCGTCACTGAGCTCGACACGTTCGACCCGCGCGCGGGGTGGCGACGCCGCGCCGACGATGACGTGCTGGCGATCCCGGTCGGTGCGCCAGTGGACGCGCCCGACTCGGTGGTGTCGATTGAGCTCGGCGATCACGCCAACGTCGCGCTCTGCGTGGGCATCGCTGGGAAAACCACAGCGCTGCAGTCGCTTGCGCTGAGCGTGTGCACCTTGTATCCGCCGACCCGCGTGCAGCTCGCGATCGCCGACACACAGAACGGCATCACCAGCGCAAACGCCACTACCGGCCCTCCTCCTCACGTTGTCGCCCACTGCGCGGGCTACCGGCGCGCAGCCGACCCTCCGGCGGACTGGGACACCTGGTGCGCCCAGGTCGAGGCCGCGCTGAATGAGCGCACAGGCCAGTCCCAGCCCGAGCTGCTCGTCGTCGTCGATGCCGTCGACGAGCTGCTGGGGTCGCACCCACAAGTGGCGGGCACGCTGCAGCGCATCGCCGACGAAGGCCGCGACAAGCGTCGACGTTCGCGGTTGGCGCCCGGGTGGGTCGGCCCGTTGAGGCAACCAGCGACGTCGTGATTGCGCTGAGGACCGCGACAGCACAAACGTCCATGGATGCCCTCGGTGGACCCCAGGCGTGGCAGCTGCCGATGTCCCCTCTGGGTCTTGGCTATGTCCGATCATCTGACGGTGCGATCACCGGACCCGTACGGCTGTTCACCGCTGCCGATGTGGCGCCCACACTGTCGTCTCGACTCATGACGAACTGATGTGCGTTCGGCATTTTGTGCCTGTCAGGCACCTCGGTCGGCCGTAGCCTTATATCCATGCCCGATGAGCAGCTCGCCGCGCCGCTGTGTTTGGAGTCGTTTCGCCGCCGCAAAGTGGCGGCGCCGATCAATAGCGAGCACGCTCAGTTCACGATCGCTGATGTCGCCGCCGCGTGCGGTCTTCCACAACCTGTTGTGGCGCAACTAGTTCCGCGCACCTGGACCGATGCGGGCTGGATGTACACCGCCGACCAACTGCAGTTCGCAGTGCAGATCGGGCCTGAGGTGCGCGCCGGGGAGTACGTCTCGCCGCGGCAGGACTAACCAGCACCCGAAAATAGTGCACGGAGCACCCCTGCGGCGGCCCTACTGTTCCAACTATGAGTGCGACACCGGCCGCCTCCGGCGGCTATCGGCCACCGGTGACCCCGTTCGCCGGCTGGGTCCACGACGACCGCGGCC
>NZ_JACKSH010000004.1:1465-2228 GCF_025821625.1 Mycolicibacterium pyrenivorans
GCTGTGGCCGGGCCCAGCAGTGGTGTCGTCCTCCAAGGACGACCTCATGCAGATGGTGGCCTCGCGGCGCTACGGGCCTGCCGCGCTGCTGGATCTGCGGCCTATCGCTGCGCCGTACTATCCGGCCGACCTGCGTCCGTACCGATTCGATCCCACCGCATGGATCACCGGGCTTGAGGATGCTAAGGCCGTCGCTCGCACGCTGTTGAGCACCTCGGCGGTGGCGCTGTCGGGCAGCTCCTTTCGCGGCAGCGACCCCGGCCCGTGGGATGACCTGGCGTTCGCCCCGCTGACCTGCCTGCTGTTGGCCGCGAGTCCGCAAGGGCTAGGGCTGGGCATCGACTGGGTGATCGAGGCTGCCGAGGACGTGACCCTGCCCAACCCTTGGCCCACCTCGCCGCAGATGAGCACTGATGCCTCCTGGGTGACCGCGGCCGTCTGGTCGTCGAACCGCTACTTCGAGGCCCGCGTGCGCAGCGTGTTGAGCATGGAGGCCAAGCAGCGCGACTCGGTCAAAATCACCGTGACCAAGGTCCTGACTGCCTGGCTGCAGACGATGGAACGCGACAGAGGCTTACCGGTCCTCGATGAGGAGTTCCTGGAGGATCCCAACTCCACCATCTATCTGCTAACCCCCTTTGATGGCACGGTCGCCGCGCAGGCGATCACTCTGATGGATCAGCTGATTAACCGCCAGCGCGTGAAAGTCGCTCAGTGGGACGAGTTTTCCCGGTTGGGCATGTTTCTCGACGAGATCACCAAC
>NZ_JACKSH010000005.1 GCF_025821625.1 Mycolicibacterium pyrenivorans
GGTGGCGGCTCGCTGGGCCGGGGGCGCCGACGGCGCGGACGGTCCACGTCCACGACGGGTTCGATGATCTCGGTGTCGGGCGGGCGCGCGTGCCGTGACCGGGACGTGGCCCCGGCGCGCCTGGCGGGACGTGCGGCGCGCGCGGAACGGTCGGGTGGAGGTTTCGATGCGCCGGAGCGCCGGTCGAGCGAACTGCGCCGCCGCGGCTCCGGGGTGGGCGCATCGGAATCCGGCCTGCCACCCAGCAGTGACGACAACTTCGCCGACAGCCCACCGCCTGTTGCGCGTTCCGTGTCGGAGGCGTGTGACGCGCCGGCGGCGGGTGCGGTTTGTCGGCCCGCCCCGCCGAGATACCAGCGGGCCAGACCGAGCAGCAGGACCGCCGCGGAGGTGAAGAACATCAGCGGGAAGCGCTCGATCAGGGGATAGCCGCAGTTGATCAGGATGTCCTTGACGCCGTGGATGTCGGCGCTGTGCATCAGGTAGTACGCACCGGGCACGATGACGAACAGGATCAGCGGCGGCTGAATGACAGCCGTGAACACGCCGGCCTGCCGGACCGCGAGCACCGCCGCCACGCAGCCGAGGACATAGAGCGCGCTGAAGGCCCCGGTCAGTTCCTTGCCACCGGATCCGGCGTCGAAGGCGAAGCCGAGCGTAGATGCGACGACAGCGGTCAACACCGCACCCCACCAGGGAAGTCCTGGAATGTTGGGGTGCGCGGAGCGGTGATCGGCCGGTATCGCCGGCCGCGCGCGCTGTCCTGGCACAGGTCGACCGTACCGGCTTCGGCATCCAGACGCCGCCAGCGGAGGGTGGCGTGCCGATCACATCTCCTACACTGTGGAGCCCGTGGGCTTGAATCTGGGAATCGTCGGACTACCCAACGTCGGTAAGTCGACGTTGTTCAATGCGTTGACGCGAAACGACGTGTTGGCGGCCAACTATCCGTTCGCGACAATCGAGCCGAACGAAGGTGTGGTGGCGCTCCCGGATCCGCGGCTGACCGAGCTGGCGAAGATCTTCGGCTCCGAGAAGATCGTGCCCGCACCGGTGACGTTCGTCGACATCGCGGGCATCGTCAAAGGGGCGTCCGAGGGGGCGGGGCTGGGCAACAAGTTCCTGGCCAACATCCGCGAGAGTGACGCCATCTGTCAGGTGGTCCGGGTGTTCGCCGACGACGACGTCGTGCACGTCGACGGTCGGGTGGATCCGAAGTCGGACATCGAGATCATCGAGACCGAGTTGATCCTCGCCGACATGCAGACGCTCGAGCGGGCTCTGCCGCGTCTGGAGAAGGAGGCCCGCACGCACAAGGACCGCAAACCGCTGTTCGATGCGGCCACCGCGGCCCAGCAGGTTCTCGACAGCGGCAAGACCCTGTTTTCGGCGGGGGTGGACGTGTCGCTGCTGCGCGAGCTGAACCTGATGACCTCCAAGCCGTTTCTCTATGTGTTCAACGCCGACGAGTCGGTGCTCACCGATGAGAAGCGGATCGCCGAGTTGCGTGAATTGGTCGCGCCGGCCGACGCGGTGTTCCTCGACGCGAAGATCGAGGCCGAACTCCAGGAGCTCGACGACGAGTCGGCCGCCGAGCTGCTGGAGTCGATCGGTCAGACCGAGCGGGGCCTGGACGCGTTGGCGCGGGCCGGGTTTCACACCCTGAAGTTGCAGACCTACCTGACGGCGGGACCGAAAGAGGCGCGCGCCTGGACGATTCACCAGGGCGACACCGCGCCGAAGGCTGCGGGCGTCATCCATTCGGACTTCGAGAAGGGCTTCATCAAGGCCGAGATCGTGTCCTTCGACGACCTCGTCGCCGCGGGGTCGATGGCGGCCGCCAAAGCCGCGGGCAAGGTGCGCATGGAGGGCAAGGACTACGTCATGGCCGACGGCGACGTGGTCGAGTTCCGCTTCAACGTGTAAAAGCAAGCCTGACGTCGAATTACGTAGATGAGTTCTGTCTCGACTGACAGACGGGGCGATGGCCGCCCTGCCTGCGCAGGACGGCCATCAGCGAGCGTCGCCCTAGGAACTGAAGGAAATGAACACGTCATTCCACCAGATGCCCCAAGAGTTGGCCTCGATGTTCCATACGAGCGGCAGCGGCCCGGGGATACCGAGTTCCACCCAGTTGTCAGGCACCCAGGTCGGCGGGAGCCCGACGCGTACGGGGTCACCCCAGTGACCCGGCGGCACGCCGGTCAGACCCGGGACGACCGGGTTACCCTTCATCACCTGTCCGGGCGGCCCGAACGGATTGTGCCCGGGTGGGTCTCCGGGAAGCCAGACATCTGCGCCGTGACCGCCCGGATTCCACGGCGGCCCTGGCTTGTCAGGGTCTGCCTGCGCCACGCCACTGACGGCGCCGAAAGCGGCGAAACCCAGTGCGGCGGCCGTTGCGGCACCGGCAACCAGTTTCTTCATCTGCATCGTGAACCTCCTGTTCAAGCCATCGCCGGCGGCAATCACACGCTGCCGCCACGTTGACCTGTCGTTCGTGTCCAATGCCGCGCGGCGCTGGACGGCAATGGCTGCAAATGACCCCCCGACTGACACCAGGGTCCCCGCGAGATGCGAACGTCAAACGTCTTCCCTGGAGTTGTGCCGAGAAGATCGTGCGCGCGCCGGTGACGTGGTGAACGTTGAATTCAACGGTGATCTCGGCCGATGGTCGTCGTACATTGGCACTGTGAGTGAGGATTGGCGCTTCGATCGGGTCGATGAGATTCGCTCGTTGATCAAGCAAGCCGAACCCGACGTGGTCGAGGAGATCAAATGGCGTAAGCCGTCGAACCCCGACGGCGTGCCGGCGTTCTCGCTGGACGGTCTGATCTGCACGCTGGAAACCTACAAGGGCAAGGTCAAGGTCAATTTCGCCAAGGGCTCGTCCTTGAGCGATCCGGACAACCTGTTCAATGCGAGCCTCGAGGCCCCCGTCGGGCGCTCCATCGATCTGCGCGAAGACGATGAGTTGGATGAGAGCGCGTTCAAGGCGTTGATTCAAGAGGCGGTCAGAGTCAACCGCAGTTAGCGCGAGCCGTCGTCTATGACCGGTTAACCCCCACAAGCCCGTTCCTGCCTCTCGCCCAGGAGCAACGACCTATCATCGGGTATGGCCCGGCTCGTCCTCGTGCTTGCGGTGACCGTCACCACGGTGTTCGCCTTGGTGACCGGGGTGAACGTAGCCAACGCGGAGCCGCCGCCGCCGTGTTCGTTCACGTTGTCCCCGCCGCAGGTCGAGCAGGTCAACGGCGTCGCCATGGTCACCGCGACGGTGGCACCGGCCGAGTGCGGTCCGCCTGCCGTTCCAGCCACGAGCGTGGCATGCCTGCAGATGCAGGGTGGCGGCGCGGTCACCCGCTGCTTCCCGAGCGACGCCTCGGGCAGCGCGCGGGTTGTCTTCGACTATGTTCCCGGCGCCACTTACATCGCGACCGGCAGGGGCTGCGGTGCGTGGATCGGGCAGTCGCCGGCCCCGAAATGCCAGATGCTCGGGCCCAGTTCGGCTCCGCTGTAGGGTTTCAGCGCGGCCTGAGCCGGAAGATGGGGATTCGTCGATTGGCGGGGGCCGTCTTGGCGCGGTAGTCGTCATAGCCTGCGTAGACACGCTCGGCGAGCGCGAAGAGTCGTGCGTATTCGTCGGGGTCGGTGACCTCGGCGGCGGCGAACCTCTGCTCGCCGAACTCGCAGTCCGGATTGGCTTTCAGGTTGTGAAACCACTGCGGGTGTCGGGTTCCGCCGTAGTTCGAGGCGAGCAGGATGACGTCGGGCCCGTCATGGAAATAGGTGAGTTGCACGACGCGCGGCAGCCCGGATTTCGCCCCGGTCGAGACGAGCGGCGCGTTGATGATCGCCCCCATGTTGACCCGCCCCCCGGTGAGTCGGAACAAGTGGGGATCGGTGTGGCGGGCGACGTGGCGTGCGACGAATTGGCCTATGCGCGAACGGCCGAAGCGAACACTGGCCCGGTACACGCGGCCCCGCGTCTTGTTCGGATCCACGTATCGCAACGGCACCCACGAACCGTACCCCGCGTTGAGAAGCCGACCTATGCAGGGCAATCGGGGTCGGCCGCGAGAGCCTGGCTGATCTCGGCCTGATGGAGCAGGAAAACCTTTTCGTCCAGCTTCTTGCGCCGCATCCAGGTGGTCACCTCGGCGTTGCACTTGCTCGTGTTGCACGAGCGGCAGCTCGGTACCACGTTCGCGAGCACGTACCTCCCACCGCGGGAGATCGGGAGCACACAGTCCTTCTGCAGCGGCGTCGCGCTCGCGCCGCAGTAGGCGCAACCGCCCCAGGCCGCCTTGAGGGCGCCCCATTGCGAATCGGTGAGGTCGTGTTCTTTGAGGGCCATCCGGCGCCTGCGGCGACGCGCATATCGCACCGCACGGGTGGGGCTGCGGGACGGCACTGGCCGAGGCTACCGCGGGTGCCGGTACTTTCTGTGGCGGCGCGTTCGTCGCGTGTCGTCGAGCGACGTGCTGGTCGTCGGCGGACCGCTCGGGCAGTATCAGGGCGAAGGACCCAGTGCACAAGGAGAACCCATGCGCGCCAAACGCATCACGGCCAACCTTCGGGTAGCCGACATCGCCGACGCGAAGAGCTTCTACACCGACTTCCTGGGGCTGAGCACCGAGGAGTTCAACCTGGGCTGGGTGGCGCGCTACACCGAGCCCCAAACCGGGGCGCACGTCCAGCTCGTGACGCGAGATGCCACCGCGGCAGAGGACTCGGTCATCTCGGTCCACGCCGACGATGTGCAGGGCGCGTACGACGAAGCCCGGCGGCTCGGGTTCGAGATCGTCCATCCACTCACGACCGAACCGTGGGGGGTGCGAAGGTTCCTGGTTCGCGCGCCCGACGGCAACGTCGTCAACATCGTGCAACACGCGAACTGACCACGCCAATGGGACGTACCGACAAGGCATCTCGGCTCGTCGAGGCACCGCGGAAAGATGTCTACGCGGCGCGGGTCAGCCCGCGCGGTACTCCACGATCGCGTCGCGGCTGAGCAGGTCCTCGCCGGTGAGCACCACCAACTCCGTCGACGACAGCCGATACGTGGTGCCGTCGTTGTGTGCCTCGAAGCCGGTCGGGATCACGCGCACGTCGTCGAGTCGCAGGGCGGCGCCGTCGTGCAAGCGGATTCCCTGGTACTCGTAGGTTCCGTCGGCTTGGCGGCAGACGACCATCGCCGAGCGGGTGGTGCGGGCGATCGCGACGGCCTGCTGACGCTGATCACAGCGCGCGGCGGTGTCGACGAACCCCTGCTCGTCCATGGCGAGCGGCGCAGGCTTCGGTGTCGGCGCGGCAGTGGTGGGTTCGGCGGGCGCCGCCACCCACTGGGAGACGGTATTGGGTTGCGCGGGAACGGATTGCATCTGCGGGGTCTCGTCATCGGGCGATTGCAGCATCGTGAAGACGATGACGAGTGTGGCGATCGACGCGAGCACGATGGAGATGGCCGAGCCCTTCGCGCTGAGCAGGCCGCGTGGGGGAGCGTCGTGTGTGGGGGCGGGTTCGGTCGCTGTCGGCATGCTTCGCTCCCTCGTCGAGGTGCCGATGGATGGGCTATCCAACAGCAAACCACCCCGAGCGAGGGCGCCGCGCGATCTCAGACGGCGTTTCGCCGCCCGATATGCGGGACGGGCTGGGTCAAGGGATCACGGATATCTCGCGGCCGAGTTGGTATCCGGCCGTCAGCGGCAACGCATCACCACTCCAGAACGAGCCCGGGTCAAACCAATTGGAGTGCTTCTCCGTCTTCAGCAGACCCATCTCCTCGTAGGTGACGGCGACGGTTTCGGCGCAGTACGCGGTTTCGAATCCAGCGCTGAACTTCTCCGCCTTCCGGCGTTCGACAGATTGGCGAACCTTTTGGTGCACGAACGGGATTCCCCGGGTGAAGTCGGCGGTGTTCGGCAACCGGCCGCGCACCCAGCGGCCCGTCAGCCGCGCGGTCGTCGGAAACGGAGTGCCGTCCATCCGCGCGATCACCCGCAGCATGCGGTCCTCCTGCTCGCGGTCGGCATGCGGCGTGAGCTGGCGCAGCCAGCAGCGCTGGCCGTAGACCTGGGTCCAGCGCTCCACCGCCTCACGCAGATCGTTGAGCTGCACGCCGCGATGATTGGTGCCCGTCCACATGTCGAGCAGCTTGTCGCCGAGTTCGGCGTGCCAGATCAAGGGCGGCAGGTCATCGATCGCGACGGTCATGCCGACGTGGTTGACCGGGCTGTTGGTCATCGACTGGATGGCGCGATCGGGGCCGGAGTGTCCGCGGAACAGCCAGATGTCCCCGGTACGAGTCTCGTCCAGAGCGCGCTGCAGCGACACCGTGCTTGGATTCACCCCGTCAGCTTAGGCAGACTGATGTGCATGCGCGGAATCTGGAAGTGGGTCGGACTCGCCAGCGTCGCCGGCGTCGTCGCAGGTGGTGCGCTGGTCGCACGCGATCAACGGCGTCGCAACTCCTACACCCCGGACGACATCCGCGCCCGCCTGCACCAACGCCTCGACGAGATCGAAGCGCAGGAAGGCCGCGACAACTAGTCCGCCGCCGTGCTGACCGGATAGAGCGTGTGCGCGCCGGAGAAGCCTTTGAGCTGCGCCTCGCGGCCGTCGTCGAAGGTGAGGTCTTCGCAGTCGGCGCATCCTTCGATGGCCTCGCGCACCACTTCGCTCACCAGGATCTCGCCGCCCTCGGCCTGTGCGGCCACCCGCGCCGCCATCGCGACGTTGCGTCCGAACAGGTCGTCGCCACGTCGCACCGATTTGCCGACGTGAATTCCGATGCGGACGCGAATACCGTTGGGGCGCTTAGCCAGTGAGCGTTGGATGTCCACCCCGCACCGGACCGCCTGCTCCGGGTGCGCGAAGGCGACCATGAACCCGTCTCCCTGACTCTTCACGACATAGCCACCGTGTCTGTCGACGTACCGGCGTACCGCCCTGTCGTGTTTGCCGATCAGCCTGACCCAGGCGCGGTCGCCGATGCGTTCGTTGAGCGCGGTGGACTCCTTGATGTCGGAGAACATGATGGCCACCCTTCCGTTGGGCGCCAGCCGCGCCAGGTCCGGGCGCTCCACCTCGGCCCAGTCGGCGAGCTCCTCGATGGAGGACCGCACTGCCGCGCCGAGCCCGTCCTGGCGCAGGATGTTGGCGGTCTGCCACACCGTCTTGACGGCCCTCGTCCCGCCGGAGAGCAGCAGGTTTCGGGTGTCGACACGGCGCCGCAGGTCGTCGGCCTCCTCCCGCGCCGCCCTCAGGCGCACTGTCAGCACCACCAGCGCGATCGCCTCGCCGACGACGATCACTGCCAGTGCGTATGCCGCGATCTGCACTCCGCTCACGGGTCAAGTATTGGATGCTGGGTCGGTGACCGAGGTGCAGGCCCCCTATTACGAGAGCCGGTTCATCCGTGCCAACGCCCCCGACGCAGGCCAGGCACTGTGGCTGCGCGAGACACTGCTGCTGCCTGCGGGCGGGGAGCCCACCGCCGACGTCTGGGTGATGGTGTTCGATCCGTCGGGTCATCGTGCGCGCAAACAGTCCTTTCCGATCGACGCAGCGGATTTCGGCTACGAGGACTGGACGGCACGTATCGCCACGACCAGCCTCGACGACACCGCCGCGTTCGGGTTCCTGCCCGACGCGCGCTGGGACCTCGCCATCACCCCGGGCGGTCAGGATCCCGTCCGGCTGCTGACCGATCGCGCCTACCGGCGGCGCTTCCCGACGGCCAAGACCCAGGTCCGCCACCCGCTGGCCCGGTTCGACGGCCGTCTCGAGCTGGCGGACCTGGTGGTCGACGTCGACGGTTGGACGGGCAGCGTGAACCACAACTGGGGCACGCGCCACACCCCGGCATATGCGTTCGGCCAGGTGTGCGGGTTCGACGACGCGCCCGACTCGACGCTGGAGATCGTCACCGCCCGGGCGGCCGTCGGGCCGGTGCTGCTGCCCGGCGTGACACTGTTCGTGTTCCGTCACGCCGGGCAGGAGTTCGCGGTGCGCTCGCTGGGGGACAGCCTGAAGAGCCACGGCCGCTACGCACCGTTCTCGTGGACGTTCGGTGCGCGGGTGGGCGAGAAGATGATCGAGGGGGAGATCGCCACCGAGCCCGCGGACGTGATCGGCCTGACCTACGCCGACACCCACGGCGGAACCAAGTACTGCTACAACTCGGCGATCGCGAGCTGCCGAATCCAGGTGGCGGGCAAGGCGTTCGCAAGGGCCGAGCTGGTGAGCCGGGGCGCGATGCTCGAGATCCTCACCGACGACCGTCTGGACGACGTGCCGCTATTGGCCTAGTCGTACGCCTCGAAGTGACGGTCGCCAGGTCGAAACTGAGGTGTGCGAGTTTCGACCCAGATATGGCGCACGAGCTCAGTTTCGACGCATCTCGGTGAGCACCTGGTCCAACGTGTCGACGTAGAAGTCGGCGGACTCGGAGTCGATGCACAACGGTGGCTTGGTCTTCAGGATGTTCATGTGGTCGCCGGTGGGCTGGATGATCACCCCGAGGTCGAGCATCCGGTCGCAGATCGCCGAGGTCTCCTCGGCCGCGGGCTCCAGCGTGGTGGTATCGCGCACCATCTCGACGCCCAGATACAGGCCGAAACCGTGCACGGTGCCGACGATCGGGTGGTTGTCGCGCAACTGCAGCAGCCGGGACTTGAGGTGTGCACCGACCCGCAGGGCGTTGTCCTGCAGCCCTTCGTCGCGCAACACGTCGAGTACGGTCATGCCGATCGCGCACGACAGCGGACTGCCGCCGGTGGAGGAGAAGAAGTACCCCTCCGAGGAGAAGGCGTCGGCCACGGCGCGGCTGGTGATCACCGCGCCGAGCGGATACCCGTTGCCCACCGACTTGGCGACCGACACGATGTCGGGCACCGCCTGTTGCTGCTGGAATCCCCAGAACCATTCGCCGAGACGGCCGTAACCCACCTGCACCTCGTCGGAGATCGCCAGTCCGCCCCCGGCCCGCACGGCCGCGTAGACCTGCTGCAGGTAACCGTCCGGCAGCGCCATTCCGCCCGCGTTGCCGTACACGCTCTCGCAGATGAACGCCGCCGGCGCCCTACCCGCCGCGGCGAGCGCTTCGATCTGCGCCACCGCCTCGCCGGCATACCTGGACGCCTCGGCACCGCGGTACTTACCGCGGAAACTGTTCGGCGACTCGACCGTGTGCACCCAGTCCGGCCGGGTGGCAAGTGCGTTCGGGTTGTCGGCCGTCGACGTCGACACCGCATCTGTGCCGTACGTCCACCCGTGATAGGCCTCGCGGACGGCGACCACATCACGTCGTCCGGTGGCGGCGGTCGCCAGTCGGATCGCCAGATCGCTTGCCTCGGAACCGGAATTGACGAGAAACACCGTGTCCAGCGGGTCGGGCAGCAGTGCGGCCAGGCGCTCGCTGAACTCGACGACGGCCTCGTAGTTGAATCGTGAGTTCGTGTTGAGCCTGCGCAACTGGCGGTTCGCGGCGGCGGCGATCCTGGGATGCGCGTGGCCGAGCACGGTCACGTTGTTGACCATGTCGAGGTAGCAGCGACCCGACGTCGACATCAGGAAATGACGCCGCCCGCGTTCGATCTGGGGCGGGGTGCGGTAGTAGAACTCCTGCACCGGCGCGAAACTGGCGTCCCGGCGCGACAGCAGGTCCGCCGCACCGGTCACCTCGTGCGGCGCCAACCCGAGCAGGGGTCCGGGATCGCGGGACAGGGCCAGCCATCCGGGCGCCAGGTCGGATCGGGTGAACGCAGGTGCCGCGACTGCGCCCGCGGGGCGCACGCTCAGCTCGGCCCGCGTGCGCGCGGCGGCCAGCGCCAGTGGTTGTCCAGCCGCGACGACGCCGCGGGCGGTCCCGGACGGGCCGGTCAGAGTCAGCTCGAAACGCGTGCCGCGCAACGTGATCCGGCCGCTGTCCTCCTCGCTGACGATTCCGTCCCAGGGGGCGGTGAGCACGGTGTCGGTGGCCGGCCACAGGCTGATGCCGGTGGCGACGACGTCGGGGGCCTGCCGGCTCAGGCGTGGCGCCCGGCTGAGGCGCGCCTCGCCGAAGCGGGTCACCACCAGCGCGGCACCCGCCTGGAGCGCGACCGCTGCCGATTCGTCCTCGACGTCGCTCGACATCACGCCGTCAGCGTCGAACGCGTCGTCGTAGACCTCCGAGGTGGTGGACAGGTCCAAGGTGACCACCGCCGCCGGGTCCACGGTTATCAGCGGTGCCGCCGTCACCACCGGGGCGGGCGGCGGCCCCAGCCCCAGGTCGGTCTTGATCACCGCACTCATCACATCGAGGGGAACCGACGTGGCGATGTCGAACATGCGGTTCTCGGCGTCGGACTGCTCGGTGATGTAGTCGTTGTCGGGATCCAGGGTCGCCTGCTGAGCGCCGCTGACGATCAGCACGGCGGTGCGCAGCACCAGAAGCGGCCACACGGCATCCGCCTCGGCGGCCGACAACGGCCGCACGGCATGGAACGCCCGAACCGCGGGCAGTATCGATGTCGGTTGCGCACCAACATGTCCCAGCACCGAAGACGCCGTGATCGCGAGCTCGGACACGGCCCACGTGTGAGAGAGGTCGCCGAAGTCGATGACCCCGTCGGGTCGCGGCCCGCCGGTGTCGGCCGCCACCACCACATTGGCGTCGGTCAGGTCGATGTGCGCCGCCTGCCTCGGCAGCGCCTCGTCCAGGGCCGTGATTCGCGCCCATGCTTCACCCGCCGCGTCCACCAGTCGGGCGCGCAGCGCAGGGTCGCTGACGTGTGCGCTGAGCGCGTCGACGACCTCCTTGCCGAAACGCAGGTCCCACTGCAGGATCCGATCCAGGCCGGGATGGGTGAAGCCCTTCAGCGCGCGACTCACCCTGCCTGCGACGTCCCCGAGGGCCGCCACGGACGCCGGGGTCAGGTAGCCGGACTCCGCCAGTGTGCCCCCGGGCAGGTAACGCAGCAGCCGGACATACGCCGTCGCCTCGGTCAAACCCGTGATGGCGGTGCACTTCTCGCCGGCAGCGTTGGGCAGCGGCACCGCGACTCGCAGTGCCGGCTCCGCGTCGGCGATCAGTTGGGCCGCCTCGTCCTGCGCCTGCAACTCGACCGCACTGAACGCGGGATTGGCGATCTTCAGCACGCCGAGTGCCGCCCCGGAATCGTCGGCGACGAGGAAGTTCTTGTCCTGTTGGCTGCCCAGGGCGCCGGCGCGGGCGGTCAGGCCGTATTGGGTGGACAGGATCTCCTGTGCCTGCGCCTCGCTCACCCGGGGCGCAGGCAACTCGCTCTGCTCCAGGAAGTTGAAGCCAGCGCTCATTGCCGCTGTCTTCTCTTCGCGCAAGCGCTCATCGCCGCAAAACGAATTGCACCACGACGTCCGAGAACGCGTCGTTGTCGTCCCCGGCGGCGGTGTGTCCCGCCCCCGACAACTCCGCGAACTCGGCGTTGGGGACCTTCCTCAGGAAGTCCTCCACCGCTTCCTCGCTGACCACGTCGGAGAGCTTGCCGCGAATCAGCAGGATCGGGATGGACAGGTCGATCGCGGCCTGTTCCAGCATGTCGACCCGCACGAACGGGTCTTCCTGCGGCTTGGTCAGGAACGCCGGATCCCAGTGCCAGTACCAGCGGCCGTTGCGGTGTCGAAGGTTCTTCCTCAGCCCGTCTGGGCTGCGCGGCTTGGTCCGGTGTGGCAGGTAGGCGGCGACCGCCTCGGCGGCCTCCTCCAGGGACTCGAAGCCGTGCACATGGCTGAACATGAAGTCGCGGATGCGTGCGCTGCCGTCCTTTTCGTACCGCGGGACGACGTCGACCAGGATCAGCCGCTGCACGCGGTCCGGGCCGGCTTCGTGGGCCGCCAGGATCCCGGTCAGCCCGCCCATGCTGGCGCCGATCAGCACCACGGGGCGCCCGATCTGCTCGAGAACACTCCGGGTGTCGGCGCACAACGCCTCCACCGTGTACTTCGCGTCCGGTGACCGGTCGCTGTCGCCGTGGCCGCGACTGTCGAGCGCGACCACATGCAGACCCCTCGATGCCAGAAGCTGCCCGGTCTTCTTCCAGGAGAAGCGGTTCTGGCCGCCGCCGTGCAGCATCAGGACCGACGGGCGGGACGTGTCGAATTCCGCCCCGGACCGCGCAAGCGCCTCCGGGTTGTTCCATTCGTCGGCGACAAGGGCCAGGCCGTCGGCGCCGCGAAACGTCACGGTCGTCGACTCGCTACGGTCTGTGCTCACAGGCGTCCTCTCGGCTTGCCCCGGGGCCATCACGTTACCCACCCTCGGATTTGTTGCAGTCTGGGGTCCACAGGGCCGCATGGCCCCTAGAATTTACGCTCGTGCAGAAATGTCCCGACCGCGACGAAGAACGTCGCGCCATCATGGCTGCCGCGTATGGCTGCCTGTCGGAGCCACATTCCGGGCCGATCCCGGTGTCGGCGATCCTGCGCAGCGCCGGGATGTCGACCCGGGCGTTCTACAAGCATTTCGGCTCGAAGGACGAGCTGTTCCTGGCGCTGCTGCAGGAGGAGTGCGACGCGGTGGCAGCGCGGGTGAACCGGATCGCCGAGGAGGCGGTGGGCAGCCCGGCCCACCAGCTGGCGGCGTGGATCGGCGAGATGTTCGACGTGGTCTTCGACCCGATCCACCTGATCCAGCTGACGGTCATCGACTCCGATGAGGTCCGGATGGCGAAGGGGTACCGCGAGACCCGCGAGTGTGCACACGCCGACCGTGAGCGTTCCCTGGTCGAGATCTTGAGGCGGGGACAGGCCGACGGATCGTTTCCACTCACAGATCCCGACGCCGACGCCGTCGCGATCAGCGCGGTCGTGAGCCGGGTGATGATCAACTCGACCCCCGATGACCTCCAGCGTCTCAAGCAGGAACAGGCGCGGGTGCTCGACTTCGCGCTGCGCGCGGTGGGCGCCGTCCCGCCGGCGTGAAAACGGCGATGAGTTTCGCGATCGCGGGCGGTCTCCATGGCGACAAGACCTTCGATCGACAGGAGATCCGCCATGCCCGCCATCACGCCGTCACTGTGGTTCGACAACAACCTGGAGCAGGCCATCGAGTTCTACAGCTCCGTCTTCCCGAACTCGTCGGTGGAGAGGATCGACCGGTTCACCGACGCCGGTCCGGGCACGCCGGGGGACGTGGTGTCGGCGTACTTCACCCTCGACGGGCAGCCGTTCGTCGCCATCAACGGCGGACCGCAGTTCCCGTTCACCGAGGCGGTCTCGTTCATGGTCCGGTGCCGGGACCAGGCCGAGGTGGACTACTACTGGGAGCGCCTGGTCGACGGAGGCGAGGAGTCCCAGTGCGGCTGGCTCAAGGACCGTTTCGGGTTGAGCTGGCAGATCGTGCCGGACCGGCTCGACGAGCTCACCGGCGACCCGGATCCCGCCCGTGCGGCGGCGGCGACCAAAGCCATGCTGGGCATGCGCAAGATCGTCATCGCAGAACTCGACGAGGCCGTCGCGGGCATGTAGCGGATTGTCGCGGCCGCGCGATCCGGCTGCCGAGCAGGCCGAAAAGCCCCTGGGGGCAGGGAGCCGGAGGCCGGCACCCCCGAAAGCCGCTGAAACCGTCACCGATTGCCCCGTCAATTTATGGTGATATACGGTTCCTCGGCGTCCACCGATGTGTAACCTCAGCCGGACTGACTGGGCGCGGGCTTCGTTGGAGGGACAGCGGCCGATGGCGGTGAGGTGCACACGAGGAAGGACCCGTTAGATGGTCGCTTCCGATGTTCTTGCCAAGCCGGTGCGTGCGTTCGGCGGGTTCTACTCCATGGCGCTCGACACGTTCGTGGGGATGTTCCAGCCGCCATTCGCGTGGCGTGAGTTCATCTCTCAGGCGTGGTTCGTCGCGCGGGTGTCGATCGTGCCCACGCTGTTGTTGACCATTCCGTACACGGTGCTGCTGACGTTCATCGAAACCATCCTGCTGAGCGAGATCGGCGCCGCTGACTTCTCCGGTACGGGGGCCGCGCTCGGCACCGTGCGGCAGATCGGGCCCATCGTGACGGTTTTGGTGGTCGCCGGCGCCGGCGCCACGGCCATGTGCGCCGATCTGGGTGCGCGGACGATTCGTGAGGAGCTCGATGCGCTGCGGGTGATGGGTGTCAATCCCATCCACGCGCTGGTGGTTCCCCGCGTGCTGGCCGCCACCGTGGTGTCGCTGGCGCTGTCTGCCACCGTGATTCTCGTCGGCCTGTCCGGCGCGTACTTCTTCGTCGTCTACATCCAGAACGTGTCGCCGGGCGCCTTCGCGGCCGGTCTGACGCTGATCATCGGTGCCACCGACGTGATCATCGCGCTGGTGAAAGCGGCGCTGTTCGGGCTCTCGGCCGGTCTGATCGCCTGCTACAAGGGCATTTCCGTGCGTGGCGGCCCGGCCGGTGTCGGTAACGCCGTGAACGAGACCGTGGTATTCACCTTCATGGCCCTGTTCGCCATCAACATCGTCGCCACCGCCGTCGCGATCCAGATCACGCTATGACGATCTCGAGGCCGCACTCCCAGTTCCCCTGGCTGAAGGCCAGGTTCCGCAGCGTGTCCGACCCGTGGAACCACATCGGCATGCAGACCAAGTTCTACGGTCGCACTCTGCGCTACATGCACTACGGGTTGATCCACTACCGGGTCGAGTTGATTCGGATCATCGCGCAGATGGGCCTCGGGGCGGGGGCGCTCATCATCATCGGCGGCACTGTCGCGATCGTCGGCTTCCTGACCGTGACCACGGGCGCACTGGTGGCCGTGCAGGGCTACAGCGACTTCTCCGAACTCGGCGTGGAGGCCCTCACGGGATTCGTGTCGGCCTACTTCAACGTGCGCCTGATCGCGCCGGCCACCACCGCCATCGCGCTGTCCGCCACCATCGGCGCCGGAGCCACCGCGCAACTCGGTGCCATGCGGATCAACGAGGAGATCGACGCGCTCGAGGTGATGGGCATCCGCAGCATCGCGTTCCTCGCCTCCACCCGGGTCATCGCGGGCTTTCTCGTGGTGATCCCGTTGTACTGCGTGGGTGTGCTTATGGCGTTCTGGGCCGCGCGTTTCGGCACCACCGTCATCTATGGGCAATCGACGGGTGTCTACGACCACTACTTCAGAACGTTTCTGAACCCGACCGACCTGATGTGGTCCTTCGGACAATGCATCGCACTTGCGGTGGTGATCATGCTCGTGCACACCTACTACGGCTTCACCGCACGAGGCGGGCCTGCGGGCGTGGGCGAGGCCGTCGGGCGAGCGGTGCGCACATCGCTGATCGTCTCGGCCTTCGTCCTGGTCATGCTCTCGCTCGCGGTCTACGGCCAATCCGGCAACTTCAACCTGGCCGGGTGACGATGGACCAACACGACGAAGGCCTGCATCCCGCGTGGTGGACGTTGATCCTCGTGATCCTGACCGCCGTTGCCCTCTGGCTGACCTATGCGTTGTTCGTCGGCAGCTTCAAGTCGACAGAGACCGTGACCCTGACCTCCGACCGGTCAGGTCTAGTGATGGAGACCAACGCCAGGGTCAAATTGCGCGGCCTCCAGGTGGGGCGGGTCGTCGCGATCCAGGGCGGCGGCCAGCCGGTCGCGCTGAAACTGGAGATCGACAAGGACAAGATCAAGTTCATCCCGGCGAACATCGAGGCCCAGATCCGGGCCACCACGGTATTCGGCGCCAAGTTCGTCGATCTCGTCTACCCCAGCGACCCCAGCCAGCAGCGGTTGGAGCCCGGGCAGGTGATCGAATCGCGCAACGTCACCGTCGAGGCCAACACGGTGTTCCAGAACGTCGTCAACGTGCTGGACAAGATCGACCCGGCCAAGCTCAACAGCACGCTGTCAGCACTCGCCGACGGTGTCCGCGGCCAGGGCGAGCGGATCGGTCAGGCGACCACCGACGCGAATCAGGTTCTGCTCGCCCTGAATCCGCGCAACGAGCAGATCACCGCCGATCTACGGGCCCTGCGGGATTTCAACGACACGTTCAGCGTTGCGGCGCAAGACATCCTGACCACGCTCGACGCGCTCAGCACGACCAGCGCCACCATCACCAGAGACGCCGGCCAACTGGATGCATTGCTGCTGGCCACCATTGGTCTGTCCAACAGCGGCATCAGTCTGCTCGCACCGAACCAGGCCAACCTCATCAGGGCCATCAACGTGCTCGAGCCGACGACGAACCTGCTGTACAAGTACAGCCCGTCCTACACCTGCCTGCTGACGGGCGCGAAGACGCTTCTGGACACCGGTGGCTACGAAGCCCCCGGCGGAAACGGCCGGTCACTGATCCTCGACGTCGGGCTGACGCTCGGCGACGACCCGTACCACTACCCGGACAACCTGCCGATCATCGGCGCCAAGGGCGGACCGGGTGGCAAGCCGAGTTGTGGGTCGCTGCCCGATGTCGCGCAGAACTGGCCGGTGCGAAACCTGGTCACGAACACCGGTTTCGGCACCGGCATCGACTGGCGCCCCAACCCGGGGATCGGCTTCCCGGCCTGGGCCAACTACCTGCCGACCACCCGGGCAGTGCCCGAGCCGCCGAGCATCCGAAACCTCTTCGGCGGGCCTGCAATCGGGCCGATCCCGTATCCGGGGGCCCCGGCCTACGGCGCGGACCTGTACGCACCGGACGGCACGCCGCTGTGGCCGGGCCTGCCGTCGGCCCCGCCCCCGGGGGCGCCGAAGGATCCGGGCCCGAGGCCGGGCACCGAGCCGTTCATCGTCCATTCACCGGCCCAGATGCAGCCGACACCGCTGCCGCCTATCCCGCTGCCGCGCGAGGCCGCGCCGGGCCCATGATCGACACCGAGAAAGCCATGAGAGGTAGGCCGCCATGCCAGGCGTGACAGCCAGGGTTCGACACGACGCGTGGCGTCTTGCCGTCTTCCTGCTGATCTGCCTGCTCGGCGTGTTCGGCCTGTTCGCGGTCTTCGGGGAGCTGCGTTTCGGCGAGAAGACCAAGACCTACCTGGCCGAGTTCAGCAACGTGACCGGGCTGGAGAACGGTGACTTCGTCCGCATCGCCGGTGTCGAGGTCGGCAAGGTCGAAAGGGTCGAAATCCAGCCCGATACGACGGCGTTGGTCGAGTTCACCGCAGACGAGTCGGTGGTGCTGACCGAGGGCAGCAGGGCCGTCATCCGCTACGACGACCTCATCGGCGGCCGCTACCTCGCCCTGCAGGAAGGCGCAGGCAGTACCACGACGCTCAAGCCGGGGGACACGATCCCCATGGCCCGCACCTCGCCTGCACTGGACCTCGACGCACTGATCGGTGGCTTCCGGCCGCTGTTCCGCGCGCTGGACCCCGATCAGGTGAACGCGTTGTCGGGCCAGCTGATTCAGGCGCTGCAAGGTCAGGGCGGGACGATCAACTCGTTCCTGGCGCAGACCGCGACGCTGACCAGCACGCTGGCCGACCGGGATCAGCTGATCGGGGACGTCATCGTCAACCTCAACGTGGTGCTGGGATCGCTCGGCGACCAAAGTGACCAGTTCGAGAAGGCAGTCGACGCGCTCTCCGAGTTGGTGACGACCCTGGAGGCGCGCGGAGAAGACATCAGCAGCGGCGTGGCGTACACGAACGCCGCCGCCGCGAGCATCACCGACCTGTTGGCGCAGGCTCGTCCGCCCCTTGCCAAGACGATCAAGGAGACGGACCGCGCAGCCGGAATCGTCGTGGCCGACCACGAATACTTCGACAATCTGCTCAACACCCTGCCGGATGCGTACCAGGCGCTCGCGCGGCAAGGCATCTACGGCGACTTCTTCAGCTTCTACCTGTGCGACATCGTGCTGAAGCTCAACGGCAAGGGTGGCCAGCCGGTGTATGTCAAGGTCGCCGGCCAGTCCACCGGGAGGTGCGCGCCGAGGTGAAGTCCTTCAGCGAACGGAATCAGCTCGTCATCGGTGTCGTCGGGCTGGCGGTGACGGTCGGCATCGTGCTGGGGTCCCTGAATTACCAGCGGCTGCCGTTCCTCCAGGGCAACCAGTACGCGGCCTACTTCGCCGAGGCGGGCGGGCTGAAAACCGGTGAGGCGGTGCAGGTCTCGGGTTTCAAGGTGGGTGAGGTCCAGTCCATCGAGTTGGACGGGCCGCACGCGTTGGTGAAGTTCACCGTCGCAAAGAACATCCGGCTCGGCGATCGCACGGAGGCGGCGATCAAGACCAGGGGCCTGTTGGGCACGAAGGTCCTCGAGGTCACCTCCCGCGGCGACGGCCAACTGGAGGGCAGGATTCCCCTGGAGCGCACCACGTCGCCGTACGAACTGCCCGACGCGCTGGGCGAGCTGGCGATGACCATCAGCGGGCTGAACACCAATCAGCTGTCGGATTCGCTGAGGGTGTTGGCGGAGACATTCGCCGACACCCCGCCGGAGTTGCGCGTGGCGGTCGAGGGTGTGGCACGGTTCTCGCAGACCCTCGACGAAC
Source organism: Mycolicibacterium pyrenivorans (assembly GCF_025821625.1). Classification (GTDB taxonomy): domain Bacteria; phylum Actinomycetota; class Actinomycetes; order Mycobacteriales; family Mycobacteriaceae; genus Mycobacterium; species Mycobacterium pyrenivorans. Next base: position 18,439 of record NZ_JACKSH010000005.1, read on the forward strand.
GCGATGCGCAACTGCGGGGCTTGCTGACAAACGCCAACAAGGCCACGACGGTGCTGGCCGAGCGCAGCAATCAGGTCGTGAGCCTGGTCAACAACACCAACGCGCTGCTGGCGGAGCTGCAAACCCAAAGCGCCGCACTGGATCAGATCTCCGGCAACATCTCGGCGCTCAGCGATCAGCTGCTGGGCTTCATCGCCGAGAACCGCGAAACCATGAAACCCGCACTGGACAAGCTCAACGGCGTGCTGACGATCGTCGACAACCGTAAGGAACGCCTGCAGAGATCGATCAAACTGCTCAGCCAGTATTCGATGTCGCTCGGCGAATCGGTGGCATCCGGGCCGTTCTTCAAGACCTACGTCGCCAACCTGCTGCCGGGCCAGTTCCTGCAGCCGTTCATCGACACCGCGTTCTCGGACCTCGGTCTCGACCCCAGCGTGCTGCTGCCGTCGGAGCGCACCGACCCGCAGGTGGGCCAGCCGGGCACGCCGGCACTGCCGGTGCCCTTCCCGCGGACGGGTCAGGGCGGCGAACCGCGCCTGACGATTCCGGACGCGATCACCGGCAACCCCGGCGATCAGGGCTGCGGTCCGCCCGGGTTGCCGCTGCCCGGACCTACCGGCTGCTATCCCTACCGGGAGCCGCCGCCGGCCCCGCCGCCAGGCGGGCCGCCGCCGGGACCGCCAGCCGAGGCACCGCCGGGTCTGCAATCCATCCCGGGTCCGACGCCGGCTCCGGTCATGGTGCCCGCTCCCGGTGAGACGCCCCACCTCGCGGAGGCCGGACAATGACGCGCGCCGCACGGACCCTCTTGGGCGTTGCGCTGGCCGTGATACTGGTGGGCGGCGCGATCGTGCTGTTGCGCAACGCCGAAAACGTCAACCGCACACACGTCGTCGCCTACTTCGAGAACAGCAACGGCATCTACGCGGGCGACGACGTTCGCATCGTCGGGGTGCCCGTGGGCAGGATCGAGTCCATCGAGCCGCAGCCCACGTCGGTCAAGATCTCGTTCTGGTACGACAGCAAGTACGACGTTCCGGCCGACGTCAGCGCCGCGATCTTGTCACCGACGTTGGTGACTGCGCGGAGCCTGCAGCTCACCCCGGTCTACACCGGGGGCCCCGTGATGGAGAACAACGCCGTCATTCCGCAGGAACGCACCGCCGTTCCGGTGGAATGGGACGAGGTCCGCCGGCAGCTGGAGACGCTGTCCGAAACGCTGCAGCCGACCGAGCCGGGCGGGGTGAGCCCCCTGGGCTCGGTCATCAACACCGCCGCCGACAACCTGCGTGGCGAGGGCGCCAACATCCGTGACACCGTCATCAAGTTGTCGCAGGCCATCACGGCGCTCGGCGATCACAGCACCGACATCTTCTCCACCGTGAAGAATCTGGCGATCCTGGTGTCTGCGCTGCAGGACAGCACCGACGTGATGCGCCAACTCAACCAGAACCTGGCTACGGTGACCGGCTCGCTCGCCAACGATCCCAATGAAGTGGCCAACGCGGTCCGCGACCTCAACAACGTCGTCGGCGAGGTGCAGACGTTCGTGGCCGAGAACCGCGAATCGCTTGGCACCACGTCGGACAAGTTGGCGGGGGTGACCCAGGCGCTGACCGACAGCCTGGGCGACGTGAAGCAGTTCCTGCACGTGGCGCCCAACACGCTGCAGAACTACGTGAACATCTGGCAGCCGGCCCAGGGCGCGGTGAGCAGCGTGCCGATGATCAACAACTTCTCCGATCCGATCTCCTTCCTCTGCGGCGCGGTGCAGGCCGCGTCACGACTGGGTGCCGAGGAGTCGGCGAAGCTGTGCGTGCAGTACATGGCGCCGATCATCAAGAACCGCCAGTTCAACTTCCTGCCCGTCGCGCAGAATGTCTTCGTCGGCGCCTCGACGCGGCCGAACGAGCTCACCTTCAGCGAGGATTGGCTGCGCCCGGACTACATTCCGCCGCAACCTGTCCCGCAGCAGCAACCGTCACCGCCGCCCGCGGGAGCGCAGCCGCCTCCAGCGCCGGCCACGGGTCCGCCGTTGGCGGCAGAGGCGCCCGTCGCGCCCAACCCGGCCGACGGCCTGCATGGGCTCATGGTGCCGCCTGGGGTGGGGCCATGATGCGGGGCAAGCTCTTTCGTGGAGTGGCCGTCGCGGTTGTGTCGGCCGGGGTGCTGTCCGGGTGTTCGGAGTGGCAAGGGCTGAACTCGCTTCCGCTGCCCGGCGTCGAGGGCACGGGGCCGGGAGCGTTCATCATCGAGGCGCAGATGCCGGATGTGGACAACATCGAGCCGAATTCCCGTGTCCGGGTGGGCGATGTGAATGTCGGCCACGTCAGGAAGATCGTGCGGCAGGGCTGGCATGCGTTGGTGACGATGGAGCTCAACGGTGACGTCGAACTGCCCGCGAATGCGACGGCCACGCTCGGTCAGACCAGCCTGTTGGGTTCACTGCACATCGAACTGGCGCCGCCGACCGACGAGACGCCCGAGGGCACGCTGAAGGACGGCTCGCTGATTCCGTTGTCGTCGTCGGGCAAGTATCCGAGCACCGAGCAGGCGCTGGCATCGGTTGCGCTGCTGCTCAACGGCGGCGGCATCGGCGAGATCCAGGACATCACCGAGGCGTTGAGCACCGCGTTCACCGGTCGCGAGGACGATCTGCGCAGCCTGATCGAGCAGCTCGACATCGCCATCGGTCACCTCGATGACCAAAAGCAGGACATCATCGCGGCGTCCGAGAGCCTGAACAATCTGATCGGTCAGTTCGCCGAGCAGAAGCCGGTGGTGGACAGGGCATTACAGACGATTCCGGATGCGTTGTCGGTGCTGCGAGACCAGCGCTCGAACCTGGCCGAGGCGCTCGCGCAACTCGGCAAGTTCAGCGCCCTGGCCGCCGACTCGGTCAACCAGACCAAGGAAGCACTGGTGCAGGAGCTGAAAGATCTCAGTGTGGTCCTGCAGGAGCTGGCCAATGCCGGTCCGGCGCTGACCCGCGCGCTGAGCTTCCTGCCCACCTTCCCGTTCCCCAAGGAGACGCTCACCAACTGGATGCGCGGCGACTACGCGAACCTGACGTTGATTCTCGACCTGACGCTGAGCCGGATCGACTCCGGATTCTTCACCGGATCGCGGTGGGAGTGCGACCTGACCTGGTTGGAGCTGCAGTGGGGCCGCACCATCGGCCAGTTCCCCAACCCGTGCAACGCGGGTGGGCCGGGGACCGCGGGCAACCCGTTGATCGCGCCGTACCGCTGGGATCAGGGGCCTTAGCATGCGAATGACCCGGCAAATCCTCATCCAGATGGCGATCTTCGCCGTCATCGCGACCACGGCGCTGGCGATCATGGTCTTGGGGTACATGCGGCTGCCCGACCTCCTCGGCATCGGCCAGTACCGCGTGACCGTGGAGTTGCCCGAGACGGGCGGGCTGTACCCCAGGGGCAATGTCACCTATCGCGGCGTCGAGGTCGGCGAGGTGAAGAGCGTCAATCTGACCGACACCGGTATCGCGGCGGTGCTGTCACTGAACTCCGACGTCGAGATTCCCGCCGACCTCGACGCCGAAGTGCACAGCGTGTCCTCGGTCGGCGAGCAGTTCGTCCAACTGCTGCCCCGCAGCGGCGAGGGTCCGGTGTTGAAGGACGGCGACGTGATCCCGTTGGATCGCACCACGGTTCCGACCGATATCAACTCGGTCCTGGACCTGACCAACCGTGGCCTGGAGGCGATCCCGCGCGAGAACCTGAACACCGTCATCGACGAGGCCTATATCGCGGTCGGCGGGCTCGGGCCGGAATTGCGCCGACTGGTCACCGGAAGCACCACCCTGGCGATCGACGCCCGCAAGGACCTCGACTCGCTGACCACGCTGATCGACCAGTCCAAGCCGGTGCTGGACTCCCAGACCGACACCGCGGGCTCGATCCAGGCGTGGGCGGCGAATCTGGCGAGTATCAGCGGTCAGCTGCAGAGCCAGGATCCGGCCTTGGCGGGGGTCCTCGCCAAGGGTCCCGGCGCCGCCGACGAGGTGGGGGCGTTGTTCGACCGGCTGCGGCCCACGCTGCCGATCGTGCTGGCCAACCTGGTCAGCGTCGGGGAGGTGGCCGTCACCTATCAGCCGAGCCTCGAACAGTTGCTGGTGCTGCTGCCTCAGGGCACCGCCGTCACGCAGGCCGTCGGCGTGCACAAGCGGAACACGAAGCAGGACTACGAGGGCGATGCGCTGGTCTTCAACCTGAACCTGGCGATCCCTCTGGTGCCCGCGCCGATACCGCTGCCGCCGCAGCAGTTGCCGCCGCCGTGCACGACCGGGTTCCTGCCCGCGCAGCAGCGCCGGGTGCCCACCTTCGAGGACTACCCCGACAGGCCGCCGGGCGACGTCTACTGCCGGGTGCCGCAGGACGCGCCGTTCAACGTGCGCGGTGCCCGTAACCTGCCCTGCATCAGTGTGCCGGGCAAACGCGCCCCGACGTGGCAGCAGTGCGAAAGCAACGAGCAGTACGTGCCACTCAACGACGGCTACAACTGGAAGGGCGATCCCAACGCCACACTGTCCGGCCAGCCCGTCCCGCACGTACCTCCGGCCGTTTCACCTGCGGATGCGCCGCCGCCGCCGGCGCCGGCGCAGCCTCCGATAGCGGCCGCCGAATACGATCCGGCGAGCGGCACGTACGTTGGACCGGACGGACAGGTGTACACACAGTCCAACCTGGCCCGGAGTGCTGCAGAGGAGCAAACATGGCAGACGATGCTGCTGCCCCCGAGGGGGAACTGACGAAGCCGACCACGGATCCGAAAGCCGAGGAGGCCGAGTCCAGCGCCGTTGAACCGGAGTCCGAGGCTGTCGAGGTGACCGCTGCCGACGACGTGGAGTCGGTGGACGAGTCCGAAACCGCCGCCGAGGACATCGACGCGGAGGATATCGACGCCGAGGACATCGACGCGGAGGATATCGACGACGTCGCGGCTCCGGCACGGAGACCGATGTCGCACGTCAAGATGGCGCTCATCGCGGGCGTGGCTGTGGTGGTGGCGCTGGCGGGCCTGACGGGCTGGCTGGCGTACCGCACCTACGAGTCGAATCAGGCCGAGGCAGAACGCAACCTGTTCGTGCAGGTCGGTCGCCAGGGCGCCCTGAACCTCACCTCGATCGACTGGGAGAACGCCGACGCCGACGTGCAGCGCATCCTCGATTCCGCGACCGGAACGTTCTACGACGACTTCCAGCAGCGCGCACAGCCGTTCGTGGAGGTGGTCAAGCAGGCCCAGTCGAAGTCGACCGGAACCATCGCCGAGGCCGGCCTGGAATCGATGGACGACAACGAGGCCCAGGTCCTGGTCGCGGTCACCGTGCGGACATCCAATGCCGGTGCGCCCGAACAGGAACCGCGGGCCTGGCGGATGCGGATCCTGGTGGAGAAGGTCGGCGACGAAGCCAAGGTGTCCAACGTGGAGTTCGTCCCGTGAGCCGAGACAAGACGACAAAGATCCTGGAGGATGACGCTGCCGTGGGTGCCGAGAACGAGTCCGACGAAACCGTCGAGACCACGAAGCCCGCAGAAGCCGGCGACACCGCAGAAGCCGGCGACGTAGAGGACGCCGAGACTGCGCCCGAGCTCACCGAAGACGGCGACGAGTCCGACGACACCGGTGAGCCGGCGGCGGTCGCGACGGACACCGCGAAGCGGCGCACCCAGTGGTCCCGCGTCGTCGCGTTCGCGCTGCTTCCCGCGCTGGCTCTGGCGCTCGCGCTGGGCGCCGGATATCTCAAGTGGCGCGACAATTCGGTGCGCAGCAGCACTGTCGCCGCCGACACCTCCGTGCAGGCGGCCAGGGACACCACTATCGCGCTGCTGTCGTACAAGCCCGAGACCGTCGAAGAACAGCTCGGCGCGGCGCGGGATCTGCTGACCGGTGAGTTCCGCGACTCCTACACCTCGCTGACCAACGATGTGGTGATCCCCGGCGCCAAGGAGAAGCAGATCTCCGCGGTCGCCTCCGTTCCCGCCGCGGCGTCGGTGTCGGCGACCGAGTCCGAGGCCGTGGTGCTGGTGTTCGTCAACCAGACGGTGATCGTCGGGCAGGACGCGCCGACGGACACCGCGTCGAGCGTGCGGGTGACGCTGGAGAAGGTCGGCGACCGCTGGCTCATCTCCAAGTTCGACCCGGTGTAAACCCGGGCGACCTCCGGCATCGGCGTGCACCGCCTAACGTGGGCGACATGCCGGTGTGCCGACTCGCCGCGGTCGATGCGCAGACCCTCTGGATGTCGGCCGCGATCCCCAACGACCAGTTCCTGCTCTACGCGTTCGAAGCGGGAACGGCTGAGGTGGATCGTGCGCTGTGCGAGCTCCGAGACAGAGCCAGGACCTGTGGCGAGCTCGGGATGCGCATCGCCGACACCGGGTTCTGGACCTACCCTGCGTGGGTGCCCTACGAGGTCGGTGCGGAACAGTTCGTGGTGCATGAGCTCGGCGATCGCAGCTGGACCGCGTGCCTGGCAGCGGTGGCCGGCCTGGCCGACGAGCAGCTCGACCCGTGGGCGATGAGCTGGCGGCTGCACGTGTTCCCCGCCATCGACGACGTGCCGGGCGCACCCGGTGGCACCGTGGCGGTGCTGCAGGCCAGCCACGCCCTCGGCGACGGCATCCGGTCCTCGGCGCTGGCAGGCTACCTGTTCGGTCGGTCGGCGGCGCTGCCCGGCGTCACGGCGCCACCGCACGCCGTGGGCGGATTTCCGCGACGCGCGGTTGCCGCGGCCCGTGCCCATCGCCGGCTGGTCCGCGATACAGCCACGGGATTGGTTCCTGCCCAAGCGGATTCGGTTCCAGCGTTGCGCACCAACGCGCAGCCGACCGGGCCTCGCCAGGTCCGAGCGGTCATCTGCGAGCGTCGGCACCTGTCCGGGCCGACGGTGACGGTCGCCGTGCTGGCTGCGGTGTCGGCGGCGCTGTCCCGGCACCTGCGCGACCTCGGCGACGACCCGTCGCTGCTGGGCGCGGAGGTCCCGATGGCCAAACCCGGTCCGCGCATGGCGCACAACCATTTCGGCAACGTCGGCGTCGGCCTGTACCCCGATGCGGAGATCGGACTGCGGACCCGCCGGATCGCCGCTGACCTGTACCAGCGGCGCCGTCGGGCCGCCCACCCTGCGATGCTCGCGGAGAGTGCGGCGTTCGCATCGGTGCCTGCGCCGGTACTCCGCTGGGGCGTGAGGCAGTTCGATCCGGAGGTCCGGTCGTCCCGCGTCACCGGGAACACCGTGGTCTCAAGTGTCAACCGTGGTGCACGGGACCTTCGGTTCGGCGGTGGCCGGGTCGTGCTGACCACGGGCTTTCCCGGCCTGTCGCCGATGATGGGTCTGGCGCACGGCGTGCACGGCATCGGTGACACGATCGCGGTCAGTGTGCACGCGGCCGAGTCGGCGGTCGGCGACGTCGACGCCTACGTGCAGCGACTGGCGCGCGAACTGCGAGTTCAGGATTGACCTAGAGCGGGTTCGCGGTGAGCGTTGCCACGACGGTGTGCATCGACTGGGTGGCCGCGTCCCGGTCGTTACCCATCCCCACCAGAGTGTCGATGATCAGGGGGCCGAGGATCTGGGTGAGGCCGTGTCCCTCGTGCCCGAAAAAGCCGGCCATCTCGAGCAGCACCGCACCGTGGTTGATGCCGCGTGGTTCGCTCACGGCTGCCATGTAACCATAACGCTGTTATCGACGGTGTGCCGTCCGGCTTGGCCGGTGCCGCACCGCGCGGATCAGCTCACAGCGGCCGGTTCGCGAACTGCCGCGTCCATCTCGGTGAACTCGCGTTCGATGTCGTCGTTCTGCCGTGTGGTCACCAGTGAGACCGCAACCGCGACGACCGCGCAGGCGATGAAGCCGGGAACGATTTCGTACATCGCGCTGGCGAGGGTTTCGGTTTGGCCCCAGATGCCAACCACCACTGCACCGGTGATCATGCCGGCGATGGCACCCGCCGAGGTCAGCCTGCGCCAGAACAGCGACAAGATGATCAGCGGGCCGAACGCCGCACCGAAGCCGGCCCAGGCGAAACCGACGAGGTCGAGAATCGTCCCGTCCGGGTTCAGTGCGAGGATGATCGCCACCACCGCGACCGTCAGCACACCGAGCCTGCCGTAGTTGACCAACTTCGTTGCGCTGGTTTCCTTGCCGAACGCGCGATAGATGTCTTCGACCAGAGCCGACGAGCAGACGATCAGCTGCGAGGAGATCGTCGACATGACGGCCGCGAGCACCGCCGCGAGCACGATCCCGGCGACGAACGGGTGGAACATGATCTGTGCCAGCTGAAGGAACACGGTCTCGGGGTTGTCGAGTGTTTCGCCGCGGTCGAAGAAGTACGCCAGGCCCGCGAACCCGGTGGCGATGGCGCCAAGGGAGCTGAGCACCATCCAGCTGATGCCGATGCGGCGTCCGGCTTTCGCGTCCGCCGGGGACCGAAGAGCCATGAAGCGGACGATGATGTGGGGCTGGCCGAAGTAGCCGAGCCCCCAGGCGGCAGCGGACAAGACGGCCATGACGCTGCCGCCGTAGAACAGCGAGGTGCGGTGGATCTCATCACCGGGGTCGGCGAGGTTGTGAGCTGTGTCTGCGGCCTGGATCGCGTTGACCACCTCACCCGGACCGCCAACGGCGATGATCGTGACCACGGGAACCGCGATGAGGGTGGCGAGCATCAACAGGCCCTGCGCGACGTCGGTGAGGGTGGCGCCGAGGAATCCTCCGAACAGGGTGTAGCTCAACGTGACTCCGGCAACGAGCAGCATGCCGAACAGGTACGAAGAGCCGAATGTGGTCTCGAAGAACACCCCGCCGGCGACCATGCCGGACGACACGTAGAAGGTGAAGAACACCAGGATGATCACCCCGGCCGCGATCCGAAGGACATGCGAATGGTCACGCAGCCTGTTCTCGAAGAAGCTCGGCACGGTGATCGAGTTGTTGGCGATCTGGGTATAGGCGCGTAGCCGCGGGGCGACAAAGCGCCAGTTGAGGTACGCGCCGATCACCAGGCCGATGACAATCCACGACTCCCCGAGGCCCGCGGCGTAGATCGCGCCCGGCACGCCGAGTAGCAGCCAGCCGGACATGTCGGATGCTCCCGCCGACAGTGCTGCGACGCCGGGATGGAGTTTGCGGCCGCCGAGCATGTAATCGTCCAGATCACTGGTCTGGCGGTAGGCGTAGTACCCGATCGCGATCATCGCGGCGAAGTACAGCCCGATGGCCAGCATCTGATACGTGGAGTCGGTCATTGCGGTGTCCTGTCCCTGGGGAGGTGGGTCGACCACGTGAGGTGGATCTCAGTAAAGCGGGAAAGCGACGTGAATCATTTGGCCCATCGCATGAGAAATGTGCCGGGGCTTTGTCTGACTAGACAAGGGATCGTCGCTCGGCCACCCTCTCGGCAGAGCAAGCACGTGCTCGCAGCGCGGTTGCCCACGCCTGATAACGGTGTTACACAGGGGGGCTTATGACGGTGTTATAGAGAGGTCGAGCGATGGCGAATCGCTATCTCGAAGGCGCCTTCGCGCCGCTGTCGGAAGAAGTCACGCTGACCGACCTCGAGGTCACCGGAACGATCCCGGACCACCTCGACGGTCGTTACCTGCGCAACGGTCCGAACCCCATCGGGGAGATCGATCCCGACCTCTACCACTGGTTCGTCGGCGATGGGATGGTCCACGGGATCCGCATCCGCGACGGCAGGGCCGAGTGGTACCGCAACCGGTGGGTCCGCGGCCCGCTTGCCGCAGGCGCGCTCGGTGAACCGGCGCCGCAAGGGCGGTTCCCGATCTCCGGGGTGGGGGCCAACACCAACGTGATCGGTCACGCCGGCAAGACGCTCGCGCTGATCGAGTCCGGGGTCGCGAACTACGAGTTGACCGACGAACTCGACACCGTCGGTGTGTGCGATTTCGACGGAACGCTGACCGGCGGCTACACCGCCCACCCCAAACGCGATCCCGACACCGGTGAGCTACACGCGGTGTCCTACAGCATGTTGCGGGGAAACACGGTGCAGTACTCGGTGATCGACACCGACGGGCGGGCGCGGCGCACCGTCGACGTCGAGGTCGCGGGCAGTCCGATGATGCACGATTTCTCGCTGACCGAGCGCCACGTGGTGTTCTACGACCTGCCCGTCACCTTCGACGCCCGCCAGGCAGCCACCATGGCCGTGCCGCGGGGGCTGCGGCTGCCCGCGCGACTGTTGTTGTCCGCCTTGATCGGTCGCGTGCGCATCCCGGATCCCATCGCCGCACGCCGGCCGACGGGCCCGGCTGCCGACCGGAGATTTCCGTACTCGTGGAACCCGAAGTACCCGGCCCGGATCGGGGTCATGCCGCGCGAGGGCACCAACGCCGACCTCCGATGGTTCGACGTCGAACCGTGTTACGTCTTCCATCCCATGAACGCCTACGACTCCGGTGATGCCGTCGTGCTCGATGTCGTGCGGCACCCCAAGATGTTCGACACCGATCATCTCGGCCCCAACGACGGGCCGCCCACCCTGGAACGGTGGACCGTCGATCTCGCCGATGGCAAGGTCCGGGAGTCCCGCATCGACGATCGGGCGCAGGAGTTCCCCCGGGTCGACGAGCGGCGCGTCGGTAAACGGCACCGCTACGGCTACGCGCCGAGCATCGGTGACGGCACCGGCGGCGGCGAGACCCTGCTGAAGCACGATCTCGTCGGCGTCGGCACGGTGACTCGCTCCTTCGGGGCGGGCAAGGAGTTGGGCGAGTTCGTGTTTCACCCCTCGTCGCCGGGTGCCGCCGAGGATGACGGCGTGCTGATGGGCTACGTCTACGACCGCGCCACCGATCGCAGCGAGCTGGCGATACTCGATGCGCAGAGTCTCGAGGACGTCGCCTGCATCAGACTGCCGCACCGTGTCCCGGCGGGCTTCCACGGAAACTGGGTGCCCGCCGCGTAGGTGTGGTCGCTCGTGCGCCGAACGTACGGTATGTGACGGATCTCGGCGCCGCTTTCCCGGGTCGCTGCGCTCCTGCCCGCCGGCAGGGCCTACATTCTGTTGCATGACTGCCTACGACGTCGGACTCCTGATCCTGCGAGTTGTCCTCGGTCTGACCATGGCCGCGCACGGCTACAACAAGTTCTTCGGCAAGGGCGGACTCAAGGGCACCGCCGGCTGGTTCGACAGCATGGGGATGAAGCCGGGCATGTTCCACGCCCGGGTCGCCGCGACCACGGAGATGGCGGCGGGTATCGGCCTGGCGGTTGGTCTGCTGACTCCCATCCCGGCTGCCGGCTTCGTCGCGCTGATGCTCGTCGCGGCCTGGACGGTGCACAAGCCCAACGGCTTCTTCATCGTCAAGGAGGGCTGGGAGTACAACCTGGTGCTGGCGGCCTCGGCGGTGGGGATCGCCACGATCGGGGCGGGCAAGCTGAGCCTGGACCACCTGCTCTTCTCGGCCACCGGACTGTATGACTACCTGCACGGCTGGTGGGGTCTGGCCATCGCGGCGGGCCTCGGGCTCATCGGCGGCATCGGCCAGCTCGCCATCTTCTACCGCCCGCCCGCCAAGACGAGCGCCTGACCTTCTCCGCGAGACGACACAAACTCGCACGTTTTCGCGCATGACTGTGCGATTTTGTGCCTGTTCGCGTCAGGACGAACTGGAACACGTTCTAGTCTGACCGGCATGGGTTTTCTCAAGCAGGACGCGCCCGTCGTCGACTACGAACAGTGGAGCAAGGGCACCCGCGCGGAGCGGATCGTCCCGATGGCCCGCCACTGGGCCGAGGTCGGCTTCGGCACGCCGGTGGTGATGCACCTGTTCTACGTCGTCAAGATCCTGCTGTACGTCCTGGTGGCGTGGTTGATCGTGCTGTCCACCGCCGGTATCGACGGCTTCACCGATGTCGGCTCCTGGTACGCCGAGCCGATCGTCTACCAGAAGGTCGTGTTCTTCACGATGCTGTTCGAGGTCGTGGGGCTGGGCTGCGGGTTCGGGCCGCTCAACAACCGTTTCTTCCCGCCGATGGGTTCGATCCTGTACTGGTTGCGGCCCAAGACCATTCGACTGCCACCGTGGCCCGACCGGATTCCGCTGACGGGCGGTGATGCCCGGACGCCGTTCGACGTGCTGGTCTATGCGGCGCTGCTGGTCATGCTGGTCGTCGCGCTTTTCTCCGACGGGACGGGACCCATCCCCGAACTCGGCAGCGAGGTGGGAGTGCTGCCGGTGTGGCAGACCGCGGCGATCCTCGGACTGCTCGCCGTCGCCGGCCTGCGCGACAAGGTGATCTTCCTGGCCGCGCGCGGGGAGGTCTACGGCTCGCTGGCGGTCTGCTTCCTCTTCGCCGGGGCGGACATCGTCATCGCTGCCAAACTGGTCTGCCTGGTCATCTGGATCGGTGCGGCGACGTCGAAGCTGAACAAGCACTTTTCGTTCGTCATCTCGACGATGATGAGCAACAACCCGGTGATCCGCCCGCGCTGGATCAAGCGCAGGTTCTTCGAGCATTTCCCCGACGACCTTCGGCCGGGGCGGGCGTCGCGCTGGCTCGCCCACCTCAGCACCGCGATCGAGATGCTGATCCCGCTGGTGCTGTTCTTCAGCCACGGCGGCTGGGTCACGGCCGTCGCCGCTTTCGTGATGCTGTGCTTCCACTTCGGCATCTTGTCGGCCATCCCGATGGGGGTGCCGCTGGAGTGGAACGTCTTCATGATGTTCAGCGTGCTCGCGCTGTTCGTCGGGCACTCCGGGGTGGGCCTCGGCGACCTGCAGAGCCCATGGCCGATCGTGTTGTTCGTCGTCGTCGCCGGCACCGTCGCGCTCGGAAACCTGTTCCCCCGCAAGGTTTCCTTCCTCCCGGGAATGCGGTACTACGCGGGCAACTGGGACACCTCGCTGTGGTGCATCAAGCCGTCGGCGGCAGCCAAGATCGAGGACGGCATCGTCGCGATCGCCAGCATGCCCGCCGCGCAGATGGAGAAGTTCTACGGCAGCAAGGAAACCGCCGAGATGTACCAGTACATGGGGTATGCGTTCCGCTCGTTCAACACCCACGGCCGCGCGATGTTCACGCTGGCCCACCGCGTCATGGCCGACTCCGGCCAGACTGCCGGCTCCGCCGGCGGTGACGAATCCGACTACGTGCTGACCGACGGTGAGCGGATCTGCAGCACCGCGATCGGATGGAACTTCGGCGACGGGCACATGCACAACGAACAACTCATCGCCGCACTGCAGAAGCGGTGCGGATTCGAGCCCGGCGAGGTCAGGGTGATGCTGCTGGACGCGCAACCGATCCACAAGCAGCGGCAGGAGTATCGCCTCGTCGACGCGGCGACCGGCGAGTTCGAACGCGGCTACGTCCAGGTCGCCGACATGGTGACCCGGCAGCCGTGGGACGACACCGTGCCGGTCACCGTGACGTGGCGAAAAGACGGCGCCGACGCCCCCGGTTAACCCATCACGTCGCGGATGGAGACGCTCTCGAGGCCCGTCAACAGCAGTTCCCGCGACGTGTCGAGGTGTTTGCGCCAGTGTGCTTCCGCGCCTTCGGCGTCACCCGCACGAAGGAACTGCATGAGCTTGCGGTAGGACCGCATGAGCTTGTCGTAGTCGGCCTTCGACACCGGGCGGCGTTCCTTGAACACGAATGCCGTGTGCCGGACCGTGATCTCGTGGAGCATGCCTGCGACGATGCTCAGCGTCGCGTTCCCGGACAGCTGCACCACCCGCAGATGGAAGGCGCCGGTGGACTCGGCCAGCCGAGTCGACTGCCAACCATCGGAGATGAGCGCCTCCAGCATCTGCTCGAGCTCGTCGAAGGCCTCCGCCGAGCCGGACTGCGCGAGCAGGCGCGCGGCCATCGGCTCGATGCCGGACTTCGCGGTCAGCAGGTCGGCGATCGTGGCGCCGGACAACTCGAGCAGCAGTCCCGCCGGGCGGGCGACGATCTCCGGACCGGGGACCCGGACGCGCGCGCCGGTGCGGGAGCCACGGCGCACCTCGACGAGCCGTTCCGACTCCAGGACACGGACCGCCTCCCGCAGCGTGGGCCTGCTGACGCCGAAGTGGGTCATCAGTTCGGCCTCGTTGGGCAGGAAGTCGCCGTCCTTGAGCGTGCCCTCCACCACCATGCGGCGCAGGGTCCCCGCGACGAGCTCGGCAGTCTTCGGTGAGCGGACAGCCGAACTCGCGCTTGCGGCGTCCGGCCCGATCATCGGGGCCAGCCGGGTGCTACGCGTCACGACCTCTCCCAACAACTGTCACCAACGAACGGTCGAGCTATGCAACTCAGTAAACCATGTGACCGTGATGATGCCGGCCGAACGGCATTCCTGCAGGTAGTCCGCGGCGACTGCCGCCCAAGAGCGGGCGGTGTGCGCGGCTCGCATGGCAGGGTAGCGGCCATGCCAGAGGAGTTGACCCCCGAAGGGGCCGCCGCGCGACTCGAGAGCGCAGACACGTTGGGGATACCGCTGGGACCGGGGCAGCCTCCGGCGTTCCTGCGCGCGCTGGGCGAGCGTGCCGACTGGACCGATCTGCGCGTCTTCGGGGCGCTGCTCGCGGTTGGCACCGAGCTGTTCTCGCGGTCCGGAGTCAGTTACCTGTCGGGCTTCTTCGGGCCGCTCGAGCGGGCGCTCCTGGAATCCGGCGCCGACATCAGGTTCACCCCGGCGGACTTCCGGCGCTTCGCGCCGTTGCTGGAGCGGCAGGCACCCCGGGTGATGACGACCGTCGCGACCCCGCCCGATGCCGACGGCTGGTGCTCCCTGTCACTGCATGCGGGAGGCACCGTCGAGGAGTTGCGCCGGGCGGGCGCCGATCCCGCGCGGCTGCTCGTCGTGGAGGTGTCGGACGCCTACCCGCGGACGTTCGGCCTGGGGGACCACCGGCACGCACTGCACATCGACGAGATCGACATCCTGGTGGGTTCGACCGACGCACCGACCGCGCTGCCCGGGGGCGACGCACCGCCGACCGACGTGGACAAGGAGATCGGGCGGCACGCCGCCGGCTTCATCCTGTCCGGCGCGACCCTGCAGACGGGCATCGGCTCGATCCCCAACTACATCGCGACCCTGCTGGCCGAGGGGGACGGCGGCGATTACGGGCTGCACAGCGAGATGTTCACCGACGGCTGCATGAAGTTGCACCGCGCGGGCAAGATCAGCAACGGCGGCAAGGGTCAGTACGACGGCGTGAGCGTGACGACGTTCGCGTTCGGGTCGGCAGAGCTGTACGGCTGGCTGGACGGCAACTCCGACGTCGCGTTCCTGCCGGTCGACATCGTCAACTCTCCGGAGGTCATCGGCGCCAACAAACAAATGGTCTCGATCAACGGTGCGCTGGCCGTCGACATCGGTGGCCAGGTCGTCGCCGACACCATCGACGGCGTCCAGTTCAGCGGGGTCGGGGGAGCCGAGGACTTCGTGGCAGGCGCCGGCCTCGAGCTCTCGGACCGTTCCTTGATCTGCCTGCCCTCGACGTTCACCCGGGACGGTGCGCTGAGGTCCCGGATCGTGCCGTGGTTCGGGCCGGGCGCGGTCATCACGACACCGCGGCACCACGTCGACGTGATCGTCACCGAGTACGGCGCGGCGGAACTGGAAGGGCTGACCGTGCAGGAACGCGGGGAGGCGCTGGCGGCGATTGCGCACCCGCGGTTCCGCGAAGAACTGCTGGCGGCCGCCGACCGCGCGTCGAAGGGCGGCTCACCGGTCGTCTGACGCGATCCCGAAACGGAGGCGCCGCCGGCCGAACGCCTACCAACTAGTAGGTTGACCTAGTAAACCTTGTTCGTTTACGTTCGAGGTGAGTAATGCCCACCCACTGAAGGAGTATCCCCATGGCTGAAGCCGTCATCGTCGAGGCAGTGCGGTCGCCTGTCGGTAAGCGCAACGGCGGCTTGTCGGGGGTGCACCCGGGTGACCTGTCCGCGCAGGTGCTCAACGGCCTGGTGGAGCGCGCAGGCGTCGACCCGTCGATCGTCGACGACGTCATCTGGGGTTGCGTGATGCAGGCCGGTGAGCAGGCCCTCGACATCGCCCGCACCGCGGTGCTGACGGCCGGGTGGCCGGAGTCGGTTCCCGGTGTGACCGTGGACCGGCAGTGCGGGTCCAGCCAGCAGTCGGTGCACTTCGCCGCGGCGGGCGTGGTCGCAGGCCACTACGACGTCGTCGTCGCCGGCGGCGTGGAATCCATGTCGCGCACGCCCATGGGGTCCTCGCTGGCCAATGGTGGCCACCCGTACCCGGAGGCGTTCCGCGGTCGCTACCCCCAGACGCCCAACCAGGGCGTCGGGGCCGAGATGATCGCCGAGCAGTGGGGCTTCAGTCGGACCGATCTGGACCAGTTTTCGCTCGGATCGCATGAGAAGGCCGCTGCCGCACAGGATTCGGGTGCGTTCGACGATCAGATCGTGGCGATCAGGCAAACGGACGGGGCCCAGGACGCGGTCATTCTGAAGGACGAGGGCATCCGCCGCGGCGGCACCCTGGAGTCGATCGGCAAGATCAAGCCCGCCTTCAAAGAGGACGGCGTGATCCACGCGGGCAACAGCTCGCAGATCTCCGACGGTTCGGCGGCGCTGCTGTTCATGTCGGCGGAGAAGGCGAAGTCGTTGGGCCTCAAGCCGCTCGCGCGGGTGCACACCGCGGTGCTGGCCGGCGCCGACCCGGTCATCATGCTGACCGCGCCGATCCCGGCCACCCAGAAGGCGCTGCAGCGCTCCGGCCTGTCGCTCGACGAGATCGGCGTGTTCGAGGTCAACGAGGCCTTCGCGCCCGTGCCGATGGCGTGGCTGAAGGACATCGGCGCCGACGAGAAGAGGCTCAACCCCAACGGTGGTGCCGTCGCGCTCGGCCACCCGCTGGGCGGTTCCGGCGCCCGCATCATGACCACGATGCTCTACCACATGCGGGACAAGGGAATTCAGTACGGCCTGCAGACGATGTGTGAGGGTGGCGGCCAGGCGAACGCCACCATCCTGGAACTGCTGTGACCGATGGTCCGACTTCTCAACGATCGGCGTCGGACGTGACGGAAGCCGCGATCGCCCCCGCCGCGATCACCGAGCGGCGGGGCAACGTCATGGTCATCACGATCAACCGGCCCGAGGCGCGCAACGCCATCAACAGTGCGGTCAGCGTCGCGGTGGGTGACGCGATGGACGAGGCGCAGCGCGACCCGGACGTCTGGGTGGTCGTGATCACCGGTGCCGGAGACAAATCCTTCTGTGCGGGTGCGGATCTCAAGGCGCTGTCCAAGGGCGAGAACATCGGCCATCCCGACCGGCCCAAGTGGGGGTTCGCCGGCTACGTCCGCCACTTCATCGACAAGCCGACGATCGCCGCCGTCAACGGCACGGCGCTGGGCGGCGGCACCGAACTCGC
Source organism: Mycolicibacterium pyrenivorans (assembly GCF_025821625.1). GTDB lineage: Bacteria > Actinomycetota > Actinomycetes > Mycobacteriales > Mycobacteriaceae > Mycobacterium > Mycobacterium pyrenivorans. The sequence continues at coordinate 35,839 of NZ_JACKSH010000005.1, forward strand.
ACTCGCCAGCGACCTCGTCGTCGCCGGGGAGAGCGCGAAATTCGGTCTGCCCGAAGTGAAGCGGGGCCTGATCGCCGCCGCGGGCGGCGTCTTCCGCATCGTCGACCAGCTCCCGCGCAAGGTCGCGCTCGGGATGATGTTCACCGGCGAACCGATCACCTCCGCCGAAGCGCTCAAGTGGGGACTGATCAACGAGGTGGTGGCCGACGGGACCGAGCTGGACGCAGCGCTCGCGCTGGCGGCGCGCATCACGGTCAACGCGCCGCTGGCCGTGCAGGCCAGCAAGCGGGTCGCGGTCGGCGTCGACGACGGCGTCGTGGCCGCCGACGAACCGGGCTGGTCGCGGACCATGCGTGAGGTCGCGACGGTGTTCGCGACCGAAGACGCCAAGGAAGGCCCCCTGGCGTTCGCGCAGAAAAGACCGCCTGTATGGAAGGCGATGTAAGCCAAGTAAGCCAGAACAAGTGAGTTAGGGAATCCCCATGAAGAGACTGATCTACGACGCCGAGCACGAGGCATTCCGCGACACCGTCCGCGGGTACATCGAAAGCGAGCTCGTTCCGAACGCCGAGAAGTGGGAGGCCGAGCGCATCGTCGATCGGTCGGCCTACGTGGCTGCCGGCAAGCACGGGCTCATCGGCTTCAACATGCCCGAGGAGTACGGCGGCGGTGGCACCGACGACTTCCGGTTCAACGCCGTCATCGACGAGGAGATGTCCAAGGCCGGCGTTCCCGGGCCCGCGCTGAGTCTGCACAACGACGTGGTGGGCCCGTACTTCAAGGACCTGTCCAACGACGAACAGAAGAAGCGCTGGCTGCCCGGCATCGTCAGCGGCGAGACGATCATCGCGGTCGCGATGACCGAACCCGGCGCAGGCAGTGACCTGGCGGGCATCCGTACCTCCGCGGTGCGCGACGGCTCAGGAGCGGACGCAGACTGGATCGTCAACGGCTCCAAGACGTTCATCTCGTCGGGTATCAACGCCGATCTCGTCGTGGTGGTGGCACGCACCGACCCGGAGGCCGGTCACAAGGGGTTCTCGCTGCTGGTGGTCGAGCGCGACATGCCCGGTTTCACCCGTGGCCGCAAGCTCGACAAGATGGGCCTGCACGCTCAGGACACCTCCGAACTGCACTTCGAGAACGTCCGCGTGCCGTCGGCGAACGTGCTCGGCAAAGAGGGTCGCGGTTTCTACCACCTGATGACCAACCTGCCGTCCGAGCGGCTCTCGATCGCCATCTCCGCGATCGCCGGCGCCCGCGAAACCTGGCGGCAGACAGTGCAGTACGCCAAGGACCGCAAGGCGTTCGGTCAGTCCATCGGCAGCTTCCAGCACAACCGCTTCCTGCTCGCCGAGATGGACACCGAGCTCGACGTGACCGAGCAGTACATCGACCGGTGCCTGCAGGGCGTCGTCGACGGCGAGCTGACCGCGGTCGAGGCGGCCAAGGCCAAGTGGTGGGCCACCGAGACCGCCAAGAAGGTGATCGACGGCTGCGTGCAGCTGCACGGCGGCTACGGCTACATGATGGAGTACCGGGTGGCCCGCGACTACGTGGACTCCCGCATCCAGACGATCTTCGGCGGCACCACCGAGATCATGAAAGAGATCATCGGCCGCGACCTCGGCCTCTAACCGGCGATTCGGGTGTAGTTGGTCACGCCCAGCGCGACCAGCTACACCCGAATCACGGTAGGACTAGCCGATCGGTGCTTCAGCGGCCGGCGAGAGCGGCGCTTCGGCGGGCGCTTCCGCGGGCAGCGGCTCGGTCGGAGTCGTCGTCGCGGTGGTCGTCGTCGAGGTGGTCGATGTCGCGCTCGTCGATGTCGGCGTGATCGGCGCAGGCGCCAATGCCGGATCCAGGACGGCGTCGATCAGGTAGATCCTGGCGTTCTGCGCCTGGATACCGCCGCAGATGACCTCGGTGGTCTCGTTGACCTGGATATCGCCCCCCGAGCCCGTCACCTCGACCTCGGTGCCCTCCTGCGTGGGCCGCTGCCCCTTGACGTCGTCGGGGCCGAGCAGGCCGAGGAAGGCGTGGTAGTACACCAGCTGGGTGAGCGCGGCCGGATCAGCGCGCAACATGGCGAGTTGCTCGGGCGGAAGCGCCGCGAACGCCTCGTTGGTGGGCGCGAAGATGACGTACGGGCCGTTGTCGAACACCGAGGCGACGTTGACGGCCGGGTTGAGCTGGCCCGAGATCGCCTGGCTGAACGTGCTGACATCTGGAATGCTCGCCAGCGCGTTGCTGACGGGGATGTTGGCCAGGGTCTTCCAGTTGGGCAGGGCTTCCTTGAAGGGGCCACAGTCGGGTCCCTGGGGATCGGGGATCTCGGCGACCGGGGTGGTGGTCGGCTCGGCGTAGGCGTTGACTGCCAGCGGCACCGACAGTGCGATCGCGGTGGCACTCACAGCGACACCAATGGCCTTGCTGGTGCGGGTCTTCACGTTCTGCTCCTCACGCTTCAGGTCGCCTGGCATGGTATGTGCACGAATTGGTAACGGCCAAGTCGACCGAGCGACCCGACCGCGCTCGACATCCGGTTCCCGCACCGCTGAACTGCGCGTTTCGGCCGTGGTGCGACGTTGAGACCGCTGCGTCACAAAGCCGCCAGCGGGGCGATGACGGGCGGGCCGGCGTCAGGAACCGTCGGGCAGCAACCGGGCGACCACGCGGGCGAGCTCGTCGGCGGTGTCACGGAACGTTGCCGACCCGGAACTGGCCTGGACCATCGCGCCCACCAGGCTGAACTCGAGTGTCTCGGCGACCTCGGGCCACGTGCCCGACCGCAGCACGGTGCGCACCCGTCGATGCAGTTCGGCGTGGATGCGCCTGCGGATCGCGTGCACGGACGGTTCGCTGGAGATCAGCGCGCTCGAGCAGGCCGCGGCCAGGTCCGGCTCGTCGGCCAGCAACATCACGAGCTGATCGAACAACGTCACTACCCGCGCCTGCGCCGACTGGTCGACGTCCACGCTCAGCGGCGCGTCGCGCAACAGGCCCAGGTACACCTCGGCGACGATCGCGTCCCTGGATCTGAAGTAGGCGCACAACTCGCCGTGCGGGACGCAGGCACGCTCCGCGATCCGCCGGGTGGTCAACTCGGTGAACGGCGCCTCGCGCAACAGTTCGACCGTCGCGTCCAGCACACGGCCGACCACGGCATGATCCTCGCGGTCCCGGTCGCCGTAGGAGCGAAGGTAGATGATCTTCGCCGACGAATCGGCTGCCGGGTCAGCCACGCCGCTACCTGCAGGTCCGGTTCACAAGGTCGAGCCTAGGGTCGCCGCACCGGGAGCGCAGAGTTGCTCGGACAGATCCCACAGCGCCAGCGCCCTGGATTCGTCCATGGCGTACGACGCCGCGGCACCGATCCCGCAGTCGGACAGGTAGAGCCCGCCCAATCCGTCCAACTCGTCGCTGACCGCCGCCCACACCTGGGTGGCGGCACCGAGATCAGGTGTCGTGAAATCGCGTGTGACGTCCACGCGGCGGGCCTCGGGGTCGCGCTCCACGGCCTTCACCTTGGTCAGGCTGGCGAAGTCGTCCGCGGTCATATGGCGCGCCAGCGATGTCGCGACGATCCCGGGATGCACCGCGAACGCGCGGACCCCGTTGTCGCGCAGTCGCCGGTCCAGTTCGACCGCGTGCAGCACATTGGCGGTCTTCGACGCGCCGTAGGCGGCGAACTTGTCGTAGTCCCGGCATTCCCAGTTGGGGTCGTCGAGGTCGACGTCACCCATGCGGTGGCCGTCCGAGGACAGGTTGACGACGCGCGCGCCGTCGGCGGCGACCAGCGTGGGAAGCAATGACCTTGTCAGTTCGAAATGACCCAGATGGTTTGTGCCGAACTGCATTTCGAAGCCCTCGGTGGTACGGCCGAAGGGGGTGAACATCACGCCGGCGTTGTTCATCAGCACATGCACCGCGGTGGTCAGGTCCTGGATGGCCGCCGCCGCCGTGGCGATGCTCGCCAGCGAGGCCAGGTCGAGGTGCACGTAGGACAGCTGTGCGCCGGGCACCTTCTCGCGCACCCACGATTCGGTGTCGGCGGCGTCGGCGGCATTACGCGCCGCCAGGATGACGTGGGCGCCGGTCGCGGCCAGCGCCGCGGCCGACTCGCGGCCCAGGCCCGAGGATGCGCCGGTGATCACGCAGGTCTTGCCGGTGAGATCGACGCCTTCGACCATCGCGGACGCCGACGGTGCGGATGTTGTTGCCACGACGTGAGGATCGCACGCGATGCCCGGGCCCTCCACGGGTGGGCCGGAAAGTGGTGGCCCTACCATGGCCGCCATGCCCGAGCCCCTGATCCTGCCCATCGCCGGACACACGCCTGCGCTGCACCCGGAGAGCTGGGTGGCGCCCAATGCCACCCTGATCGGTCGGGTGACGCTGGCCGCCGGGTCGAGCGTCTGGTACGGCGCGATCCTGCGCGCCGAGGCCGAGCCCATCGAGATCGGGGCGGGCAGCAACATCCAGGACGGCGTGACGATCCACGTCGACCCCGGCTTCCCGGCCCGGGTCGGTGCCGGCGTCACCGTCGGGCACAACGCGGTGCTGCACGGCTGCACCGTCGAGGACGACTCACTGATCGGCATGGGTGCGGTGGTGCTCAACGGTGCGACCGTCGGCGCGGGGTCGTTGATCGCGGCCGGCGCGGTGGTCGCGCAGGGGGCGGTGATCCCGCCGCGGTCGATGGTGGCCGGCGTGCCGGCCAAGGTCCGGCGCCAGCTCGGCGACGACGAGGTCGCCAACATCCGCACGAACGCGCAGCTGTACCAGCAACTGGTCACGATGCACCGTGGCCAGGATCACGAGGGCTGACGCGCCTCGACAGGTTCTGAATCGGGGGGTTCGGGTACAGGCCTACGGTGAACACCTTGCGGACACTGGTCACCGGCGCGACCGGGTATATCGGCTCTCGACTCGTCACCGCGCTGCTCGCGGAGGGTCATGAGGTGGTCGCTGCCAGCCGCAACCCGAACCGGCTCGCCGATTTCGGCTGGCACGACGAGGTGTCGGCCGTCGAACTCGACGCGCACGACGAAGACTCGGCCCACAAGGCATTCGCCGACGCCGGGTCGATCGACGTCGTCTACTACCTCGTCCACGGCATCGGGGAGCCCGGGTTCCGCGACGCGGACAACCTGGCCGCAGCCAACGTCGCCGCCGCGGCCAAGGCGGCGGGGGTGCGCCGCATCGTCTACCTCGGTGGGTTCGCCCCCGACGACAACTCGCTCTCGGAGCACCTGACCAGTCGCGCCGAGGTCGCGGCCGCGCTGACGGTCGACGACGGACCCGACGTGGTCTGGCTCGGCGCCGCCATGATCATCGGGGCCGGGTCGACGTCGTTCGAGATGCTGCGCTACGTCGCCGACCGGTTCCTGCTGCTGCCGATGCCCGAATGGTCGGCCAACCCGATCGATCCGATCTCCATCCGCGACGTGCTGCACTACCTGGTCGCGGTGGCCGACCCCGACGTCCCCGCCGGGGCCTACGACATCAGCGGGCCGGACACCACCACCTACGGCGACCTGCTCAGGACCTACGCGCGCACCGCGGGCATCTGGCGCACGCCGGTGGCGGTGTACGGCATCGACACCTGCCTGGTCTCGCGGGTGAGCGGCGTCGTGCTCCCCGTGCCGGGCGGCCTGGCCGGCGATCTCATTGAGTCTCTTGACTATCCGATGATGGCCTCGAAGAGTGGTCTCGGTGACCACGTCGCGGAGCCGCCGGGCGGGCTGCTCGGGGTCGAGGATGCGATGCGCCGCGCCGTCTCTAGTCCGAAGCGGCGTCCGGTGAACGCCCTGGCCGACGAGCACCACCTCGCCGACACCGACCCCCAGTGGGCAGGTGGCGACACGCGGCGGCTGCGGCACCTCGCGAGCACCGTGACGCCCTCGGCCGTGCAGCCCGTACTCCGCCTGATCGGGATCGTGCCCGGTCCCGTCGCGGGTGCGGTGCGCACCGGGCTGGACACCGTGATCGGCATGGTGCCGAAGGGGAGTCCGGCGTGAGCACACGCACCGGCCTGCCAGGGGAATTCATGCAGATCCTGCGCACCAAGGCCCCGCCGTTCAACGAACCGCCCTCGGTCATCGGCCGCCGCAAGATCGTCGTCGCCGTCTTCCTGCTGATCGGCGCTGCGCTGCTGGGTTATTCGCTGAGCCGGTCCCCGGGCGACGAGACGTTCCTGTGGCTCACCTTCGCGCTCGCGGGGGTCTGGGCCCTCGGGGCGTTCCTCTCCGGTCCGGTGCACTTCGGGCACGTGCGCTTCCGGGGACGCAACCAGCGTCCGGTCATCACGGGGAGCCTCGTCGGGCTGGCCCTCGGCGGCGCCTTCGTCGTCGGCGGCCTGGTCGCTCGCGAGATCCCGGGGGTGCGCGAATACATCACGCGGGTACTGGAATTCTCCAACGCCGGTCCGCTGGCACTGATCGTGTTCATCACCGTCGTAAACGGCGTCGCCGAGGAGATGTTCTTCCGCGGCGCCGTCTACACCGCATTGAGCAAGTACCACCCGGTGATCCTGTCGACCGTGTTGTACGTGATCGCGACCGCCGCCACGACGGGCAACCCGATGCTGGGATTCGCCGCGATCATCCTCGGCACGGTCTGCGCGTTCGAACGCCGCGCGACCGGCGGAGTGCTCGCACCCATGCTGACCCACTTCTTCTGGGGCCTGGTCATGGTGCTCGCGCTGCCCCCGATGTTCGGCGTCTGAGTCTCAGCTCGGCGGGTGGGCCGCTCGCCACGGCTGGCACGCGCCGGGCGGCGTAATGCGGCGGAAGCGTGGGTTGCGAGAGCCCGAAACAACGCCGAGCCAGATTGAAGCACCTGAAGGAGGTGCGGATGTTTCATCTGGGCTGGTTCTTGGGCAGCGGGTTCAGCGTGCAGACCTGGGCGATGGACCCGTGGGCCGGTAACACCGGACACGACTGGATGAAGGGCGATCTGTTCGTCGACCTGGCCGCCTCGCTGGAGCGGGCCCGGTTCGACTACCTGCTGGTCGAGGACACCAGCATGGTCGAAGACGCCTACGGCCGGTCGATGGAGACCACGCTGAAGTACGGGCTGCTCGCCCCGAAGTGCGATCCGGTACCGCTGATTCCGCTGCTGACGCAACGCACCAAGCACATCGGCATCGCCGTCACGCTGTCGACGAGCTTCTACCACCCGTACATGGCAGCGCGGACGATGACCACCCTCGACCACCTCACGGACGGGAGGGTGGGGCTCAACGTGGTCACGGGCAGTTCCACACGTGCTGCCCAGCAGTACGGGTACGACGAGCTGATGCTGCACGCCGACCGCTACGGGATGGCAGGAGAGTGGATGGAAGCAGTTGGTGCCCTGTGGGATTCGTGGGACGAGGGCGCGGTGCTGGTGGACCAGGAGACACCGCGGTATGCCGATCACACGAAGGTGCACACGGTCGACTTCGAGGGCAAGCACTTCCGTACCCGGGGCCCGCTCAACACCATCCCCGGCCCGCAACGGCGACCGGTGATCGTGCAGGCGGGCGCGTCGCCCGCAGGGCGGGATCTCGCCGCGAAGTACGCGGAGTCGATGCTCGCGCACGGCACCAGCATCGATCAGATGAAGGCGTTCCGCCAGGACATGCACCGGCGGTTGAAGGATTACGGTCGAGATCCCGGCACGCTGAAGATCCTCTTCCTGATCGACCCCATCCTCGGTGACAGCGACCGCGTCGCCCAGGCCCGCGAGGAGGACATGAGGGCCGCCCGGTGGAGTGACCACGCGATCGAAAAAGCCCTGTGGGGACTCAGTTACACCTCCGGTGGTGAGTTCGACTTCTCGACGTTCGATCTCGACGAGGAGGTGCCCGACGTGTGGGGCAACGGCGAGACCAGCACGTTGCGCACCTTCATCGAGAGCGCCCGCGGTAAGACGTTGCGCGAGGCCATCGCCACCGTCGACACCCATGCCGGCCTGGCGTTCGTCGGATCGCCGGACACCGTCGCGTCGAAGATGGGCGAGGCGATGGAGGAGGTGGGCGGTGACGGATTCCTGCTCTCACCAACCGTCACGAGGCGCAACATCGCCGAGATCGCCGACGGCCTGGCCCCGGCGTTGCGTAAGCGGGGTCTCATTCGGGATGGCTACAACCACAGCACATTCCGGGAGAACCTCCTGGAGTTCTAGACGACCGGCGTAATACGGGAGGCACTGCGGCGAAGCGGGTGCGTCACACGGTCCCGTTTGACTGCTGGTCGGGACGCGTCACCGCATTGCCGTGGTCTCGGTTGGAAAGTCGGCCCAAGCAGGAGGCATTCGTGTTCGACAACGCACACCCGCGCAGCAACCCGGCGCAGTGGGATCGGCGCACGTTCTTGAGGGCCGGTGGCCTGACGGTCGGCGGAATCAGCCTGGTATCGCTGATCGCCGCCTGCGGCGGCAGCAGTGGTGGCGGTTCGGGCAGCGGAACGGTCACGTTGCGCATGCCGTTCCTGGCCGACATGCAGATTCCCGACCCGGACGTCATGTACGAAGGCGAGGGCGTCCAGGTTATGGAGTCCGCCTACGAGGGACTTGTGCGCTACGAGAGCGGCACCGGGAAGATCATCGCCGGGTTGGCGAGGTCGTGGACGGTCTCCGACGACCAACTGACATACACGTTCACCCTGCAACCGGACGTGAAGTTCCACGACGGGACCATCGCCGACGCCGCGGCCTGGACCAAGAGTTTCGAACGACGCGGCAAGGTCAACCAGGGCCCGGCGTACATGGTCGCCGGCGTCGTCAACACCGAAGCGCCCGACCCGACGACGTTCGTGGTGACCCTCGGTGAGCCGAACAACGCGTTCCTGCACTACCTGGCGTGCCCGTGGCAGCCGTTCGCGGTGAGCCCGTCCGCGGTCGCCGCCAACAGCGTGGGCGATGATCTGGCGCAGGAATGGCTCAAGACCCATGACGCCGGCACCGGCCCGTACACCATCGCCGAGTTCGTCCCCGGCAGTCACTACACGTTGACGGCTTTTCCCGACTACTGGGGTGGCAAACCCGCGTTCGAGACCGTTCGCATCGAGATCACGCCGAGCATCTCGACCCAGAAGCTGCAACTCGATTCCGGCGCCTTCGACGTCGTGACCAAGGGCTTCCCGATACCGGATGTGCTTCAGTACCAACAGAACCCGAAGTTCACCGTCGTGAACGCGGTCGGAGGTGTCGGCGAGGCGATCTGGCTGAACCCGCACTCGGGCATCTTCGCCGACAAGGCGCTGAGGAAGGCCGTACAGACCGCCTTGGACAGGGCGGCGATCGTCGAGACCGCATGGGGCGGCCTGACCATCGCGCAGCAGGGAATGTGGCCCGACCGCACCTTCCCCACCGCGCTGGCCCCGTTTCCCGCTGAGGTGGACACCGCGCCGCTGGCGGCGATGGTGCCCAACCTTGCGTCGAACAAGGTCGACCTCGCCTGGGGTGCCGACCTCGGGGCGCCGCGCCAGCAGATGGCCGAGCTCGTGCAGACCCAGCTCGCCGCACTCGGGCTGGATGTCACCGTCCGCACGATGCCGACGGCCGAGATGTTCGACCTGGCCAACCAGCCATCCGAGAAGCGACCGGACATGCTGGTGGCCTTCCTCGGCGGCGACGCACTACACCTGGACACCACGTTTCGAATACTGCTGCGAACCGGCGCGAAGCCGTTGAACTTCTACCAGTACTCGAACCCGGAACTGGACAAGTTGATGGACGAGGCGGTCCGCCAGCCGACCTCGGAGCAGTCGGACGCGATCTATGAGCAGATCAGCCAGATGATCCTCGACGACGCCATCTGGATTCCGCTGTGCCTGCCGCCGAACTCCACCATCGCGCACAGCCACGTCACCGGAATCGAGAACAACGCGTTCTTCCCGCAGATCGTCTGGCCGCCGGCGCTGTCGCGGTCCTGACCGCGTCAGGCGGTGGGCGCCAGCTCGCGGAAGTTGCTGCGGTGAAATACCATCGGCGCCACATCGGGATAGATCGCCAATGCCACGATCTGCAGCACGACGATCTCGTGGTCGCCGACCTCGATGCGTTTGAACGGTGCGCATTCGAGCCACAGCGTGGCGCCGTGGACGAACACCGCACCGCTGTCGGTCGAAACCCAGTCGACACCGCTGAATCGGTCCCCGGCCTTGGAGGCCAGCGACCGGGCCACGGGTGCGTGATCGTCGGCCAGAACCGAGAGGCCGAGGCGATCCAGCTTCGCCAGCTTGGGCCAGGTGGTCGAGGTGTTGGCCACACACACCGAAACCAGCGCCGGGTCAAGCGAAACCGAGGTGAAGGAGCTCGCGGCCATGCCTTCGGCCACCCCGTCGAGCAGGCCGCAGAACGCGGTGACACCGCTGGGGAAACAGCCGAATGCCTGCCGCAGCAGGGCCTGATCGAACTGGTCGTCCACCGCGGTGATCATGACGACACCGCCGGCACGAAACGACGAGCGACCTCGAGCCAGTCGTCCAGATCGGGAGAGGTCTGATAGTCGGAGTCGAGCAGATACAGACTCGGCGCCGGGCAGCTCGCGCCGATCTCGACGAGTACGGGGCGCAGCGTCAGCTCAGGGGCGAGCGCGTGGGTGTACGAGCCGCCGAGCATGAGCGGAAACGTCGTGATCTGACCGAGTTCGCCGGCTCCGAACTGGTCGAGAAACAGCTTCAGCAGACCGGTGTAGGTGGCCTTGAATGTCGGTGAGGCGACGACCAGCAGGTCGGCGGATTCCACGATGTCCTTGGCCTCGGCCACCTTTGGGTCACCCCAGCCCAGCAGGCCTGCACCGAGGTCGACGACATCGACAACGTGTTGGGGCGCAGAGCCGGTCAGCTTTTCGGCGACCAACTCGGCCGCGGCACGGGTCCGCGACATGGGCTTGGGATTTCCTACGACAACGACAGTCATCCCTGCAGTCAACGAGAGCGAAATTTCCGGCACTTGCTTCGGGGGTAAACCTCTCATTGCGCCGCGGCAGGGCTGGTCCCGCGCAGCGCGGGCGCCGACGAGTGGCGTAATGCCCTTGCTACAGCGGCGAATCGGACGGGACACCGCGCAGCTGTTTGATCGACTGCGCGGCAAACCTTAAGGAGACGGCGATGACGAAGAAGTTCCACCTCGGCTGGTTCATGAACTTCATCCCACCGGAGTGGGATACCCCCTGGGCTTCACCGGATGTGGCGCAGTGGCCCAACGGCCGGTTCTACGTCGACATGGCGCGCAGCCTGGAGCGGGCCTGCTTCGACTACATCATGATCGAGGACACCGTGATGGTGGCCGACGCCTACGGCGGCACGATGGAGGGCTCCCTGAAGAACTCGGTGTTCGCGCCGAAACACGATCCGGTGCCGCTGGCCGTACAGATCGCGGCGAGCACGACACGGTTGGGTGTGGTGGCGACGATGTCCACCACGTTCTATCCGCCGTATCTGCTGGCCCGGCTCGCTTCGACGGTGGATTCCATCGCCGAGGGCCGGTTCGGGTGGAACATCGTGTCGTCAGCCGAGGACCGGGCGGCGCAGAACTTCGGTCTCGACGCGCTGCCCGAGCACGACGAGCGCTACAACGTGGCCGACGAGTACTACGACCTGGTCTGCGAACTGTGGGACTCCTGGGATGCCGACGCGGTGGTGATGGATCGCGACACCCACACCTACGCCGACTACCGCAAGGTGCGCACGATCGACTTCGTCGGGAAGTACTTCAAATCCAGGGGGCCGCTCAACACGGTGCCCTCCCCGCAGCACAAGCCGACGATCCTGCAGGCCGGAGCCTCCCCGCGGGGCCGCGCGTTCGCCGCCCGCGCTGCCGACGCGATCGTCGCGGTGGGCACCGGCATCGAAGGCATGCGGTCCTACCGCGACGACATCCGGGCCCGGGCCGCCGCGGCGGGACGCAACCCCGACGACATCAAGCTGATGTTCTGCGTGTCGCCGACGGTGGCGGCCACCGAGGCCGAGGCGCGCGCGGAACTCGACCGTCTCGTCGCGACGGACAGCTACATCGAGAAGTCGTTGGCCGGGATCTCGTCCAACACGGAGATCGACTTCAAGCAGTTCGACTGGGACAAGCCGCTTCCGGAAGGCTTGACCACCAACGGGGAGCGGGGCTCCCTGGAGCACTTCATGCGCGGCGACGGCAGTGGGGGGTCGAAGACGCTGCGCCAGTTGGCGATCGACTGGGCCACCACCGGTGTCGAGTTCATCGGCACACCCGAACAGGTCGCCCGCAGGATGGGCGAGACGATGGAGGAGATCGGCGGTGACGGCTTCCTGATCATGAAGCCGGGCTGGGATCTGAACCGCAACTACATCTCCTCGATCACCGACGGCCTGGTGCCCGAGTTGCAGCGATTGGGACTGACCAGGACGGAGTACACGCAGCAGACCCTCCGGCAGACACTGCGCGAGTTCTGAGCCGCGTGGATCGGCCGCCGTCACGGCGGCGCAATACGGTGTCGGGCGCAATGTCGCCGGGCCGGTCGTGGCACCACTGCCGAGGAAGGCGAAAGCGATGACGAAAGAGGTCAGTTCGATCTCTGCGGCGTTCCCCCTGTCGATCGCCGCGCGGGCCGTGCTGCAGCGTCGCACCCTGCGCGTCCTCGTCATGGGCCAGGTGGCCGGGGCGGCCGCCCTGGGGGCCGCCATCACCGTCGGCGGATTCGTGGTGGAGGACATCGTCGGCGTCAGCACGCCGTGGGTGGGGGTCTCGACCGCGGCGGTCACGGCTGGTTCCGGCGCGATGGCGCAGATCCTGTCGCGGGTGATGCGCCGATACGGCAGGCGTGCCGGGATGCAGTCGGGCTACGGCTTGGCGGCCATCGGCGGTGTGATCGCGTGTCTCGGCGTGCAACTGTCGGTGCTCGCAGTGTTCCTGCTCGGCCTGCTCCTGTACGGCGCCGGGTCGGCGACCAACCTGCTTGCCCGGTACGCGGCCACCGATCTGGCCGAGCCGGAGCAGCGTGGTCGCGCGATGGGCCGAATCCTGTTCGCGTCGACGTTCGGGGCCGTGTTCGGGCCGACGCTGGTGGTCCCGGCCGAGCATCTGGGTGTGGCGTGGTTCGGTCTGGACTTCTACGCGGGTCCGTGGTTGTTCAGCTCCTTCTTCTTCGCCTGCGCCGCAGTGAATGTGGCGGTGCGGCTGCGCCCCGACCCACTGTTGGTGTCGGCGGCCGAACACGGGGTGAGCACCGGGGAGCGGCCGATACGGCTGAGGGACTCCGTGCGTGCCATCGCCGCCTCGCCGACGGCGCGCCTGGCCCTGCTGGCGATGGTCACCGCGCAGGCGGTGATGGTCGGGGTGATGGCGATGACGCCGATCGACATGAAGGCGCACGATCACGAGGCGGTCAGCTCGCTCGTGGTCTCGGTGCACATCGCCGGGATGTTCGCCTTCAGCCCGCTGGTCGGCCGCTACGCCGACCGTCGGGGGAGGCTGGCCGCGTTGCGCGCCGGCTCATTGGTGCTGCTGGCCGCCTGCGGGCTGTCGGCCCTGTCCTCGGACAACGTGGCTCTGATGTTCGTGGCGATGTTCGCGCTCGGGGTGGGCTGGACGCTGGCCCTCATCGGCGGCTCGAGCCTGTTGATCGAGCACGTTCCCTGGGAGTACCGGGTGCCGGTCCAGGGCACCGCGGATCTCACCACCGCGGTGTGCGGTGGGCTGGCCAGCGTCGTCTGCGGGATCATCATGAACTGGACGGGATTCACCGCCCTCACCCTCGGTTCGGCGGTTCTCACCCTCCCCGTCCTGATCGGGGTGCTGGTGCGGCGTCGCGCCGCGGCGGGGGCGGGCGTATGACCGCCGACGACCTGGTCGCGGTCCCGGGCGACGCGGCCGACACCCGGCGGCTGCGCGCGCTGATGCGGGTGCCGGGCTACCGCAACCTGTTCGTGAGCTCGTTGCTCTGGCACACCACCCGGTGGGGCGTGCTGTTCACCACCAGCTACCTGCTGACCCAGATCGCCGGGTCGCCGGTACTCAATCAGGTGGTCGGCGCGCTCTTCTTCGTCCCGATGCTGCTCGGCGGATTCTTCGCAGGCGTGATCAGCGACCGGTTCGAACGCAAGCGGCTGATCCTGGGCGTGCAGTTGGTTCTGATCCCGGTCGAGTTCCTGATGTTCGTCGCGGTGCAGTCCGGTCGGGTCGAGGTGTGGATGACCTTCCCGTTCATGTTCCTCGTCGGTATCGGCGGCCTGGTCAACATGACGGCCCAGCGTCCCCTGATCTACGAGACGGTGGGGCCCCGGCTGGCCAGCCAGGCGATGACCATCGAGGCGACGGCACAAGCGGGGTCGGCGATGTTCGGCACCCTCGTCGGCGGAATCCTGATCCAGCAACTCGGCATGGGCGCCGGATTCGCCGGGATGGGCCTGCTGCTGGTCCTGTCCGCGGCATTGCTCGCTTTCGTACCGCGGCCCCGATACGCGGCCACACCCCCGGCGGCGGGTTCGATCTCACTGCGGAACCAGGTGACGACGAGCGCGAGCCTGTTACGATGCAGTCGGCGGTTCGTGGCGATGCTCGCCATCACCGTCGTGATGAACCTCTGCATGTTCGGCTACATTCCCCTGATACCGGTGGTGGCCGAGAGTTTCGCGCAGGGCGCCGTGCTCGCGGGCGCGCTCGCCGCGGCCCCGGGTCTCGGCCAGATCACCGCCGGTCTGGTGCTGACCACCAGACCGCTGTACCGCTACGGCCGGGTGTTCGCCTGCGGATCGGCCGTTGCGCTGCTGGGGCTGCTGGTCTTCGCCACCGTTCCGGTGCTCGCCGTCGCCTTCGTCGCGCTGTTCGTGGCCGGCATCGGCCAGGCCGGGTTCGGCTCGATGCAGAGCCTGCTGGCCATCGAGTCGGCAGGACCCAACGAGCGTGGCATTGCGCTGGGCGTGCTCAGCACAGCCATCGGTGCGCTACCCATCGGGATGGCAACCATCGGTCTCGGCGCGGAACTGTTCGGTACCCGGACGGCACTGATCATGTCCTCGTTGCTGGGTCTGACGGCGCTGGGGGTGATCGTGGTGCGCAGTCGCCGGGATCTGTTGGGGCCCAACCCGGCGGTCGTGATCGCATCCACCTGAGCGTGCCGTGGACGGCGTTACACCGGTAATGCGCCGCGCAGCACGGCGCAATGCAAAGACCACGATGGTGACCCCGAGCCGTCATCTGCGGCGATTTTCATTACGGGTCAACAGCGCAACACCCACCGTCAACACAAGCCCCACCCGCGCATCACAGCCTGAGGAGACGACGCCCGTGACCCCAATCAATCTGGACCGGCGTGGTTTTCTGAAGGTCAGCGGTTTGACCGTGGGCGGGTTGGCGTTGGCCAACCTGGTCGCGGCCTGCGGCGGTGAAGCCAGTGTGGACGGCCAGCGCAACCTGACGTTGCGGATGCCGTTCCTGCAGGACATGCAGGTTCCCGACCCCGACATCATGTACGAGGGCGAGGGGGTGCAGGTCATGAGGTCCTGCTATGAGGGCCTGGTCAACTACAGGTCGGGCACCTCGGAGATCGTCGCGGGGCTGGCGGAGTCGTGGACGGTGTCTGATGACCAGCTCACCTACACCTTCAAGCTGGTGCCGGATGTGACTTTTCACGACGGCACCCCGGCCGATGCGGCGGCCTGGGTCAAGAGCTTCGAGCGTCGGGCAGCGGTCAATGAGGGGCCGGCCTACATGGTGGCCGGCATCGCCAGATCCGAGGCGCCCGATCCGACCACTCTGGTGGTGACGCTCAAGGAGCCCAACAACGCGTTCCCTACATGGTGGCCGGCATCGCCAGATCCGAGGCGCCCGATCCGACCACTCTGGTGGTGACGCTCAAGGAGCCCAACAACGCGTTCCTGCATTACGCGGCGTGTCCGTGGCAGATGTTCGCGGTGAGTCCGACCGCGGTCGAAAGCAATGCGGTGGGTGGGGATCTGGCGCAGGAGTGGCTCAAGACCAATGACGCCGGGACCGGGCCGTATGTGATGAAGGAGTTCGTGCCGGGCAGCCACTACACGCTGGAGCGGTTCGACGGGTATTGGGGTGAGGAGCCGTACTTCCAGAGCGTCCGGATCGAGATCGTTCCCGAGATCGCCACGCAGAAGCTGCAATTGGATCAGGGCGCCTTCGACCTGGTGGCCAAGGGCTTCGCGATCCCCGATGTGCTCACCTACAAGCAGGACTCACAGTTCAAGGCCATCACCACAACGGGCGCGTCGATGATGGCGCTCTACATGAACTTCGGTGCCGGCGTGTTCACCGACAAGGCGCCGCGGCAGGCGATGATGACGGCCCTGGACCGCTCCGCCATCGTCGACACCGCCTTCCAGGGCCTGACCGAGGTGCAGTCGAACTTCTGGCCGGAGAACATGTTTCCCCCTAGGCTGGCGCCCTTCGATTCGCCGGTGGACATCGGGCCGCTGGAAGCGATCGTGCCGACGTTGCCGTCCAAGAAGATCGACCTGGCCTGGGTGACCTCCAACGGGGCGCCCGCACAACAGGTCGCCGAGCTGATCCAGACCCAACTCGCCCCGACCGGGCTGGAGATCACCGTGCGCGCCATGCCCACCGCCGAGTGGTTCGACATGGCCAACCAGCCGGCCCAACGGCGCCCCGACCTGCTGGTGGCCACGATGGGGGGCGACGCGCTTCACCTCGACACCGCAATGCGGATCTTCCTGCGCACCGGAGCCAAGCCGCTCAACGCCTTCCAGTACGGCAATCTCGAGGTCGACCGGCTCATGGACTTGGCGATCACCAAGCCGACCGTCGACGAGACCAACGAGGTGTACCTGCGTATCACCGAACTCGTCAGAGACGAGGCGCTCTGGGTGCCGCTGTGTCGCATACCGCAGAACATGGTGATGCACGCGTATATCGATGGCGTCGAGCAGGATTCGTACATTCCCTACGTTTTCGCGCCACACAAGATCAGCCGCGTGTGAGCACGCGTCGGTAGGGCCTTCCCAGCGGGGTGTTCACCGTGACCGGCGCAATGCCGCGGGAATCGGACCGATCCGGTTACGCAACCACGTGTCGATACCTTGCGGTCAACCCTGACGGAAAGGGCCAGGACGACGCGAGGAGGCACGGATGCAGGCCACAAAGTTCCATCTCGGCTGGTTCATGAACGGCTACCGGGTTCACGGCTGGCGCGACCAGTGGATCGGCACACACCAGTCCGAGGGCATGCTGCCCGGTTTCTACGTGGACATGGCGCGATCTCTGGAGCGGGCCTGCTTCGACTACTTCATCCTCGAGGACTCGTCGTTCGTTCCCGATGCCTGGGAGGGAAAGCACGACTTCTACCTCGAGAACGCCTATGCGGTACCGAAGTTCGACCCCGCCGTGCTGGCGTCGATCCTCACTCAGAACACCGAGCGGCTGGGCATCGTGACGACGCTGGCGGTCACCGAGTACCCTCCGTACCTCCTCGCGCGACTGGTGTCGACGATGGATCACGTGTCGCGCGGCCGCGCCGGCTGGAACATGGTGACCGCCAGTTCCGACCGCGCCGCCCAGAACTACGGGCACGACGCCCAACCGGACCATGACGTCCGCTACGACATGGCCGAGGAGTTCACCGACCTCGTCACCCGGCTCTGGGAGTCGTGGGAGCCGGATTCGATGGTCGTCGACCAGGACGGCATGTTCGCCGATCCCGACAAGGTCCATACGGTGGACTTCGAGGGCCGCTTCTACAAGTCGCGTGGCCCGATCAACTCCGCACGATCCCCGCAGGGTCGACCCGTGATCGTCCAGGCCGGCGGCTCCGAGAAGGGGCGGGCATACGCGTCGCGGTGTGCCGACTCGATCATCGCGTCGGCCACGACAGTCGACCAGATGACCGAGTACCGCGATGACGTCCGGGCCCGCGCCGTGGGTCACGGACGCAAGGCCGATGACGTCAAGGTGCTCTTCCTGATCTCACCCATCCTCGGCGAGACGCACCAGCACGCGGTGGCGCGCAAGGAGAAGATGATTGCCGACGCGGCTGCCGATCCGCGGTTCCGGCTCGCCGGGATGGGGTACGCGACCGACATCGACTTCTCGGAGTTCGACCTCGACGTCCCCATCCGTGAGCTCGCCGACCAGATGATCACCAACGGACACCAGAGCTCCCTGGCAGCTTTCGTCCGGCAGAACCTCGACCGGACGCTGCGGGAAGTCGCCTCGAACTCGGCGTACGGCGCCGGGCAGCGGGTCGAGTTCCTCGGTACGCCGGCGGAGGTCGCCGAGCAGATGGGCGAGGTGATGGCCGACGTCGGCGGTGACGGCTTCCTGATCACTCAGGACGTCCTCACCCGCCGCTCGATCAGTGAGATCACCGACGGCCTCGTCCCGGAGCTGCAGAAGCGCGGCCTCACCCGGGAGCGCTATCGCTACGAAATGTTCCGCGACAACCTGCTCGAATTCTGAGTGACCGCTCACGCACCCGTCCGGCAGGGGCATCGAGACGACCCATCCCATACGTTCTCCGTTACACCGGTAATGCGCCGCGCGGTGCGGCGCAATAAAAAAACCACCGTGACGACGCGGTGCCGTCATACGCCGCGGATTGGATGCCGAACAACAGACACCGACCCAGATCAGCGAGGACGGCCCAGCGCAGGTCCGAGCCTCACCCGTCGCCGCGCCATCGCCCGCCGCCGCGCCGACCCTCCACCCACATTTTTGAGGAGACGACGCCCGTGACCCCAATCAATCTGGACCGGCGTGGTTTTCTGAAGGTCAGCGGCCTGACCGTCGGAGGACTCGCCCTGGCCAACCTCATCGCCGCGTGCGGCGGTGAGGCCAGCGTGGACGGCCAGCGCAACCTGACGTTGCGGATGCCGTTCCTGCAGGACATGCAGGTTCCCGACCCCGACATCATGTACGAGGGCGAGGGGGTGCAGGTGATGAAGTCCTGCTACGAGGGCCTGGTCAACTACAAGTCGGGCACCTCCGAGATCATCCCCGGGCTGGCGGAGTCCTGGACGGTGTCTGATGACCAGCTCACCTACACCTTCAAGCTGGTGCCCGGGGTGACCTTCCACGACGGCACCCCGGCCGATGCGGCGGCCTGGGTCAAGAGCTTCGAGCGCAGGCTCGCGGTCAATGAGGGGCCGGCCTACATGGTGGCCGGCATCGCCAGATCCGAGGCGCCCGATCCGACCACTCTGGTGGTGACGCTCAAGGAGCCCAACAACGCGTTCCCTACATGGTGGCCGGCATCGCCAGATCCGAGGCGCCCGATCCGACCACTCTGGTGGTGACGCTCAAGGAGCCCAACAACGCGTTCCTGCATTACGCGGCGTGCCCGTGGCAGATGTTCGCGGTGAGTCCGACCGCGGTCGAAACCAATGCGGTGGGTGGGGATCTGGCGCAGGAGTGGCTCAAGACCCACGATGCGGGGACCGGGCCGTATGCGATGAAGGAGTTCGTGCCGGGCAGCCACTACACGCTGGAGCGGTTCGACGGGTACTGGGGTGAGGAGCCGTACTTCCAGAGCGTCCGGATCGAGATCGTTCCCGAGATCGCCACGCAGAAGCTGCAACTCGATCAGGGCGCCTTCGACCTGGTGGCCAAGGGCTTCGCGATCCCCGACGTCCTCAACTACAAGCAGAACGCGAAATTCAACACGATCACGGCAGCCGGTTCCACCGTCATCGTGCTCTGGATGAATTTCAACGCCGGTGTGTTTGCCGACAAGTCGCTGCGGCAGGCGATGATGACCGCCCTGGACCGCTCCGCGATCGTCGAGGCCGCGTTCCAGGGTCTGACCCCGATGCAGTCGAACTTCTGGCCGGAGAACATGTTCCCCGAAGGCTTGGTGCCTTTCGACCCACCGGTCGACATCGGGCCGCTGGAAGCGATCGTGCCGACGTTGCCGTCCAAGAAGATCGACCTGGCCTGGGTGACCTCCTATGGTGCGCCCGGCCAGCAGATCGCCGAGCTGATCCAGACCCAACTCGCCCCGACCGGGCTGGAGATCACCGTGCGCGCTATGCCCAGCGCCGAGTCCTTCGACCTGGCCAACCAACCGGCCGAGCGCAGGCCCGACCTCATGGTCGCGGGCATCGGCGGCGACGCGCTGCACCTCGACACCGCGATGCGGATCTTCCTGCGCACCGGAGCCAAGCCGCTCAACTTCTTTCAGTACGGCAACCCCGAGGTCGACCGGCTCATGGACGAGGCGATCACCAAACCCACCGACGACGAAACCAACGAGGTGTACCTGCAGATCACCGCGACCATCGAGGACGAGGCACTCTGGGTGCCGCTATGCCGACGGATGGACACCACGATCACCCAGGCGCAGATCGACGGGTTCGTCGGGAACTCCTATCTGCCCTACATCTTCGACACGGGGGTCATACGGCGCGCCTAGTGTCGCGAGTGGTGCCTGGGGACCGCAGGCGAAACGAGAACTATTGTGAAACAACAACTACCGATGTCGATTCCGACCCGCCGAACGAGTCCTCGAGCGACGCGGGGCACCGCTGTGCCGCCGCCGCAAACGCGGCGCAATGTGCTGGGCATCTGGGTGACCCCCGGGTGTCACGCAGCCGGGTTTCCATCGTGGTGCACATCCAGAGAAGAGGTGTCTTCATGACAACAGCGCACGATGTTGCCACGGATGCGTCCGATGCACCGGTCGCCCCGCGGGCCCGGGTAGTGGACCTGGCAGTCACATTCGAGCGCCGCGGAGTTCCGGTCAACGCGTTGCGGGGTATGACGCTGGACATCGGGCACGGCGAAATCCTGGCCGTGGTGGGGGAATCCGGTTCGGGTAAGAGCGTGATGGGCCACGCCCTGCTCGGGCTGCTGTCCGGTGACCCGTCACCCAGGATCACCGGCCGTGCCGAGGTGTGCGGTGTCGATATGGTCGCCGCCTCCGACCAGGAGCGACGGCGGGTCCGAAAGGCACACCTGGGCGCGATCTTCCAGGATCCGATGACGTCGCTCAACCCGACCATGCGGGTGGGCCGTCAGGTCGTCGAGGCCGCGGGGTCGCCCGAGGAGGCACTCCGCCTTCTCGATCTGGTCGGCATCCCCGACCCGGCGCGCCGCATGAAGGCATTCCCGCACGAGTTGTCCGGCGGTCTGCGACAGCGGGTGATGATCGCCATGGCGGTGGCCGGTAAGCCCGACCTGGTTATCGCCGACGAGCCGACCACGGCGCTCGACGTCACCGTCCAAACCCAGGTGCTCAGCCTGATCCGCGATCTGTGCGACCAGCTCGGCACCTCGTTCATCCTGGTCACCCATGACATCGGCGTGGCCTCGCAGGTTTGCGACCGCATCGCCGTCATGTACGGCGGCCGACTGGCCGAGGCCGGCCAGATGGACAGTGTGCTGCGGGCGCCGTCACACCCGTACACCGTGGGCCTGCTGAATGCGCGTCTGGACCTGGACCTGCCGATCGGCCGGGCGATCCCCTCACTGCCGGGCGAGCCGCCGGATCCTCGTGCGCACCCGCCCGGCTGCGCCTTCGCGCCCCGCTGCCCGGCCGCGGTCGCGCCCTGCCTGGAGACCCTTCCCGCCCCCACACCGGCGACCACCCACGACGGCGTGGCCGCCTGCCTGGTCCCCGAGTCGACCTCGGTGATCGCCGATCTCGCCGAGACGGAACCGTTCAAGCCGATGAGAGAACCGCAGGACACGGTGCCGGCCGCCCGGGTCAACGGCGTCGACAAGCAGTTCGACGTGCGGCGCGGCCTGCTGCACAAGGACAAACTCCATGCGCTGCGCAACGTCATCCTCGACATCGCCCCCGGCGAGTCGGTGGCCGTGGTCGGCGAGTCCGGATCGGGTAAGTCCACCCTGCTGCGGGTGGTTGCCGGGCTGATGAAACCGGAGAGCGGCAACGTCGAACGACCCCTCGGCCAGCCGCAGATGGTGTTCCAGGACGCCGGCGCCTCCCTCACTCCATGGTTGAGCGTCGGCGAGATCGTCGGGGAGCGGCTGATCAAGACGTCCGGCCGGGCCGAGCGGCGCAAGATGGTGGACCGGGCACTTCGTCAGGTGGGCTTGCCTCCCGACGTGGCGAGCGTCAAGGCCGGCCTGCTGTCGGGCGGTCAGCGGCAGCGGGTCGCGTTCGCCCGGGCCATCATCGTCCCGCCCAAGCTGCTGCTGTGCGACGAGCCCACGTCGGCACTGGATGCATCACTGGCCGCCTCGGTGCTGAACCTGCTGCAGGAACTGCGTCGCGAGCTCGGCATGGCGGTGATGTTCGTGACGCATGACCTGGCCGCCGCCCGGTTCATCTCCGACCGCACCGCGGTGATGTATCTCGGCCAGATCGTCGAGGTGGGCCCCACCCTGGAAGTCATCAGCAACCCGACGCACCCCTACACCAAGGCGCTGCTGGCCGCGATCCCCTCGCCCGGGACCGCACCGGTCCGCCTGCCCGGCGAACCGGCCAGTGCGCTCGCGGTACCGCCGGGGTGCTCGTTCCATCCACGGTGCCCGGAGCGGATCGACCGGTGTGAGACCGACGAGCCGATCCTCTACTCACTCGACGGCACGAGCAACCGCTTCGCGGCTTGTCTTCTCACCCAGGCAGATCAGGAGAACCCGCAGCGGGCCGCCTCCTGACGAGCGGCTCGATTCGGCAGGCGGGCAGGAAGCCGGCGGAATGTCCGACAGATCGGCGCAATAGAGGCGCCACGGCGGCGCATTCACCCCGACATCCGCGCGCGCTGTGATGGCTTCAAAGGACAACGGACCCAGGAGCATTCCATGACCAAGAAGTTTCACCTCGGCTGGTTCATGAATTTCACGCCGCCGGATTGGGAGTCGGAGTGGGCTTCCCCGGATGTGGCGCAGTGGGCCAATGGGCGGTTCTACGTGGATATGGCGAAGAGTATGGAGCGGGCGTGTTTCGACTTCATGATGATCGAGGACACGGTGATGGTGGCCGATGCGTATGGCGGCACCATGGAGGGGTCGTTGAAGAACGCGATCTTCGCGCCGAAGCAGGATCCGGTGCCGTTGGCGATTCAGGTGGCGTGCAATACCTCCAACCTTGGTGTGGTGGCGTTGGCGCGGTTGTGTTCGACGGTCGACTCGATCGCCGAGGGCCGTTTCGGGTGGAACATCGTGTCCTCGGCCGAGGATCGGGCGGCGCAGAACTTCGGGCTCGGGGGGTTGCCCGAGCACGACGAGCGCTACAACGTCGCCGAGGAGTATTTCGACGTCGTCAACCAGTTGTGGGATTCCTGGGAGGCCGATGCGGTGGTGATGGACCGCAAGACCCACACCTTCGCCGACTTCAACAAGGTTCACACCATCGATTTCGACGGTAAGTATTTCAAGTCCCGTGGTCCGTTGAACACGGTGCCGTCTCCGCAGCATCGGCCCACTTTCTTGCAGGCGGGTGCGTCGCCGAAGGGTCGGCAGTTCGCCGCGGGTGCTGCTGATGCGATCATCGCGGTCGGCACCGGGGTCGAGGGAATGAAGGAGTACCGCGACGACATCCGGGCCCGTGCCAAGGCCGCCGGCCGCAATCCCGATGACGTCAAACTTCTCTTCGTCGTCTCACCGACGATCGCGGCGACCGAAGCCGAAGCCCGCGCGAAGGTGGCCCGATTCGCGGCCGCCCCGAACTTCGAGGAGAAGGCGCTGGTCGGCATCTCGTCGAACACCGAGATCGACTTCAAGCAGTTCGATCTCGACGAACCGCTGCCGGCGGATCTGACCACCAACGGCGAACGCGGATCGCTCGAACACTTCATGCGCGGCAACGGTGCTCCTGGACCCAAGACCCTCCGCGAACTCGTGCACGAGCGGACCACCCGCGGATTGGAACTCGTCGGCACCGCCGACCAGGTCGCCGAGAAGATGGGCGAAGCCATGGAGGAGATCGGCGGCGACGGCTTCCTGATCAGCAGGGGTGGGCGCGACCTGTCCCGCGAGTACATCACCGAGGTGTGCGACGGGTTGGTGCCCGCCCTGCAGCGGCGCGGGCTGATGCGCACCGAGTACACCACGTCCACTCTGCGCGAAACCTTGCGTGAGTTTTAAACGCGGTTCATTCCACCACTATTCAGGAGATTGAGATGACCAAGAAGTTTCACCTCGGCTGGTTCATGAACTTCATCCCGCCGGAGTGGGACACCGACGACGCCTCGCCGGACGTCCGGATGTGGCCGAACGGGCGGTTCTATGTCGACATGGCGCGGGCCATGGAGCGGGCGTGTTTCGACCTCATCATGATCGAGGACACGGTGATGGTGGCCGACGCCTACGGCGGCACCATGGAAGGTGCGCTGAAGCACTCGGCCTTCGCGCCGAAGCACGATCCGGTGCCGTTGGCGGTCCAGGTGGCGTGCAACACGTCCAATCTTGGTGTGGTGTCGACGATGTCGACGAGTTTCTATCCGCCGTATCTGTTGGCGCGGTTGTGTTCGACGGTCGACTCGATCGCCGAGGGCCGTTTCGGGTGGAACATCGTGTCCTCGTTGGCGCGGTTGTGTTCGACGGTCGACTCGATCGCCGAGGGCCGTTTCGGGTGGAACATCGTGTCCTCGGCCGAGGATCGGGCGGCGCAGAACTTCGGTTTGGAAGGGTTGCCCGAGCACGACGAGCGCTACAACGTCGCCGAGGAGTATTTCGACGTCGTCAACCAGTTGTGGGACTCGTGGGAGGCCGATGCGGTGGTGATGGACCGCAAGACACATACCTTCGCCGACTTCAACAAGGTTCACACCATCGATTTCGACGGGAAGTACTTCAAGTCCCGCGGCCCGCTGAACACCGTGCCCTCCCCGCAGCACCGGCCCGCTTTCCTGCAGGCGGGTGCCTCGCCGAAAGGCCGTCAGTTCGCCGCCGGTGCCGCCGACGCGATCGTCGCGGTCGGCACCGGGGTCGAGGGGATGAAGGAGTACCGCGACGACATCCGGGCCCGTGCCAAGGCCGCCGGCCGCAATCCCGATGACGTCAAACTTCTCTTCGTCGTCTCACCGACGATCGCCGCCACCGAGGCCGAAGCCCGCGCGGAGGTCGATCGGTTGCTCAATCATCCCTCCTACGTGGAGAAATCGCTGGTCAGCATCTCGTC
This sequence comes from Mycolicibacterium pyrenivorans, assembly GCF_025821625.1. GTDB lineage: Bacteria > Actinomycetota > Actinomycetes > Mycobacteriales > Mycobacteriaceae > Mycobacterium > Mycobacterium pyrenivorans. The sequence continues at coordinate 60,869 of NZ_JACKSH010000005.1, forward strand.
GAACACCGAGATCGACTTCAAGCAGTTCGATCTCGACGAGCCACTGCCTGCCGACCTGACCACCAACGGCGAACGCGGGTCGCTGGAGTACTTCATGCGCGGTGACGGCACCCCCGGGCCCAAGACACTGCGCCAACTCGTGCTGCACCGGGCCAAGCGCGGCCTGGAACTCGTCGGCACTCCCGATCAGGTCGCCGAGAAGATGGGCCAGGCCATGGAGGAGGTCGGCGGCGACGGCTTCCTGATCGCCAAGCCCGGCTGGGACCTCTCGCGAAAGTACATCGAGTCGATCTGCGACGGACTGGTGCCCGCCCTGCAGCGGCGCGGGCTCACCCGCACCGCCTACACCACAACGACTCTGCGCGACACCCTCCGCGAGTTCTGAGGGCGCTGATATCAACCAGATGCTGCGTGGCCACCGGTGACCACGCCGACACCACCACCTGCCCCGTCAGGGCATATTCCGGGCGCACATCCATGGAGCTATCCGGTCACCATGGTCTTGGCCGGTTTCATCATGGCGATGACCGCTCCGATCGAACTGCTCTACGCCATCAAACTCGGCCTGTCCACCGCCGAGGTGACCGCTTTCATCCTGGTCTCGGCGCTGGGCGTCGTCGCCGTCGACGTGCTCGGCACCCGCGTGATCACCCGTGTCGACGCGCGAACGACCATCGCGATCGGTCTCGCACTGTTCGCGGCCAGCGAGGGGTGCTTCATGTTGTCCCAGGGGACAACTGGCCTGCTCGCCTCACGTGTCCTGCAAGGTCTCGCCAGCGCCGTGGTCGCCGGTGCGGCGCTGCAGGTCGCAGTCCGGATGCACAGCCGTCCCCACCAGGTGCTGGGTTCCAATCAGGGGCTTCAGCTGCTCGGTGCGGCCCTGGGTGCACCCACCGGCGGCATCATCGCCGGGCTGCTCTCCGGGCTGGACGGCTACCGACTCAGCTTCCTGGTCTGCGCCGGGCTCGGCGTGGTCGTCGCCGTGGCGGCAGTTCTTCTGTTGCCCGGGCTGCCGCCCCCGGGCGACGGCTACCGACCCCGGATCGGGTTGCCCGAACTCAGCTTGCCACCGGTTCTGCGGATGGCGCTCGCGCTCGGCCTCTTCGGCAACTACCTGCGCAGCGGCATCGAGAACACCGCGCTGCCGCTGGTCGGCCACGCCTACGGGCTGTCTGCGGCGAACATCGGTGTGGCGCTGGGGATCCTGTCCGCGGTCCAGATCGTGGTGCTGGCGCTGGCAGGGCGCCTCTTCGAGCGAGTACCGCCGGCGCGCTGCCTGGCCGTCGCGCTGCTGCTCGGCATCGTCGCGGTGGTCCTGCTGGCCACCGTCCAGGATCTTCGCGGGTTCCTCGCGGCGGCCGCCCTGTTCGGCGTGGTCGACGGCATCGCCCTGTCGGCGCCTCCGGTACTCATCGTGGCGCTGAGCCCCAACCCGTCCACCGGGGTGGCCACCTACCGCATCGCGTGTGGGATGGGGTCGTTTCTCGGCGCCGGAAGCGTGAACCTCCTCATCGCCGTGCTCGGTGCCGGCGGCGGTCTGGCGGTGGTGTCGGGGATCCTTGCGGTCGGCGCCGTGCTCGCCCGCAGCACGGCCCGCCGGTTTCCGCCTGCCGCACCCGCCCCGGGCTGACCGCGCAGCGCGGCCAATGTGACACCCGGTGAAACCTCAAGGCCCGACGCGCAATAGGCCCGCAACGTAATCGATCTGTTGGCGATACCGGCTGCGTGTGAACTTCGCACCAGAGACGTCCCATGCAGTCCCCACAGGAGGAACCGTGGCAGTCGCACAACCGTATATCCCCGGAATCCGGGTTCCCATTCCCTCCGGCAGGAAAGCCACCCTGGCGGTCAGGCACTACTTCCGCGGTACGTCGGTGCCGAGTTGGCTCGCCTTCGGCGCGCTCGCGGCGATGTTCTTCGTCGCGATCTTCGCGCCGCTGCTGGCCCCGTTCGACCCACTGGTGCCGGCCGGGAAGGCCATGGTCGCACCCAGTGCGGAGAACTGGTTGGGCACCGACACCGTGGGCCGTGACGTGTTGTCCCGGGTCCTGGTCGGAATGTCCACCAGCTGGTGGGGGGCGCTGGCAGTGGTCGCCTCGGGAGTGCTCATCGGCGGTCTCATCGGCCTGATCGCCGGCGCTGTCGGGGGGATCGTCGACGCCGCACTCATGCGGATCACCGACGTCTTCCTCTCCCTGCCGGGGCCAATCCTCGCGATCGCGGTGGTGGCCGCCATGGGCCCGTCCTACATCCACACGCTCATCGGTGTCGCGATCGTGTGGTGGCCGCTCTACGCGCGGATCGTGCGTGCCGAGATTCGCAAGTTGCGCGCCTCACCCCACATGGAGGCGGCCCGCATCGCCGGTGCCGGCCGGCAGCGCCAGCTCACCCGCCACCTGCTGCCGGGAGCGGTGCCGGTCACCATCGTCACTGCGAGCCTTGACATCTCCGCTCTGGTGCTGCTGTTGTCCGGTCTGTCCTTCCTGGGACTGGGAGCGCCGCAACCCGCGCCGGAACTGGGCGCGATGAGTGCGCAGGGACTGACCCATATCTTCAGCGCCTGGTGGATCCCGATCTTCCCGGCCGTGGCCGTCGGGCTCATCGCCATCGTCAGTAACTTCGCCGGTGACGCGCTGCGCGACCGCATCCGCGACCGCTGAGGGGAAACCGCCATGCTGATGACGCTCGGCCGGCGTTTCCTGGGCGCCGTTCCCGTGTTGCTCGCACTCGTCGCGGTCGTTTTCACACTGCAGAAGATCGCCCCGGTCGACCCGGTGGTGGCGTTGGTCGGTGAGAAGGCGCCTCCGGAGGTGTACGAGGCCGCTCGGGAGAAGCTCGGGCTCAACGACCCACTGCCCGTGCAGCTGCTCGGCTATCTCGGCAAGGCGTTGCAGGGTGACCTCGGTGTGTCCACCGTGACACGGACGCCGGTGGCAGACAACATCCTCGAGTTCCTCCCTGTGACATTGGAATTGGTCTTCATCGCAGGCATCCTCATCGCGGTGATCGGGTTCTTCCTCGGCCTGGCGACCGCTCAGGGCTGGCGCGGCTCGGGGGTGCTCCGGGTGGTGATGATCTCCGGCGCGTCGGTGCCGGTGTTCCTCGCCTGTCTGCTGGCGATGCTGATCTTCTACCGCTGGCTGGACATCCTGCCGGTCACCGGGCAGACCTCGTTCTACGACGCACCGACCGGGCCAACACATTTCCTGCTGATCGACAGCCTACTGGCGGGCCGCCCAATGCTGTTCTGGGACGCGCTCAAACACCTCATCCTGCCTGCGCTGTGCATCGCCATCACGCCCGCGGTCGCCGTGGGTCGTGTGCTGCGCAGCAGCCTCGAGGGCACGATGCGAGCGGAATACATCCGCACCGCCCGGTCCAAAGGCATTGGCGAGAAACGCATTCTGATCCAGCACGCACTGCGTAACGCCGTAGGTCCGGTGTTCGCCCTGCTGGGTCTGCAGCTGGCCGGGATGATCGGCAACAGCATCGTGGTGGAGTTGATCTTCGCCCGGCCCGGCATCGGCCTCTTCATCGCCCAGGCCATCTCCAAGGGAGACTTCAACACGATCGCCGGCGTCACCCTGGTCATCGGTGTCCTCTACGTGCTGGCCAACATCGTCGTCGATCTCATGCAGGCCGTCGCGGACCCACGCGTCGCCGTCTGAGGCGCCCATAGCGCAATCTGCCCGCAACAGTAACGTTTTCGGACGGACTCGCTGACGCTGTGCTATTTAGCGATGACAACTCCACTCGACATTCGGGAAGCGAAAGCCGGCAAATCCTCTCCGTTGCCCCCGGTCGAGTCGGAACGCCACGGACGGTTCGGACGCGGCACACTGCGCCTGCTGGCACCGGTGCTGAGCCGGCGCAACCGATTCGGGATCTGGGCCGGGGTGGTGCTCGCGATCGTCGCCATGGGACTGATCGGCCTGGTCCCGCTGATCCAGCAGATCATCCTCGACGACGCGATCGTCGAACACCGGCGCTCCCTGCCGCTGTGGCTGGGCATCCTGCTCGCCGTGGGTCTGGCGAGTTTCGTGGCCAACTATCTGCGGCGCTCCGTCGGCGGGCGTGCGGCGGTCCGCGCTCAACGCGACCTGCAGGTCAGGGTGCACCATCACATGCAGTACCTGGACGCCTCCCGTCGCGACGAGTTGCGGGCCGGCGACATCATGTCCCGGGCCACCTGCGACCTGACCCTGATCCAGATGTTCCTGCAACAACTCGGCGTCGCCTACGGCAACATCGCGCTGCTCGCCGTCTCGCTGGTCGTCATGGTGGTGCTGTCACCGCTGCTCGCGCTGATCATGGTGGTGTCGGTGCCGACCTTCCTGATCGTCGCGATGCGGTTCCGCAGCAGGTCTTTTCCGGCCAGCTGGATGGACCAACGCTTCCAGGGCAGCGTCGCCGGGGTGGTCGAGGAAGCGGTCACCGGTGTCCGCGTCGTCAAGGCGTTCGGCCAGGAGAGCCAGGAGCAGGACGCGCTGCATGCCGAGGCGGGCAAGCTGTTCCAGTCCCGGCTGCGCACGGCGCGGATCACCGCTGTCTATGCCGCCGCACTGGACGCGATTCCGGGGCTCACCCAGCTCGCGGTGCTCGCGCTCGGGGGCTGGCTGGTGATGGAAGGCCGGGTGTCGCTCGGGGTGTTCCTGGCCTTCGGCAGTTACATCCTGCAACTCGTCGCGCCGGTGCGCTTCCTGTCGGGCCTCATGGCCACCAGCCAGCAGGCGCGCGCCGGCGCGCAACGGATCGTGGAGCTGCTGTCGGTCCAGTCGCGCGTTCAGGAGCGGCCGGACCCCGTCGTGCTGACCGAGCCGGTCGGCCTCGTCGAACTCGACCACGTGGACTTCGGTTATCCCGGTGGGGGCGCGGTCCTGCGCGATGTCTGCCTTCGGATCGCGCCGGGGGAGACCGTCGCCATCGTCGGCGCGTCGGGGTCCGGCAAGTCGACGTTGGCCCATCTGTTGGCGCGCTTCCACGACCCCACCGCCGGAGCAGTCCGGCTTGATGGCCGCGACATCCGCGATTACGGCCTGACCTCGCTGCGCGCGAACGTCGGCATCGTCTTCGAGGAGGGTTTCCTGTTCTCGACGACGATCAGGGACAACATCGCGTTCGGGTGCCCCGACGCCGCTGACGACGACGTCGAACGCGCCGCCGTGGCCGCACACGCCCACGGGTTCGTCGCGGGGCTGCCCGACGGCTACGACACGTTGGTCGGGGAGCGTGGCTTCACCCTGTCCGGCGGCCAGCGGCAGCGACTTGCGCTGGCCCGCGCGGCGCTGACCAACCCGACCGTGCTCATCCTCGACGACGCCACGTCGGCGATCGACGCGCGCACCGAACACGCTGTCCACCGCTCACTCGAGGAGGTGCGCGCCCGGCGCACCACGGTGCTGATCGCGCACCGGCGTTCGACCCTGATGCTCGCCGATCGGGTGATCGTGCTGGACCGCGGCCGGATCGTCGACACCGGGACGACCGAGGAGCTGCTGGCGCGGTCAGCGCTGTTCCGCGAGCTGCTCACCGGTCCCGATGCCGAATCCGCCGGTCCGGCGTCGGCCGAGGCGCCGGTGACCGTGCTCGACGCGGCGGCCTGGCCCCAGGGCGTCTCCCGGCTGGGCGCGCCGAAGATGAGCAGCTTCACCAGCGAGGCGGCCACCCGGGCCGCCTCGGGATCGCAGGGACCCGGGATGAGCGGAGACGCCTCCACCCTGGCCGGGCTGTCGAGCGTATCCCCGAAGCTGACGGACGCGGTGGCGGCACTTCCGCCGCTGCGGGGCGAGCCGGACATCGACATGGCAGAGGCAACCGCGCCGGTCCGAGAACTGACCATGGCCAGCGTATTCCGACCGTTCCGCCGGCCACTGCTGCTGGCGAGCCTGCTGGTGGTGGTCGACGGGGCGCTGTGGATCTCTGCGCCGATCCTGATCCGGTTCGGACTCGACCACGGCGTGCTGAACAACTCCCACCGGGCCCTGGTCGTGGTGTGCCTGGTGCTCGCGGCGGTGCAGGTGCTGATCTGGCTCAACACCAGGGTGATGGTGGTCTACACCCAGCGAACGGCGGAGCGGGTGCTTTTCGGTCTGCGCGTGCGCACCTTCTCCCACCTGCAGCGGCTCGCGCTCGACTACTACGAGCAATACATGGCGGGCCACATCATGACCCGGATGACCTCCGATGTGGAGGCCTTCGCCCAGCTTCTGCAGCAGGGCCTGCTGACGGCGATGGTCAGCCTGTTGTCCTGCGCCGGGGTGGCGGTGGCGCTGGCCATCTTCGATCCGCAGCTGGCCCTTGCCACCGCGGTGGTGCTGCCGTTCCTGATCGCCGCGACGATGTGGTTCCGCCGCGAGTCGGGGCGGACCTACCTACTTGCCCGGGAACGGGTTTCGGTGCTGTACGGCAACATGCAGGAGAGCCTGGCGGGGGTCGCGGTGAGCCAGGCCTACTGCCAGCAACCGGCCAACGAGGCGCGGTTCGCGGTGCTGGCGGACGCCTACTGCACGGCGCGGGTTCGCTCGGCCGAGCTGATGGCCCGGTTCTTTCCGTTCCTGCTGCTGCTCAGCATCGTTGCGAAGGCGATCGCCCTCGCGGTGGCGGCGCCGCGGCTGGCCGCAGGGGATCTCAGCTACGGCGTGCTCATCGCCTTCCTGCTGTACCTGGATCTGTTCTTCACTCCGATTCAGCAGCTGTCCTTCGTGTTCGATCAATGGCTGCAGGCGCGCGTTGCGCTGACCCAGCTGCGCGAACTGCTGAGGACGCCGAGCGCGACCCCTGCGCCGGCGTCGGGTTTCCGCAGGGAGCGGCTGGACGGCCGGATCCAGCTGGAGCACGTCACGTTCGTCTACCCGAGCACCGGCCTGGTCGCGATGAACGATGTCTCCCTGGACATCCCGGCGGGGCAGACGGTGGCGCTGGTCGGCACCACCGGAGCGGGGAAGTCGACGCTGGTGAAGCTGATCGCCCGGTTCTACGACCCGACCTCCGGCGCCGTGCTGATCGACGGGTTGCCCCTCACCGAACTCGACCTGGTGGCGTACCGCCGACAACTCGGCTACGTCCCGCAGGAGCCGTTCCTGTTCTCCGGAACGATCCGATCCAACATCGCCTATGGCAATCCGGATGCACCCGACCTGGCCGTCGAGCAGGCGGCCCGCGCGGTCGGAGCGCACGCTTTCATCGCCGAATTGTCCTGCGGTTACCACACTCCCGTCAGTGAGCAGGGCGGGTCACTGTCGGCAGGGCAGCGCCAACTGCTGGGCCTGGCCCGCGCCCTGCTGGTCGACCCGCGCATCCTGCTGCTGGACGAGGCGACGGCCAATCTGGACCTGGCCACCGAGGCGCAGGTGCAGCGCGCCATGAGTCAGGTCTCGCGGGGCCGCACCACGATCGTCATCGCCCACCGGCTGCAGACCGCCCGCGCCGCGCAACGCGTCCTGGTCGTGGACAACGGGCTGATCGTCGAGGACGGAGCCCACGACGAACTGCTGGCACTGGGCGGCCGCTACGCCGCCCTGTGGTCCGCCAACACCCAGCACCACCCGGCGACCGGACACCACGAATCGGCTTGTCGCCCATCGGCGCCGGCCTCAGGTCGGCCCAGGGGTGAACGCCGCGCAACCGGGGGACGTGTCAGGCCGAGCGCGACGCACACGCCGTGAACGCGATCCGGTCGCTCCGCATCCGGAACTGCGACAGCGCGCGCGGCTGCCCGCTCGCGTCCTCGAGGATGTCCTCCAAGAAGATCATCGGCGCTCCGAGCACGACGCCGACCAGGGCGGCCGACTGCTCGTCGGCCGCGGTGGCACCGATCGTGGTGCGACTGCCGGTGATCTTGACGTCGAGGTGGCGCTCCAGGAAAAGGAGGGGGTCCGGCTCGGTGATCTCGAGGTCACGGGACTGGTCGGGGTGCATCGCGATGTAGCTCACCGAGATGCCCAGCGGCTGGGTGTCCTGTACGAGCAGTGACTCGATCATGAGCACCGTCCAATCGGACGGCAGGCGCAGGCGTTCGCGCACCAACCGCAGGCCGCCCAGGGTTCGGTATTCGAGCGTCTTGAGCTCGGTGCGGATACTGGCGTCACCACCGAACTCCCTGACGGGAGAGAGCTGGTTGATGCGCAGCATCACCGCGGCCGCCGACCGGGTACCGCGCTTGGGGCTGCGGGTGACCAGGCCATCCTTGGCGAGCTGCTGCAGCACGGCCCTGACGGTGTTGCGGCTCGCCGACAGTGCGTCGATGAGCTCGCCCTCGACGAGGAACTGGTCACCATGTCCGTTCTGCAGGGTCGAGCGCAGTAGATCGTAGGTCCGTCGCAGCGAGTTGTTGAGGCGGTCCGGCGTCTGCCGGTTCCGCTGGTAGAGCGTCTCGGGCCGCACGGGCCGGGTCGGGCTGGGCCTCAATGCACACCGCCGCCGGTCCAGAGCTCGTGAAGGCCGATCCTCATGAAATCCTCCTCTTCAGGCGGGTTGCGTGGACGTGGTGACACCAATTAACAAATGGGTTTGTTTCAACTCTTCGCCGATGAGAAGTCGGGCGCTTTACGCGGGTGCGGCGGGCCGGTGATCACGATCACGTGGGGCCGATGCCCTGCCGTCACGAATGCCGGTGCGGCGCAATGGAGTCGTTCGGTGTCCGACATACGCCGATGACCCGCGCCGCGTTGAGTGGTGCGACAACATGGACGGCGCCCGAACCGAGGTGTCGACGTCGACGAGGAGGCGCTCGGGTGGATGGTGACCGGAGGATGCACCTGGCGTGGTTCCTCGGCAACGGCTTCGGGGTGCACGACTGGAAGAGCCAGTGGCGCGGCACGGCCGCCACGGACTGGATGAACGGCGAGTTCCACGTCGACTTCATCCGCGCGCTCGAACGCGCCTGCTTCGACTACCTGATCATCGAGGACTCCGCCTACGTGCCCGACGGTTACGAGAAATCGATGCGTTACTACCTCCAGAATGCGCGTGCGGTACCCAAACACGATCCGGCGGTACTGGCCACCGTGATGCTCAGCGCGACGCGCCGCATCGGCGTCGTACCCACCCTCGCGGTGACCGAGTACCAGCCCTACCTGCTGGCCCGGTTGGTCGCGACGCTGGACAACCTGTCCGACGGCCGGGCGGGGTGGAACATCGTGACGGGGAGCTCGGACCGGGCGGCACAGAATTACGGCAAGCAGGGCCAGCCCGCGCACGACCTTCGCTACGAGATCGCCCAGGAGATGACCGACGCCGTCTGCGCGCTGTGGTCCTCTTGGGACGCCGACGCCGTGGTCGCGGACCTGGAGGCCGAGGTCTTCGCCGACCACACCAAGGTGCGCCCGGTGGATTTCGACGGCAGGTTCTTCCGCAGCCGGGGTCCGCTCAACACGACGCCGCCGCCGCAGGGTCGGCCTGCACTGATCCAGGCCGGTGGATCTTCTGCCGGAAGGGAATTCGCCGCCCGCAACGCGGACAGCATCATCGCCGCCGCGACGTCGGTGGAGGAGATGAAGGAGTACCGCGACGACGTCCTCGGCCGTGCGGAGGCGGCCGGGCGAGATCCCGCCGAAGTCAAAGTGCTGTTCCTGTGCACGCCGTACCTGGGTGAGACCCATGCCGAGGCGGTGGACCGCAAGAAGCGTCACGACGACGAGGTCTGGGAGAACCCCGAAGCCGGACTCGCGAGCCTGGGCTTCATCACCGACATCGACTTCTCGCCCTACGACGTCGACACCCCGCTGCGGGACCTGGCCGCAACGTTCGAGACCAACGGACACCAGAGTTCACTGGCGGCACGTCTCGGGGATCCGGGGCGCACCCTGCGGGAGGTCGCGGCCGACACCCACGCCGTCGAGCCGGTGGGTACCCCCGCAGAGGTGGCCGACGAGCTGGGCAAGATGATCGGCGAAGTCGGCGGTGACGGCGTTCTGTTCGTGGCCGGGCCCCTCAACCGGCGGGTGGTTGCCGAGATCGCCGACGGCCTGGTGCCGGAGCTACAGGTACGCGGGCTGGCCCGGACGTCGTACGACTCCCCGCACCTGCGCGGAAACCTGGCGAGTTTCTGAAGCGTCACGTGGTTCGACGGGCCGTGGCGCTGAACGCGATTCGGTCACCGCGCAGCCGGAGCTGGGACAGCGCCCTTGGCTGTCCGTTCTGGTCCTCGATGACGTCCTCGAGCCAGATCAGTGGGGCGCCGACGTCGACGCCGATCAGGTCGGCGGTCTGTTCGTCGGCGGCGACGGCGCCGACGGTGGTACGGCTGGGGCCGATGCGAATCCCGAGCTGCCGCTCCAGAATCGAGATGACGTCCTGGCCCTCCACGTCGATACCGCAGGACTGGTCCTCGCTCACAGCGATGTAGCCGACCGTCAGCCCGATCGTGAGCCCGTCGTGCATCATCAGGCTCTCGATCATCAGGACGTTCCAGTCGACCGGCAGCCGCAGGCGGTCGCGCACCAACGGCGGGCAGCCGACCGGCCGGCATTCGATCGTGCGGGATTCGACCGGGGGAGACGGTTCGCTGGAAAGCTGGGCCATCGTCTTGAGCTCATCGATGGGCAGCAACAGCGAACCAGTGGCTCGGGTTCCGTTCTTGGGTTCGCGGGTGACCAGGCCTTCCCGGGCGAGTTGCTGTAGCACCGCCCGGACCGTGCTGCGGCTGGCCGACAGGGCGTCGGTGAGCTCCCGTTCGACGAGAAGAAGGTTCCTGCTCGTCGACATCAGGGTCGACCGCAGGAGGTCGTAGGTGCGCCGCTGCGAGTTGTTCAGCCGATCTGGGCTATGGCGCTGTCGTTGGTAGAGTACGTCGGGACGGATCGACCCGGTGTGGTGGAGCTTCGGCCTGCATGCGCCGTACGGTTCGCCCGCTGACACTGTTCCGTGCTCCTTTCACCGAACCCCACCCGCACATGGAAGCAGCCGATTGTTAACGCAATCAGCCGACGGTGATTCGTCCGGGTTACATCGCAGCCCGAATCACGCAGGCAGCGGCAGGGTCTCGACAACTTCGAGACCGTAGGCGCCGAGGCCTGTCCGGTTGACCTGATGGTTCGTCAACAGGCGCATGTGCCGCACCCCGAGGTCCGCGAGGATCTGGGCACCCACTCCCTGATCGCGGGCGTCCGTGCCGCCGTGCGGGTCTGCGTGGCCACGCAGGTAGAGCACGACACCTCGGCCCTCGGCTGCGACCATCTTCATCGCGTACGACAGCTGCAGCTCGCAGTCACAGCCCTCGGAGCCGAAGACGTTGCCCATCAAGCATTCGGTGTGGACGCGTACCAGTGTCGGCGAAACCCCTGGCTCCGCAATATCTCCCATCACCAGCGCGAGATGCTCACGGCCGTCGAGCACCGAACGGAATCCGCATGCCCGGAACACGCCGTGGTCGGTGGGCAGGCGGCTGGCCGCCTTGAACTCGACGAGCCGCTCGGTACTGCGTCGGTACGCGATCAGGTCCGACATCGTGACGATGGGCAGCCGGTGTTCGGCGGCGAAGAGGCGCAGGCGCGACCCGCGCAGCGCCGCGCCCTCGTCGTCGACCACCTCGCAGATCACCGCGACGGGCGGTAACCCCGCCAACCGGGCCAGGTCGACGGCCGCCTCCGTGTGTCCCGTCCGGCGAAGCACTCCTCCTTCCACTGCCCGCAACGGGAAGACGTGGCCTGGCCGGTTCAGGTCGCTCGGCGTGCTGCTGGGATCTGCGAGTATCGATATGGTCCTGGCCCGGTCAGCCGCGGAGATTCCGCTGCCGATTCCCTTGCGGGCGTTCACCGACACCGTGTAACCGGCACCATTGGGGTCCTCGTTGAGCGCCACCATCGGTGGAAGTTGCAGCCGATCGAGGTCGGGCGCCGACATCGGGACACAGAGGATGCCACTGGTGTGGCGCATCATGAATGCCACTCGCTCGGGCGTGGCGTACGCCGCCGAGAGCATGAGATCGCCATCGTCATAAGGGTTGTCGGCGTCGACAATGATCACCATGCGGCCCGATCTCAGCGCCGCGACCGCAGCCGCGATCGCGGAGCCGACAGGGTCGTCGGTGCCCGAGTTGTGCAATCGCGTTTCGATGACCGACATCGTCAGAATTCGCGCAGGTGGTCGCGAAGCATCGTGGTGGTGTAGTCACGACGGGTCAGGTTCCGCTTCTGCAGTGCGGGAACCAGGCCGTCGGTTATCTCGGTGACATAGCGGCGGTTGAGCCGCATCACCGGACTGGTGATCAGGAAGCCGTCGCCGCCGACCTGGTCCATCACCGAGCCCATCTCCTCGGCGACCTCATCGGGCGTGCCGACGAACTCGACGTTTCCGGTCAGCCCGCTGCCGGTCACCAATTCGCGCAGGGTCTTGTCCCTACCGCGGGACATGAAGCTCTCCAGCGACCCACGTTCACCGTTGGTCGACACCTCGGGCAGCGGCTCGTCGAGATCGAACTGGGCGAAGTCGATCTCGGTGATCGACGAGATCTCGGCCAGCATGTACTCGATGTACAGCGGATCGTTGAACCAGCGCTCGCGTTTGGCCAACGCCTCCTCGTGGGTGTCCGCGACGATCGGCGAGACGAGGTAGAACACCCTGCAGTGCTCGGGATCCCGGCCGTTGGCCGTCATCCGGGCATGGATGTCGTCGCGGTAGGCCTTCATCGCCTCGATGCCGTTGGCCGGGGCGACGATCGTGTCGGCGTGCTGGGCGGCCAGCTCCCGACCCGGCGGTGACGCGCCGGCCTGGGCGATCGTGGGACGGTACTGCGGGGACGGCGCGGTGTTCAGCGGACCGCGTGACTTGAAGTATTTGCCCTCGAAGTCGACGGTGTGCACTTTCTTGTAGTTGGCGTACACCCCGGTGGTGTGGTCGCGTTCGACGGCGTCGGGTTCCCAAGACTCCCAGAGCTTGCTGACCAACTCCAGGTATTCACTGGCACGCACGTAGCGCTCGTCGTGTTCGTAGAGCTTCTCGAGTCCGAAGTTCTGGGCGGCGCGGTCTTCGGCGGAGGTGACGACGTTCCAGCCGAACCGGCCGCGGGCGATGTGGTCGACGGTGCTGCACAGGCGAGCCAGCAGGAACGGCGGGTAGAAACTGGTCGACATCGTGGGGACGACCCCGAGTCGGTTGGTGGCGTTGGCCATCAGCACAGCGAGGGGCACGGGGTCGTGTTTGGGGTTGACCCCGTGTTTGAGGTCGTACTCCATCGTGCCGCCATAGGCCGTCGACACCATGAGTTTGTCCTCGATGAGGACGTAGTCGAACTTCGCGCGCTCGAGGTCGCGAGCCATCTCGACGTAGAACTCCCCGGTGAAATCGCGCGCCCCGTCGCCCCAGGTCCCGTTCCATTCGTCGGCCACAAAATTGAGGAACCACGCCAGGTGGAACTTCTTCGTCATGGACAAAGCCAAGTTGAGAGGCGTTACTCGGGGGTGACGTGCGGGTACCGCCGTGATTGCGCCGCGACCGCGTCTAGTTCAGCGGGTGGGCCGCCTCGTCGCGGCGCATCCCGGCCGCCCACATCGCCACCGCGGCGAACACCACCGGTGCCGTGCCGGCCGCGAGGAAGATCGCCTCCATCGACACGACCTTCGACAGCGGCCCGACGACGGCGAACGACACCGGCATGAACGCCAGCGACACGAAGAAGTCCAGGCTCGACACCCTGCCCAGCATCGCGGGCGGCACCCGGCGCTGCAGCAGCGTGCCCCAGATGACCATGCCCGCGCCGTCGGTGACGCCGACGACGAACGTCGCCGCAGCCATCAGCGAGAAGGAGGACGTGACTCCGACGACCACCAGTGGAATGGAGCCGACACTCCACATCGCCATCATCACCGACAGATAGCGGCGCGGCAGCCGTCGCGACGAGACACCCAAAGCGCCCAGCGCGCTGCCCATTCCGAAGAACGCGAGGATGAACCCGAAGGTTTGCGCGCCGTTTTCGAACCGGTCCTGCACGACGAAGGGCAGCAGCACTTCGATCGGGCCGAGCACCACCAGGACGAACATGCTCGCGAACAGCAGGGTCCACAACAGCCACGGCGTGCCCAGCACGAAGACGAAGCCGTCCCGCAGGTCCCCGAGCAACCGCGCCCGCTGCTGATCCTGCTGCGGGGCAGCGCCTTTCACCGTCTTCCCGGCGGCCAGCAGCAACAGTAACCCGATGGCGAACAGTGCCGCCACCACGACCGCACCCAGCGACGGGAACGTCGCACCGACGACCAGGCCGGCGACGGCCGGTCCGACGGCGCGCTGGAACACCGGTCGCACGACGCCTTCGACCCCGTTGGCCGCCAGCAGCTGCTCGGCGGGCAGAATCCGCGGCAGCAGCGCACTGTAGGCGGGGAAGAAGAACGCCGCCGCGATGCCGAGCGCGGCGGCGGCCACCGCCATATGCCAGATCTGCAGCGCGCCAACGAGTCCGAGGACGGCGACCATCGCGACGACAAGGGTGTTGACGGCTTCGACGACGATGATGATCCCGCGTTGGCTGAGACGGTCGGCGGCCAGACCGCCGACCAACACGAACGCGACCAGACCCACGCCGAGGCAGGTTGCCACCAACGACAGCGACGTGGGGTCGTTGTCGAGCTCGATCACCTGAAGCGCCATCACCACGGCCCACATGCCCTCGGCGAAGATCGACAGCGACACCGCCGCGATCAGCAGCCGGTACTCGCGGGACCGGAACGGGGCGAGCACCCGCCAGCGGCCGGGGGCCACCGGCTGCTGGAGGTCGAATTGCGTGCTCACCAACAGATGGTCGCGCACGCGCGACGGCCGAGTCGAACGATTTTTCGGTGCCGCCGGTCAATCTGGCGATGACCCACTACACGGAAACCGCTGTCAGGAGTCGGTGAAGTTCGCGGCCCTGCGCTGCTGGAACGCCTTGGTGCCCTCGGCGAAGTCGTCGGATTTCAGCAGGATCAACTGGCCCGCCGTCTCGCGCTCGAGCGCGGCCTCCAGCTCGGTCAGGGTGGCGGCGTTGATCGCGTCCTTGGTCTTCCGCAACGCCACCGCGGGGCCCGCCACCAGCGTGGCGATCACCTTGTCGACCTCGGCGTCGAACTCCTCGACCGGGTGCACCGAGCTCACCAGGCCCCAGTCGTAGGCTTCGTGAGCCGAGATGCGTTCGGCCAGCAGCGCCATCCGCATCGCCCGGATGCGCCCCACCGCAGCCGCGATCAGGGCGGAAGCCCCACCGTCGGGCATCAACCCGATCCTGGTGAACGCCAGCATGAAAAATGCCCTCTCCGAGGCGATTACGACGTCACAGGCCAGGGCCAGCGACACACCCACGCCCGCCGCGGCGCCCTGTACGACGGCCACCGATGGCTGTGGCAGGTGCGCGATCGCGCGGATGCAGCGGTTCGCCCCGTCCAGCACGTCGGTCGGGGGCCCCGCCGCGCCGGGGTTAGCGTGGTCTTCCTCGCTGATTCCTGCGCCCGAGCAGAAGCCGCGGCCCGCCCCGCCGATGCGCACCACCCGGACCCGCGGGTCGCCCGCGGCGCGTTCCAGCGTCGCCGCGAACGTCTGCAGCATCGGTGCCGTGAGCGAGTTCAGGCTGTTCGGCCGATTGAGGGTGACGGTGAGGACGCCTTCGTCGAGGCTCACGGTGAGGTCGTCGATGCCTTCGTAGACGTCGGTGCTCGGGTCGGTGGTGGTCATGAATGTCCCCTTCATTGGGGGCCTTCCGGACTGCTGAAGCCCCGTGGCCGGTCGACTTGGTTATACAAGTAAGCTATGTCGCGGTCAACCGAGCGATACTCATGAAGGGCGGTCAGGCATGGCTGGACCACTACAGGGACTTCGAGTTGTGGAGCTGGCCGGTATCGGCCCCGGACCCCATGCGGCAATGATTCTCGGCGACCTCGGTGCCGACGTCGTCCGCATCGAACGGCCAGGTAAGGGCCCCGGACCGGCGACCAAACCCGGTGGCGACTACCTGCTGCGCAACCGCCGGTCGGTGGCGGCGAACCTGAAGAGCGAAGAGGACCGCGGCATGGTGCTGCGGCTCATCGCCAAGGCCGACGTGCTGATCGAAGGCTTTCGGCCCGGGGTCACCGAACGTCTGGGCCTCGGTCCGCAGGACTGCGCCAAAGTCAACGAGAAGCTGATCTACGCCCGGATGACCGGCTGGGGTCAGGACGGCCCGCGTGCCCAGCAGGCCGGGCACGACATCAACTACATCTCGCTCAACGGCGCGCTGCACGCCATCGGCCGGGCCGGCGAACGCCCGGTGCCCCCGCTGAACCTCGTCGGTGACTTCGGCGGCGGCTCGATGTTCCTTCTCGTCGGGGTGCTCTCGGCCCTGTACGAACGGGAGCGGTCCGGCAAGGGGCAGGTCGTCGACGCCGCGATGGTCGACGGTTCCAGCGTGCTGTCGATGATGATGTGGGCGTTCCGCGGCATGGGCATGTGGAGCGACGAGCGCGGCGTGAACATGCTCGACACCGGCGCGCCGTACTACGACACCTACACCTGCGCCGACGGCCGCTACGTCGCGGTCGGGGCGATCGAGCCGCAGTTCTACGCCCAGTTGCTCTCGGGTCTCGGGCTGGACGTGGCCGACCTGCCCGACCAGAACGACATGAGCCGGTGGCCGGAGTTGAAGGCGCGGTTCACCGAAGCCTTCGCGGCGAAGGACCGGGACCACTGGGCCGAGGTCTTCGCCGGCACCGACGCCTGCGTCACGCCCGTGCTGTCGTTCGCCGAAGTCGAGTCCGAACCGCACAACACCGAGCGCGACACGTTCTACCGCGAGAACGGCTACCTGTACCCGGCGCCCGCGCCGCGGTTCTCGCGCAGCGCGCCGGCAGCCCCCACGCCTCCCGGCGTACCTGGCGCGGACACCGAAGCTGTTCTGCAGGAATGGGTTTGACCCCGCTTTTTGATTCAGGAATGAAAGGACAAGATCTGTGGAGATCAAAGACGCCGTAGCCGTAGTCACCGGAGGTGCGTCCGGCCTCGGCCTGGCGACCACCAAGCGACTGCTCGACCGGGGCGCCTCGGTCGTGGTCATGGACCTCAGGGGTGAGGAGGCCGTCAAGGAGCTCGGTGCGCGCGCCAAGTTCGTCGAGACCAACGTCACCGACCCCGAGCAGGTGGCCGCCGCGCTGGACGCCGCCGAGGAGATGGGTCCGCTGCGCATCGACGTCAACTGCGCCGGCATCGGCAACGCGGCCAAGACGCTGGGCAAGGACGGACCGTTCCCGCTGGACGGTTTCAAAAAGGTCGTTGAGGTCAACCTGATCGGCACGTTCAACGTCATCCGGCTCGCCGCCGAGCGGATCGCGAAGACCGAGCCCATCAACGGCGAGCGCGGCGTCATCATCAACACCGCGTCGGTCGCGGCGTTCGAGGGCCAGATCGGGCAGGCGGCCTACTCGGCGTCCAAGGGTGGCGTGGTCGGCATGACCCTGCCGATCGCCCGTGACCTGTCGCGCGAGCTGATCCGCGTCTGCACCATCGCCCCGGGTCTGTTCAAGACCCCGCTGCTGGGCTCGCTGCCCGAGGAGGCGCAGGCCTCGCTGGGCAAGCAGGTACCGCACCCGGCCCGGCTCGGCGACCCCGACGAGTACGGCGCGCTGGCCGTGCACATCGTCGAGAACCCGATGCTCAACGGCGAGACGATCCGCCTGGACGGCGCCATCCGCATGGCCCCGAGGTAGGCCGCGATGTCACTGAAGACGAAGTTCACCGAGACCTTCGGCGTCGAGCATCCGATCGCCCAGGGTGGTATGCAATGGGTGGGACGCGCGGAACTCGTTGCGGCGGTTGCTGACTCGGGCTGCCTAGGATTTATTACCGCGCTGACCCAGCCGACCCCTGCGGATCTGGCCAACGAGATCGCCAAGACCCGTGACCTGACCGACAAGCCGTTTGGGGTCAACCTGACGATCCTGCCCGCGATCAACCCGCCGCCGTACGACGAGTACCGCCAGGTAATCGTGGACGCCGGTATCAAGATCGTCGAGACGGCCGGCTCCAACCCGGCGCCGCACCTGCCGATGTTCCACGACAACGGCATCAAGGTGCTGCACAAGTGCACCTCGGTGCGGCATGCGGTCAAGGCGCAGAGTCTCGGCGTGGACGGCATCAGCATCGACGGCTTCGAGTGCGCCGGTCACCCGGGTGAGGACGACGTTCCTGGCCTGGTGCTGATTCCCGCGGCGGCCGACCAGATCGAGATCCCGATGATCGCCTCCGGCGGCTTCGCCGACGCCCGCGGCCTGGTCGCCGCACTGGCGCTCGGCGCCGACGGCATCAACATGGGGTCGCGGTTCATGTGCACCGTCGAGTCCTGCATCCACCAGAACGTCAAGGAGGCCATCGTGGCCGGTGACGAGCGGGGCACGGAGCTGATCTTCCGCACCCTGCACAACACCGCCCGGGTGGCGTCCAACGAGGTGTCGCGCGAGGTGGTGCAGATCCTGAAGGACGGCGGTCAGTTCGAGGACGTCAAGGATCTGGTGGCCGGCGTTCGTGGGCGTCGGGTCTTCGACGAGGGCGATGTCGACGCGGGAATCTGGACCGTGGGCACGGCCATGGGATTGATCAACGACATCCCGACTGTCGGGGATCTGGTTGCGCGCATCGTCGGCGAGGCCGAAAGCCTCATCAGCGATCGACTGGCGGGAATGGTCACGAAGTCCGCCGCGCGTATAGGCGTGTAGCCCGGGAATCGACTGGGACGTCTGTGGGGAACGCCCGTCAAGGGGCACGCCCGGCGTCAGGCAAACCGATCAGTGAGGAACGCGCGCCCCGCGGGGCGCGCGTTCTTTCACACTGCGGTAGGGAGTTGGTGCTCGTCGTCGAGCTGCTCGGAGGTGATTCCCTCTACCAGGACATCGCCGTGGTAGAGAGCATCGAAATCAACCTTGATGACATCAGCACTGGTGTCGTCGATCCACATGTACTGAACAGTAACCACGGCTCTTAAGGATTCTTTGAGCTGCGATTCGCAAAATGATGGCATTCTTACCGCTCGGTAGGATCCGTGATCTACCGGCGGGTAGCAATCATGTCGCCGGCGCCGTGAAATGGATCGGGTTGACGCCGTAGAGGGCCACCCAGGTCAGCACCGCTGCGGCCACCGCGAGCACCAGCAGGGCGATGATGAGCCGGCTTGACCAGGAGAAACGCCGCAAGAACCGGCTGTCCACGGAGTAGCTGCCCGCACCGGCGAACAGCAGGGCGGCCGCGCCGATGCCGATCAGGAACGGGACGTTGAACGGTTCGGACCAGAATGCCGCACCGGAGACGTTGACCGCCCAGGCGCAGAGCATCGCGCTGAGCACCGCGCACGCCGCCAGTGGGGTCAGCGCGCCCAGTAACAGCCCGATGCCGCCGACGGTCTCGGCGGTCGTCACCATGAACGCGGCGAACTTCGGGAGTCGCCATCCCGCGTCCGCCATGAACTGCGACGTCGTGGAGAAATCGAAGGCCTTGATCAGTCCCGCCTGGAGGGCGGCGCCGCCGGCGCCGAGCCTCAGCACCAACAGGCCGATGTCGGTCAGGCCGGCGTTCCGAGCAGGCGACGGTGCTGGTTGGTCGGTTGTCATCGCGGACGAACTTATCGCGGTCGGTGACTTCTGTGCAGTGTCCTCGGTCATGCCCATGTCGACTCGACGCTGTCCGAAAAGTCATCGGAGAGGCATTGACCCCTTCAAGTTATCGCTGATAACTTAGCGCCGATATCTCAGGAGGGCGCGCGTTGTTGCACCGGATCGCACTGATGGCCATCGCGGCGCCGCGGCGCATCCTGGTCGTGGCACTGCTCGCGATGGTGGGTTGCGGCCTCTTCGGCGTCCCGGTGATGAAGCACCTGTCGGCCGGAGGCTTCCAGGATCCGACCACCGAGTCCGCCGAAGCCACCCAGTTGCTGGTCGACAAGTTCGGCCAGGGCGACATGGAGTTGGTCATCGGCGTGACCTCAGAGTCCGGAGTCGAGGGAGCCGCACGCGGCGTCGGCACCGACATCGTCGCCGAACTGGCCGAGTCCCCCTTCGTGGGGAACGTGACGTCGGCGTGGACGGCGCCGCCAGGCGCCGCCCCGGCACTGATCAGTGAGGACGGCAGGACCGGTCTGATCGTCGCGGGGATCACCGGCGGTGAGAGCGGCGCCCAGAAGCACGCCAAGGAACTCACCGACGAACTGGTGCACGACCGTGACGGGGTCACCGTGCGGGCCGGCGGTACGGCGATGACCTATGTGCAGATCAACAGCCAGAGTGAAAAAGACCTGCTGTTGATGGAAGCCATCGCGATTCCGTTGAGCTTCGTCGTCCTCGTGTGGGTTTTCGGCGGGCTGCTCGCCGCGGCACTGCCGCTCGCCGTCGGCGCGTTCGCGATCCTGGGCTCCATGGCGGTGCTGCGCGCCGTCACGTTGGTCACCGACGTCTCGATCTTCGCGCTGAACCTGACGATCGCGATGGGTATGGCGCTGGCGATCGATTACACGCTGCTGATCATCAGCAGATACCGCGACGAACTCGCCGACTCCGCCGACTCGAGCCGTTTGATCGGCTCCGCCGACTCGAGCCGTTTGATCGGCTCCGCCGACTCGAGCCGTTTGATCGGCTCCGCCGATCGTGAACGCGCGTTGGTGCGCACCATGATGACCGCCGGCCGCACGGTGCTGTTCTCGGCCTTGACGGTGGCGCTGTCCATGGTCGCGATGGTGCTGTTCCCGATGTACTTCCTGAAGTCGTTCGCCTACGCGGGCATCGCCGTGGTCGGGTTCGCAGCGCTGGCCGCCATCGTCGTGGCGCCCGCCGCGATCGTCCTGGCGGGCGCGAGGCTCGACTCGCTGGATGTGCGCAGGCTGCTGCGCCGCGTCTTCGGCCGACCCACCCCGGTGCCGAAGCCGATCGAGCAGATGTTCTGGTACCGGTCGACCAAATTCGTGATGCGCCGGTCGATTCCGATCGGATTCGCGGTCGTCGCGCTGCTGATTCTGCTGGGCGTTCCGTTTCTCGGGGCCACATGGGGGTTCCCCGATGACCGGGTTCTCCCGCCCTCGGCGTCGGCCCGCCAGATCGGTGATCAACTGCGCAGCGACTTCGAGGTCGACTCCGCGACGAACGTCACGGTAATGCTGCCGGACACCGCCGGAGTCACCCCACGCACGCTCGACGACTACGCCGGTGAACTGTCCCGCGTCGACGACGTCTCGTCGGTATCGGCGCCCGGCGGCACGTTCGTCGACGGAGCCCTAGTCGGTCCGCCGTCGGCGGCGACGGGCTTCGCCGACGGCAGTGCTTTCCTCACCGTCGCCAGCAGCGCACCCCTGTTCACCGACGCGTCCGAAGCGCAACTGGACCGGCTGCACTCCGTCGAGCCGCCCGCAGGCGGGCAGGTGCAGCTGACCGGACTGGCCCAGATCAACCGGGACAGCGCCACCGCGATCACCTCGCGGCTGCCGCTGGTCCTCGCCGTCATCGCGGCCATCACCTTCGTGCTGCTGTTCCTGTTGACCGGAAGCGTCGTCTTGCCGCTGAAAGCGTTGGTGCTCAACGTTTTGTCGTTGACCGCCGCGTTCGGCGCACTGGTGTGGATCTTCCAGGACGGCCATCTCGGCGCGCTGGGCACCACCCCGACGGGAACCCTGGTGGCCAACATGCCGGTGCTGCTCTTCTGCATCGCCTTCGGCCTGTCGATGGACTACGAGGTCTTCCTCGTCTCCCGGATCAGGGAGTATTGGCTCAACTCGGAACGGACCGCCGCGGACGGCACCCCGATCGATCCTCACGTCCGAAGCGACGAGAGCGTCGCCCTCGGTCTGGCAAGAACCGGGCGGGTGGTGACCGCCGCGGCACTGGTGATGTCGATCTCGTTCGCCGCGTTGATCGCCGCCCAGGTGTCGTTCATGCGGATGTTCGGTGTCGGCCTGACACTCGCCATCCTGGCCGACGCCACATTGGTCCGCATGCTGCTGGTGCCCGCCTTCATGCATGTGCTGGGCCGCTGGAACTGGTGGGCCCCCGCACCCCTGGTGAAGTTGCACGAACGGATCGGCTTGCGCGAGACCCTCGCCGACGACCTGCCCGGCGAACCCGCCGCAGGCGATCGCATCACGTCGGGAAAGCGGGCCGGTTAGCGTGAGCGTCCAACGACTCCGGCGCCGCCGGGCGCCCAGGGGATCAGGCGATCAGCTTCGAGACGAGATACTCGACGCGGCAACTGATCTGCTGCTCGACACGGGCGACGCGAAAGCAGTGTCGATCCGGTCGGTGGCGCAGCGGGTCGGCGTCACACCGCCGTCGATCTATCTGCACTTCGCCGACAAGGACGCGCTGCTGGATGCGGTGTGCGTGCGGTACTTCGAGAAACTGGACGAGGAGATGCAGGAGGTTGCAGGGCGGGCGGGGGACGTCGGCGCCTCCGCGGTGGACGTGTTGCGGGCGCAGGGCCTGGCGTACGTCCGGTTCGCGCTGAAAACCCCGGAGCTGTACCGCATTGCGACCATGGGGCAGGGCAGCCCTGGGAGCGACGTGGACATGACGCTGAACAGTTCGGCGTTCGTCCACATGCGCACGTCGGTGGAGGCGCTGATCGACGAGGGGATCTACCCGCCGGGGGACCCCACCGCCCTGGCACTCGAGCTGTGGACCGTGGCGCACGGTGTGGCGGCGCTGCTGATCTCCCGTCCTTACCTGCCCTGGGGAGATGTGGAAGAGTTCGCAGATCGGGTGTTGCGTTCGGTCTGTTGTGGGCACATCGTGTCCGGCGCGATCCGGCCCGCCGATCCGCCACGCGACACGGTGACCTGGTTGAAGGAGGCTGTGGATGAGCGAAACCGTCGATAATCCGTTTTTCGCCCGGCTGTGGACCGCGATGTCGTCGCGGGAACCCGAATCGCTTCGGAGGTTGCGACGCGAGAACCTGGCCGGGCTGTCCGGCCGGGTGCTCGAGGTCGGCGCCGGCACCGGGACCAACTTCGAGCTCTACCCCGGCACCGTCACCGAGGTGGTCGCCGTCGAGCCCGAACGCAGGCTCGCGGAGGTGGCCGAACGCGCGGCCGCCGACGCACCGATACCGGTCACGGTCGACACCGGCACCGTCGAGAAGTTCGCCGACAACGGACAGTTCGACGCCGTGGTGTGCTCGCTGGTGCTGTGCTCCGTTGACGATCCGCAACAGGTGGTCAGGCAGTTGTATTCACTGTTGCGCCCCGGCGGGGAGCTTCGCTACCTCGAACACATCGCAGGCTCCGGCGCCCGCGCCCGGCTGCAGAAGTTCGCCGACGCCACGGTCTGGCCGAAGATGCTGGGCAATTGCCACACCCACCGCGACACCGAGCAGACGATCGTCGGGGCGGGATTCCGGGTCGAGGGCGCCCGCCGCGAGTGGGCGCTGCCGGCCTGGGTGCCGCTGCCGGTGTCCGAGTTCGCGATCGGTGTCGCGGTCAAGCCGGCCTGACCGGGCGAAGTACGGTCAGCCCAGCAGGGCCGGCAGCCGCTGCAACAGCCCCGGAAGCACCGTCGCCGCCGACTCGCGCAGCGTCAGCGTCGCGCTCCTCGACAGCGGCGTGGGCTCCGGGTTGACCTCGATCACGGGGGTGCCGTTGGCGACGGCCATCTCGGGCAGGCCCGCTGCGGGATAGACGACCGACGACGTGCCGACCGCCACGACGAGGTCGGCGTTGGCCACCGCGTCCACCGACTGTTGCCACGCGTCGTCGGGTAGCGCTTCGCCGAACCACACCACGTTGGGCCGCACCAACCCGCCGCATTCACAGCGTGGCGGCTCGACCGCCTCGACCGGCTCCGGCATCGTGGGTACGTCGCCGTGGTAGGCGGATTGGCACAGGTCGCAACGGAATTCGAACAGACTGCCGTGGACGTGGTGCACCCGGCTGCTGCCGGCACGCTCGTGCAGGTTGTCCACGTTCTGGGTCACGACGTGCACGTCGGCATAGTCCTCCCACGCGGCGACGGCTCGATGGGCGTTGTTGGGGGCGACGGCCCTCATCATGTGGTGGCGCCACAGGTACCAGGCCCACACCCGCTCGGGGTGGGCTTGCCAACCCTGAGCGCTGGAGATCTCGTAGGGGTCGACCTTGGCCCACAGCCCGGTCTCCACGTCGCGGAATGTGGGCACACCGCTCTCGGCCGAGATCCCGGCCCCGCTGAACACCGTCACCTGCACCCCCCCAAACTAGTCGCTGTGGGTGATACTGGGCACGTGGCCGAGTTGGGGGATTGGGTACGCGTCGATCCGGACGCCGCCAGGCCGTTGTTCGACCAGCTCAGATCGCAGATCATCGACGGGGTACGCGACGGGCAGCTCGCCCCGGGCACCCGGCTGCCGACGGTCCGTGAGCTGGCGGGTCAGATCAACCTGGCGGTCAACACCGTGGCGCGTGCGTACCGGGAGTTGGAAGCAGCGGGCATTCTCGAAACGAGAGGTCGATTCGGCACTTTCGTGGCGCGGTCGGATCCGGCCGATGCGGCGATGGCGACCGCGGCGCACACGTTCGTGTCCGCGGCGCGAGCGCTGGGCGTCGACAAAGGTGAGGCGCTGCGTTACGTGGAGACGGCCTTCGGTTGATCAGCCGAACTCGAGCAGTGTGGTCAGCGGTCGTATGGGGTCGAGCAGCCGGAAGCGCGGCACCGTCCACAGCAGCGCGTTGACCAGCCGCCCGCGTCCGCCCTCCACCGGGACGTCGTGCACGGCGCGCACCCCCGGCACGGTGTTGACGAGATCGGCCACCTCGGCGACCGACAGCGTGAACGGCATCGAGGGCACCCGGTAGCGCAGCGAGGTCCGCACCCCGCGACGGGCCAGCGCCGCCAAGCCCGACGGCGGCAGGTCGAACATCATCTGCCCGCCGGGAAAGCGAGACGCGCACTCGGTGATCAGCGCCATCGCCTCATCGGGCTGCAGATACATCAGCAACCCCTCGGCGGTGATGAACACGCCGTGATCGGTATCGACCTGGTCCATCCAGCTGAAGTCCAGGGCCGATTGCGCGCACAGCTGCACCCGGTCGGATGCGGGCAGCAGCTTGCGGCGCAGTTCGATCATCGGGGGGAGGTCGACGGTCAGCCAACGGAACTGGTCGCCGAGGCCGGCGGCGTCGAGCCGGTAGGAACTGGTCTGGAGGCCTTCGGCGAGCGCGACCACGGTGGCCTTCGGGTGGTCGAGGAGGTAGCGGCGGGCGTGCTTGTCGAAGGTCAACGCGCGCAACGCCATATCCTGGCGCCGGATGAAGCCGAACTTGGCGAAGTCGTAGTCGATGGAGTCGACCAGGTGAATCGCCATGGGGTCGTCGAGGATGGCGTCGGGCCGCCTGGCCTCCGTCGCTCTGACCAGCAGCGTCATCAGTGCGGTCTCGGACACCCCGGTCAGGTCGGCGGTGTGTTTTCCCGTCATCTGGTTCCTATCTGGATCCATCTGGCCCTGCGCTACCCGCGCAGGACTTTGTCGATTGTGCGCAGATTGCGCGTGGTGGTCGACGACTTGAAGCGCTAGGAATGGTGGCCGTCCACCTCGCGCTCGAACGGGTACGCCGCCGAGATCTCGGCGAGCGTGTCCAGGTCGTAGGCGAGTACCCAGGCGTCGTAACCGAATTCATCACGCAGCGCTTGTTCGGCTGTCCTCCGGACGGCGGCCACCCCGGCGCGGCTGTCGAGCAGGACGTTGCCGCTGGCCAGGATGGTCTTGACGTCGCCGAATCCCGCCGCCTCCAGTGCCTGCGCGACCGCGGCCATCTTGAGGTTGACGCCACCGACGTTCACCCCGCGCAGGAACGCGGCATAGCGCGTCATCGCGACGGCGTCCGGTTCGTAGTGGCGTAGGGGCCGCCGGGGACGTCGTCGCCGATCGAGGAGAATCCTGCCATCTGTTCGATCATCCCAGACCGACGCTGGACGTAGGCTCGTTGGCATGACGCGCGATGTCTTCGACGACAAGCTGCTGGCGGTGATCGCCGGGAACTCGCTGGGCGTGCTGGCCACGCTCAAGCGCGACGGGAGGCCGCAGCTGTCCAACGTCTCCTACCACTTCGACGCCCGCGCGCTGACCATCTCGGCGTCGATCACCGAGCCCAGGGCCAAGACCCGCAATCTGCGCCGCGATCCGCGCGCCGCGCTGCACGTCAGTTCCGATGACGGCTGGGCCTACGCGGTCGCCGAGGGTGACGCCGTCCTCAGTCCGCCCGCCGCCGACCCCGGCGATGACACCGTCGAGGGACTGATCGCGCTGTACCGCGACATCGCGGGTGAGCATCCGGACTGGGACGACTACCGCAGGGCGATGGTCGACGACCGGCGGGTCTTGATGACGCTGCCCATCTCTCACGTCTACGGCATGCCACCGGGAATCCGCTGAGCGGCGCGCCGAGAGGCTAGGCTGCGGTCATGGCATCCAAGGGGTCGGCTGAGTCTTCAGAGCCGGCAGAGGACGACACCAAGCGCAAGTTCCGCGAGGCGCTGGAGCGCAAGAAGGCCAAGTCAGGCGGCGGGTCATCCCATGCCGACAGCGGGCCCAAGCAGCCCCGCGCCCACGGCCCGGTGGAGAACCGTCGCGAATTCCGCCGCAAGAGCGGATAGTCCGCGCTAATCCGGACGCTCGTCGGCGAGCGCGCGGGCGGCGACCAGCGCGAGCAGCATCGCCGCGACGCAGAACAGGCCCTCGTCCTTCAGCCCCCACCCGACCGACGCCAGCGTGGCCGCACCCGCGGTGCACAGCAATAGGCCGACCGCGGCGCTGCGCAGGCCCGGCCCCGCGACGAAGCCGCCGTCCCAGAGCGGTAGCGGATTGCTCTCCAGCGGACGCAGCAGCACGAACGCCGCGGTGACGAGCACCGCCATGACGAGCACCTGCAGCACCGACAGCGCGACGAAGTTCGCAGCGCCGGGATCGAAGCGCGGATAGCCGAGGTAGTCGAACCCCAGGTGCATGGCCAGCAGTGCCGGAAGGTGCCAGAGGTACAGCGTCATCGCTCCGGAGTTGCCGATCACCGTCAGCCACCACACCCGTGGCCGGCGCGCCCATCTGGCGATCGCGGGCGCGGCGGCGATCGCCAACGCGCACATCATGATCGCGTGTCCGGCGAGGAGAAGCGACGGCGGTGACATGTTCTTGAGTTGTTGGGTCTCGAGGCCGACGAGGCTGAGTTCGTATGGGCCCCAGGTCATCAGCGCCACATTGACGGCGAACATCGCGGCGCCGACGCCGAGGGCCGCCCGGGGAGATAGCAGACCGCGACGGTAGGCCACCCCGAACATCCCGGGGATCAGCCACACGGTGAGGTTGAGATAGCCCAGCGTCGACCACTGGGTCGCGTTGATCCTGATGAGGTCGACGACGGCGATCAGGCCGTACGTGGCGGCCGCGGCGGCGACGAACCGGCCCGTGGAGGTGATGCGCGCCAGGATCGGCACCGCGGCCAGCACCAGGACGTAGGCGCCCAGGAACCACAGCAGCTGAACGGAGATCCCGGCGACGGGTTCGTAGACGTGAACCGGCAGGACCAGTCGCAGCACCGCCAGCGTCACACCCCAGAACCCCAGGTAGTAGAACACCGGTCGGTACAGCCGGGTGCACCGACGCATCAGCCAGTTCCCCCAGCTGGTCCCGGGTGTCCATGACTGCACGGATGCGGCGACGCCGGCGAAGAAGAACAGCGGCATGATCTGAAACAGCCACGTCAGTGCCTGGAACACCGGAGATGCGGTGAGCAGGTTGCTCCAGATGAAGACGTCGTCGCGCACCGTGCTGGTGGCCATGACGGTGTGACCGACGACGACGCCGACGAGTGCCGCGATCCGGATGACGTCGATCGCCCGATCACGCTCAGGCGGAGTGCTTGCCTCGACCTCTGCGGGCCGGGGAAACAGCGCGGCGACGCTCATACGGCGAATCTAGGCGCACCGGTGACTCGACGCGTGAGTAGAAGCACTCAACTGTGCACGAGTTGGGCCTGGGGGGACTCGCGGCGGGTCTGGCGCACGATGGCGGCCAGGCAGGCGGTGGCGAGGGCGGCGACCGCCACGGCGAACAGCACGCCGGATGTCTGCAGTCCCCAGGCCTGCGCGGCGAGACCCTCGCCGATCACCGGTATCGCGATCGCCACGTAAGCGACGGTGAAGTACGTCGAGCTGACCTCGGCGCGGCGGCCCGCAGGGGTGCGTTCCGCGACCGCGGCGAGACCACGGCCGAAGCTGATGCCCTGACCGACACCCGACACCACGGCCGCGGCGATCAGCCCCGGCAACGACGAGAAGTGCAGTGCCGCAGCCAAAACGATCATGCCGACGACCAGGATCGCGCAGCCGACCGCCACGGCCCGTCGAGGATCCACCGTTCTGGTCGCAACCTGGGCGATCGCCGAGGCGATGAAAATCGAACCGGCGATGAGCCCCGCCAGAGCATGGTTCTCGATGCCGAGGATGTCGGCCAGGAACGACGGGGCGACCGCGGCGAACAGTCCGGTGACGGCGAAACCGGCGAATGCGGCGAGGGACGCCACCACGAACACCGAGCGAGCCTCCGGCGGGACCGACAGCCGCTGGATGCCCAGGCGGCCGGTGCGCGGCGAGGTCTCCGGCGCCGCCAGCACCGCGACGACGGCGAACGCGGCCAGGACCAGATGCACGACGAAGCTGAGGTCGAGTGGGTGCGGTGCGTACTGGACGAGCACGCCGGCCAGTATCGGCCCGAGTCCCAACCCGCCGATGTTGGCGACGGTGGCGACCGCAGCGGCGCGGTCGCGCCATGCCGGGGGTGCGGCCTCGATGACGGCCGCGGTGGCCGTCCCGGTGAAGATGCCCGCCGACAGTCCGGAGAGCACCCGGCCGATCAGCAATTCGGTCACCGAGTCGGCGAGTACGAACACGACGGCGCTGACGATGGCGAACCCGATGCCTGCCAGCAGCAGCGGCCGCCGGCCGAGGACATCCGACCACCGACCGAAGGCCAGCAGTGCGAACAGCACGCCGCCCGCGTACGTGGCGAAGATGACCGTCGTCGTCAGGACATGGAACTGCAGGTCGTCTGCGAACAATGCGTACATCGGGGTGGGCAGGGTCGTGCCCACCATGATCGCGGCGAAAGCGTAGGCCAGCAGGGCCATCGGATAGCGGGTTCTCGACACGACCAATGACAGCGGCACGGCTCGGCCCATTATTCCGCCGAAACGGCATTCCAGCAGGCCGCTTCTCGCGATTCGCCTGCTGGAATGCCGTTTCGGCGCATGTTGTCTAGTGGGCGACGGCCTTCTCGGCGCCGATCCCGGTGAGCGAACGCACCTCCATCTCGGCGGCGACCTTCGGGTCCTCGTCATCGGGCGACGTGAACGTGCCGACGATGCCCAGGATGAAGGCCAGCGGGATCGACACGATGCCCGGGTTGGCCAGCGGGAACCAGGCGAAGTCGACGCTGCGGATCATCGCGGTCGGCGACCCCGACACCGCGGGGGAGAACACGATCAGCACGATCGTCGAGATCAGGCCGCCGTACATGCTCCACAGCGCGCCGCGGGTGTTGAACCGCCGCCAGTACAGCGAGTAGACGATCGTCGGTAGGTTCGCCGCCGCGGCGACTGCGAACGCCAGTGCCACCAGGAACGCGATGTTCTGTCCATTGGCCAGGATGCCCAGCCCGATGGCGAGCACGCCGAGCACCACCGCGGTGATGCGGGACACCCGCACCTGCTCGGATTCGGTGACCGTGTGATCCTTCCGCAGGGTGGCGTAGACGTCGTGGGCGAACGAGGCCGACGCGGTGATCGTCAGGCCGGCGACCACCGCGAGGATGGTCGCGAACGCCACCGCCGAGATGACGCCGAGCAAGATCACCCCACCGAGCTGGAAAGCCAGAAGCGGTGCCGCCGAGTTGACCCCACCCGCCGCGCTGAGAATGGTGTCCGGACCGACCAGGGCGGCCGCGCCGTAGCCGAGCACGAGGGTGAACAGGTAGAAAGCGCCGATGAGCGCGATCGCCCACACCACCGACCGGCGCGCCTCCTTGGCGGTGGGCACCGTGTAGAAGCGCATCAGTACGTGCGGCAGGCCGGCCGTGCCGAGAACCAAGGCAATGGCCAGCGAGATGAAGTTGATCTGTGACGTCAGCGATCCGCCGTACTGAGCGCCCGGTGCGAGCACGTCCCGATCGGCGACACCCGCGGTGGTGGCGCCACTGATCGCCGACTGCGCGGAGCCGAGGATCTCGGAGAAGTTCAGGCCGAACTTTGCCAGCACCATGACGGTCATCAGCCCGGCGCCTGCGATCAGCAGGACGGCCTTGATGATCTGCACCCAGGTGGTGCCCTTCATGCCGCCGACCAGGACGTAGACGATCATCAGGATTCCGACGACTGCGATGACGACGGACTGGCCGCTGCGGCTGTTGATGTCGAGCAGCAACGCGACCAGTCCGCCGGCCCCTGCCATCTGGGCCAGCAGGTAGAACAGCGACACCGTCAGCGTGTTGGTCGCGGCTGCGAGACGGACCGGCCGCTGCTTGAGCCGGAAGCTCAACACGTCAGCCATCGTGAACTTCCCTGTGTTGCGGAGCAATTCGGCTACCAGCAGCAGGGCGACCAGCCACGCGACCAGGAATCCGATCGAGTAGAGGAAGCCGTCGTAGCCGTACACCGCGATCGCCCCGGCGATGCCGAGGAAGCTGGCGGCCGAAAGGTAGTCACCGGCGATCGCGATGCCGTTCTGCGTGCCCGAGAACCCGCGCCCGCCGGTGAAGAACTCTGCGGCGGTGGCATTCTTCTTGCTCGCCCGGATCACCACCACCATCGTGACCACCACGAACAGGCTGAAGATGCCGATGTTGGCGACCGGATTGCCGATCGTCTCGCTTTGGGCCAGAAGGGTTGTCATTTGATCTCAGCCTCCAGTTCGGCGCGGATGGCACCGGCGCGTGGGTCGAGTTCGCGGTTGGCGAACCGCACGTAGATTCCGGTGATCAGGAACGTCGAGAGGAACTGGCCCAGCCCGATGAGCAGGCCGACGTTGATGTCGCCCCAGACCCGGGTGCCCATGAAGCCGGTCGCGAAAGCGCCCAGCAGAACGTAGGTGGTGTACCAGATGAGGAAGACTGCGGTCATGGGGAACACGAACCGGCGCAACCTACTTCGGAGTTCCTGGAACTCGGGGCTGGCTTGGACTTCCAGATAGCGCTCACCGCTGATGGCTTCCGGGCGAATGGGAAGATCTGTCTCGGACACCTTGATCTCACGCTCCTGACTGAGTGAACCGGCTCTCCGGCGAAACTAGTTGAGATGTGGGTCACATACCCACAGTTGCCGCAGGTGACACGGTGAGGTCGGGCGCCGGTGCGGTGAGCGGTCGATCACCGTCGATGAACGGTGGGAGGTAGTCAGCCCCTGGGCATCCGTTCGATGCCCATCCCCAGGTTCTCCGGCACATGCATGCGCGCGAACGTCTGCGCCACGTCCGCAGGGACGGCGGCGCGGGTGAGGCGACTGACGACGATCATCGTCATGAAGGCCAGCGGGAAGCTGACCGCGGCCGGGTAACCGATCAGCACGGCCGGCCAACCGCCGAGGGTGTCCTCGTTGACGCCGCCGGCCACCGCGACGGTCACCGCGCCACCGGACAGCAGTCCGCCGACGGCGAGGCCACACGTCGCCCCCGTCGCCGTCAGCCCGCGCCACCAGATGCCGAGGACGAGCAGCGGGCATAGCGTGGACGCCGCGACCGCGAACGCCAACCCGACGCTGCGGGACAGCTCCAGACCACCGGAAGCGGCCAGCGCCAGCGGAATCGGTATCAGCCCGCCGATGACGGCGGCCAGTCGGAAGTCGCGGACCCGTCCCGGAAGCACGTCGGTCGCCAGGGCGCCGGCGAAACTGACCAACAGGCCCGACGAGGTGGCCAGGAACGCGGCGATGGCCCCCGCGGCGACCAGCGCGGCGAGCAATTGCCCTGCCGCGCCCGCGATCGCCGAGCCGGGCGCCAACAGCACTGCCGCGTCGGCAGTCCCGGTGATCAGCAGCTGCGGGACATAGAGCCTGGAGAAGACGCCCAGCAGCGTCGGAAACAGATAGAACAGCGACAGCAGCGCGATCACCGCGAGCGCGGTGCGACGTGCGGCCCGGCCGTCGGGATTGGTGTAGAACCGCACCAGTACATGCGGCAACCCCATGGTGCCCAGGAAGGTCGCGACCATCGTGGACACCACCTGGAACAGCGGGTGGTGCCCACCGAGGCCACCGCCGGAAGCTATCCAGTCGGCGCCCGCGGCCGGGGTTCCCGCCACCACGGGGGTCGCCGCCCCTGCGGCCAGCTCGAGCGTGCTGCCGGCGCCGAGGGTGTGCTCCCCGGCCGAGTCGATGGCCGCGGCGTCGACGCGGCGACCATCGAGTGTTCCCGTCACGGTGATGCCCGCGGGCTCGGGAACCTGCACGACGACGTCGGTCTCGATGGCCACCGTGGTGGCCTGCGGCACCATCGGCGGGAGCGGTCCCCCCAGCTCGCCCCCGCGGTCGGTGAGGAACAACCCCGTCAGCGCGAGCGCGGGAATGGCGATCGCGGTCAGCTTGAGCCAGTACTGGAATGCCTGCACGAACGTGATCGAGCGCATTCCACCGGCCACCACATTGGTGATCACGATGGCACCGACGGCCAGAGGTCCGAGCCACACCGGGATGCCCAACAGCGTTTTCAGCGCAAGCCCGGCTCCCTGGTACTGCGGCACCAGATAGAAGATGCAGATGACGACC
Organism: Mycolicibacterium pyrenivorans; assembly: GCF_025821625.1. Classification (GTDB taxonomy): domain Bacteria; phylum Actinomycetota; class Actinomycetes; order Mycobacteriales; family Mycobacteriaceae; genus Mycobacterium; species Mycobacterium pyrenivorans. The sequence continues at coordinate 93,543 of NZ_JACKSH010000005.1, forward strand.
ACCACGAGCATCGCGACCTTGCGCAGGCGTGCGGAGCCGAGGCGGAACTCCGCGAAATCGGGGACGGTGTAGGCGCCCGAGCGGCGCAGCGGCGCCGCCACGAACAACAGCAGCCCGAGATAGCCCGCGGTGAATCCCACCGGATACCACAGCGCGTCGGCGCCGTACTTGGCGATCAGCCCGGCGACCCCGAGAAACGATGCGGCCGAAAGGTATTCACCTGATATGGCGGCGGCATTCCACTGGGATCCCACGGTGCGCGACGCGACGAGGAAGTCGGATGTGGTGCGGGAGAACCGTACGCCGTAGGCGCCGATCGCGACGGTGGCCACCGCCGCTGCGAGCAACGCGACGGCCGTCAGCGGGGAGCCGGTCATGGCTCCGCGTCGACGACGCCGACGAAGTCGCGTTCCGCCTGTTCGGAGAGCCGCACGTAGAACCAGCCGATCCCGTACAGCAGCGGGTACGCCAGACCCGCGAGTACCAGCCAGTTCAGCCGTATCCCGAACACCGTGACGGCGCCGAGGCCTGGAAGGACCGCATTGAGGAGGGGGATGGCGCCGAGCAGGCACACCACGACCGCGGCCAGCCGCAACGCCAGGCCCAGCTGGGCGCGCACCAGGCCGCGGACCAGCGCGTCGCCGACCTGCGTCTGCTCCTGGACCTCGACCCGGGTGCGCACCATCCGGGCTCCCCTCCGGTGGGCGAGCACCACGCGTTCGCGCTGCGGTCGTTCACCGCTCGTCATCGGCGCTCCCTGCGGGTCGGAGGCTGCGCATGGGGTTGCGTATCAGACGGTCACGGAGTTCGCGGGCCTGGCGGCGGCTGACGGGAAGCTCCACCGCCGGTGACGCGCCATTGGGCCGCAACCGCACCAGCACCGCGCCGTCGGTGGTCCGAAGGCCCGTGACGAGACGGAGCGCGACCAGGTACGAACGGTGCACCCGCTGGAAACCATGGTCACGCCAACGGGTTTCGAGGGTGCTCAACGGTATCCGCACCAGATGGCTTCCCGACGCCGAATGGAGTCGGGCGTAGTCACCCTCGGCCTCCACCCAGCCGATGCTGTCGCGGGGGACCAAGTGGGTGACGCCGCCCAACTCGGCGGGGACGACGTCGGATTCGGTTTCCCTGGCGGCGTTTCCGTCCCGGTCCTCGACGGCGGGGCTCGTCGCCGGCGTCTGGGCCGCCGTCACCCGCCGGATCGCCTCGTCGAGGCGGTCCTCGCGGATCGGCTTCAGCAGGTAGTCCACAGCGCCGACATCGAAGGCGGCGACGGCCTTGTCGTCGTGGGCCGTCACGAACACGATGGCGGGCCGCTGGGAGAAGTTCGTCAACACGCCGGCCAACTCGATACCCGACAGGCCGGGCATGTTGATGTCGAGGAAGACGGCATCGATGGTGCGCGCGTTGAGTTCCCGCAGTGCCGAGGTGGCGTCGCCGGCGCGAAAGACCTCACCGATGTCGGGGTGCTTGCCGAGCAGGTACGCCAGTTCGTCGAGGGCGGGGGCCTCGTCGTCGACCGCGAGCACGAGGAGTGGCTTCGTCACTGCTTGCCCACCCCGAACGCACCTCCGCTGGCCCGCACGCCCGACCTGAACTTCGGCACCCTCATCACCACCTTGGTGCCTGCGCCGATCGCCGTTTCGACCACCAGACCGTAGTCGTTCCCGAACGCCGCCCGCAGGCGATGGTCCACATTGGTCAGGCCCACGTGCGCGGAGTTCCCATCGGTGACCGGGCTCCCGTCGGAAAGGGCGTCGCTGGGGCCGGCGCGCAGCGCGTCTGGGTCCATCCCCACCCCGTCGTCCTCGACGGTGATGACACAGTCGGAGCCCTCGTCGCGGGCGACGAGTTCGATCGACCCGCTACCGCGCCCCGCGAATCCGTGCCGGACGGCGTTTTCCACCAGCGGCTGCAGCGCCAGGAACGGCACGACGACGTTGAGCACCTCCGGCGCCACCCGCAGCGTGACCGTCAGCGCCGCGCCGAAGCGGGCGCGTTCCAGGTTGAGATAGCGGTCGATGTTGCGCAGTTCGTCGGCCAGGGTGGTGTACTGCCCTGCGGCGCGAAACGAGTACCGCGTGAAGTCGGCGAACTCGAGGATGAGCTCGCGGGCGCGGTCGGGGTCGGTGCGCACGAACGAGGCGATCGTGTTGAGCGCGTTGTAGATGAAGTGCGGGCTGATCTGGGCGCGCAGTGCCAGCACCTCGGCGCGGTCCAGTCGAGCGCGTGACGCGTCGAGTTCGGCGAGCTCGATCTGGCTGGCGGCATAGCGGGCGACCTCACCGACAGCGCCGAGCATTCCCGGCGCGGGGGAGCGGGTCGTCACCACCACCAGCACGCCGAGCATGTCGCCGTTCTCGGCCAGCAGCGGCTGGGCGACGACCGCGGAGGCCTTCACGTGGGTGAGCACCCGGCGTTCGCCGGCGATCGACTGCTGCGCCGCGCCGTCGCACGCGTCGAGGATGTCGTCGTCCCAGATGCCGTCCCCGTCCGGGTCACGGGCGAGCAACTGGCCGTCACCGTCGAACAGGGCCACCCCATCGGTGCCGGTGAGCCCGCGCAGGAACGGTGCGGCCGTCCCGGCGGACTCGGCGTCGAGGCCCTGGCGCAGTGCCCGGGCGGCCAGCGACGCGGTATGCAGCGCGGTGTGCACGGCGCGTTCGGTCGGGGTGGCCACCACTCGCCTGGTTCGCACGGCGAGCACCACCGCGGCCACCGCGGCCAGGATCAGCGCGGTCGTCAGGGCTATCGCGAGCTCGCCGGACATCTCACCTCGTGTGCAGTTGAGGCAACCTTAAACTGGCGACGTGGCGAAACTGCAGTTAGTTCAGGAACCCGCGGCCGACGCGCTGCTCGATGCCAACCCGTTCGCTCTGTTGGTCGGGATGCTGCTCGATCAGCAGATCCCAATGGAGGTGGCGTTCGCGGGCCCGAAGAAGATCGACGACCGCATCGGCGGCTTCGACGCCCGCGTGATCGCCGACTACAACCCCGAGGAGTTCGCCGCGCTGTGCTCGCAAACGCCTGCGATCCACCGGTTTCCGGGCTCGATGGCCAAGCGGGTGCAGGCGCTGGCGCAGGTGATCGTCGACGAGTACGGCGGCGATGCGGCCGCCGTCTGGTCGGACGGCGCCGACGGCAAAGAGGTGCTGCGCCGGCTCAAGGCGCTGCCCGGTTTCGGCGAGCAGAAGGCCAAGATCTTCCTCGCGCTCCTCGGCAAGCAGTACGGCGTGACGCCGCAGGGCTGGCGGGCCGCCGCCGGCGACTACGGCAAGGCGGGCACCCACATGTCGGTGGCCGACGTCAAGGACGCCGGGTCGCTGCAGAAGGTGCGGACATACAAGAAGGAAGCCAAAGCGGCGGCGAAGGCGGCCAAGGGCTGAGCGTCACGATCTGTGCGCAGTCTCGCCGTGGGCGACGCCGTCGAGGGTCGCGAGTTCGCCGAGAATCCCGGCCACCACGCGTCCGGTCGCGGTGGCCGTGTCGAGGCCGTTGTCCAGGCAGCGCAGCGTGATTCCGCGGCGGGTGAGGTCCGAGACGGTCTGGAGGACCTCGGTCGCCGATCTGCCCAGCCGATCGAGCGCCGCCACCACGACGACGTCACCCGAGCGGGCGTAGCTGAGCATGGCCAGCAGCCCCGCGCGCATCTTGTCCGCGGGCCCCGACGTCCTGTCGGTGAAGATCCGCCGAGGGTCCACGCCCTCGGCGGCGAGTTCGGCGAGTTGCTCGTCGAGCTCCCGGTCGTTACCTGCGACCGTCGCATAACCCAACGTGACCGTCACCTCTTCAAGGTCTCACGAGGTGAGCCTGCGGTCACAGAGACTCGCCGTCGAAACGCTCCCGGGTGACGAACTGCGCCACGGGATTGCGCGTGAGCCGGGTGACCTGGCGCAGTGGTCTACCCAGCGGGAGCACCGCGGCGACGGCGTGGTCGTCGGGAATGCCGAGCAGTTCTCTGACCGCTGGTTCCTCGGCGACCGCCATCGTGGTGAGCACTCCGCCGTATCCCTCGTTGCGGGCCGCGAGCAGCACGTTCCACACGAACGGGTACACCGATGCGCCGGCGATGACACCGATCCGGTCGAGGTGCTGGTCGAACGCGGCCACCACCGCGAGGTCGATGCAGACCACGAGCGCCACCGCAGAGGTCAGCAGCGGGGTGGAGAACTCGGCGGGCACCTCGGTGGCGGCGAGCTGCTCAGCCGATACGCCCATGGGGTGCAACGGGTTCCACGGGCCTTCGCCGTGGCGGGTCTGCGCGATGTAGCGACGGGCGCCGGTCACGCTCAACTCCCCGAGGGCTTGCCGGGTGGCGCGGTCGCGGATCGCGATGACGTGCACGCCCTGCCGGTTGCCGCCGCTCGGCGCGAACCGCGCGTTGTCGAGGATGCGTTCGAGAACATCGTCGGGCAGGGGCTCGTCGGTGAACCGGCGGACGGCCCCCGTCGTCCGCATCACGTCATAGCACTCCATGTGTCGATCTTGACCCATGGTCGCGCGGCCGCTGTGACATTGTGAAGAGATGAAGACACACCTGAACTGCCCCTGTGGCGAAGCGATCACCGGCAAGGACGAGGAAGACCTCGTGGAGAAGGCCCAGGCGCACCTGTCCGAGGTACATCCCGGCCGCGACTACGACCGCGACGCCATCCTCTTCATGGCCTACTGATCACCGCGAACGTGCATTCCTTGTAGCGATCCGAAGGGATTGACGACAGGGAACGCACGTTCGGCGCGGCCGGTGCAGGACGACCGGTCACGGGACGACGGTGGAGCCGATCGTCGGCATGAACTGGCACTGCTTCTCGGTCGTGGTGACCTGGCCGAAGATCGTCGACATGATGCTGCCCGACCCGGTGTCGGCGATCGCTGTCAGCGTGGTCGGACCGGCGGGGTTGATGTCCGCGCGCGGCGTCAGCGTCGCGCTGCCGGATTTGCCGGTACTCAGGTTCACCCAGGTGACATTCAGCGGCAGCTTCTGCTCCGCGGCGGGGCCGGGGGTGCCGATCGCGGTGAAGACGTAGGCGGTCTGCCCGGGCCCGGGACCCGGGAGCGGGATGGTCGCGGGGCCGGCCACCGAGATGGCCGTGGCCAGCACGTTCCCACCGTCGGACAGGCAGCCGTTGCTGATCGACGGATATAGGAAGTCCTGCGTGACCGGCGCGTCCGGCCCGAACTCCGTGGTGCCCGCGGGGGCGACTCCACCGGGCGCCGGAGCGGGCGCAGGCGCAGGCGCCGCAACGGGCGCAGGTGCGGGAGCCGGGCCCGGAGCCG
>NZ_JACKSH010000006.1 GCF_025821625.1 Mycolicibacterium pyrenivorans
CTGCATCACTACAATCATCACCGACCCCACACCGGCATCGGCGGAAAAACACCCATCGAACGCCTACGTGTTCACAACCTGCCCGTGAAGAACACCTAGGTCACTTGCGCTTGGCCGCAGCCAATCTGGCAGCGAACTCGGGCGACTCGATCGACACCGCCTGCGGGCCGATCTCGACGTCGACGGCGAGGCGGTGCTGATCGAGGTCGTTCGTGCCCGGGTTGGCGGTCGCCCGCATCGAGGCCTTGGTCGCCATCACGACGTCGCGCGGGGCCGCGGCGGGTCCCGCGGCGAGGGCGCGGGCTGCGGCCACGGGGTCGTCGGCGACCTCGAGGGCGAGCCCATGACGCACGGCGGTTTCTGCGTCGCAGCGCATCCCGAACAGCAATGCCGCCCGCGCCGCCTGAGGACCGATCGCCCGCTGCAGCATCCAGGTCGCGCCGCCACCCGGGTGGATGCCGAGCTTCTGGAACCGTGGGTCGAACACGGCCGCCGGCCCGGCGATGCGGACGTCGGCCGCCAGCGCGAGGTTCAGGCCGGCGCCCACCGCAGGGCCGTTGACCGCGGCGATGGTGGGCAGCGTGCACTGCGCGACGGCGAGGAAACCGTCGTAGATCACCCGCAATCCGTCTTCGGTCGCGGCGCCCAGAGCGGTCAGATCGGCGCCGGCGCAGAACGCCTTGCCCGCCCCGGTCAGGATCACGGCGTGGACGTCGGGGTCGGCCTCTGCGGCCTCGACGGCAGCACGAAGTGCCGCTGAACTCTCGGCGGTCACGGCGTTGCGACGGTCGGGATCGTTGACGGTGATGAGCGCGACGCGGTCCTCGACCTGCGTCAGTACGGTATCGGACACTCGCCCAGCGTAGCTATAGCTTGCGCAGCAGTGCCGCGGCCCTGACGTCGTCGCCGACGGCCAGTGCGATCTGCACGTCCGGGACGTCGCCGTCGCCGTGGCGGATCCACTGGATCGTGACCTCTTCGCCGTACTTGATCGGGCGGCGGTACTCGATCACCGCCCGGTACGGCGCCCTGCAGACGTCGGGGACCAGGGCCATCACCTCGTGGATCGCGTGCCAGTACGCGGTGTTGGTGACGTGTTCGAAGATGTCGATGTCCGTGCGGCGCAGCGGGAATGGCATCTCCTCGTCGGCGTTGTCGGGATTCTCCAGCCAGGGCCGCCACTTGAGGCGGCGGACGTCTGTGGTGGACGCGAACCGCTCGATGAGCGTGTCCGAGACCCTCTGCGGCGTGAGCGTCTTGGAGTTGATGGCGATCCAGAAACCCTCGGTCTCGATGCGGCCGCCGTCACTGCCGACCAGATCGACGCGCATCGTGCACCATCGTGACGACAGCGCCGAGCACCACCGGCTGAACGACACGTCGTTGGGGAACTCGATCGGTTCGATAATGTCGATGACGGTGCGCTGCACGAGCCAGTGTGGGTGGTCCTCGGCCTCGCCGGCGTCGACGAGGTTCTCGGCGCCGACCTCCTGGATGTAGCGGGCCACACCGTCGAGGCGCAGGTGGAGGTTCCCGTCGAGGTCACCGGTCGCGACCGGCCACGAGGTGCGGTAGACGTACCCGGTCGCGGGCATGTCACTTAAGCGACGGTCGACGTCGTTGGTGGGCATCGCGGCCCAGCCTACGGATCTTCCTCGTCGTCGTGCGCTATGGCTTCCGCCAGCGCAGGAGATAGCGGTAGTACAGCCCGCGGCGCACCACTGCCCCGGGCAGGACGTCGCCGACGATGTGGCGAATCTCGCGGAGGCTCTCGCGCGCCTCCGCCACCGGTACGCCGATATCGCGCGTCTCCGCGTGCAGCCAGGACCCCATTCGCACCGCCGGCAGACACGCGGCCGACCAGAGCCAGTCACCAGGTGTCTTGTTCGCGCTGAGTCCGACCACCGCGATCTCGCCGGACGGGCGCAGCAGCTGGCGAGCCTTGAGCAGCGACTCCCGTAGTTCCATGTGATGCAGGCTGGCGACGAACGTGATCACGTCGAACCGGGAGTCACCGGCGTCGAACGCCTCGAAGTCAACCTGTTCGACGGTCACAGTGCGTTGCGGGGCGAGTCGGTCGCAAGCCCGTCGCAACGCCGAGGGATCGGGGTCGATGGCGTGGACCGACCGCGAGACGGGGGCGAGACGCTGGGCCAGCAGACCCTCGCCGCAGCCGACATCGAGCACGTCGCCGCAGTGCTGCGTGGCGATGGGGATCAACCACGGGTGATAGGCGCTGTTGTGGTTCCAGTAGTCGGCCATACCTCGACTGTGCCAGTCCCGGAAGTCACGGCGCTGCGCTCCCGGACGTCCACGCGCTGGAACCCGTCGTCTTTGTAAAGCTGTACGCAGGCTGCTCGCCTCACCTTCCCGCTCGTGGTGATGGGGATGGAGCCCGGCGCCACCTGGACGACGTCATGAACACTCACACCGTGCGCATTCGAGATTGCCGACGTGGCTTGTTCCTTGACGTTGCGGAGGTGCTCGGCAACCTCCTCCTCGGACTGGCCTCGCTTCTTGACCTCGACGATCACGACGAGCCTCTCGGTGGCGTCATCCAGGATCGCAATGGCCGCGGCACGGCCTCTTGATATCTCGCTGACCGTCGCCTCGATGTCGTCGGGGTAGTGGTTACGCCCGCGCACGATCAAGAGATCCTTGATGCGGCCAACGATGAACAGCTCTCCTTCGGAGAAGAAACCGAGGTCTCCTGTTCTCAGCCACCGATCTTCTGGTGTTCCGGGCGAAGGTGTGTTGATCGTCGCAGCGAAAGTCTGTTCCGTCTCGACTGGTCTGTTCCAATAGCCGGAACTGACGTTGTCGCCGTGCACCCAGATCTCGCCGATCTTTCCCGCCGGCTTCTCGGTCGCGGTTTCAGGGTCGACGATCCGCACGAGCGGGGACCGCGGCCGACCATAACTCGCCAAAGGCGTTCCGGCAGTGCATCGTTTCGCGTGCCCGGCCGAGAGTTTCTCGGGCTCGAAATGGACGAAATCCGGTGGTTCACCCGGCTCGTTGGTGGCCACGAAGACTGTCGCCTCTGCCAGTCCATAGGAAGGACGGATCGCTGACTTGGGAAAGTTGTAGGCTGCGAACCGATCGGTGAAACGAGTGATAGTTGCCGGATTCACCCGCTCGGCACCACAATTGATGAACGACACGTCCCCGAGGTCAAGCCCGGCCATGTCATCGTCCGAAGTTCGTGCGGCGGCGAGTGTGAAAGCGAAGTTCGGGGCCGCCGACAAAACCTGCGGGTTGCGCGCCAGCAGCTGCATCCACCGGGCAGGTCGTTGAAGGAAGGCTATCGGGCTCGTGATCACCGATGACCATCCGCCCAGGATGCCGGTGCACACACCGCACATCAATCCCATGTCGTGGTAGAACGGCAGCCACGACACAGTGGTCTTGGGCATCTGGTAATCACGAATGTAGCTCGCGACCATCTGTTCCCAGTTGGTCAACAGATTGCGATGGGAGACCACAACCCCGGCCGGGGTGCGGGTCGACCCCGACGTGTACTGCAGATACGCGATATCTGAATGTCCACCTCGCCGGGTGCCGGACCCTCTGCGCGTATCCACGTCGAGCGAATCGACCTCGACGACCGACGGAGCGGGTCCGTCCTCGGATGGCTTGGCATAGGGAACGACGCTCTCAGCCACGGCCGACGTCGTGAGAACGACCGACGGCGACGCATCTTCTAGGACCGCGGTGACACGTTCATCGTGAATGGCGACCGTCGGAACCGAGAGTGGAACCGCGATCAATCCCGCTTCCAGTGCACCCAGGAATGCCACGATGTAATCCAGCCCCTGCGGCGCCAGTATCACCGCCCGGTCACCGGCGGCCCCGCGGCCCTCGAGTTCCAGGGCAACGTTGCGCGTGCGTCGATACAACTGCGCCCACGTCAGGGATTCAGCGACGCCTTCCCAATCGTATTCGTAGTCAATGAAAGTGAACGCCGTGTGGTTGGGCTGCAAACTCGCGCGTTCACGCAGGACGATGTTGATGGAAGACGTGCTCACGGGCAACCCCCTGCTTCAAGCGTCCAGTGAATGTTTGAGTTGCTCGCCGTACAGACGAAGCGACGCGGTGTTCAGCATGTCGTGATGCGTGCAGTCGACTGGATACGCTGCCAGGTCGCCTGCGACGTGGCTGCGCCACTTCCGCAGTTTGATGCGGGCTGCCATTCGGGTCTGCAGCTCCGCCAGCCGCGAGATGAATTTGGGGGCAACGTCGTTCGTGCTTCCGCTTCGCGCGGCGGAGAAGACGACCATGTCGCCGTCGAACACCTCGGGCACGTGTCGGCGGAGATGTCTCTGGTTGGTCTCGACGCTGCGGACCATCAACTCCAGCAGTTCCTTCGGCGGAAGAGGGAACTCCACGGCTCCTCGCTGCAGGATCTCCTCGGCCCGCTCGTAGGTGAGAGGACCTGGCAGTAAAGGAATGTCGATCCGGTTGGTGCGCAGGATGTGTTCGAGGATCTGACCTTCGTTCAATGCCCCACCCGCCGCAGCGGCGGTGGTGATCACGCCGGCGCCGAAGGCGGGGTCCAGCAGCACCAGGCGCTGGACTTCGCACCCTCGACGCCGAAGCTCCACGGCGAGTTGGTGGGCGACGACACCCCCGAAAGACCAGCCGAGGATCTTGTAGGGTCCTGTGGGATGAACGGCGTGGAGCCTGTCGGCATAGTTTTCGGCCATGGCGTGAATCGACTCGGGTTCAGCCTCGCCGTCCTTCGGCACCTGGTTGATGCCGATGATGGGGCAGTCCAGATATGCGCCGAGAGTCCGGTATGACCAACTCAGGCCGAGGCCGTCATGGATACAGCACAGCGGTACACCCCGGTGTTCCTTGAACACCTCGACGGGGACCACTTCCGGAACGCTGTCTTCCCTGCCCAATTGCCGACTCAGGCTTCTCACCGACGGTGCGTAGAACACCGTGCGCACGGCGAGGTGAGTATCGAGGGAGGAGTTGATCGCGGCGACCGCCCGCATGGCTGAGAGTGAGTCACCGCCGAGGTCGAAGAACGAGTCGTCGACCCCGACTCGCTCTACGCCCAGCACGCGGGCGTAGATGCCGGCGATGGTCTCCTCGGTCGGCGTCTGCGGAGCCTCGAACCCTGTGGCGGTGAACATCGGCGCGGGCAGCGCCTTCCGATCGAGCTTGCCCGAGGATGTCAACGGAAAATCGTCGAGCGCCACGATGTGCGTCGGAACCATGTAGTCGGGTAAACGCTCTCCCAACCGCTGACGCAGCGCACCGATCAACGTGTTCGTGTGGGGGGTGTTGGCGTGGGTTGTGCGCCGGCGTTCCCCGGTGGCGGGTCGATAGACGTCGGTGAGCGGGGTCGAGCCCTCGGCGGCAATGTAGATTGCATCGACGGTGCCAGGCTGGGCGCCCCAGGTGACGGCGACGCGATAGCCGAGCGATTCGCCGAGGCGATGCAATTCTTCGGGGACTGCGGCACCGGGGATGTCGGCGGCCTCGGCGAGCACATCGTCCATGTCCGACCCAGTGGCCAGCGCGTGTTCGATCCGGACGTCGGTGATCAGCCCGGCACGGGGAATCCCCGTGACGCGGACGGCATCGGGGCTCTGCAACGTCAACTCGGATTCGAGGCCCCCGGTGCTTCCACATCGGTCCCACGTCCAGATGGGGGCGGTGGCCAGTGAGCGTGTCGATGACGGCGCTTTGTGGACGACGACGTCGTAGCGGTACCGGGTGAGTTCGTTGTCGGCCGATCCGCGTTTGACTCGGATGTCGATCCCGTTCAGTGAGGGATGATCGGACACCCAGGCGGTGAAGAACTCGGGGGCGAGCACCAATTCGGCTTCGCTGACCAGCGCGCGATGGACTCGTTCGCGGATTTCGGCGGTGTCGGCGGTCTCGGCGCGGGCCCGTGCGACTGATGTCTGGAATGCGCGCTGCAGGGTGTGGCTCCGGATGTCCCCGATGAACAGCGTCCCGCCGGGGGCGAGCAGGTCCACAGCCTTGCCGAGGACCTCGGCCAGATATCCCCTGTTCGGGAAGTACTGGATGATCGAATTGAGCACGATGGTGTCGAAGTGGCCTTGTGGCAGTCCCTCGGTGACGTGGGCGGGCCGAGTCAGCAGCTGGACGCGATGACGCCACGGGATCCGCAGCTGCTGCATCGAGCGAGCGAGACCGTCGATCGCCACCGCTGACATGTCGGTGGCGACATAGCGCTCACAGTGCGGGGCGATCTGCGACATGAGCAGGCCCGAGCCCACGCCGATCTCCAGCAACCGGCGCGGCTGCAGGGCGATGATCTGAGCCACTGTGGCCGAGCGCCATTCCTCCATATCGTGGAGCGGGATCGGAGCGTCGGTGTAGCTGCTGTTCCAGCCGCGGAAATCCATTCCGAACTCCGGGAGCCCGGCCGCCGGTTCGTAGAGTTCGTCGTACATGTGTTGCCACTCTTCGACGATCTCGTCGTCATCTGTGGCGGCGATGTGATCGAGGGTGACGTAGGCGACGATATGGCTGTCGGTGCCGCTGTTGTGCATGGTCGCGATGGCCTGGGCGACCTGCGGGCAGGTCAGCAGGGCGTTCTCGATCTCGCCCAGCTCGATGCGGTACCCGCGGACCTTGACCTGCTCGTCGGCGCGGCCGACATACTGCAGGTTCCCGTCGCCACTCCAGCGCACCAGGTCGCCCGTGCGATACATCCGCGCGCCCTGGCCGCCGAACGGACACGCCACAAATCGGGACGCGGTCAATCCGGACCGGCCCACGTATCCGTACGCCTGCCCGGCGCCGGCCACATACAGCTCGCCGACCACACCGGTGGGCACCGGGTGCAACCATCCGTCCAGCACAAAGAAGGCAAGGTGCGAGAGCGGCGACCCGATGGGACTGCAGTTGTTGTCGGCATCGCTGTCGGTGATCTCGCGGATTGAGGCGTGCACCGTAGTTTCGGTGATGCCATACATGTTGATCATGCGCGGTAGCCCCGGGTGGCGGCTCCACCAAGTCCGAAGACGCTGTGGCTCAAGCGCTTCGCCGCCGAAGACGACGGCCTCCAGCTCTAGCTGCTGTCCCAGCTCGGGCTGGAGCGCCTCGGCGCTCTGCAACGCGTAGAACGCCGATGGGGTCCTGCTCAGCACGCTGATGTGTTCGGTCACCAGCATCGCGTGGAAGTCCTCTGGTGAGCGTGAAACTGATTCGGACACCACCACCAGTCGGCCGCCCCCCAGTAGCGCACCCCAGAGTTCCCAGACCGAGAAATCGAATGCCAGGGAATGGCACTGGGTCCACGCACCCGTTCGCGGCACGTCGGTATCCAGTGACTCGAGAAGTTGCATCACGCTGAGATGGCTGATGGCAACACCTTTGGGCAGGCCGGTGGTGCCCGATGTGTAGATGAAGTACGCGATGTCATCGGGCGCGGGCGCCGACATGGGCGCGGCCGGAGAGTGGCGAACAGGGTCATCGTTGATGTCGATGATCGGCAAGTCGAATCCGCCGAGCCGGGACCGTAGGTCTGCGGTGGTGACGGCGAGGATCGGTGCGGCATCGGCCATCATGAAATCCATTCGCGCCGTCGGCGCAGACGGATCGATCGGCAGGTACGCCGCTCCGGTCTTGAGCACCGCCAGGATGGCGACGATGGCGTCGGCGGACCGGCTGAACAGCAATGCCACACACGTGCCTGCGGCCGCACCATACTCGGAAAGCAGATGCGCCAACCGATTCGAGGACTCATCGAGTTCCCGGTAGGTCAGCGATCGGCCCTCGAACGTGACGGCCAGGGCGTCCGGGGTACGCGTCACCTGGGCGGCCCACTGAACCGGGATCGAGCCTGACGACGGCACCGACCGGGCCAGTAGCGCCGCCCGGTTGCTCCACCGATCGAGCCGGGCGTGTTCGCCGGCGTCGAGCACATCCACCGAGGAGATCCGTGCCTGCGGGTCCGCTGTCACCGCCAACAAGACCCGTTCGAACCGCTCGATCAGCGTGTGGATGCTGGCGGCGTCGAACACATCGGTGCGGAACTCCACCACCCCGCAGACCCCGGCGAGCTCACCGGCCTCGTCGAAGCGATCCGCCAGGTTGAACAGCAGGTCCATCCTGGCGGTGTGAGTGTCGGCCTGCATCTGCGTGACCCGCAGGTCGCCCAGGGTCAGTCCCGCTGCCGGGTCGGCGCTGTCCGGTCCGGCGAAGTTCTGCCAGGCCAACATCACCTGGATCAGGGGTTGGTGCGTGAGGGAACGCGTCGGGTTGAGGCGCTCGACGAGGACCTCGAACGGAACGTCCTGGTGTTCGTAGGCGGCGAGGCTGCGCCGTCGCACCTGGGCCAGCGTCTCGGCGATGGACGGATCACCGGCCAGATCAACCCGCAGCACCAACGTGTTGACGAAGAATCCGACCAGCTCGTCGAGCGCGGGATCTTTTCGTCCGGCGATCGGGAAGCCCACCGCCACATCGTTGCTGGCGCTGATCTTGGACAGCAGGATCGCCAGTGCGGCCTGGATGACCATGAAGCTGGTGGCATTGTGCTTGCGGGCCACCTCGTGCAGTCGCTGCTGCAGCTCGGCCGGCCACTCGATCGTCACCGTGTCGCCGCGGTAGTCCGCGACTGCCGGATACGGCCGATCGGTGGGGAGCTGGAGACGTTCAGGCATTCCGGCCAGGGCGTCCTGCCAATACGCCAGCTGCGCGGCGATGGGACTGCCGGTGTCCTCGAGATCACCGAACCGCCTACGCTGCCACAGCGTGTAGTCGACGTACTGCACCGGCAGGTCGGCCCAATCGGGCATCTGCCCGCCGCAGCGGCTGGCATAGGCGACGCCGAGATCACGCACCAGCGGGGCGATCGACCAGCCGTCGGCGGCGATGTGATGCACCACGATTCCGACCGCATGCCGCTCCGGCCCCATCGAGTAGATCTGCGCGCGGATCGGGATCTCCGCCGACAGATCGAACCGATAGCCCGCCAGCGCCATCAGCTCGCCGGCCGCATCCTGGTCGGACACCGACAGCACCGCTGGGTTCTCGCGTCGCCACATCCCGGGTTCGGCCGGCACTACCTTTTGGAATGGAACGCCGTCGATGTCGGGAAACATGGTTCGCAGCGTTTCGTGGCGGGCGATGACGTCATCGATGGCGGCGCCCAATGCGTCGACATCCAGCGGCCCGTCGATCCCGAACGCGGTCGGCATGTTGTAGGTGACGATTCCGCCCACGAACCGGTCGATGAACCAGAGTCGGCTCTGGGCGAAGGACAGCGGAATGACTGTGGGTCGCTCGGCTGGCACGAGGGGTTCGCGGCGGCCTGTCCGAGTGTCGATGTGGGGCGCCAGTTGGGCGATGGTGGGGGCGTCGAAGACGGTGTGCACCGCAATGTCGGTGTCGAGGTCGTTGTTGATGGTGGCGACGAGTCGCATGGCGAGGATGCTGTCGCCGCCGAGGTCGAAGAAGGAGTCGTCGATGCCGACGCGGTCGAGTCCGAGGACCTGGGCGAAGATGCCGGCCAGGATTTCTTCGACGGCGTCGGTGGGGGCGCGGTAGTGGTCGGTGCCGGTGTGGTCGGGTGTGGGCAGGGCGCGGGTGTCGAGTTTCCNAGATGCCGGCCAGGATTTCTTCGACGGCGTCGGTGGGGGCGCGGTAGTGGTCGGTGCCGGTGTGGTCGGGTGTGGGCAGGGCGCGGGTGTCGAGTTTCCCGTTGACGGTCAGTGGAATCGTGTCGAGGGTGATGATCGCTGCGGGGACCATGTAGGCGGGCAGTNGTTGGGCNAGNTGGTNACGTGCGGCTGCGGGGTTGGCGGTGCCGGTGATGTAGCCGATGAGTCGGGTGGTTCCGGGTTGGTCTTCGCGGGCGATGACGGCGGCTTGTTCGACGCCGTCGA
>NZ_JACKSH010000007.1 GCF_025821625.1 Mycolicibacterium pyrenivorans
TCACGCCTTGACGATCGCTAAGACACGCAGAACAGCCGAAAGCCCAGCTAGCAGGAGAAATCAGCCACAACGAACATGTGCCAGCTCCAGTTGAATGGCTGACCATGACCGCCGACACCCTGCTGGCCCAATCAGCCATCGACCGACTCACCTCCGCCGCCCACACCCTGGTCATCGAAGGACCGTCCTACCGCCAACGCACCCGCCCCCAGCTTGACCCCGACCCCGCCAACGAGCATCCTCAGTAACGCGCCACGGTGGTCCCATCCCCATGGCAATCAGGTGGTCCCATCACCCTGGCAAGCGACACGCAGAGCCATCAGATCAGTGCCGTGGATGGCTGTTGTGGGTGGCTCGTTCGGTTGCTGCGCCGCCGGTGTCGTAGATGCGTCGCCTGGGCGTGTTTGCGGCATCGAGTTCTTGAACCGCCTGAGCTACAGGCGGTTCACTGGTAGGCCTGCACGATCGAGTCAAGCACCATGGTGGTCGCCACCCGCCAGCTGAGGATCCGGCCGGCCTAGGAGTCGATGACAAACGCGACGTAGACAAACCCCGACCAATGCGTTGACCGATCAGCGCCTACGAGATCCTGAAACGAGCCGTCAGCTTCCTATCCGGCGGAGCGCGACGAGCAACAAGCCAGTCGACGCACGTGCGTGCCCATTGTTGGACCGCGGGCGGCTTGTTGTTGTAGTCATGCATGTACCGCTCGTAGCAGACCCACACGAGGTCACGCGCGGGCATTATTCATACTGCGCTGCAGCCCCTTCGATCGTCGGACGCGGGATCGGATAGTCGGTGGATCACCGCGTGCAAGGCCGGGAAAAGCACACTACTGTGACTCCCGATAGCGGCGACTACCGCACCCGCGACAATGGCTAGCGCGGTGCGTGTTCTGGATTGCATCTCCACTCCTCAACTGCCGCGCCGCCATGAACTTCTTAATTCTGTCGGCGGCGGTAGGTGCGCAGCGCAGCCCCAAGCTGTGCTGAGTGTTCAGCGTCCGTGTCGACACGCACGCGCAAAGGCTGCTGATCTTCCCGGTCCACGCGCTTGTAGTCCTTCCGCCCGTCGATGTCGTACGTGTGCAGTTGGTCAGCGAAGCTCGTGCCTTGCTCTGGCATGCGCAGGGATGGCGAGAACGAGAGGCACCACGACATACACGATCCCGAGATTGCTGTGTTTCATGATCCGATCACCTGCCGCTCAGACCGAGGTCAATCGGTTGGGGTCGGGCCATGGTTGCGGCGTCGGCCGGGTGCGCACCATCTGTGGCCACCAGAACCATCTACCGAGCAGTACCGCGATAGAGGGTGTCATGAAGGCGCGCACCACGAGTGTGTCGAACAGCAGACCCAGGCCGATGGTGGTGCCGACCTGGCTGAGCACCGTCAGCGCACTGACCGACATCCCCATCATGGTGAACGCGAAGACCAGCCCGGCGGCGGTCACGACCGACCCGCTGCCGCCCATCGCCCGGATCATGCCGGTGTTCACCCCGGCATGTATCTCCTCCTTGAGACGTGATACGACCAGCAGGTTGTAGTCCGCTCCGACTGCCAACAGGATGATGACCGACATCGCCAACACCATCCAGTGCAGTTCGATCCCCAGCAGGTGCTGCCAGATGAGAATCGACAACCCGAAGGCGCTGCCCAGTGAGATCGCCACGGTGCCCACGATGACCACCGCGGCGACGACGGCACGCGTGATGATGACCATGATGATGAAGATCAGGCTCAGCGCGGCGATCGCGGCGATCATCAAGTCGTAGCGGTTGCCGTCGGACATGTCCTTGAACATCGACGCGGTGCCGGCCATGTAGATGCGGGACCCTTCCAAGGGCGTCCCTTTGATCGCCTTGGCGACGGCATCTTCGATCGGTTCGACGCGCGAGATGCCCTCCGGTGTCATCGGGTCGCCCTCATGGGTCACCATGAAGCGCACTGCGTGGCCGTTCGGGGACAAGAACATCTCCATGCCGCGTTTGAACTCTTCGTTCTCGAACGCCTCCGGGGGCAGATAGAACGAGTCGTCATTGCGCGCTTCGTTGAACGCTTCTCCCATCGCGTTCTGGTTGTCCTGCATCTCGGCCTGCTGATCCTGCTGGCCCTTCTGGGTGGCGTACTGGGTCAGCAGCATCGTCCGCTGGGTCTTGAGGTTCTCGATCATCGTCGGCATCAGCTCGACCATTTCCGGCATGAGTGCGGCGAGTCGATGCATGATCGGAATGAGATCCTTGAAGTCCGCTGTCATCGTGTCGATGCCGTCAAGAGTGTCGAACACCGACCGCAGCGCCCAGCACACTGGAATATTGAAACAGTGCGGTTCCCAGTAGAAATAGTTGCGGATCGGCCGGAAGAAGTCGTCGAAATTGGCGATTCCGTCGCGTAGGTCCTCGATGCTCGCCACCATGGTGTCCATTTTGGCGACCATCTCCTGGGTGATCTCGGCCATCTCCTTCGTGATGGCTGACATCCGCTCCATGTCGGCGATGTTCTTCTCGAGATCCTCGGCCTGCTTGAGCGTGTTGGCCAGCAAGTTCTCCTGATACTTCTGGTTAAGCTGGGACGATACGCCCTGCTGGCTGATCTGGAACGGGATCGACGTGTTCTCGATCGGCGTTCCCTGTGGGCGCGTGATCGTCTGCACTCGCGCGACACCATCGACGTTGAATATCGCCTTCGCGATCTTCTCGATGACGAGGAAGTCAGCGGGGTTACGCATATCCTGATCGCTTTCCACCATCACCAACTCGGGGTTCAGCCGAGCAGGATCGAAATGGCGTTCCGCGGCCGCGTACCCCTCAGCTGCCGGGATGTCCTTGGGCAGGTAGTTGCGGTCGTTGTAGTTGGTTTCGTAGCCAGGCAAGGTGAGCAACCCGATCAACGCCAGCGCCGTCGTCGCCACCAGAATCGGTCCGGGCCAGCGCACCACCGCGGTACCGATCTTGCGCCACGTCCGTACCCGCAGCTGGCGTTTGGGCTCCAGCAAACCAAAGCGACTGGCCACCACCACAACGGCCGAACCCAGGGACAGAGCCACAAGAACGATCAAGAGCATGCCGATCGCCAGGGGTACGGCGAGGGTCTGGAAATAGGGCAGCCGCGTGAACTGCAGACAGAACGTCGCGCCCGCGATGGTGAGACCCGAACCCAGAACCACATGCGCGGTACCGTGAAACATCGTGTAATACGCCGACTCACGGCTCTGCCCGGAGCCGCGGGCTTCCTGATAGCGGCCGATCAGGAAGATCGCATAGTCCGTCGCGGCCGCAATCCCCAACGTCACCAGCAGGTTGGTCGCGAACACCGAAAGCCCGATGATCTCGTGGAATCCGAGGAACGCCACCACTCCCCGGGCGGCGAACAAGGACCCGACGACCATCGCGATCACCAACAGCATCGTGACGATCGAACGGAAGACCAGCAACAGCATCACGAAGATGATCGTGAACGTGACGGCTTCGATCAGCCGCAGGCTTCGATCGGCGGCTATCTGCTGATCAGCCGTCAGCGCCGCCGGCCCGGTGACATACGCGGTCACCCCGTCCGGCGGCGCGACACTGGCGACGATGTCCTGCACCGCAGCGATCGACTCATTGGCCAACGCCTCGCCCTGGTTTCCCTTGGTGTACACCTGGACGTAGGCGGCTTTGCCGTCCGGGCTCTGCGCGCCCGTAGCCGTCAACGGGTCGCCCCAGAAGTCCTGCACATGCTCGACATGTTCGGTGTCCGCCTCGAGCTGGTCGATGATCTCACCGTAGAAGCGGCGAGCATCCGCACCGAGCTCCTGATCCCCCTCCAGGACGATCATCGCTGAACTGTCGGAACTGAATTCGTCGAACACCGAGCCGATCCGCTTCATCGCCACCATCGACGGCGCGTCCTCGGAACTCATCGACACCGACTGCTCCTGACCGACCACTTCCAACTGCGGCACAGTCGTGTTGAGCACGGCGATGATGACCAGCCAGGCCAAAATGATCGGCACTGACAGTCGGCGGATCCACACCGCCAGCAGTCCGCGGGTGTCCTGCGGGGGCGCAGCAGACGCGTCAGTCCGTGTCCCGTTCATCGGTGCGCTCATGCCGATTTCACCAAGCAGAAGGTCTGTGCGGCCATTCCGGTGTAGGTCCTCTCGTCCTTAACTTCCCCATCGATGATGATGCGGCAGGTGATGCTGTCGCTGTCGCCCTGGGCAATGATGTTCGGGAAGGCGGCGGGGTCAGTGGTTTCCAACGTCAACGACCAGGGCAGGGGGGCACCGTCGACGCGCTGCGGCCGACTCTCCAGATCGAGGTAGTTGATGTCGGCGTAAGTTCCGTTTCCGAATACTTCGTACGTCACGACCTTGGGGTCGAACGGCTCAGGATCATCGGCGAAATTCACCGGGGTCACCCGAGTGCCCTCCGATCCGAAGTAGCCCCGGATCCGGTGAACGGCCAACCCGGCGACGACCACCACCACGACCATGAGCAGGGGAACCCACACCCGCCGAACGATTGTCATCGCGACTCACCCTCGGGTGAACCATCCGGCACCACGGACCATCCTTCGCGGCACGCCCCGAATCGGACTTCGCGGCCACTACCAGATTCGCGCCGACGCCCTCCGTCTGGATAGATACAACGCAACGTCAGAAGCCCTTTCGCGAGTAGACGACTATCAGGGAATCTCCGCACCGCACTTCCAGGCGGTGCTCCACATGTGCGATCGGCAGCACACGCTGGCCACTCGGCGGTGAGGTCAGGTTTCACGGTCCCGCCTCAAGAGTCGGTGACGCCCGCCTGCAGCCGCTGTCGGAACACTGACCCGACGCAAGCCGCTGCCGGTCGACACAAGTTCGGCCCGCTGCTCGTTCTCCTGGGACGGGTTGGCGTGAGCGAGGCGGGCACCTTCGATGTCGATGTTGGGCAGCAGGCGGTCCAGCCACCGAGGCAGGTACCAGGCCTTCTCGCCGAGGAGCACCATCGCAGCGGGGATCACCACCATCCGGACGACGACAGCGTCGAAGAACACCGCCGCCGCCAGTGCGAAACCCATTGCCTTGGCCATAGTTTCGGGAGAAAGCATGAAGGCGGCGAACACCGAGATCATAATGATCGCAGCCGAGGTCACTACCCGTGCACCGTGTTGGAATCCTACGATGACGGCCTGCCGGGCGCCTTGGCGAGTAGATGGCCCGTGGACGTACTCTTCCCGCATCCGAGTAACCAGGAAGACCTGGTAATCCATTGCCAAGCCGAACACCATACCGATGAGGAAGACCGGCAGGATGCTGATGATCGGACCCGGGTCGGCGATGAGCCCGAAACGTCCCTGCTGGAAGATTGCCACGGTCGCACCGAAGGTCGCACTGACCGACAACAGGAATCCCAGCGTTGCGGTCAGGGGTACCAACAGCGACCGAAACACCAGAACGAGGAGTAGGAACGCCAGGACGACCACCAGCGCGAGGTAGGGGACGAGTGACTGCAGGAGGGCCTCGGAAAGGTCGGCCATGACCGCGGTTTGGCCCGCGACGCCGATTTCAGTTCCCGACTCGGCGGCCAACGACGTTTCGATGGCGCGTATCTCGTCGAGCAGGTCGTGGGTTTCGGTGCTGCTCGGCCCACCGGTAGGGATCACAGTGATCAACGCGCCGGTACCGTCAGCGTTGAGCACTGGCGGAGTCACCGTCCGCGCATTCGGCATCGCGCCGATCGTGTCTGCGATCTGGTTGTAGGAAGCGCCCGGATCCTGTGCACCCGACCCGTCGACGACCACCATCAAAGGCCCGGTGACGCCCTCGCCGAATCCCTGGCCGATCAGCTCGACCGCCTTCTTCTGCTCACCGGAGGTCATGTTCATACCCAGTTGGAGATTCGTGACGGGCAGTGCCACAACCGCCAGTACGAGGACGGCGATGACCAACGCCGGGACCGGCCGGGCGGCCACCACCTGCGCCCAGCGCTTGCCGACGCTCGGAATGCTGTCGGGCTCGTCGCCGCGATGCAACCGGGGAACCGTGAGAGCGAACACCTTACGGCCGAACAGCCCGAGCAACGCCGGCAACAGGCTGATCGCCGCGGCCACCGCGACGAAGACCGCCACTGCGGCCGCCAGGCCCATTGTGGTCAGCATCGGGATTCGCACGACCGAAAGTGCCGCCAGCGCTATGACCACCGTCAGCCCGGCGAAGACCACCGCACTCCCGGCCGTTCCGGTGGCGCGTCCGACGGCATGACCTCTGTCGTCTGTGGCGGCGAGTTCCTGACGGTACCGGGACACGATGAACAACGAGTAGTCGATGGCTACCGCGATGCCGAGCATCGATGCGGTCATCAGAGCCGAAGAGTCGAGCTCGAAGAGCAGCGTGGCACCGGTTATCGACGCGATCGAGATCGCGACGCCGAACAGGGCCGTGATGATCGGCAAGGTCGCGGCGACAACTGAAGCGAACGCGACCACCATGGTGACCAGCGCGACGGCGAACCCCAGCAGTTCGCTGGCTCCCTGCTGTGGCGGCTGGCCGTTGAGCAGCGTGCCGGCTGCCTCCACGGTCAGGCCGGTCGCGCGGGCTTGGTCGATCGCCGCTTCGAAGGCGCTGAGCGACTCGGTGTCGATGTCGACGAATTTCTTGTCGTACACCACGTCGAAATAGGCGATAGTGCGGTCCGGGTTGACCTGAGCTCCCGGCGTCGGTGTGGTGAGCGGGTTGACGATGGACTCCGGCCCGGCCACGCCGTCGAGCCCGCGCAGCGAATGGATCAACGAATCGACGCGGAAGATGTTCTCGGGTTCGTCGAGCGTGGTTCCCGGGGGCGCCTCGACGACCACCTGCGCCTGGGCAATCATCGCCATGTCGCGGTTCTCGGGGAACTTCTCGGTCATCAAAGCACTGGCTCGTTCGGATCCGGTGCCAGGAAGGGTGACATCCGAAACGAACGGTTTGGCGTTGGCCGCCGCCAACCCGGCGCCCAGAAGGAGCAGCATCCAGATGCTCAAAGCCGCCAGCCGGTGGCGGTAGGCGAACCGCCCTAGTGTGTCGCGTCTGAATTTGGTTTACGGGTGTGGGGCAAGATTTCGTCTGCGGTTTTGGTCCATACGAATGGGTGGCAGCGTTGGTTCCAGCCATCGATGAAGGCGCTGATGGCCGCGACGAGTTCTTTGACGCTGTCGAAGGATCCGCGCCGGATCGCCTGGCGGGTGATGATCGAGAAAAACACCTCGACCATGTTCAACCAGGACCCTGATGTCGGGGTGAAATGCAGTGTCACCCGCGGGTTCTTGACCAGCCACACATTGACGTCAGCGTGTTTGTGGGTGTGGTAGTTGTCGCAGACCACATGCAGCCTGCGCCGCGGGTAGGCCCGCGCGACGGCCTTGAGGAAGTCCAGGAACTCAGCCTTGCCGTGGCGTTCATAACAGCGGTCGGTCACCTTGCCGGTCGCGATCTCCAGCGCGGCGAACAAGGTGGTCGTGCCGTTGCGCTGGTAGTCGTGGGTCGCCCTCTCCGGCAGCCCCGGGCGCAGCGGCAGGATCGGCTGGGTGCGGTTGAGCGCCTGAATCTGGGACTTTTCGTCCACGCACAACACGATCGCCTTGGCCGGCGGTTTCAGATACAGCCCGATGACATCGCGGACCTTGGCCTCCAACTCCGGGTCGGTGGAGAACTTGAACGTCTCCCGCCGCCACGGCTTGACCCCATAGCGGCGCCACGCTCGGGCCACCGTCGCATCCCCGACCCCGAGGTGTTTACCGAGCAGCCGACTCGACCAGTGCGTCACCGCCAACGACTCCGGCGGCGGCTCCAACGTGGCCGCCAAGATCGCTGCATCATCGACAGTCTTGGGCCGCCCACTACGCGGCTCATCGGCAAGCCCGTCAATCCCGAACGCGGCGAACCGATCCCGCCACTTGATCACCGTCGGCCGCGACACCCCCACCTGCCGCGCCGCACCCGAGGTACCCGCGCCATCGGCCACCGCCAACACGATCCGTGCCCGCTCGACATGGCCGGCAGACACCGTCGAGGACCGCGTCCACGACTCCAACGTCACACGATCCTCAGGACTGATCACCAACCCGGATGACGGCATACACCATCATCCCACACTGTAAACTAATTAATGACGCACGACACTAGCCGGTACAGAGCCGTCGCCACCGTCAGTCCGTCCCGCCAGTCGCTGCCCTGCCCGGCTGAAGCAACCCGTCGCGCAGATGCTGGAATCCGGTCCGCATCGAATCGGCGACGACCTGCCGGGACGGTATGTCGCCCGGACCCATGACGTGCAGTTCGATCGCAGCCAAGCTCACCGCTTGTGCGGCGTGGAAGACCAGCCGAGGATAGACGTCGGCGCGGGGATCGTGCCCGGTTCGTTCGGCAATCTCGTCGAGCATGGTTGTCGTGGCGCTGTCTTGCAGGCTCACGTGATGGGGCACCAGAGTGGGATGCTCAGCCATCAACCGGACGACAGTGACCACCTGGAAGAAGTCGTCGCTGGCTTCGACGAAGTCGAGCATGATGGACTCCAGCGAATCCAACACCGGTTCGGTGCGGTCGCGCCCGGCGAATGCGGTGATCACGTCCCTCATCGCGCGATCGACGATGAACATCACCGCCTCCTCTTTGGAAGCGAAATAGTTGAAGAAGGTACGGGCCGAGACGTTCGCGGCCTTCGCGATCTCGTCGACGGTGACCGAACTCAATCCATATTTCGCAGCGAGGTCCATTGCCGCCCGCCCCAACGCCTCTTTCGTGGCGAGCTTCTTGCGGACACGCAGACCCGTTGCAGTCACGATGCACAGTGTGCAGTTAATTGCGTAATTGTGCAAAATTTCATTACTGAGCATGTTTTCGCGCCGCTGGGTGCCGGGATTGCGATCCGGACGATCCAGAGGCGCGGAGCCGCGCAATATAGTTGGCGAACCCCAGAACCAGACGGTTGTGGCGATTCCCGCTGATGCCGCAGGTGGCATCGAGCATCCCGCGGGCCTCGCGGTTCTCGGCGCGGACTTGTGGCGCCGACAGAACGCTGCCGGTGGCGCCGGGAGTCGCTGCGACCAGGGGCTCGCGGGCGGCGCTCCTGAGCGGCAGAGGCCGACAGCATCGCGCGACCAGGGGTGCTGTCGCTCGTCGGACCGATAGATCGCGCTGTGCCGGACCCATTGCGGCGGCACAGCTGGCCATCGAACCACGATCCTGGCCTGGTCATCGACTTCATCTATGGTGGGCGGACAGGGCTAGGCCAAAGGGAACTGGAGCGATCTATGGCGGCGATCCACGTGAAGGACGACTTCGTGGTCGGCCACCCCATCGAGGTCGTGTACCAGCGGCTGCACCACTTCCAGACCTACGACGAGTGGTGGCCGAAGCAGTTCCGCGTGGAGTGCGCACCGGATGCGATGTTCGCATGAACGCCGGCGATGCCCATAGGGGGCTGCGGACTGGGTCGGTATGGTCGTAGTTGGCCGGCGGGGCCGACAAGTTCAACCGCTGCGCAGTACCGCACGTAAAGGAGAACCGTCGTGGCCGCATCCTTGAAGGACGCCTCTGTGGTTGTCTTCGGTGGCAGCTCAGGCATGGGACTGGCCACGGCCAGGACCGTGCTCAACGAGGGCGCCCGGGTCACGATCGTGGGCCGGAATGCGGATCGCCTGGATCAGGCGCGCGAGGAACTCAGCGGTGATGTCCGGAGAGCGGCGCTCGACGTCGGCGACGAGGCCGCAGTGCGGGATCTGTTCGACGGAATCGACGATGTCGATCATGTCGTCTGCTTCGCAGGGACGTCCGCGTTCGGCCCCATAGTGGAAACGGATATCGCGACGCTCCGAGGTACGGTAGACAGCCGGTTCTGGGGGCCTGTGTACATCAGCAAGTACGCCGGCGCCCGCATGACGGCAGGTTCGCTGACGTTCTGTACGGGGTCAGGAGTCGAACGCCCGCGGCCGGGCAGCTCCATCCTGAGTGCGGCTGCGAGCGGGGCTGAGACGTTCAGTCGCGGCATGGCACGCGAGCTGGCACCGATCCGGGTGAATGTAGTGCGTCCCGGGATGATCGACACACCCCTGATCGAACGAACGGGTATTTCGCTTGAGGAGCACACTGCGGGGCTCCCGATCCCCCGTGTGGGCCGACCCGAGGAGGTCGCGCACGCGGTGGTTTTCCTGATAACCAACGAGTTCGTCACCGGCGTGGTATTGCCCGTCGACGGCGGCGCCGCCCTCGTATAGCGCTACCGCCGAGGTCACACAGATGGTTCCACCTCAGTAGCTGCGCTTAGGCGGACTTCGCCAGCTTCTAGCATTGAGCATGTCGCCGCGGAAGCGGCGCCTATTCGTCGCCTAATCGTCAAGTGTTGCGTCATCCACCCTTATCGGTGAGAGCTCTGTGTGAGGTACCTGCCACCGAACCTGGTGAAACCCAGAGCACGCCTTAGAGGAACAGCCGGTATGGGTAGGCGTTGTCGTCGAGTTGCTCACTACCTGCGCGAGGAGCTTCCCGCCGGACGAAGGGCGCGTGACAGGCAGAGTTAGACCAGCTAATATCCTCGCTATGAAGAGAGTGATCCTGGCTGTTGCCTTCGCTGGCCTGGCGCTCACCGCGCCGGCCGTCGCGCACGCCGACCCGGACACCGATTTCGCGAACGCACTGCACACGGTTGGTATCTACGGGCAGAAGGACTACAACGCCTGGATCGCCAAGATCGCCTGCGAGCGAATCGATCGTGGTGTCGACAAGAACGCCTACGACTCGGCGGAGTTCGTCTCGAATCAGCTTCCGAAGGGCAGCACCACCGAGCAGGCGTGGAAATTCCTGGGCCTGGCGTATCCCACATACTGCCCGGCCCATCAGGCGCTGCTGCAGCTGGCCGCGGAGAAGCCTGCGTGAGCAGGCGACCACCATTGCCGTCACCGTCGTCGCCCGAGACCGAGGGAGTGTCATGGCCAACCGTCTGAAGGTCTGGGCCGGCGCCGTGAGCGCCGCCGTGGCCATGAGCCTGGCAGCCGTTCCGGCCGTGGCCTCGGCCGACGCCACGGACGACTATCCGATCCCGAACCGGATCCTCAGGACCACCTGCACGGTGGACCAGTACATGGCCGCGGCGCGCGACACGTCGCCCGTCTACTACGAGCGGTACATGATCGACTACAACAACCGGCCTGCCGACGTGCAGGACGGGGCCCGCAATCGGATCTACTGGTTCTTCTCGCTGGATTACACCGCCCGCAGGCAGTACTCCGAGGCCACCGCGACCAACGTCTTCTACGAGCAGATGGCCACCCGCTGGGGTAACTGGGCGAAGCTGTTCTTCAACAACAAGGGCGTGGTCGCACACGCCACCGACGTCTGCATGAACTACCCGCCGGTGGACCCCTCGGTGTGGCACTGGGGATACAACCAACGGCCCTGAGGGGAGTGACTCGATGAAGCCAGCTCTGTCAGCCGTCGCGGTGGCGGTGGTCCTCACGGCAGCCGCTCTCGGCCTCGGCGCCTCTGTCGCATCCGCCCAGCCGCCTCCCCCGTCGCCGGCTCAGGGTGAGCCGGTACCGGCGTGGGCACCGCCCAAGCCGGCCGAGTTCTGGGCCGGACAACCCGTCGTGTGGACCTCGGCCTGGGGTGGTCGCTGGGGCGTGTGGATCAACGGGGGGTTCATCACCCTGTCGTCGAACCCCGTGACCAACGGCGGCTGAGGACCGACACGAATCAGGCCCGTGCGCCGAACGGGCTGGTACAGAGCGGCATTGACTAAATGTCGTGACTCGGTAGGTTGTTGAAGCCGTGCCTGCTTGAAATAGGACTTTCAGACGAGGTGGTGGATGTGTCTGGCATTCATCGGTAGAGGTCCTCGTGTCTCCCCTAACGCTCGTACCGATCTTTTCGCTCGCCGCCTGATCGTTGAGCGTGTCCATGCGGGGTGCACGCCTGCGCATGTGGCTGAGCAGTTGGGATTTCGCGGGCGAGGATCTACAAGTGGCTACACCGCCGAGCACGATTCGGGTGGGTCCGGCAATTCGAGCCAGTCCCATTGGGTTCATCGCCCGGGGCATGCGTGGCCGGCGGTCGGCCCGAAGTCCTCGATAATGACCCCTCGAACTTCATCGCCGGTGCTGGTGTTGACCCACACCGGTGTGTCGACGGCAAACCCTTCGGAGTTGCTCATCTGCTCTCTTTCGCCAAGATGTCGATTTCCACGGAGTTGCCGCCTCGCCGTTTAGCCCGGTACATGGCTTGGTCGGCACGAGCGAGTAATGCCGCGATGGGGTCAAGGGCCTGTGCCACATGAGTTTTCCCGACCCCGACCGTTATCAACGGGTAGCAACACGCTCGAATCTATGTATGCAACAAGGGGGTTGATGCTGGGCAAGTCATCGTTGTTGCCGGTTTATCGGCGGGTGTT
>NZ_JACKSH010000008.1 GCF_025821625.1 Mycolicibacterium pyrenivorans
CAGGTGGTCAGCGGCATGGTGTTGGCGACCCTGGGTTTCGTCGGATTCGAGTCGGCCGCGTGTTTGTCCGTCGAGGCCAAAGACCCACAACGGACAATCCCACGGGCCGTCACGGGCAGTGCGCTACTGGCCGGCGCGCTCTACCTGTACGCGTCGTATGCGCAGATTGTCGGATTCGGCGGTGCCGACAACCTGGCCGCCGATGCAACGCCGTTGAACACATTGGCCGACGGCCTTGGCGTGCACTGGCTTGCGTTGGGCATCGATCTGGGCGCGGTGGCCTCCAACTTCGCCTGCGTCACCGGCTCGCTGACAGCGGCCAGTCGGGTACTGCGATCGATGGGGGAGTCGCAGCTGGTGCACCGCAAGATGGCGGCGACGCATCCCATCC
>NZ_JACKSH010000009.1 GCF_025821625.1 Mycolicibacterium pyrenivorans
ATGACCTTCCACCAATCGACCTCTACGTCGGCGACCGCGACATCTTCGTTGCCGACTGCCGTCAACTACGCGACCGCATCGGCAACGACCGCATCACCTACCACGAGCACCCAGGCGCAATTCACGTCTACCCACTGCTACCGGTCCCCGAAGCCAAGCCCGCTCGACATACACTGCTCAGCCACATCCAAGCCACCGTCAATGCACCACGGCACGACGACGACCGTCGCCATCATCTCCAGTAAGAAACATTGATGAGCCGCGCCGTCGCCTTCCCGCACGCCTCCACGGCCGAGAGTGTGCGCTTCACAACGCTGGTGGCGCTGCCCAACCTGGCCGAAGGCCTGTTCAGCCGCCGGCCCACAG
>NZ_JACKSH010000010.1 GCF_025821625.1 Mycolicibacterium pyrenivorans
CAGCGGCGCGGGAGCCGGCGGCGGGGGCGGCGGCGGCAGGAGCTCGGCAGGCGGAGCCGGCGGCGGCGGGGGACCGTTGATGAATGTGTTGCCACCCCCTGGAGGGGCTGCTTCTGCCGGCGGCGCCTGCTCGGTCGGCGTGGTCGCCAGCTGCGGCATGTGTTGCGTCGAGTCGCTCTGACTCTGGTCCTCGTAGGTGGACCCGCTCGACCCTGTGCTCTGCGACGAGCTCTCCGAGGGCAGGTCGGGCATCGGGATCGGCGGCAGGTTGAGGCGCTCTTCGGGGATGTCCGGTGGCGGCACCGGTGGCTGGCCGTTGATCAGCAGCGGACCCTTGGCGCTGTTCAGCAGCGTCGACCACCCGCCGTTGCCCAGAGTGGCCCCGATGCTGCACGAGACCTGATGGCTGCCCGCGGCCCAGCTGGGAAGCGAGACGGTGCTGTAGATCAGCGTCAGCGTGGTGTTGCGCAGCTGGATCGGGGCCAGGTAGGCGTCGGTCATCTTGGTGCAGGAATCCTTGATGAAGGTGTCCTGCTCGGGCTCGGGCGGGAGTCCGGCCGGGAACTTCTCGGCGAGGTTGACCGCGCCCGTCACCTCCATGGCGTGCGGCGCCGAGCAGTCGACCGGGATGTCGGTGGGCTGGTTGGTGGTCGGATCGATGCCGAGGCATGTCCCCGCAGGCCACACCTTGGACTGGTCGATCTCGGAGACCTTGCCCTTGAACGCCAGCTGTTGGTTGTTGGCCCCCGGCAACTGCAGGCCACACAGCATCCGGCGCTCGCCGGACTGCCGCCACGCCTTGTCGCCGGACCACAGCATGCTGACCGTGAATCGGCTGTTGGGGTCGAACCGCGGTCCCAGGTAGCGCTTCACCGCCGCCGAGCACTGCTCCTGGCTGATCTGCTGGATCCGGGCGGCCGACGGGGGTGCCGCGTCCGGGCCGTACTCGCTGCCGGGGAAGGTGCGCATGTCCACCGACTCGGCGACCTCGAACCGGTGCTCGGCGCTGCAGTCGACGATCTCGGCGGCGTCCGGGGTGCGGTCCGGCCAATTGAGGCAGTTCCCGCTCTTGGCATGGTCGAAGGTATCGTTGCCGCGGGGGCCCAGCGAGATCGAGTTCGCGGTGAGGCTGCCGGAACGGTCGGACTGGGGCAGCGCGGTGATCACTCCGGCGATCAGCAGTCCGCCCAGCGCGGTGAGCAGCAGGGCGCGACGGGTCGACTCGGCCTGCAGGCTGCGCCACCAGGCGTTGTTGGCCGGCTTCGAGCCGTCCTCTGGGCGTTCGGGTGCCTCGGACATCCGCTCCATTGTGACAGGCGTGTCGGGTGCTGTGGCAAGTGATGCAGTTGTAACGTTATGCGGTCAAGCCGCGGCGGCGGCGACATCGGCGGTCGAGCCGCGGCGACGACGACATCGGCGGTCGAGCCGCGACGGCGGCGACATCTGCGTTTGTGCCGGGCGGTCCCGCGACCCCGTAGGGTCTTGGCCGTGATCGACCTGAAGGTGCTGCGAGAAAACCCCGAAGCGGTGCGTGCATCGCAACAGGCCCGCGGTGAGGATCCTGGGCTCGTCGACGCGCTCGCCGAGGCCGACGCCACGAGGCGGGCGGCGATCTCCACCGCCGACAACCTGCGTGCCGAGCAGAAGTCCGCGAGCAAGATGGTCGGCAAGGCCGCGCCCGACGAGCGCCCGGCGTTGCTGGCCGCCGCCAAAGACTTGGCCGAGCGGGTCAAGGCGGCCGAGGCGGCACAGGCCGAGGCCGAAAAGGCCTACACGGCAGCGCACATGGCGATCTCGAACGTCATCATCGACGGCGTCCCCGCAGGTGGTGAAGACAACTTCGTCGTCCTGGACACCGTGGGCGAGCCCCCGGTCATCGACAACCCCAGGGATCACCTCGAGCTGGGCGAGTCGCTGGGGCTGATCGACATGGAGCGTGGGGCGAAGGTGTCCGGCTCGCGGTTCTACTTCCTCACCGGGGCAGGGGCGTTGCTGCAGCTCGGCCTGTTCCAGCTCGCGGTGCGCGTCGCGATGGACAACGGTTTCACGCTGATGATCCCGCCGGTGCTGGTGCGGCCCGAGATCATGCAGGGCACCGGCTTCCTCGGGGCCCACGCCGAGGAGATCTACCACCTCACCGAAGACGACATGTACCTCGTCGGAACCTCGGAGGTGCCGCTGGCCGGCTTCCACGCCGACGAGATCCTGAACCTGTCCCAGGGGCCGAGACGCTACGCCGGATGGTCGACGTGCTTCCGGCGTGAGGCCGGCAGCTACGGCAAGGACACCCGGGGCATCATCCGCGTGCACCAGTTCGACAAGGTCGAGGGCTTCGTCTACTGCAGGCCCGAGGAGGCCGAGGCCGAGCACGAGCGGCTGCTGGGCTGGCAGCGGCAGATGCTGGCCCACATCGAGGTGCCGTACCGGGTGATCGACATCGCCGCCGGGGACCTCGGCTCGTCGGCGGCCCGCAAGTACGACTGCGAGGCGTGGGTGCCGACGCAGCGAACCTACCGGGAGC
The DNA here is from genome assembly GCF_025821625.1 of Mycolicibacterium pyrenivorans. Classification (GTDB taxonomy): domain Bacteria; phylum Actinomycetota; class Actinomycetes; order Mycobacteriales; family Mycobacteriaceae; genus Mycobacterium; species Mycobacterium pyrenivorans. The sequence continues at coordinate 2,522 of NZ_JACKSH010000010.1, forward strand.
TGACGTCGACGTCGAACTGCACCACCTTCCAGGCGCGGCGGCTGTCGGTGCGCTACCGCGACGAGAACGGCAAGCCGCAGACCGCCGCGACGCTGAACGGCACGCTGGCGACCACCCGCTGGCTCGTGGCCATCCTCGAGAACCACCAGCAGCCCGACGGCAGCGTGCGGGTGCCCGAGGCGCTGGTGCCTTTTGTCGGAACGTCGGTCCTCGAACCCGGGAGGAAGAAGTGAGCGAGCCGGACATGATCGAACTGGACGACGACGAACTGCGGACGTGGTTCGGATTCGGTGTCGCGGGGAACTTCGCGGGCCACCTGGAACAGGCCGGCGAGGCCGCCGACTTCGTGAACGTGACCTCGGAAGGAACTGCCCCCAAAGGGATCTTCCCTTGGTACGCACCGGGTCACGACAGCTTCCTCGGTGAGTTCCCGCTGTCGCACGACACCATCGAGTTGCCCAAGAGTGACACCCCGCTCAACCTGCAGATCGAGCCCGAGGTCGGGCTGGCCTGCGAGGTCAAGTGGGCCGGCGACACCGTCGCGTCGCTGCGGCCATTCGCCCTCGGCGCCTTCAACGACTGTTCGATCCGCAGGCCGAACGCGCCGAAGATCAGCCACAAGAAGAACTGGGGACCGGCGTCCAAAGGCGTTGCGCGCCAGTTCTTCGACGTCAGCGATCTCACACCGGACGGTCCCACCGCCACGCTGCGACTGGTGTGCCACCTGCATACCGCCCACGGTCAGGAGCACGAGTACGGGGTCGACAGCCCGCTGCTCGGCTACTCGTACTACGGCGAGGTGCTGCTCGACTGGATCGTCGACCGGCTGGCCAACCAGAAGGGTTCCGCGGACACTCCGCTGGAGGACGTCGGCGCGCTGATGGTGGCCAGCGGACACCCGTCGAGGCTGCTCATCGGTATCGGCGCCACCCGGTACACGCCGCTGGGTGAGTCGACGTACCTGCAGCCCGGCGACCAGGCCGTCGTCCGGGTGTACGACACCGCGAGCGACGCGTATTCCGAATTGCGCCAGACGGTCTCGGGCTAGAATGCGGCATGGCCGGAACCGTGACGCAACTCTGGCGTTTCCCCGTCAAATCGATGGGCGGCTCCCCGGTGGACGCAGTGCGCATCGATCCGCGCGGCGTGCACGCCGACCGGCTGTGGGCGGTCCGCGACCTCGAACACGACATCACCGCCTCCGCGCGGAAGGTGCCCGCGCTGCTGAGGTGTTCGGCGCGCTACGCGACCGAGCCGGGTCGGGACGCGGGTCCGGGCAACGCGCCCGAGGTGATCGTGACGTTGCCCGACGGCACCGAATTGTCCAGTGCCGACCCAGGAATCGACCGGGCACTCTCGGAGCTGGCCGGTCGGGAAGTCCGGTTGACGGCGCTGCCGCGCGGTGACGACACGAGCCTGCACCGGTTGTCGGTCCGGCAGAGCCGTGCCAACTTCTCGGCGGCCGAGGTGCGCCGCGACTTCGGGCTCGCCGAGGCCGAGGCACTGCCGGACACGTCCGTCTTCTCGACCAAGCAGGTGCTGACCTTGGCCCGGTACGCCACCCCGCCGGGCACCTTCGTGGATCTGAGCCCGGTGCACGTGCTGAGTACCACGAGCCTGGCGAGCCTGTCCGCGGACGGCGTGCCCTACGACGTGCGGCGGTTCCGGCCGAACGTGCTGGTCGCGCTCGACGACTCGGGCCGCGAGTATCCCGAGGCCGCCTGGGTGGGCGGCGACGTCGAGGTCGGGCCGGTGGTGCTGCGGGTCACCAACCAGACCATCAGATGTGTGGTGCCGACGCGCCCGCAGCCCGGTCTCGAACTCGACCGCGGACTGACCCGGCGGCTGGCGCAGAGCACCGACCGTTTCCTCGGCGTGTACGCCGACGTCACGACACCCGGAGTGGTGCGGGTCGGTGACGCAGTTCGGGTACGCGAGCCCGCGCCGCCGGGCGCCGTGCGACGGGCCGCCGCCGCGGCGGGCCGCTCCGCCATGCGCCAGGTCCAGCGTGTGCTCGAGGCCACCGTCCTCCGGGAGCGATGACGGGGTCTAGCGCGATTCCTGCAGTAGTTCTCCGAGCAGTCCGACGAACTCGGCGGGGCGCTCGGGCGTGCACGCCGGATCGGGGTAGGTCCCCGGCACGTCGAGCGTCACCAGCGTCGACTTCAGCGGCCGCCGCGCATCCAGGGGCAGCCACCTTCTGAAATCCGAACTGCCCCAGATGCGGAAGCGCTGCATGAACAGCCCCAGGGGAGTGGATCGGTACCCGCGGATGGCGTGCAGCGGGATGATCTTCGACGTTCCGGACGGAAAGTGGTAGCGACGCAGCGTGAGTGCTTCCCGGTCCAGTTGGATCAGACCGTCGTCGTAGAACCGGGGCGGGGCGCTCACAGCTTCTCCGACCGCAGTTCGTGGCCCTTGCTCGTCAGGCACCGACCGTTGGTCAGATTCCACTGCCACCCGTGCAGGTTGCACGTGAGCGTCGTGCCCTCGACCACGCCGAACTTCGACAGATCAGCTTTCAGGTGTGGGCAGCGACGCTGAATCTCCCAGCCGTCCAAAGTGATCGACGCGGTATCGTCGTGCGTCTCGGCGAACCACCCGTCGGCGTAGGCGATCCGTTCGTCGGTGAGGCACTTGAAGAATGTGTACAGATACTCGTTGTAGCCGCCGACGCGCCACGCCTTGAACCGGGTGGACAGGAAGATGGTGTTCACCCAGTCGGGTTCCCGGTCGCGGACCACGGTGCGCACCAGTTCGGGGGCGATGGCGAACCCGTACCGGAACTTCTCATCGGGAATCGCTTCGCGCACCGCACGTTTGGGGAAATCCAACACAACGGTCTCGGGCCCCAGGACCAACTCCACCGGGTAGCCGATGCCGTCGCAGATCTGATCGGAGGCCACCATGATCGGCTCGAACAGGTCGCGCAGCGACTCCAGCAGGGGCTCTCCCTCCGCGGGCGCCCAACCGGCCTTCTCGGCGGCGAGCACCGGCGCCATCCGCTCGGCGTACGCGGCGATGTAGTCGGCCTTGCCGGTGGTGAACATCGCGCGCACCTCGTCGTCGGGAAGCGGGTGGGTTAGCGAATTGAATTGCGAGCCAGTGAAATCAGCGGTCGATCCGGGAATCATCAAAAGGCCGCCGTCGTGGCCGTGCGCACGCATCTGGTCCAGGAAGACCATCTGGTCGGGAAAGATGTTGGCCGGGTCGCCGTGGTCGTCGTTGAGGTCGCGAAGCTCGTCGTCGAGAAAGCACGGTGGGCCGGCCGACGGGATCACCCAGTCCGCGCCGACCTGCGCGATGTACTGCCTGCAGCGGTCCATCTGGCGCTGGCGCTTCTGGATCCCGAACGCCTCCTTGGCGCGGGCCGGCATGTCGTAGACCATCGGGTACCAGATCGCCCCCGAGTACTGCAGCATGTGCACGTCGACCTGGCCGAAGTCGGCGTGCAGGACGTCGAGGTCGACGGGCCGCGCGTCGTTCATATTGAAAAGGGTGGTGACGCGATCCGACACGACCAGGCCGGAGTCACCGATGGGTCCGTCCGCGGGGGCGCGCAGGGCGATGATCATCACGTCGAGATCGCCCTTGGGCCCGCTCACCCGGTGCTTGACCGAGTCGGTGGTCTCGAAGAACCGGTGAAAGCCCAGTTTCTCCAGTTCGCGCCGCAGGTCGGGCACCGGGAAGTCGGGCAGCAGGACGACGGCGTCCTTGTTGACGTGCTCGCGCAGGTTCTGCGGATCGAAATGGTCCTTGTGCAGGTGCGAGACGTACAGATAGTCCACGTCGCCGAGCGCCGTCCAGTCCAGCCCGCTGTTGTCGGGGAACGGGAACCACGACGCGAAGTACGCAGGGTTGACCCACGGGTCGCACAGGATGCTCCCGGCCTTGGTGTCGATGCGGAAACCGGCGTGCCCGATGCTCGTGACCTGCACAGATATCCCCTCTGGTGGCTGCTGTTTCGTGGCCTAGCTTAGCGGGGCGCGACGGGCCCGCCGGTCAACGCCGGTGGGCGTCGTCCCTGTGTGGGTGTGTGCGTGTCAGCGCACTACGCTGGCGGCTGTGGAACCGGTATACGGCACAGTGATCCAGCTCGCCCGACTGGTCTGGCGTGTGCAGGGCCTGAAGTTCACCGTCACCGGGGTGGAGAACCTGCCGCGCACCGGCGGGGCGGTGATCGCCATCAACCACACCAGTTACTTCGATTTCACGTTCGCCGGGCTGCCCGCCTATCAGCAGCACCTGGGGCGCAAGGTCCGCTTCATGGCGAAGAGAGAGGTCTTCGACCACAAGGTGACCGGCCCGGTCATGCGCAGTCTGCGCCACATCGAGGTGGACAGGCACAGCGGGGCGGCGTCGTTCGACGAGGCCTGCCAGAAGCTCAGGGAGGGCGAGTTCGTCGGCGTCTACCCCGAGGCCACCATCAGCCGGAGTTTCGAGATCAAGGACTTCAAGTCGGGGGCGGCGCGGATGGCGATCGCCGCCGGGGTGCCGATCGTGCCGCACATCGTGTGGGGCGCCCAGCGCATCTGGACCAAGGGCCATCCGAAGAAGATGTGGCGCCCGAAGGTGCCCATCTCGATCGCGGTGGGCAAGCCCATCGAGCCCACGCTGCCCGCTGCCGAGCTGACCGCGCTGCTGCATTCCCGGATGCAGCACCTGCTCGAGCAGGTGCAGGACGCCTATGGCCCGTATCCGCCCGGCGAGTTCTGGGTGCCCCACCGACTGGGTGGGGGCGCGCCGACGCTGGCCGAGGCCAACCGCATGGATGCCGAGGAAGCCGCCGAGAAGGCAGCGCGTCGGGCCGGCGCACCCGGGTTGGACGACGGAACCACCGAGGCGCCGGGGTAGGCCGGATGGAACCGGTCTTCCGCACGCTGGAGATCGCGGCGACTCTGGCGGTCAGGGCCACGGGGACACGGATCACCTATCAGGGACTGGAACACCTCCCCGCCTCCGGCGGCGCCGTCGTCGCGATCAATCACACCGGCTACGTCGACTTCCTTCCCGCGGCGCTGGCGGCCATGAAGCGCAAACGTCGCCTGCGTTTCATGATCAAGGCGGAGATGGCCGAGGTGGGGATCGTCCGGTGGCTCATCGGCCACACCGGTGCGATCCCGGTCGACCGGCAGGCGGGCGCAGGTGCGTATGCCGCCGCGGTGGAGTCGCTGCGCCGCGGCGAGATCGTCGGGATGTATCCGGAGGCCACGATCAGCCGCAGTTTCGAGCTCAAGGAGTTCAAGTCCGGCGCGGTGCGGATGGCCATGGAGGCAGACGTGCCCGTCGTTCCGGTGATCGTCTGGGGGGCGCACCGCCTGTGGACGAAGGACCATCCGAAAGCGCTGGGGCGCAACAAGTTCCCGATCACCGTGATGATCGGTGGCGCCATCGCGCCGACCGGCACCGCCCAGCAGCTCACCACCACCATGCGCTCGGAGATGACCAAGTTGCTCCACACTGCCCAAGACACGTATCCGCGGCCGGACGGCGCCGCCTTCTGGCTGCCGAGACGCCTCGGCGGCACGGCCCCGACACCGGCGGAGGCCAGGGCCATCGAAGAGGCCGAGCTGGCGGAGCGGGCCCGCAGGCGGCGGGGTGAGCGCTCATGAGGACCTCCGAGGGACGCATGCCAGCGCTGATCGCCACCGATGTGGACGGCACGCTGCTCGACGACGACGAGAAGATCAGCGCGCGGACCCGGGCCGCCGTGCATGCCCTGGTCGATTCGGGTGCCCAGTTCGTGCTCGCCACCGGCCGTCCGCCGCGGTGGGTCAGGCCCATCGTCGACCAACTCGGTTTGACCCCGATGGCGGTGTGCGCCAACGGCGCGGTGATCTACGACCCGTCGGTGGACCGCATCGTCTCGGCGCGTACCCTCTCCGCCGACGCTCTCGGTGAACTCGCCGAGATCGCCACCCGGGTGATCCCCGGCGCCGGCCTGGCAGTCGAGCGGGTGGGGAGGACCGCGCACGACGCGGCCACCCCGCAGTTCGTCAGCTCGCCGGGATACGAGCACGCATGGCTCAACCCCGACAACACCGAGGTCTCGATCGAGGACCTGCTGAGCGCGCCCGCGGTCAAACTGCTCATCCGCAAGGCGGGTGCCCGCAGTGCCGACATGGCCGCAGAACTCGCCAAGCACGTCGGGATCGAGGGCGACATCACCTACTCGACCAACAACGGGCTGATCGAGATCGTGCCGCTCGGGGTGAGCAAGGCCACCGGGATCGAGGAGTTGGCCCGGCCCATGGGGATCGATGCCGCAGACGTCGTCACGTTCGGCGACATGCCCAACGACGTACCGATGCTGGGCTGGGCGGGTCTCGGGGTGGCGATGGGCAATGCGCATCCCGACGCCGTCGCGGCGGCCGACGAGGTGACGGCCACCAATGTCGAGGACGGGGTGGCCCTGGTGCTCGAGCGGTGGTGGCTGTGAGAGCCTTGCGAGCGGGCGAGCGAAATCAGACGGGGTTGATCGGCGGGGTGAACCGCTCCAGCTGTATCGGTGCCAGATCGGCGGGCGGCGGCGGCAGTTCCACGGGGACGCCGTCGATGACGCGGGTCACCGTGCCCTTCTCGCGGTCGAAGTTGAGGGTGCCGTGCTGGAAGTTCTGCACGATCCACAACGGCTCGGCGATCTCCCCGCTGGTCGGTAGGCCCAGCGCACCCCGCTCGAAGCCAAGTGCCCCCCATGCCTTGTAGAGCTCTCCGGTGACGGGTTCGGCGCCGCTCTCGGGAGACCAGTACACAGCGCCTCGTTCGAAGGTGACGTAGCGGGTCGAGCCCTGCCCGGAAGCCTCGGGTGAGGTGGGCCGGCCCAGGTAGCTGTTCATCCCGCCCAGTGAATCCCACTTCGCGAAGATGGCGCCGCCGCGCAGGGTCTCGGCCAACTGTTCGGGTCCGGGTGGGTCGTTGAACCGCGCGGCGATGTTCCGGATCTCGGGCATCAACGCGTATGCCGCGTTGCCCGGGCACTCGGTGTTGCCGACGTCGCGGTGGGTGAAGATCGTCGGCAGCGTCGGTGACGCGCCGAACGCGAACTTGGTGAACGACCCGCCTTCCGACGGCAGCACCACCGCGCCGAGGGGGTCGACTCCCGACTGGCCGAGCACCCAGCCCAGAAGCCTTGCGGTGGTGCGCAACTGGATGGGGGTGGGGGGCACCGCATCGAAGTTGCCGAGCATGGCCACACCCCAGGTGTTGTGGTTGAAGCCACCGGTGTGCGCGCCCTCGACGGGCCGGGTCATGCCGCCGGCACGACCCTCGAATACCTGTCCGTACTTGTCGACCATCGCGTTGTAGGCGATGTCGCACCAGCCCAGGGTGCGGGTGTGGTACTCGTAGATCGATCTGACGATCCCCGCCGAGTCCCCGGGGGTGTACTCGTTGCTTCCGGCCGTGTGGTGCACGACCCCCGCCTGGATCCTGTTGTCGTAGCGCGGTTCTCCGCAGCGCATCCCCTCGTCGGCGCCCCACTGCGCCCGGTTGATGATGTGCGGGGGTTGCCCGGGAGGGGTGGCCGCGTTCGGCAGTGGCAGCAGATCCGCCGGGGTTTCCGGTGGGCTGATCAGTATCGCGTTGAGGTTCTGCCCGAACGGCTGTTCCACGTTGGCAGGGACGTATCCCAACTCGGGCCGGTCGGCGTCGGAGGGTTCGGTTTGCGGCGTGCGCCCGGTGACCTCTGCGTCCGGGGGCCGGGTGACTGCGATCTGGACGGTCGTGGTGCGCCCGACGAAGACCGGGTCGGTGCCTCGCACACCACTCGGCGACGGCGTATCGGCGCCGACGCCCTCGAGGGGTTCGGCCTCGTACCACGGCCCCCAGGAGCCGTCGGATGTCTTGGCGCGGACCCGTGCGGTGGTGCCGGTGAGGTCTTCGGAGGTCAGCGCGACCAGTGAGAACGGCGTCTCCTGGTGGATCTCGCGGATGGTCTCACCACCGCCCAGCTCGTTCAGCGGTTGCGTCACCACCTGGGGGGCGGCCGCCGCCGGTCGCTGGTCGTCACCGGGCACACCGGTGATCGCCCAGGGAAGTAGCACCACTGTCGCCGCGAGCGCGGTGAACAGTATCGACGGCGCGGGTCGGCGACACAGCACGGACTGATGTTACGTATGTGCCAAATGATGCAAGTGGTGCGACACGGCGATTCGGCCGACCAAAAACACCTGCAACGGCACCGCAGAGCGTGCTGGCGCTTCTGCGGTGCCGTTCGGTGGCAGGACTCGTTGGGGCCGCGGGGTTACGCGCCGGGCTCGACCGCTGCTTCGGCCGCCAGTGCGCCTTGGACGGGTGCCGCTGCCCCGGCGGCCGCCGCCGGTGCTGCCGCGGCGGCGGCTGCCGGCGCGCCCGCGGGCTTGACCGCCGACATGATCGCGGGCATCAACACGCCCTTGAGCAGGTCGATCGCCTCGCCGGCGCCCAACTGGTTGGCGGCGCTGGTCAGATCGCCGAGCAGACCGCCGCTGGCGGGAGCCACCGGGGTGGCGGCCAGCGACGGATCGCCGAGGATCGGGTAGGAGCCCAGCGCCGGATCCAGTCCGACCGGCGCGGAGATCGGGATCTCGCCGGTCAGCGGAAGTCCCGCGGTCGAGATCGGGGCAACGCCGAGTGCCGGGTCGGTCAGCGCAGGCGGTGTCGTCAGGCCCGGCGTGCTCAAGCCGGGGTCGGTCAGTGACGGTGTGGTCAACCCGGGGGTGCTCACACCCGGCACGGTGAGTCCGGGAGTGGCCAGGGCCGGGTCGGTCAGCGACGGCGTGGTCAAGCCGGGAGTCGTCAGCCCGGGGGCCGCGCCGGTCGGGCTGGTCAGGCCCGGGTCGGTCAGTGCGGGATTGGCGAGCCCGGGATCGGTCAGCGACGGCATCCCGGACAAGCCCGGCGACAGGCCGGGAGAGGTCAGGCCGGCGGCTCCCAACCCGGGGGAGAGGGTGGTGGGTGCGGATGCGCCCGTGCCGGTGAGCAGACCGGTCGGCAGCGGGGGCAGGTTGATCCCGAACTGGGACAGGCCCTGGGACAGGGCGGAGATGAGCTCCCCCGGCAGATCGGTGATCGTGGCGGCCTGGACGAACTCGCGGTGCTGCGGGGTGCCTGCGGGTGCCCCTGAAGGCGCGGCAAGCTCGGAAACGGCAACAAGCGCAACTGGACTCGCGACTGCCAGAGCGGCGACTGTGCTCAAGGCTGTCGAGAGCCGGCGTCGACGTCGGTTCGGCACGGAAGTCTCCTCAATACATGGACGTAGAAATTCGGTTACCAAAATCGGCTACCTGCGTGAATCTTCGTACGCGGTCGATGGTACTGATGTGACTAGTGGAACTAGAGTGACGATGCGGAATCGTGAGCTAATTGCGACCTGCGCGGCTCGGCCAACTCGGGGCTGGGCGGGGTGGTCGGATACCCTTGCTGCCGATGAACTCCGAAGCTCCCCGGGATGCAGAGCGCCCAACCGCCGACGACTTCGACCTCTTCGTGGTCGGTTCCGGGTTCTTCGGTCTGACGATCGCCGAGCGCGTCGCGACGCAGCTGAACAAGCGGGTACTCGTCGTGGACCGGCGCCCGCACATCGGCGGCAACGCCTACTCCGAACCCGAGCCCGAGACCGGCATCGAGGTGCACCGCTACGGTGCCCACCTGTTCCACACCAGTAACCAGCGGGTGTGGGACTACGTGCGGCAGTTCACCGAGTTCACCGGATACCAGCACCGGGTGTTCGCGATGCACGACGGGCAGGCCTACCAGTTCCCGATGGGCCTCGGCCTGGTCAGCCAGTTCTTCGGCCGGTACTTCACCCCGGACGAGGCGCGCGCGCTGATCAAGGACCAGGCCAGTGAAATCGACACCGCCGCCGCGCAGAACCTCGAGGAGAAGGCGATCTCGCTGATCGGCAGGCCGCTGTATGAGGCGTTCGTGAAGGGTTACACCGCCAAGCAGTGGCAGACCGACCCCAAGGAGTTGCCCGCAGCCAACATCGCCCGGCTGCCGGTGCGCTACACCTTCGACAACCGCTACTTCAACGACACCTACGAGGGCCTGCCCGTCGACGGCTACACCGCATGGCTGGAGAACATGGCCGCCGACGACCGCATCGAGGTGCGCCTGGACACCGACTGGTTCGACGTCCGTGACCAGCTGCGGGCCGCCAACCCGGCGGCGCCGGTGGTGTACACGGGCCCGCTGGACCGCTACTTCGACTACGTCGAGGGCCGCCTCGGGTGGCGCACGCTGGATTTCGAGCTCGAAGTGCTGCCGACCGGGGACTTCCAGGGGACGCCGGTGATGAACTACAACGACCCGGAGGTCCCCTACACCCGCATCCACGAGTTCCGGCACTTCCACCCGGAGCGGGCGTATCCGACGGACAAGACGGTGATCATGCGGGAGTTCTCGCGGTTCGCCGACGATGAGGACGAGCCGTACTACCCGATCAACACCGAGGCCGACCGGGCGGTGCTCGCCGCCTACCGCGCGCGGGCCCGTGCGGAGATGGCCGCGTCGAACGTGCTGTTCGGCGGCCGCCTCGGCACCTACCAGTACCTGGATATGCACATGGCGATCGCCAGCGCACTGAACATGTACGACAACACGCTGGCGCCGCACCTTCGCGACGGTGCGCCGCTGGTCGACCCCGAGACAGAAAGCAGTGGACCATGAGTGACATTCCGTCCGGCGCAATCGAGGACGGGCAGTCACGGGCGGTCAGCCTGCTCGCCCGCGTCATCCTGCCGCGACCCGGTGAGCCGCTGGACGTCCGCAAGCTCTACATCGAGGAATCGGACACCAACGCCAGACGTGCCCACGCGCCGACCCGCACCGAACTGGAAATCGGCGCCGAATCGGAGGTGTCGTTCGCGACGTACTTCAACGCCTTCCCCGCGAGCTACTGGCGCCGGTGGTCGACGCTGGAGTCGGTGGTGCTTCGGGTCGAGTTGACCGGCAGCGCGCGCGTCGACGTCTACCGCTCCAAGGCGACGGGGGCCCGGATCACCGTCGGCGGCGCACCGATCTCCAGCGGAAACGCCGAAGTCCCCACTGCCTCCGTACCCGATGTCGGCGCGAGCGCCTCCGTGGTCGAGTTCGAGATCGAGCTGACCCCCTTCGAGGACGGTGGCTGGATCTGGTTCGACATCACGACCGATGCCGCGTCGACGCTGCACAGCGCGGGTTGGTACGCACCGACCGAGGCGCCGGGCAGGGCCAACGTCGCTGTCGGCATCCCGACGTTCAACCGCCCCGCCGACTGTGTCAACGCGCTGGCCGCCCTGACGTCGGATCCCTTGGTGGACAAGGTGGTCGGTGCGGTCATCGTGTCCGATCAGGGCACCAGGAAGGCCAAGGACCACCCAGGATTCGAGGCGGCGGCAGCCGCGCTCGGCAACCGGCTGACGGTGCACAACCAGCCCAACCTCGGCGGCTCCGGCGGTTACAGCCGGGTGATGTACGAGGCGCTGAAGAACACCGACTGTGAGCAGATCCTGTTCATGGACGACGATATCCGTGTCGAGCCCGACTCCATACTGCGCGCGCTGGCGTTGAACCGCTTCGCTAAGAAGCCCACCCTGGTCGGCGGTCAGATGCTCAACCTGCAGGAGCCGTCGCACCTGCACGTGATGGGCGAGATGGTCGACGCAGAGAACTTCATGTGGACCAACGCGGTGAACACCGAGTACGACCACAACTTCGCCAAGTACCCGCTCAACGACGAGGAGCACGAACGCAGCAGGCTGCTGCACCGTCGCATCGACGTCGACTACAACGGCTGGTGGATGTGCATGATCCCGCGGCAGGTCGCCGAGGAACTCGGCCAGCCGCTGCCGCTGTTCATCAAGTGGGATGACGCGGATTACGGCCTGCGGGCCGGCGAGCACGGCTATCCAACCGTCACACTTCCCGGCGCGGCGATCTGGCACATGGCGTGGAGCGACAAGGACGACGCGATCGACTGGCAGGCGTACTTCCATTTGCGCAACCGCCTGGTCGTGGCGGCTCTGCACTGGGACGGAAACGTCCGCGGACTGCTCGCGAGCCATCTGAAGGCGACACTCAAACACCTTCTCTGCCTTGAGTATTCGACCGTCGCCATCCAGAACAAGGCGATGGACGACTTCCTGGCCGGTCCCGAGAACCTGTTCGCGATCCTGGAGTCGGCGCTGCCGGACGTGCGCAAGATGCGCCAGGATTATCCCGACGCGGTGGTCCTGCCCGGTGCCACGGCGCTGCCGCCGCCGTCGGACAAGCGGTGGCGCAGGAAGGTGGACATCCCCACCAACCCGCTGGCCATCTCGGTGCGGTTGACGCGCGGCGTGCTGCACCAGCTCAAGGCGCACGACCCGCAGCACCACCAGCGCCCACAGATCAACGTCGCCACGCAGGACGCGCGGTGGTTCTCGCTCAGCAGGGTCGATGGCGTCACGGTCACCACCGCCGACGGTCGCGGAGTCGTATATCGGCAGCGCGACCGCGAGAAGATGTTCGAACTGCTCCGCGAATCGCTGAAACGGCAGGCCCGGCTGGCCCGCAAGTTCAACCGCATGCGCAGGGTGTACCGCGACGCGCTGCCCACGCTGACGAGCAAGCAGAGTTGGGAGGCCGTCCTGGACTCCGGCGAGCAGGGGACCGTGACATCCCGTGATGCCTGATCCGGTGGTGCCCCCCGCGGGGGAGGACCTCGTGCTGGTGGCCGTGCAGTCGGCGCTCGCCGACCGGCCCGGCGTGCTCGCCGGTGCCAGGGGGCTCTCGCATTTCGGTGAGCACAGCATCGGTTGGATGGTGGTCGCCGCCGTGGGTGCGCTGGTGTCTCCGAGCCGCCGCCGCGACTACGTGGCCGCGGGCGCCGGTGCGTTCCTGGCCCATTTCTGCGCCGTGGTGATCAAGCGCATCGTGCGTCGGGAACGACCGCACCACCCGGCCGTCGTGGTCAACGTGGGCACCCCGAGCCGGTTGAGCTTCCCGTCGGCGCACGCCACGTCGACGACCGCCGCGGCGATGCTGCTGGCACGGCCGACCGGCCTGCCGCTGCCCGCGCTCTTGGTTCCGCCGATGGCGTTGTCCCGCCTGGTTCTCGGTGTCCACTACCCGAGCGATGTGCTCGCCGGGATCGCCGTCGGCGCGGTCGTTGCCAAAGTGGTCGGCGCGCTGAACAGCGAAGTGGCCGACCGTACTGAAGGGGCTCGGTTGTGATGAAGAGCAGACGTCGATGAGCGCATCCCAGCTCGATCAGGACACCGGCTCGACCGCCGGTCCACCCAGGAGCCTCGCCGCGGGGCTGGTCAAGGCGCTGCGGCCCCGCCAGTGGGTGAAGAACATCCTGGTGTTCGCGGCGCCGGTGGCCGCGCTCGGCGACGACCGCTATGCCTACGACTACCGCGAAGTGCTGGTCAAGGTGCTGCTGGCGTTCGTCGTCTTCAGCCTGGCCGCGTCGTCGGTGTATCTGGTCAACGACGCACGGGACGTCGATGCCGACCGCGCCCATCCGACGAAGCGGTTCCGCCCGATCGCGGCGGGCGTGGTGCCGGAATGGCTGGCGTACTCGCTGGCGGCGGTGCTCGGTGTCGCGTCGCTGGTGATCTCGTGGCTGGTCAGCCCCAACCTCGCGCTGGTGATGGCGATCTACATCGCCATCCAGCTGGCCTACTGTTTCGGGCTCAAGCATCAGCCGGTCATCGACATCTGCATCGTGTCGTCGGGATTCCTGATCCGGGCGATCGCCGGTGGCGTGGCGGCGGAAGTGCCGCTGTCGCAATGGTTCCTGTTCATGATGGCGTTCGGCTCGCTGTTCATGGCGGCCGGAAAGCGCTACGCCGAACTGCAGTTGGCGGAACGAACCGGCGCCAAGATCCGCAAGTCGCTGGAGAGCTACACCAGCTCCTACCTTCGTTTCGTGTGGACGCTCTCGGCGACGTCGCTGGTGCTCTGCTACGGACTGTGGGCCTTCGAGCGCGACGAGACCGGCGGCACCTCCTGGTTCGTGATCTCCATGGTGCCGTTCACGATCGCGATCCTGCGCTACGCGGTGGACGTCGACGGGGGGATGGCCGGTGAGCCCGAGGAGATCGCGCTGAAGGATCGGGTGCTCCAGCTGCTTGCGCTGGCCTGGATCGGGACCATCGGTGCCGCAGTCTTCCTCAGCTGACCGGCTGACCACCGCGCTCGCGGACCGGATCACCCGCTGGCCCGCCTTTCCGTACGACCTCTGGGTCCGCATCAGCCTGTGGGTGAGCGTGACGGTGGTGGCCGCGCTGTTCGGCTGGGGCGCCTGGCAGCGCCGCTGGATCGCCGACGACGGCTTGATCGTGTTGCGCACGACGCGAAACATGCTGGCGGGCAACGGCCCCGTCTTCAACGCCGGTGAGCGGGTCGAGGCCAACACCTCCACGGTGTGGTCGTATCTGATGTACTTCGGCGGGCTGGTCTCCGGATCAGCGCGGCTGGAGTACGTGGCGCTGACACTTGCCCTGGTGCTCAGCGTGTTGGGTGTCGCGCTGGTGATGCTGGGCACCGCGAGGCTGTACGCGCCGAGCCTCACGGGCAGGCGCGCGCTGTTCCTGCCGGCGGGCGCGCTGGTCTACATCGCGGTGCCGCCCGCCAGGGACTTCGCCACCTCCGGTCTCGAAAACGGTTTGGTGCTGGCCTATCTGGGCCTGCTGTGGTGGATGATGGTCTGCTGGTCGCAGGCACTGCGCGGGCCGCGCGACAAGCGGCCGGAGCGCGGGCTCCAGACATCACAGACCTCGCCGACGTTCGACGGCGTGCTGGCGTTCGTCGCCGGACTCAGCGTGCTGGTGCGGCCCGAGCTCGCGCTGATCGGCGGCCTCGCGCTGGTCATGATGCTGGTCGCGGCCACCGGGTGGCGCAGGCGCGCGCTGATCGTCGTCGCGGGCGGATTGCTTCCGGTGGCCTATCAGATCTTCCGGATGGGTTACTACGGACTGCTGGTCCCCGGCACGGCGGTGGCCAAGGACGCCACCGGGGCCAAGTGGCAGCAGGGCTTCGTGTACCTCGCCAACTTCAACCAGCCCTACCTGCTGTGGGCTCCGGCGGTTCTGCTGATCGGCCTCGGGCTGATGGTGATGCTGCTGCGCGGCCGCCCGTCGTGGGTCAATCGCCGTGCGCCCGCGGGCTCCCGCTGGCTGGCGCGCACGGTGCAGACCCCGCAGGCGGTGGTGGCGTTCATGCTCCTCAGTGGTGTCCTGCAGGCGGTCTACTGGATCCGCCAGGGTGGGGACTTCATGCACGGGCGGGTGTTGCTGACGCCGTTGTTCTGCCTGTTGGCACCGGTCGCGGTGATCCCGCTGATGCTGCCGGACAGCTCGCGGATGGCCCGCGGTGCGGGCTACCTGTACGCCGGCGCCACCAGTGTGCTGTGGCTCGCGGTCGCGGGCTGGTCGCTGTGGGCCGCCAACTCGCCGGGGATGGGTGCGGACGCCACGCGGGTGACCTATACGGGCATCGTCGACGAGCGCCGCTTCTATGCGCAGGCGACCGGTAACCCGCACCCGTTGACGGCCGCGGACTACCTGGACTACCCGCGGATGCGTGCGGTGATGACCGCCATCGAGAACACTCCCGACGGTGCGCTGCTGTTGCCTGCAGGCAACTACGACATGTGGGATGTCGTGCCCACGATCCCACCACCGCCCGACGCGCCGCCCGATCCCGACGGGGATCGAACAGGGCCGCACACCGTCTTTTTCACCAACCTCGGCATGTTGGGGATGAACGTCGGCCTCGACGTCAGGGTGATCGACCAGATCGGTCTGGCCAACCCGCTGGCGGCACGCACCGCGAGGATCGAGGACGGCCGCATCGGTCACGACAAGAACCTGTTCCCCGATTGGGCGGTCGCCGAGGGCCCATTCCTCAAGGAGCCGCCGTACATCCCGAGCTATCTCGACGAGGACTGGATCAGGCAGGCCGAAGCGGCGTTGAAATGCCCCGCGACGGATGAGGCGTTGGCCGCGATCCGGGCCCCGATGGGTCCGAGGCGGTTCCTGTCGAACCTGGTGAACGCCGTGCGCTACACGTCCTACCGCATCGACCGGGTGCCGCTGTACGAGCTCGCGCGCTGCGGCCTGCCGGTGCCGGAGCCGGTGAACCCGCGCTACGAAGGACTGCCCCCGACGGGGCCCTGAAGTAACCGCGATTTGTTGGCGGAGCAGGTTTTCTGCTTTCGTAACGCTACAGCCATGTCGGTGAGATAAGGCATGTGAAGGGCGCCGCGAGCGGGTTCGCGGCGATGAGAGATCGCCACAAAGGTGTGGTTGACTACACGGGCAACGTGGCCGGGTCCGGGAACCATTCGAGGATCAGGGCCTGCTGCTGCTTACGACAGATTGGATTGACAACGAATGAAGTTCGTTCCGGGGCTGCGTGGCGCAGCGAAAACCCTGTGGCGTCGGCTCGCGGTGGTAGCCGTCGCGGCAGCCGTGGTGCCAGGCCTGATCGGCGCCCTGGGCGGCTCGGCGACTGCGGGGGCGTTCTCTCGTCCCGGTCTGCCGGTGGAGTACCTGATGGTGCCGTCCGCCGGTATGGGCAAGGACATCAAGATCCAGTTCCAGAGCGGCGGCCCGAACGCACCCGGGGTCTACCTGCTCGACGGCCTGCGTGCGCAGGACGACTTCAACGGCTGGGACATCAACACCGCGGCGTTCGAGTGGTACGTCGACTCGGGTCTCGCGGTGGTCATGCCGGTCGGCGGCCAGTCCAGCTTCTACAGCGACTGGTACAAGCCCGCATGCGGTAAGGCCGGCTGCAGCACCTACAAGTGGGAGACGTTCCTCACCAGTGAGCTGCCGGCCTACCTGGCAGCCAACAAGGGCGTGAACCCGAACCGCAACGCGGCCGTCGGGCTGTCGATGGCCGGTTCGGCCGCGATGACGCTGGCGATCTACCACCCCAACCAGTTCCAGTACGCGGGCTCGCTGTCCGGCTTCCTGAACCTGTCCGAGGGCTGGTGGCCCATGCTGGTCGGCATTTCGATGGGCGACGCGGGTGGCTACGAGGCCGAGGACATGTGGGGCCCGTCCAGCGATCCGGCGTGGAAGCGCAACGACCCGATGGTCAACATCTCCAGCCTGGTCGCCAACAACACCCGCCTCTGGGTGTTCTGCGGTAACGGCAAGCCCTCCGAGCTCGACGCGGGCTCCAGCTCGGGCAACCTGTTCAACGCCAAGTTCCTCGAGGGCTTCACGCTGCGCACCAACAAGACCTTCCAGGAGGAGTACATCGCCGCGGGTGGCCGCAACGGTGTGTTCAACTTCCCGTCCAACGGCACCCACAGCTGGGGCTACTGGGGCCAGCAGCTCCAGCAGATGAAGCCCGACATCCAGCGGGCGCTGGGTGCGGTGCCGCAGCCGTCGGCTCCGCCGGCGCCTGTCGACGCCGCGGTGGCGGGCGGCTAGGTCCCCGTCCCAACGACATATTGACGGCGGCGATCCCGATCAGGGGTCACCGCCGTCAGTCGCTTTCAGGCCCGGGCCGTCGCAGTGATGTGATTCACTACCTTTCGGCGGGCCGGACAGGCGATGCGAAAACAAAAGAAGGAACACGAGGTGGGGCAGATGCGTGCGTTGACTCGAATGATCGCGGCCGTGGTGCTGGCCGTGGCGGCGATGTCCGCGGGCACGGCGTTCTCGGCGCCCTGGACTCCCGCGACGCCGACCGCCTCCGCGCAGGGCATGGAGATCCTGATGGTGCCGTCGGGCGCGATGGGCCGCGACATCCCGGTCGCGTTCCAGGGCGGTGGCCCGCACGCGGTCGTCCTGCTCGACGCCTTCAATGCCGCACCCGACGTCAGCAACTGGGTGACCGCGGGCAACGCGATGAACACGCTTGCCGGCTCGGGCATCTCCGTGGCCGCCCCCGCCGGGGGCGCATGGAGCATGTACACCAACTGGGAGCAGGACGGCAGCAAGCAGTGGGAGACGTTCCTCGCCGATGAGCTGCCCAACTTCCTGGCCGCCAACAAGGGGTTGGCTCCCGGCGGGCACGGAATCGTCGGCGCCGCCCAGGGCGGCACCGGCGCGCTGACCATGGCGACCTTCCACCCCGACCGCTACCGGTTCGCCGGTTCCCTGTCGGGCTTCCTGACCCCGTCGGCGACCGCGATGAATGGCGCGATCACCGCCGGGCTCGCGCGGTTCGGCGGCGTCGACACCCTCAACATGTGGGGTCCGCCACAGTTCGGCCGCTGGAAGTGGCACGACCCCGACGTGCACGCGCAATTGCTGGTCGACAACAACACCCGGCTGTGGGTGTTCAGTCCGGCCACCACCACGTGCAGCGACCCGGTCGCGATGATCGGCTACTGCGACCAGGCCCAGGGCAGCAACCGGACCTTCTACCAGCACTACCGCGCCGTCGGCGGGAGCAACGGTCACTTCGACTTCCCGACCGGCGGCAACCACGACTGGGGGTCGTGGAGCGCGCAGCTGGCCGCCATGAAGGGCGAACTGGTCACCACCATCAGGTGACCCGCCCGCCGGGGAAATCCCGGCCGGGCTCACCTGCGGCCAGTCGGTACCTTGGAGGGGTGCAGCAAGGGTCCAGGACGGCGATGGCAGGCGTGGCGGGAATGTCGCTGCTGGTGGCCTCCTCGGCGGTCTGGCTGACGGGGTGCTCGCTGAGCGACGACATGGCCGGCCTGGGATCGCAGGTCGAGACCGTTCCCGCGCACGGCCA
Source organism: Mycolicibacterium pyrenivorans (assembly GCF_025821625.1). GTDB lineage: Bacteria > Actinomycetota > Actinomycetes > Mycobacteriales > Mycobacteriaceae > Mycobacterium > Mycobacterium pyrenivorans. The sequence goes on from NZ_JACKSH010000010.1 coordinate 21,194, forward strand.
GTCCAGTGCGCAGCCGCCCGGTCCCGGGCAGCCGGGGACTCAGTCCAACGCCCTGGTCGTCACGCCACGCCAGCGTGCCTACCTCGACGCACTGCACACGGCCGGGGTGCGCCCGTCCAGCGAGCTGACGGCGCTGAGCATCGGCTCCTACGTGTGTCAGGCGCGCGCGGCCATGCAGACCGATCAGGCGGTGTGGGACTTCGTGGCGCCGCTGGTGCGCAACGACGTCGCCGATGCCGATACCGGAGACGGTGTCAGTGCGTTGGCGCCGTCCACTGACGAGGTTCAGTCCGCAACCTCCGACTACATTCGCATCGCGACCGACCGACTCTGCTAGCAGGAGCACAAGAAGCCAATGGCCAAGACCAACCGGCGGAAACGCCATCGACTTCTCGCGCTGTTCGCAGCAGGGGCTGTGGGACTTGTCGTGGTGCTGATCGTGGCGATCGTGATCGTCGTGCTGCGCAGGCCCGACGCCCCGCCCACCGCCGTCCCGCCCAGCGCGGTCCCACCCACGGCGGTCCCCCCGACGACCGGTAAGCCCCGCCCGGAGTTCCAGGACGCCAGCTGCCCGGACGTCCAGCTGATCTCGATCCCCGGGACGTGGGAGTCGTCGGTGACCCTCGACCCGTTCAACCCGGTGCAGTTCCCGGCCGCGCTGCTGCTCAACGTGACCAACCCGATTCGGGCACAGTTCGATTCGCAGCGTCTCGAGGTGTTCACCGTTCCCTACACCGCGCAGTTCCACAATCCGCTGTCGGCGGACCGGCAGATGTCCTACAACGACAGCCGTGCCGAGGGCACCCGCGCCGCGGTGCAGGCGATGACCGACATGAACAACCGTTGCCCGCTGACGAGCTACGTCCTGGTCGGGTTCTCGCAGGGTGCGGTGATCGCGGGCGACCTCGCCAGCGACATCGGTAACGGCCGCGGACCCGTGGACCAGGACCTGGTGCTCGGGGTGACGCTCATCGCCGACGGCCGCCGCCAGGACGGTGCGGGCCTCGACGTCGGGCCCAATGCCGACGGCCAGGGTGCGGAGATCACGCTGCACGAGGTGCCCACGCTGTCGGCGCTCGGCCTGACCATGTCGGGTCCCCGGCCGGGAGGCTTCGGGGCCCTCAACGACCGGACCAACGAGATCTGCGCGCGCGGCGACCTGATCTGTGCGGCGCCGGAGTCGGCCTTCAACATCACCGCGCTGCCGAAGACGCTCGAGGTGCTCAGCGGCGGTGCCGGCCAGCCGGTGCACGCGATGTACGCCACGCCGGAGTTCTGGAATCTCGATGGTCAGCCCGCGACGCAATGGACACTGAACTGGGCGCAGGGCCTGATCGATAACGCTCCGCGGCCAAAACATGGCTGACACGTGATCGGGTTGATTTGGCCCAGGTGAGGGCCCGGATCTACCATGATTTAACATTAAGGAAAATCTAAGAGCGGTAACCGGCGGTTGACGGGCGGGGAGCCTTCACCCCGGTACGATCTTCGGGGTCTGGGATCACCGATCCCGTTCGATTGGAGATGTGTGCGATGGCGTTCCATAACCCGTTCATCAAGGACGGACTGATCAAGTTCCCCGACAACGGGAGCCTGGTCAAGCACGTCGAACGATGGGCGAAGGTGCGTGGAGACAAGCTCGCCTACCGCTTCGTGGATTTCTCGACCGAGCGTGACGGTGTCGAACGGGACCTGAGCTGGTCGGTCTTCGGTAAGCGCAACCGCGCGGTCGGTGCCCGACTGCAGCAGGTCACCCAGCCGGGAGACCGGGTGGCGATCCTGTGCCCGCAGAACCTCGACTACCTGATCGCGTTCTTCGGCACGCTGTACTCCGGCCGCATCGCGGTGCCGCTGTTCGATCCGTCCGAGCCCGGCCACGTCGGCCGCCTGCACGCCGTGCTCGACGACTGCAGCCCCTCCGCGATCCTCACCACCACCGAGGCGGCCGAAGGGGTGCGGAAGTTCTTCCGTAGCCGTCCGGCCAACCAGCGCCCGCGCGTCATCGCGGTCGACGCGGTGCCCGACGAGGTCGGCGCCACCTGGGAGCCGGTCGACGTCGAGCACGACACCATCGCCTACCTGCAGTACACCTCGGGGTCCACCCGCATCCCGACCGGCGTGCAGATCACCCACCTGAACCTCGCGACCAATGTCGTGCAGGTCATCGAGGCCCTCCAGGGCGAGGAAGGCGACCGCGGTGTCTCGTGGCTGCCGTTCTTCCACGACATGGGCCTGATCACCGTGCTGCTGTCCCCGATGATCGGCCACTACATCTCGTTCATGACCCCGGCGGCGTTCGTCCGCAGGCCGAGTCGCTGGATCCGCGAGATGGCGCGCAAGGACACCGACACCGGCGGCGTCATCTCGGTGGCACCGAACTTCGCGTTCGACCACGCGGCCGCGCGGGGCCTGCCCAAGGAGGGTGAGCCGCCGCTGGACCTGTCCAACGTCAAGGCGCTGCTCAACGGCAGCGAGCCGATCTCGGCCGCCACCGTCCGCAACTTCAACGAGGCGTTCGGTCCGTACGGCTTCAAACCGCAGGCCATCAAGCCGTCCTACGGACTGGCCGAGGCGACGCTGTTCGTGTCGTCCACGCATTTCAACGAGTCTCCCAAGATCATCACCGTGGACCGGGAACAGCTCAACAACCACCGCTTCGTCGAGGTGGCGCCGGACTCGGAGAAGGCCGTCGCCCAGGCGTCGGCCGGCATCGTCGGCGTGGCCGAGTGGGCCGTCATCGTCGACGCCGAGTCGGCCTCCGAACTGCCCGACGGACAGATCGGCGAGATCTGGATCAGCGGCCAGAACATGGGCACCGGGTACTGGGGCAAGCCCGAAGAAACCGCCGATACCTTCCATAACATCCTCAAGTCGCGCACCAGCCCGTCACATGCCCAGGGCGCCCCCGACGACGCGACGTGGGTGCGCACCGGCGACTACGGCGCATTCCACGAGGGCGAGCTCTACATCACCGGCCGCGTCAAGGATCTGGTGATCATCGACGGCCGGAACCACTACCCGCAGGATCTGGAGTACTCCGCGCAGGAGGCGACCAAGGCCCTGCGGACCGGGTTCGTCGCGGCGTTCTCGGTGCCGGCCAACCAGCTTCCCGACGAGGTGTTCGACAACGCCCACGCCGGCCTCAAGCGTGACCCCGACGACACCTCCGAACAGTTGGTCATCGTCGGTGAGCGGGCACCGGGAGCGCACAAGCTGGAGATGGGACCGATCGTCGACGACATCCGCGCCGCGATCGCGGTGCGCCACGGCGTGACGGTGCGCGACGTACTGCTGACCCCGGCGGGCGCGATCCCGCGGACGTCGAGCGGCAAGATCGGCAGGCGTGCCTGCCGGTCGGCCTACCTCGACGGCAGCCTGCGTAGCGGCAGGGTCGCCAACGCCTTCCCCGATGAGACGGACTGACGCTCAACAACAGCAACGGCTGCGGTGTCTCCTCTGCGGAACCCGGGCCGATCGTGAGGTTATGTGAACATGGCTGAAGCACAAGACGATTCGGGCAACACACCGGTTCCTGACAACGGTCACGAGATGACCGTGAACGAGATGCGGGAGTGGCTGCGCAACTGGATCGGCAACGCCACCGGTCAGTCGCCCGACTCGATCAACGAGTCGACGCCGATGGTCGAGCTCGGGCTGTCGTCGCGCGACGCGGTCGCGATGGCCAGCGACATCGAGGATCTCACCGGCGTGACGTTGACGGCCACGGTCGCGTTCCGGCACCCCACCATCGAATCGCTGGCCACGGTCATCGTCGAGGGCGAGCCCTTCGATGACGGCGCGGACACCAACGATATCGACTGGTCGCGCCACGCCGACGAGGTCGAGGAGGGCCGGCTCAACATCGCCATCGTGGGGGTGGCCACCCGCTTCCCCGGCGACATGAACACTCCCGACGAGATGTGGGCGGCGCTGCTCGACGGCCGTGACGCGATCACCGACCTGCCGGAGGGGCGGTGGTCGGAGTTCCTGTCCGACCCCCGGATCGCCGAGCGGGTCGCCAAGGCCCACACCCGCGGCGGCTACCTGTCCGACATCAAGGGGTTCGACTCCGAGTTCTTCGCGCTGTCGAAGATGGAGGCCGACAACGTCGATCCGCAGCAGCGGATGGCGCTGGAACTGACGTGGGAAGCCCTGGAGTACGCCAGGATTCCCGCCTCGAGCCTGCGCGGCGGCAACGTCGGCGTCTACGTCGGCAGCTCCACGAACGACTACAGCTTCCTGGCGATGTCCGACCCGTCGATCGCCCACCCGTACGCCATCACCGGCACCGCGAGCTCGATCATCGCCAACCGGGTGTCGTATTTCTACGACTTCCGCGGGCCGTCGATGGCCATCGACACCGCCTGCTCGTCTTCGCTGGTCGCCGTGCACGAAGGCGTGAAGGCGCTGCGCGCCGGTGACGCCGACGTGGTGCTCGCCGGTGGCGTGAACGCGTTGATCACCCCGCTGGTGACCGTCGGCTTCGACGAGGTCGGCGGCGTGCTCGCGCCCGACGGCCGGATCAAGTCGTTCTCGCAGGACGCCGACGGCTACGCCCGCTCCGAGGGCGGCGGCATGCTGGTGCTCAAACGACTGGCCGACGCGCGCCGCGACGGCGACGAGATCCTCGCGGTCATCGCGGGCAGCGCGGTCAACCACGACGGCCGGTCCAACGGCATGCTCGCTCCCAACCCGGACGCGCAGGAAGCGGTGCTGCGCAAGGCATACAAGGACGCAGGCATCGACCCGAGGACCGTCGACTACGTCGAGGCGCACGGTACGGGCACCATCCTCGGCGACCCGATCGAGGCCGACGCGCTGGGCCGCGTCATCGGCAGGGGACGTGCCGATGACAGGCCCGCGCTGTTGGGCGCGGTGAAATCCAATGTGGGGCACCTGGAGTCGGCCGCGGGCGCGGCGAGCCTGGCCAAGACCGCGCTGGCGCTGAAGTACGACAAGATCCCGCCGTCGATCAACTACAGCGGCCCCAACCCGTACATCGACTTCGACAAGGAACACCTCAGGGTCGCCGACACCGTCACCGACTGGCCGCGCTACAGCGGCAAGGCGATCGCGGGGGTGTCCGGCTTCGGCTTCGGCGGCGCCAACGCGCATCTGGTGTTGCGCGAGGTGCTGCCCGGCGACCTGGTCGAGCCTGTGGCCGAACCCGATGTCGCCGTGGTGACCCCGGCCACCGGGGACGCCCCCGCCGTGTACGTGGGCGGGGTGCGGATGGACGAGTACGGCGAGTTCATCCGCGACGACGATGAGCCGCTTGCGCGAAGAGAATCAGACCCGGACGACGATGACGACGACGCGCTGGACCGGCCCGCCGTAGGTGCCGAGGACGAACCGGAACTGCCCGGCCTGACCGACGAGGCGCTGCGCCTGCTCGAGGTGGCCCGTGAGGAGCTCGCCGCGGCCGAGGCGGAACAGCCCACCGCAAAGCTTGTGCCGCTGGCGGTTTCGGGATTCCTGACCTCCCGCAAGAAGGCCGCGGCCGCCGAGCTCGCGGACTGGATCGACAGCCCCGAAGGCAGGGCGTCGTCGCTGGAGTCGATCGGGCGTTCGCTGTCGCGGCGCAACCACGGCCGCTCCCGTGCGGTGGTGCTGGCCCACGACCACGACGAGGCGATCAAGGGGCTGCGCGCGCTCGCCGAGGGCAAGCCGAACCCGATCGTGCTCACCGCCGACGGCCCGGTCACCAACGGCCCGGTCTGGGTTCTCGCCGGGTTCGGCGCCCAGCACCGCAAGATGGCCAAGAGCCTGTATCTGCGCGACGAGACGTTCGCCGAGTGGATCAACAAGGTCGACGCGCTGGTCCAGGATGAGCTCGGCTACTCCGTCGTCGAGCTGATCCTCGACGACGCACAGGACTACGGCATCGAGACCACGCAGGTCACCATCTTCGCGATCCAGGTCGCGCTCGGCGAGCTGCTGAAGGCGCACGGCGCGAAACCCGGTGCGCTGGTGGGCCAGTCGCTGGGGGAGGCGGCCGCGGCCTACTTCGCCGGTGGGCTGTCGCTGGCCGATGCGACCCGCACCATCTGCTCCCGCTCGCACCTGATGGGTGAGGGTGAGGCGATGCTCTTCGGCGAGTACATCAGGCTGATGGCGCTGGTGGAGTACTCGGCCGAGGAGGTCGTTTCGGTCTTCAAGGAAACTGAAGATTTCAAGGACCTCGAGGTCTGCGTGTATGCGGCGCCGACCCAGACTGTCATCGGCGGCCCGCCGGACCAGGTGGACGCGATCATCGCGCGCGCCGAGTCGGAGGGCAAGTTCGCCCGCAAGTTCCAGACCAAGGGCGCCAGCCACACCTCGCAGATGGATCCGCTGCTGGGTGAGCTCGCGGCCGAACTGCAGGGCATCGAAGCGCGTCCGTTGGAGGTGCCCTACTACTCGACGGTGCACGAGGGCAACCTGATCCGCCCAGGCGGGGACCCGATCCACGACGTGGACTACTGGAAGAAGGGGCTGCGGCACTCGGTCTACTTCACCCACGGCATCCGCAACGCCGTCGACAACGGCCACACCACGTTCCTGGAGTTGGCGCCCAACCCGGTGGCGCTGATGCAGGTGGGCCTGACGACCGCGGCGGCGGGCCTACACGACGCCCAGCTGATCGCGACGCTGGCGCGCAAGCAGGACGAGGTGGACTCGATGACCACCGCGATGGCGCAGCTTTTCGTGTACGGTCACGACCTCGATTTCCGCACCCTGTTCCCGCGGCGTTCGCGGGGCCTGGCAGGCGCTCTCGACTTCGCCGACATCCCGCCGACCCGGTTCCGCCGCAAGCCGCACTGGCTCGACGCGCACTTCACCGGCGACAGCTCGGCGGTCATCCCCGGCAACCACGTCGCGACCCCGGACGGCAGGCATGTCTTCGAGTACAGTCCGCGGGGTGCAGTGAACACTGAGGCTCTGGCTGCACTGGTGAAAGCCGCTGCGGCTGCGGTACTTCCGGACGCCAAGCTGGTCGCCTCGGAGCAGCGTGCGGTGCCGGGTGAGGGTTCACGCCTGGTGACCACGCTGACCCGCCATCCCGGCGGGGCGAGCGTGCAGGTGCACGCGCGAATCGACGAGTCGTTCACCCTGGTCTACGACGCGATCGTCGCCCGTAACGGTGCGCAGACGACGCTGCCCACCGCGGTCGGCGTGGGCACCTTCGCCGAGACCCCGGTGGCCGCGGTCGAGGAGCCCGAGGACGCACCACAGTTCGAGGCCGACAACCTGACTGCCGGCGCGAATCTCGGTGCGAGCTTCGCGAAGTGGTCGCCGGACTCCGGCGAGACCATCGGCGACCGGCTGGGCACGATCGTCGGTGCGGCGATGGGCTACGAGCCCGAGGACCTGCCTTGGGAGGTGCCGCTCATCGAGCTGGGACTCGATTCGCTGATGGCGGTGCGGATCAAGAACCGCGTCGAGTACGACTTCGACCTGCCGCCGATCCAGCTGACCGCGGTGCGAGACGCCAACCTCTACGCCGTCGAGAAGCTCATCGCCTACGCGGTCGAGCACCGCGACGAGGTCGACGAACTCGCCGAACAGCAGAAGGGCCGGACCGCCGAGGAGATCGCCGCGGCGCAGGCCGAGCTCATGGGTGGGGCGACCACCGTCGCCGAACTCGAGGCCAAGCTCGCCGAGGCCGGCCACCCCATCGCGACTGACGCCGAACCGGCCGATGAGGTCGCGGGTCCCGCCATCCCGCCGCCGCCCACGGATCCCAGTGGGCCAGCGGCCGGGGCCGCCGGGGCAGCCGCAAAGATTCTCACCCAGCAGGCCGTGACCGAGGCGCTGGGCGCCGACGTCCCGCCCCGCGACGCCGCGGAGCGGGTCACGTTCGCCACCTGGGCGATCGTCACCGGAAAGTCGCCGGGCGGCATCTTCAACGAGCTGCCGTCGATCGACGCCGCAACGGCGGAGAAGGTGGCGCAACGCCTCTCGGAGCGTGCCGAGGGCACCGTCACCGCCGAACAGGTCACCGGCGCACGCACCATCGAGGATCTGTCCAGCACGGTGCGCGAGCTGATGGACGCCGGTGAGCTCGACGGGTTCGTGCGGACTCTGCGCGCCAGGCCGGAGGGTTCCACCCGGGTGCCGGTGTTCGTCTTCCACCCGGCGGGCGGATCGACGGTCGTCTACGAGCCGCTGATGAAGCGGCTGCCGCCGGACACCCCGGTCTACGGCCTCGAGCGTGTCGAGGGCTCCATCGAGGAACGGGCCCGCGAATACGTGCCCAAGCTGATGGAGATCCAGGGCACCGGGCCCTACATCCTGGCCGGCTGGTCTCTCGGCGGCGCGCTGGCCTACGCCTGCGCGGTCGGGCTGAAGCGCAACGGCGCGGACGTCCGGTTCGTCGGGCTGATCGACACCGTGCGCGCGGGCGAGGAGGTCCCCCAGACCAAGGAGGAGGTCCGCGCCCGCTGGGATCGGTACGCCCTGTTCGCGCAGCGCACCTTCAACGTCGAGATCCCGGCGATCCCCTACGAGCAGCTCGAGGAACTCGACGACGAGGGCCAGGTGCGTTTCGTCCTCGACGCGATCCAGGGCAGCGGCGTCGACATCCCCGGCGGCATCATCGAGCACCAGCGCACGTCCTATCTGGACAACCGGGCGCTCGACACGGCCGAGATCGAGCGCTACGACGGCCACGTGACGCTCTACATGGCCGACCGGTACCACGATGACGCGATCATGTTCGAGCCCCGCTACGCCACCCGCCAACCCGACGGCGGCTGGGGCGAATTCGTCGACGACCTCGAGTTGGTGCCGATCGGGGGCGAGCACATCCAGGCCATCGACGAGCCGTACATTGCAAAGGTCGGCGCGCACATGAGCGAGGCGATCAGTCAGATCCAGAGCGAGGCTAAGTGACAGCAGCAGAATCCCCCGCCCAGGCCCCGGCGACCACCGCCGAGAAGCTCGCCGAGCTGCGCGAGAAGCTCGAGCTGGCCAAGGAACCCGGCGGCGAGAAGGCGGTCGCCAAACGGGAGAAGAAGGGCATCCCGAGCGCGCGGGCACGCATTCACTCGCTGCTCGACCCGGGCAGCTTCCTCGAGATCGGCGCGCTGGCCAAGACCCCGGGTGACCCCAACGCACTGTTCGGGGACGGCGTCGTCACCGGCCACGGCACCATCAACGGCCGGCCCGTCGGCGTGTTCAGCCACGACCAGACGGTCTTCCAGGGTTCGGTCGGGGAGATGTTCGGCCGCAAGGTCGCCCGCCTGATGGAGTGGGTGGCGATGGTCGGCTGTCCGATCATCGGCATCAACGACTCCGGCGGCGCCCGCATCCAGGACGCCGCGACGTCCCTGGCGTGGTACGCCGAACTCGGCCGCCGCCACGAGTTGCTGCGCGGCCTGGTGCCCGAGGTCTCGCTGATCTTCGGCAAGTGCGCCGGCGGTGCGGTGTACTCACCGATCCAGACCGACCTGGTGGTCGCGGTGCGCGACCAGGGGTACATGTTCGTCACCGGCCCCGACGTCATCAAGGACGTCACCGGCGAGGACGTCACGCTCGACGAACTGGGCGGCGCCGACGCGCAGGCCAGCTACGGCAACATCCACCAGGTCGTCGACTCGGAGGCCGCCGCATTCGAGTACGTGCGGGACTACCTGAGCTTCCTGCCCGCCAACACCTTCGACGACGCCCCGGTCGTCAACCCCGGCCTCGAGCCGGAGATCACGCCGCACGACCTGGAACTGGATTCGATCGTTCCCGATGCGGACAACACCGCCTACGACATGTTCGAGATCCTGCTGCGGATCTTCGACGACGGTGACGTGTTCCCCGTCGGTGAGCAGGCGGGCCCGGCGATCATCACCGCGTTCGCCCGCGTCGACGGCCGCCCGGTCGGGGTGATCGCCAACCAGCCGATGTACATGTCGGGTGCGATCGACAACGAGGCCTCCGACAAGGCCGCCCGGTTCGTCCGGTTCTGCGACTCGTTCAACACCCCGCTGATCTTCGTCGTCGACACGCCCGGCTTCATGCCCGGTGTGGCGCAGGAGAAGGGCGGCATCATCAAGCGTGGCGGCCGGTTCCTCAACGCGGTCGTCGAAGCCGACGTCCCGAAGGTCACCATCACGGTGCGCAAGTCCTATGGCGGCGCGTATGCGGTGATGGGCTCCAAGCAGCTGACCGCCGACCTGAACTTCGCCTGGCCCACCGCCCGCATCGCGGTGATCGGCGCCGAGGGGGCCGCGCAGCTCCTGGTGAAACGCTTCCCGGATCCGACGGCGCCCGAGGTGCAGAAGATCAAAGCCGACTTCATCGCCGGCTACAACGAGAACATGGCGGTGCCGTGGGTGGCGGCCGAGCGCGGCTTCATCGACGGTGTCATCGAGCCGCACCAAACCCGGCTGCTGCTGCGCAAGTCGCTGCACCTGCTTCGGGACAAGCAGATCCAACGTGTCCAGCGAAAGCACGGCCTGACCCCGATCTGAGGATCGGGTGCGGTTGGATGGGGCTGTGTCGAACAACTTCACGTCGAATCACCTCACGTCGAATCACGTCGCGTCGCTGAGCGCCGGGGCCCCGCTGGGCGACCCGCGGCTGGACCTTCGCGACCTCTACGTGTTCCCCTCGCCTGCCGACCCCTCGCGGACCGTGCTGGCCCTGACCGCCAACCCCGAGGGCGGAGCCCTGCACCCGGACGCCGTCTACCGGCTCGCCATCGACCACAGCGGCGACCTGCGCAACGACATCGCGTTCAGCTTCGTCTACTCCCCGCCGGTCGACGGCAGGCAACGGGTCGACCTGTACCACGCCGTCGGCAACGAGGCCTCGGCCGTCGCGGCGGTGGGGTCGCGGATCTTCGGCGAGATCGAGGTGTCCTTCGGTGAGACCATCCACGCGATGCGGTCGGGCGGGTTCATGTTCTTCGCAGGCACCCGCAGCGATCCGTGCTTCGCGGACCCCGACGGGAGCGGCCGGGACTCCCGCGCCGACGCCAACGTCATCGCGATGGTGGTCGAACTGCCCACCAGCTACCTGGGTGCGAATCCCGACTGCCGGGTGTGGGCGCGGTGCAGCCTGCTGCGCGACGGTGAGTGGATCCACGCCGACCGGGTCGGCCATCCGTCGTTGAGCGGCATCCTGACCACCGAGGACACCGTCGCCGAGTACAGCGCCGGCGCACCCAGCCGGGACCGGGAACGGTGGATGGGACAGCTCATCGACGTCATGGGGCGCCTAGGGGGATACACCCGCGAGGAGGCGATCGAGGCGATCAACGCCGAGGGCACGCTTCCCGACGTGCTGACCTACAACCCGTCCAAGCCCGCGAGATACCCGAACGGGCGCACCCTCACCGACGATGCGATCGGCTACCGGATGGCGTTCCTGACCAAGGGGAAGCGTCCGTCGTCGGGTCTGACCCCGCACACCGACATCCTCCCCGAGTTCCCGTATCTCGGGGCGCCGCACTGAGGATTCAGCCATGCCGCTGACCGACGGTGACACGATCGCCGGCTATACGATCCTGCGGATGCTGGGCGCGGGTGGCATGGGTGAGGTGTATCTGGCCCAGCACCCGAGGTTGCCGCGCCAGGATGCGCTGAAGGTCTTGTCGACGACGGTCTGCGCCGACAGCGAGTACCGGGAGCGGTTCAACAGGGAGGCCGACATCGCGGCCACGCTGTGGCATCCGCACATCGTCGCGGTGCACGACCGTGGCGAGTACGAAGGCCGCCTCTGGATCTCGATGGACCATGTCGAGGGCACCGACGCCGCCCGGCTTCTCGCCGAGCGGTACCCCGACGGCATGCCGCCGGATCTGGTGGTGCGACTGGTGACGGCCGTCGGAGAGGCGCTCGACTACGCGCACCAGCGAGGCCTGCTGCACCGCGACGTCAAGCCCGCCAACATCCTGATCGCCGATCCGGGGACCGATGACGAGCGGATCATGCTCGCGGACTTCGGTATTGCGCGCAGGGTCGGGGAAGTCAGCGCGCTGACGGGGACGAACATGACGGTGGGGACCGTCGCGTACTCGGCGCCCGAACAGCTCACCGCCGACGAACGGATCGACGGGCGCGCCGACCAGTACGCGTTGGCGGCCACGGCGTTTCAGCTGCTGACCGGGTCGCCGCCGTTCCAGCATTCCAACCCGGCGATCGTCATCAGCCAGCACCTGACCGCCCGGCCGCCGTCGATCGCCGTGCACCGGCCCGAATTGTCTTCGCTGGGAGCGGCTTTCGACAAAGCGCTGGCGAAGTCACCGGCGGACCGTTTCGAGCGGTGTGCGGACTTCGCCCGTGCCCTAGGACGCCCGGCGGTCGGAGAAGGGAGCGACGGCGGGGCGACGGTGCTGGCGCCCGCCGCGCCGACGGGGCCGCGCCACGCGAAGGGGCCCACGGCGACGCGCACCCGGCGACGCGCACCGGTGGTGCTGGCACTGGTGTTGGCGTTGATCGCCGCAGGCGCAGGGCTTTTCCTGATGTTCTACGAGCGACACGAGCGCCCCGACGCCGCCGAGGAGACCGCATCGTCGCCCGCCCCCGCCCCCGCCAACGTGACGTTGCCGGTCATCGTCGTCGGCGCCGATTGCGCGACGCTGGGTGCCGCCGGGGTCACCGAGGCCGGAGACCCGGCCTACTGTGCGCGGCTGGCATCGTCGGGTGCCCCGATCTGGTCGATGTACCCGGGCGAGGTTCCGCATCCTGCCGGGGCCGCTGCCGCGCCGGCCACCGAGGCGCCGGTGCTGGTGTGCATGGAGCAGACCGGGCAGACCCGTGTCGACTGCCACGACGACATCCTGCAGGAGAACGCCGACCCGGGCGCCAACGACCAGACGTCCTAGCCGCCCGACTCAGATGGCGGGCAGTTCCAGCCAGTCGTCGACCATGAACGCGTCACCGCGGGCGACGACGCTGGCCCCGCCGCGACCCGGATAGTGCGCGCCATCCGGGGAGGACTGCCGGTAGTCGGGTTCGGGCATCAGGTAGCGGGCGTTGGGAAAGGTCGGCACCCACGAGGCGTCCCCGGCGGTGCCGCCGCCCGCGTCGGGGCGCCGGGTGTTCCAGCCGATGTGATCGGTGTGCAGGTGGGTGTTGATCACCACGTCGACGGCGGCGGGCTGCACACCCGCCTCGGCCAGTGCGCCGAGGAAGCCGGAGTCGAGGTGATCCAGCGGCGGCATGTGCGGTCGGTCTTTGCCGTTGCCGGCGCCGGTGTCCACGAGGATGGTCAGGCCGTCGACCTCGACGACTCAGGTCTGGATGGCGATCTTCCCTTCGCCGGAGCCGCGCTCCCAGAACAGCGGCTCCAGCAACTCGGCGTTCTCCGGCCACGCATGCGCCGGGGTCTGGCCGAACAGCGAGGTGCGCATCTGGGCGCGGAGTTCCACCACCCGGGTCAGGGTGGCCTGACCCAATCTGACCCGACGGTAGACGGATTCGGTCACGGCGCGATCCGGATCGGGCCCGGCGACCACAACCCCGAGTGGGTCTGCGACCCCAGATCGACCTCGGCCGGCTCGGCGTCGACGATGGTGTCGAAGCGCCGCAGCGACCCCCAGTCCTGACCCCAGTCCTCGGACAGGTAGGTCGACATCACCGATGCGCGCAGCAGCAGGTCGGTGATGCCCAACAGACCGCCGTTCTCGCCGTCCTGCCAGGTGTCGGTGCTCTGCAGCTTGGCGAAGTAGTCGGGCGAGATGCGGAACTTGGGGATGTCGGTGACGCCGTTGGCGTGCAGCATCGGCTGCTGGCACGGGAACGCGAGCCCGACCGCCCAGTCCATCAGGACCGGTTGCTCGGAACCGATGTACTCCTGTACCGAACGCACCTCGGGCACCCGCGGCGGGGTCACCGCGATCCAATCGCCCTGACCCAGGTTCAGATCCTCGGCGATCACCCGGACCGCGACCGCGTCGTTGGGGATCTGCGAGCGTGGATATCGCAGGTTGCGCCACGACGGCGTCGGTCCGATGTCGAACGGGCTGACCCGGCCTGCGGGCTCCGGCGCTCCACCGGGACCGGGACGGGCGAATTCGAGTTCCACGGTCTGGCCGGAGGTGAAGCCCTCGGCGACGCTGTCACCGGCGATCGTTCCGGCGGCGGTGATCGCCACGAGCGGGTGCGCGTCGTCGGCGGCGGGCAGCTCGTACCACGCCGAGGCCAGCCGGCTCTCGCGTTGTGCCTCGGTCGAATACGTTCCGGCGACCGGGACCCGCGCGGGATCGAGGCCGTAGGGCAGCGGCACCCGCGAACCGTTGATGCCGGCCCGGGGCAGCCGGATCGACCGGTTCCAGTCCGCGTCGGTGCCGGGCTGCGGATTGTTCAGCCGGATGGCCTCGGCGATGATCCGGTCGGGAACACCGTTGGGCGAGAAGCCCTCCGGGTCGGTTCCGCCGAGCGGACCCAGCGGGCCCCAGGATTGGCCCGGGGCGGGGGGCAGGGGCCGCAGGAAGCCGGCGTTCGAGTCGGGTTCGACCAGCACGTCGTCGGCCATGCCGCAGCCACCGACGAAGGCGCGCAGATTGGCCCAGCCGTTGGAGTAGGTGGGGTGCTGGCGCACCACCCCCACCAGCATCGAGGCCACGAACACCACGACCATGAACCCGGCGGCGATCGGTATCGGCGCGGTGGTCAGCGTGTCGACGATCCGCGACTCCCGCCGGTCCGACACGTGCAACCAGAACGCCCAAAGCACCGCGATCGCACACAGCACGAAGAACACCGCGCTGACCGTCACCCCGCCCAGTTGAGGAACCGAGTTGTTGTACGGCGCACCGAAGTTGGAGACATACCACCAGCCGTTCGTAGACGCGAAGCACAGCGCCAACACGAAGAGCACCAGCGACAGGAACACCATCCGGTTCCGCGCCGAGCGCAGGACCACCGGCGACATCAACACCGTCGCCAGCGCCGCCATGGCGCCGCCGACCGCGGCGAACAGGCCGAAGTGGTGAATCCACTTGGTGGGGGTGAACATCAGGAAGAAGATCGTCGCGAAGATGACACCCATCAGCCGCCACGCCGGCCCGCGCGCGACCCCGGGAACCCGCTTGCGCCGCAACATCAGGAACAGCGACGGGAACAGGCACATCACGGTGAACAGGAAGGCGACGCGGCGCGAGATGGCGGCGTCGGTGGTCGGCAGGATCAGGTAGTAGTAGCGCAGGATCTCGGTGAACCACTCCTGGCTGGGACCGACTGCGGTGCGAATCCTGGTCGCCTCCAACACCGTTGCCAGTGTCTGGTCGGCGAACACCACGGTCAGCACGATCGTGCCCGCGGCGAGCAGCGGCGCCACCAGCGGCCAGGTTCCGACGCTCTGACGCCGCCGGACCAGGATGCGCAGGATCGGCCGGCCGCCGGCCACCAGCGCCGCCACCGCGATCAGACCGGTGGGCTGGATGCCCAGGGTGAACGCCGCGGTGGTGATCGCCAGCGCCGCCGGGGTCAACCTCCCCGAGGTGATGGCCCGCTCGATGAGCACGTAGGTGATCAGTGCGCCGGTGGCGATCTGCCCCTCTGGGCGAAGCCCGTTGTTGAACGGCATCCACGCCGCCAACAGCACCAGCCCGGCCGCCCACATCGCCGCGCGGCTTCCCGAGACGGCGGGGCCCAGCCGGGGCAGCACCTCCCGGCTCAGCAGCAGCCAGCACACCAGCGCGCAGATCAGGTCGGGCAACCGGATCCAGATGCTGGCGTCGCTGATCCGGGTCATCAGCGCCAGCAGGTTGTAGTACCAGCCGAACGGGTCCTCCGGGCTGCCGAACCAGCGGAAGTAGTTCGACATGTAACCGGCGTGGTCGGCCACCCGGGCCATGCCGAGGATGTAGCCGTCGTCCGAGGAGTTGGCGCCGATGACATACCAGAGCGCGAACCCGCCGACCACGACTCCGTCGACGGGGCTGACGGTGCGCCAGCGCACCGGGATGACGCGGTGCATCCGGTGACCGTCGAGCCGGTCCAATCGCCACAGCGCGAGCAGGGCGATGACGGTCGAGATGATCGCCAGCAGCATCGCCGTCAGCTTGAGCGCGGTCGGATGGGTGGTGAAACGGGTGTCGATCGTCGCCGAGAACTCCAGGCCGGGAGGCGCCGGTCCGGTCAGATCGGTGAACACCCCAACGATCGCGGGCCGCAGGTTCGGGTCGGCGAAGCCGGTGCGCTGGGGTGACCCGTCGGCCTTGGTCAGGCCGACGAACTCGGCGAAGGTGCCGTCCTGCGACGAGGTGATCTCGATGCTGGAACAGCCTGGGGCCGCTGCGGTCCCGGCGACCCGGTCCCGGCTCACGCTGGCCACCACGACGTTGCGGACGATCACGTCGACGCGCGACTCCGTGGTGGCCCCTGGGTCGGTGCGCTCTTCCCCGCCGGTGACGTTGATCAGCATCGCGTTCAGCGCAGCGTCCCGGCCTTCGGCGGGGGCGGTGCCCAGCACCAGGCCGCCGTCGTCGGGCATCGTCGCGACGACCTCGCAGGGCACCGTCACGGTCAGGCTCACCGGCGCCTGGGAGATCAGCGGCGCCGTGACGTTGCCCAGTTGCCCCTGCTGAGGCCAGTTCAGGGTTGCGGTGGTCTGGGTGACCGGCAGCAGCGGGGTGGCGACGGACAGCACGAAGCCGAGCAGTCCTGCGACCGTCGCGACCCAGCGGGCGATCCGCACGTCGTCGAAGGCCGGGCTCACGGGAGGGCCCTGATCGGTCCGCCGCGACTCCAGCCGAACACTCTCGTGGTCCACTCTTCGATCACCGCGTTCGGCGCCTCATCACCCGGCACCACCCGGATGTACCGCTCGATCGCTCCCCAGTCCCGGTACCAGTCGTTGCGCAGGTACGTCGGGATCGCCGATGTCCGCAGCAGCGCCTGGATGAACAGGAACGGCCCGCCGTCATCGGCGGACTGCCACTGATTCGACGAGGACACCATCTGCTTGAAGTTCGGCAGGATCCGGTACTCCGGAAGCTCGGCCACCCCGAGGTGCTCGGAGAACGGCCGCTGGCACGGGAAGTTGGCGGCGGTGGCGATGTCCATGAGCACCGGGGTCCGGGTTCCGAGGAACTCCTGCGCGGTCTGCAGCACCGGCGCGCGCGGCGGGGTGAACGCGAACCACTGGTCATCGGAGAGGTTCGGGTCGTCGGCGACGATGCGGGCCACGTTGGCCTCCGGCGGCGCCCACGCCAGCGGGAAGCGCAGGTTGCGCCACGCCTTCTGCTGGAAGATGTCGATCGGCTGGACCTCGTCGAGTTCCTGATACGACCCGTCTGGCCGGTGCACGCCCCATTGCAGCTTCAGCGACTGGCCGTAGTTGAACGAGCCGTCTTCCTCGTAGTACCAGATCGCACCCGCGGCGGCGACGGTCACCAACGGCCGGTCCGGGGAGCGTGGCGGCAGCTGATACCACGCCGAGGTCGCCTCGGCGGCAAGGGTGTTCTCGTCGTAGCTGCCCATGACCGGGGTGCGCTTCGGGTCGAGCCCGAACGGCAGGAACACCCTGGACCCGTTGACGCCCTCAGGGCCGTAGCCACCTCCGGTGCCCGCGGCGTAGCCGACGCCGATGTTCGGTTTGTCGACGGGCCCGTCGGAGTTCACCAATCCCGGGTTGGCCGCCACGGGCTCGGCCGGCTCGAGGGTGTCGCTGACCCCGTTCGGGGTGAAGCCCACGGGGTCCTCGCCGCCCAGCGGGCCGTATTCGCCGAAGCGCTGGCCCGGGACGGGTCGCAGCATGCCCGCGTTGGTGTCCGGCTCGACGAGGACGTGGTCGGCCATCGCGCAGCTGTCCGGGGACAGGCCCGACGTCAGCGCCGACAGGTTCGCCGCACCGGTGGTGTACACGGGGTAGCGGCCTGCGGTCGCCTTGAGCATGGAGGCCACCGAGAGCACGACCATGATGGTGGCGACGACGAGCAGCGGGGTGGACGCCAGCGCCCGGTTGCGTCCGGTGTCGGCCACCTGCGTGTGGCCTGCGTAATCCATCCGGAAGTGCAGCCAGCCGGCGAGCAGACCACCGGCGATCGCCAGCACCAGGAAGATCGTCGTGACCGGCTGGCCGACGATGACGGGTTGCTTGTCGAACCACGGCACCCCGTAGTTGCCGACGTAGAACCAGCCGTTGATGCCCGAGGTCGCCCACGCCAGCACGAACAGCAGTGCCGTGACGTAGAGGGCGAGGTTGCGTCGGCTGTGCAGCCCGACGCGGGCGAACGCGAACGCGGTGACCCCGCCCAGCGCACCCGCCAGGCCGGCGAAGACGCCGAACTGCACCGCCCACTTCGTCGGGGTGAACGTCAGCAGCAGCAGGCCGATCGCCGTCGTCCCGGCGAGCCGCCACACCGGTCCGTTGACCGCACCGGGCACCGTGCCCCGCCGCAACAGCACCATCAGCAGGCCGAACAGGCACAGCAGCAGGATCAGCACGGAGAAGCGCCGGGTCAGGGAGCCGTCCACGCTGTCCTCGACGGTGAGGAAGTAAAAGCGCAGGAAGTCCTGGTACCAGGGGAGGGTGGGTCCGACGACGTACTTGATGCGGGCGGATTCGGCGACGGTGGCCAGGGTCTGGTCGCGGAACACGACGACGAAGATCAGCGACGCCGAAGACAGCAGAGCCAGCAGCGGGGCCACTTGGGCCGCGCGCCCGTCCGTGGCACGGCGCTCGGAGACGACCCGCGCGATGGCGCGCGCACCCACCAGCAGCGGCGCCAGCGCGACCAGGCCCTGGGGAGCCAACGTCACCGAGAACACCGCGATCACGATGGCCACCGCGACCGGCCACAGACGGCGCGATCCGATGGCTGTTTCCACGAGCATCCACACCGCGACCACGCCGAAGGCGATCAACGGTTCGGGACGCAGACCGTTGTTGAAGGGCAGCCACGCGGCGAGGAAGACCGCGCCTGCGGTCCACACCGCGACCCTGTTGCGGGCGAGGCGTCCGCCGAGGCGCGGCAGCACGCAGCGGCTGATGATCAGCCAGGTGCCGATCGCGGCCGCGGTGGCGGGCAACCGCATCCAGATGCCTGCGGTGCTGATCGACGCCAGTTGCGCCAGGACGCTCTGATACCAGTCGAACGGCGCTTCCGACGCGCCGAAGTAGCGGAAGTAATTGGCGGTGTAGCCGGCTTCCCCGGACACCCGGGCGATGGTCAGGTTGTAGCCGTCGTCCGACGACTGCGGCCCCACCAGATGCCACACCAGCAGCGTGCCGACCACGCCGGCGTCGGCAAGCCAGGTCGACAGCCCGACCCGGCGGCGGCGGCGCAGGTCCCGCGGCAGGTGCCTGCCCGATCTGCGGTCCAGCAGTGCGAGCCCGATGATCGAGGCCACCACGCACGTCACGCCGAGGACCATCACCGCGAGCTTCAGCGCCGTCGGGCTCGTGATGAACCGGGTGTCGATGTCGACCCTGGCCGACAGCCCGTTATCGGCGGGCACCTCGAGGTCGGTGAAGATGCCCGCGACCTGTGGCCGCTTCTCCGGCGCGAGAGTGCCGGTGGCCCCCGGGATCCCGACGAAGTCGGCGCCGACCGCGCCGACGCCGGCCCACAGCCGGATCGTGCTGCAGGCGCCCGACTCGACCGCGTCGCGCGGCGCCACCGCGGCCACCGAGTCGCGGAAGGCGACCACGACGCTGTCGGCGTAGGCGCGGACGGACAGGCCGTTGCGGCCGGCCTCGATGCCGCCGGGCGGGATCGTGGAGAACACCAGCCCGCCGTCGTCGGGCAGCGTGGCCACGGCCCGGCAGGGAATGGAGACGTCGAGTGACTTGGGGGCGCCCGACACCAGCGGTGCGGTGATGTCGCTGACGAATCCTTCGGCGTTGGGCGCCTGCGGCCACAGGATCGTGGCGGTGGTCTGCTTGACCGGCAACAGTGGTGTCAGCGCGCACAGGAGGATGCCGAGTAGACCCGCGACGATCGCGACGAGGCGGGCAGTCCGGTCAGGCACGAGGGTCAAGGGTAGGCGACGTCAACTCAGACGCAGCGGCGCCGGGCTCCACAGACCGCTGCGCGTCACCGAACCGAGATCAAGCCTGGCGGCTTCGGCGTCGGGGTAGAAGGGGGTGAACTGCTGCAGCGCGCCCCAGTCGCGGAACCAGTCGTGTTTCAGATAGGTGGGGACACTGGTGGAGCGCAGCAGGAGTTCGGTGATGCCCAGCGGGCCGCCGCCGAGGTAGTCCATCACCGGGGAGTTGGCCTCGGCGCCGAACCGGTCGGGCAGGATGCGCCACTTGGGCACCTCGATGACGCCGTTGCGGTGGTCGAAGGGGCGTTGGCAGGGGAATGCCAGTCCCACCAGCCAGTCGAGGAACACCGGGTCGGTCGAGCCGACGACGTCCTGGAGGGTGCGCAGCTCGGGAATCCGCGGCGGCGTGAGGGCGATCCAGTGCTCGGGGCTGAGGTCGTCGTCGGTGGCGACCAGCCGGATGCGGGTGGCATCGGCGGGGATCGCCGACAGCGGCGCGCGCAGGTTGCGCCACGCCGGGGCGGCACCCACGTCGCCGAACGTGATGTCGCCCGCCGGCTCCCCGTCGGGACCGGCCCACTGGGCGATCACCTCGCCGGAGTCGAACCGCCCTGCCGCGGACACCACGAGCAGGGAGTCGTCGCGGTCGTTCTCGCTCCACCCGGCGGGCAGTTCATACCAGGCCGACCGCAGGACCGCAGGCTGCTGCGTCCCGCTGCGCCAGCTACCCAGCACCGGGGTGCGGGCGGGGTCGAGGCCGTAGGGGAGACGGGCCCGGGAGCCGTTCACCCCTGCGGCGGCGGTGGTGCCGCCCTCGGTGCCCGCCTCGGTCTCGGTGTCGACGCCGCTGTCGGTGTCGGCGAAGTTGCCCGCGCCGGACTCCTCCATCACCGGGTCGGCCGACACGTCGGACGGAATCCCGTTGGGGCCGAAACCTTCTGTGTTGCCTGCGGTGGCCGAGCCCAAGGCCTCGCCGACCGGCACGTCGATGGGGGTGAGCAGGCCGTCGTTGGGATCCTGTTCGACCATGACGTCCTCGGCCATGCCGCAGGTCTTGCCGGTGAGGGCCTCGAGATTGGACCGGCCGACCGTCCACGCCGGGTACTGGCCCGTCATCGCCACGGTCAGCGACACCACCTCGAAGGTCACCAGCGCCCACGTGGCGATCGCCAACGGCGCCTGGGCGATGGCCCCCCATCGTCGCGGGCCACCGTTGGGCGGTGAACCGGCCCGGCCCGAGAAGTGGAACCACGCGGCGATGAGCAGCGCCACGACCGACAGGCCGAGCAGGATGGTGGTGAAGCCGAACTTCCACTCCGGGAAGTCATTCGACCACGGCACCCCGAAGTTCGAGACGTACCACCAGCCGTTCACCGTCGCGAACGACAGCGCGGTGATGAACAGCACCGCCGCGGCGAACAGCGTGCGGTTGCGGCGCGATCGCATCGCGACCGCCGACACGGCCACCGCGGCCAGGGCGCCGAGAGACCCGGCCAGACCGGCGAAGACGCCGAAGTGGTGGGTCCACTTGGTGGGGGTGAACATCATCGCCAGGAACGAGATGATGGTGATGCCGACGATGCGCCTGCTCGGGCCGAGGGCCGTCCCCGGGATCCTGCCCTTGCGCAACGACATCGCGACCGCGACCGCGAGCGCCAGCAGCAGCGTCAGCACGGCGAACCGGCGCGCCACGGAGCCGTCGGGGCTGGTGGTGAACAGCCGTGAGTACCGGATGTGTTCGTCGAACCAGGCAAGGCTCGGGCCCACCGCCGACTTGAAGCTACTGGCCTGGAGTTCGGAGGCCAGGGTCTGGTCGCGGAAGATCAGGAAGATGGCGACGGTGCCCGCGGCGGCGATGGGGGCCAGCAACGCCCAGTATCCGAAACGCGAAGTATGCGCGGCCACAATGGTTTTCAACGGGCCGATGGCGACCAGTAGGGCGCCGACGGCGGCGATGCCGGTGGGTCCGGAGAACAGCGTCAGCGCGCCGATGATGATCGCGACCGCAACCGGCAGCAGCCTGCTGGTCGCGACGCCGCGCTCGACCGAGCACCACGTCAGCAGGATGCCCAGCGCGATGATCGGTTCGGGGCGCAGCCCGTTGTTCAGCGGCAGCCAGAACGCGAGGAACAGCCCGGCGGCCGTCCACACCGCGGCCTGGCTGTGTTTGACGGCGGAGCCCAGTCGGGGGATGACCTCACGGCTGATCACCCACCAGCACGCCAGGCCCATCAGCAGCGTGGGCAGCCGCATCCACACGCTGGTGGTGCTGACGTTGGCCCACACCGCGAGCAGGTCGTAGTACCAGCCGAACGGCGCTTCGGGGGTGCCGAACCAGCGGTAGTAGTTCGCCATGTACCCGGCGTTCTCGGACACCCGGGCCATCGTCAGGATGTAGCCGTCGTCGGCGGTGTTGGCGCCGACGAAGTGCCACCACACCAGCACCGCCGTCACCACGCCGTCGAGCGGTTTCATCGACCACCACCGCGGCGGCAGGAAGCGCCGGTGCCGCATGCCGTCGGCGTTGTCGAGGACGTGCAGTGCGCCGAGGGCGACGATCGTCATGGCGACGCCGACGATCATCGCGAGCAGTTTCAGCAGCGTCGGGGAGGTGCTGTAGCGCGTGTCGACCGTCGCCGAGAACTGCAGGCCGGGAGGCGCGGGGCCGGACAGGTCGGTGAACACCCCGACGATCTGGGGCCGGAAGTCGTAGCCGCTGCGCTCACCGCGCAGCGGTTCACCGGGCTGATCGCTGTCGGGTCCGTTGGTGAGGCCGACGAACTCGCCGGTCACCCGGTCGGCGTGCGCGGTGAATGTCAGCTCCCGGCATGCGGGGCTGAGCACCTGACTCAACGGCGCGCTGACCACCGGCGTGTTGCGGACGATGACGAGCAGGTCGTTGTTCACCCGCTCGATGAGCAGGCCGCGGTCGATGGCGTTGGGTGCCTGCTTGGGCACGGTGGACAGCAGCACCGAGCGGCCGGGCCGGTCCAGGCCGGCGGCGGCGCTGCACGGCACGGTGATCTCGAGGTCGGTGGCGACGTATCCGATCAGCGGGGCGTCGACGCTGCCCAGGACGCCGTTCGATGTCGCCGGCCCGCCGGCTCCGGCGTTCTGCGGCCAGTTCAGCTCGGCGGTGGTCTGGTTGACGGGCAGCAGCGGGGTCGCCACGGCCAGAGCCGTCCCCAGCAGCCCCGCGACGATCGCGATGAGTCGCGCGGTGCGGTGGTTGCTGCCCCTGGCTCGATCTGTCGGCTCGGCCGACGGTGCCGCCTGTCCGACCACGGGGCTAGATGGTAATTGGCTTGCGGATGGCCAGCACGAACGGGCCGATGGTTGACACGTCGAACCGCGGATCGTCGAACAGCGCATCGTCGAGCGCGACGTGGTAGCGGCGCACGTTCGGCTGGTTCGGGTAGACGTCGGAGGCCAGCCGCAGGGTGTAGGTGTCGTTGGCGCCGCGGCGCATCAGGAACACCGTCGGCGGTTCCCACGGCATCTCGTCGAGGGCGGCGATGAACTGGTCGGCGTCGGTCAGCATGGCCCAGCCCTCGATGGCTCCGGCACGCTGGTCGAACTGGGCCAGCGGGTTGGCGTAGTGGGAGGTCAGCCCCTGGAACCCGTAGTACGGGTAGTAGGACAGGAAGCTGTAGTCGGCGGTCATGACGACGGTCTCGTTGCGGGGCCGGCCCGTCACGTCCTGGATGCGGGCGTCCACCTCCCGGTAGTACTGCGCGGCCCCGGGTGGACGACGGTCGGCGCGCTCGCCGTAGCCGTCGGTGTCGGTGTAGGCGACGATGATGTCGGAGCGCAGCACGTCGGGGATGTCCTGGCTGAACGTCACGGCGCCGAGCGCGCCGACGGCGGTGGCCACCGCGACCACCCGGTGCGCATTGGCCTGCTGAACCCGGGCGGTGGCCGCGCGGGTCACCTCGATGAATCCGAAGGCGCCCGCCGCGGTCAGCAGGATGGTCAGCATGGGCTGCAGCCGGAACGACAGCAGCGTGGTGCCCACCAGCGTGGTGAGCATCGACAGCAGTGACCACGCGTAGACCGTCAGCACCGCGACGGCCAGCGCGCCCGCCCTTGTCGAGGTGCGCGCATAGCTCACCAGCCACAGCGTGCCGAGCATGCAGAGGGCCCCGAGCAGCGTGAACTGCAGCATGGGGAATGCCAGCTCCGCGCCGTCCTTCGGCAGATAGTGCTGGGCGGTGCCGCTTTCGGCGGGCGTGTCGCGGACCGCGGCCAGCAGGTAGGGGCCCCAGCCGATGAGGGCGAGCAGACCGGAGATGGCCGCGATGACCAGCAGCCGCAGCAGCGGATCCCAGTGCCTTCGGGTGGCGGCGATCAGCACCGCCATCACGGTCAGCGTGAACGCGGCATAGGCGAGCAGCAGCGTGTAGAACAGCGCGGCGATGCCGAGGAAGATCCCGACCCCGATGACCGCGGCCCACCCGCCGTTTCTGGTCTTGCCCCGCAGACCCGACCACGCGAGCACGAACACCGGTGGCAGCAGCACGGCGATGATGGCCGCATACGGCTCGGCGGGCGAGTACGCCAGCGCAGCCGCCGCGGTGGCGGTGGAGACCACCATCGCGTATTCGAAGCGGATCATGCTGGCCCACAGTACGAATGCCAGCACGATCGCGATCGTGATCGAGATGATCGACCACGGCTTGAACATCTCCCACGCCGGGGTGCCGGTCAGGTCGGCGAGCCGGCCACCGATCCAGAACCAGCCCGGGGGATAGAACGGCGGCAGCCCGATGTAGGTCATGTCGTTGAGGGCAGGAGAGTCGGCGAACCGGGTCATGTACTCGGTGCGGAACTGCTGGTCGACCGAGATCCCGAACAGGTACAGCTTGGTCGCACCGAGCGGCATCGCGAGGGTGACGAGCGAGAACGCCGACAGGAACACCGTGGCGGCCAGCCACGCGACGTGATGGCGGCCGCGCCGGTGGATCCATCCGCCGGCCAGCAGGCCGACGAGGCAGGCGACCTGCCCGACCGTGGTCAGTGCGTGCAGTTGATTCGACGAGTTGTAGGCGGGCCACTCCACCCGCGCGATGGCCGCCAGCGCCACCACACCGAGCACGGTCGCGACCAGCGCCGCCGCCACCATCTGGCTCCCGGTGGCCAGCGCTCGTGTACCCACAGTCTTTTCCTCCGGGTCGCTCCTGCCCACCGGAATCAGATGGGGAGCTTGCGGAAGATCGGGCGCGGGATGTGGCGCAGCACCATCATCACGTAGCGGAACGCGCCCGGCGCCCACACCAGGTCCTTGCCCTTGGCGGAGGCGGTGACCGCGAGGTCGGCGACGTACTCCTTGTCGACCGTCAGCGGAGCTTCCTTGACGTGGGCGCTCATCCGGGTACGCACCTGGCCGGGCCTGATCACCAGGACACCGACCCCGAACTCCCGAAGCGCCTCCCCGAGACCGAGGTAGAAGCCGTCCAGACCTGCCTTCGTGGAGCCGTAGACGAAGTTCGATCGCCTGACCCGTTCGCCGGCCGCCGAGCTCATCGCGATGATCCGACCGCTGCCCTGGGCGCGCATCCTCTCGCCGAGCAGCACGCCCACCGAAACGGCCGCGGTGTAGTTGATCTCGGCGATCTGAACGGCTTTGCGCTGGTTCTGCCAGAGTTCCTCGGCGTCACCGAGAAGCCCGAAAGCCACGATCGCGACATCGATGTCGCCGCCGCTCCAAGCCTTCTCGATGACCGCGGGGTGGCTTGCGGTGTCGACGGCGTCGAAGTCGATGACCTCCACCGACTTGGCGCCCGCCTTCTCCAGCTGCGCTTTGGCACTGTCGCGCAACGGATCACCGGGCATGCAGGCCAGCACGACGCCGGCGTGGGCGTTGCGCAGGTACCGCTCGCAGATCGCCAGCCCGATCTCGGAGGTGCCGCCGAGGAGCAGGATCCTCTGGGGGTTACCCGTCGCATCAAAAACCATGGGAGAACACCATCTAGAGCAGCTCCAGTCGTCGGGCCATGTCGGAGGCGAACACCCCGTTCGGATCGACCTTGCGGCGCAGGGCGATCCACTCGTCGATGCGGGGATACATGGCGTGAAAGGTCTCGGCGGTGGTCCGCGAGTCCTTGGCGGTGTAGAGGCGTCCGCCGAACTCAAGCACCCGCTTGTCGAGTCCGTTGAGGAACTCGTTGAGGCCGGGCTTGATCGGGAAGTCGACGCAGACGTTCCAGCCAGGGATCGGGAAGCTCAGCGGCGCTTGGTTTCCCGGCCCGAACAGCTTGAACACGTTGAGGAACGAGTAGTGGCCGGACCGCTGGATGTCGACGAGGATCGCCTTGAACTCCTCGACCGCCGTCGTCGGGACCACGAACTGGTACTGCCCGAATCCTGCGGGTCCGAAGGCGCGGTTCCACTCCCCGAACATGTCGAGGGGGTGATAGAACTGCGTCAGATTCTGTGCCTTGCCGCGGTAGGTACCGGACTTGCGGTACCAGAGTTCGCCGATGGGCATGAAGGTGTACTTGTTGGCCAGCCCGTTGGGGAACACATCGGGCAATGTGAGCAGTTGCGGCGCATCGAATTTCAGCGGGTTACGTTGCAGCTTCTTCGGCAGCTGGTCGACGGTGGCCAGTGAGCCGCGGGAGATCGCGGCACGACCGAGCTTCGGCGGCGCGCTGATCGCGTCGAACCAGGCGCTGGAGTAGGTGTAGTTGTCCTCGGTGCCGTCGCTGTGGAAGGCGATGGTCTCGTCGAGTGTGTTGGTGACGTCACCATCGGCGATGAAGTACGCGGTCTCGGTCGGCGTCATCTCGATGGTGGCGCGCAGGATGATGCCGGTGAGGCCGTTGCCGCCGACGGTCGCCCAGAACAGCTCGGCCTCGGGGCCGTCGGGTGTGACGGTGCGCACCTCGCCGTTGGCCAACAGGAGGTCCATCGACCGCACGTGGTTTCCGAAGCTGCCCGCGCTGTGGTGATTCTTGCCGTGGATGTCGCAGGCGATGGCGCCCCCGATCGTGACCTGGCGGGTGCCGGGGAGCACGGGCACCCACAGCCCCAGCGGGAGCGCCGCGCGCATCAACTGGTCGAGGTTGACCCCGGCGTCGACATCGACGAGGTGGCTGTCGGAGTCCATCGAGTGGATGCGATTCACCACACTCATGTCGATGACGAGCCCGCCGCCGTTCTGGGCGTTGTCACCGTAGGACCGCCCCAGCCCGCGCGCGAGCACGCCGCGCCCAGACCCGTCGGCGGTCTGGGTGACCGCCTTGACGATCACCTCGGGATCCGGGGTCGACAGCACCTCGGCGACGGACGGGGCGGTGCGGCCCCAGCCGGTCAGCCGCTTGGCGGTGGTCGGGAACTCGGTGCTCAACATCGTCACAGAGGGTACCGCCTGGGTCGCTTCGCTCACCGCAGCCGGAAGATAACCACGCGCTGGACGATGAAGTTGATGACCGTGGCGGTGCCCTGGGCGATGACGAACGCCACCGGCACGCGCCACGGTTGATCTTCGAATTCCATGTAGAAGAAGTAGTTGATCCCGACTTGGACGGCATAGGTCACCGCGTAGAGCACGACCACCGCCACGAACCGCGCGGTGCTCGGTGGCGCCTGGAAGGTCCACCGCCGGTTGATCAGATAGGCGGTGGTGGTGCCCGCGATGAAGCTCAGGGTCTTGGCGAGGTTGACGTGCAGGCCCGCGGCCAGCAGCGCCACGTAGAGACCGAAGTCGACGATCGCCGACAACCCGCCGGTCACGATGAACCGCCAGATCTGGGTCGTCAGGCTCAGCTGCGGTGACATCGGGGGCTCGGCCACCCGGGCAGCTTACGGGGTGGCGGGTGTCACCCCGGGTCAGAAGGGTGGCGGCTCGCTCAGTCGGCGATGTGCGTCGGTGGGTCGGCGAAGGCGAGATCCCAGTAGTGCCGGCCAGGTCCCATCAGATCGCAGCGTTTCTCGGGCACCAGGTGGGAACTGAAGCCGCTGGGAATCAGGCGGGCGACCCCCACACAGCGTTGCCAGGTGCCGTCAGGCTGCACCGGTCCGTCGCACTTGCTGATGACAGGCCCTCCGTACAGGCAACCGGCGGCGGCAGGCGGCGCACAGGTGATCAGTCCCGCGGCCGCCATCAGGCCAGCCAGTGCTCCGACGATGCAGCGCCTCATGGTCGTCTCCCGTCACTCGCCGCCGGGGAGTTGCCGCTGGGAGATGCCGAGCGCCCGGGGTGACAACAACCGTCGACAGCCCTGCCAGCAACCAATGACGCTACCGCCTGCCGACCTCGTTTTGCGGCCTTTGACAGCGTGGTGCCTCACGTCAAGGTGCGCGCGAGGGCGGATCCGTTGCCCCACTGTGAGGAGCTGTGCGGTCAAGGTCTGGATCTGACGCACAGTGGCGGCGGGGTTGAGCAATGCGTGCGTCGAAGACCTCCTCACCGAGATCGATCGACCCCACGTGCGCCTGCTGCGGCTGACCTCTAGGAGCCGCCGGCGCGGTGCGCGGTCAGTTGTTGGACCAATCGAAGTCGTACAGGATCCAGTTCGTGTCCGTGAAACCGAGCCGAATGCCCTCGGCCTCGACCTGGAAACTCCCGATCCCACACTCACCCTTGGTCCAGATGAAGCCGTCGGGCAGCACGATCTGAGCCTGGTGGGACTCGCCGGTCACCGGGTTCTTGAAGCCGTCACCGGTGGCGCGTCCGTAGCCCTCGGCCGTCATCGTGGTCTGCAGTCCGGTGCCCTCGAAGCTGATCGGAGCCTTGGCGAGCCCGACGACCTCGAACGTCGTGCCGAGAATTCCCCACGGGTCGCCACCGAGCTGCCCGGTATAGATCTGGGACAGGCTCGCGATCTGTTCGTCGGTGGTATCCGGCTCGACGATGAACACCGCCTTGCCATTTCCGTCGTGAATCGCTTTCGGCCAGTCGATCACTGCGATCGCCTTGACTCCAGAGAGGTCGACGTCGCCGCATGATCCCTCCAGGATGTGGTTGCCGACCATCGCCCGGCAGCTGCCGTCCGGCGAGGTCGGAAAGCCGTGGAAATTACACCCGCAACCGGGCGCGCAGTTGCAGAACTCATATCCGCGCCCCTTCAGCTGCCACCGCGTGCGTTGTTCGGTCGTTGTCATTTTCACCCTCCAGTTAGATGAGACGGGTTACGAACGTGGGATGCACCAGCAGCACCATCCCCAGCACAAGAAGGGCCGCCCCGGTCACTCGGGCGAGCTGCTCCCCGAACGGTGCGATCTTCTCCAGCACGATGAGCACCGCGAGAACCAGCATCCACACCAATTGCATTGTGCCGAAGGCAATTAGCACAGCCATCAACATCCAACAGCAGCCGACGCAGAACAGGCCGTGGTGGGCGCCGGCCGCGAATGCCCGTGCTGGACGGTCGAGACGTTTGCCGTGGCGCAGGAAGAACGACATGGGCGATCGACAGTGCCGCAGACACACCGACTTCAGCGGCGTGAGCTGGTATAGGCCGGCGACGATCGCCACCGTGCCGGCAACTCGCCCCACCCAGGGACTGCCCTGCATCAGGGGTGCTTCCAAGCGTCGCCACGCGAAGTACGCGGGAATACCCACGACGGTCCACAGCGCGATGTACCCCATGACGAAGACCGCTACGGGTGCCACCTGGTCGTTGGCGGCCGCGCGGGCATAGAGCCGGACAACGGGTACGACGGCGGGAAACATCATCGCCGCCATCATCGCCACCCATGCCACCAGGAAAGCCGCGAACGACATCGTCGGCATCGGCTGCATGGACATGCCGCCGGTGTCCATGTCGCCGGCGCTGACCACCGACCACCACCAGCCGACGGCCGCCAAGGTCAGCAGCGCCACCGGCAGCAAAAGGTCAGCCCGGCCCGCCTTACGCTGTTCGCCCACGCTCACGTTGGTCCCGCCGTTGGTGCCTCAACCAGTATCGCACCGGTGGCACGCGATGGGAACCGGCTTGCCTCTAGGGCCGAAAACCGGGGTTCCCAGAGACGTGTGCCGCCACTTCGCGCGCATAAAGGCGATTCAACGCGGGTGATCAGAAGCGGGTCATCGAATCCGCGTTCGACGATGGCCGGCCGCATCGACAAATCTCACCGATGTATTTCTGCCAGCGGGCGTTCAATTTCTGCCACGGGAAATGATCGCCCCACCCGGCGAGTTATCACGATCAGATCGCCAACAAGATCGACAAGAAGTCAGAACCGCGCGACTCGCTCCACGGCTCCGACCCGAAACACAGGGAAGAGCAACACAATGAAGAACTTCACCATCGCCACCGCCGCAGCCGCCGGATTCGCCGCCGCCTTCGTAGGACTGGCCGTACCGGCCCTCGCCGCGCCGTCGGGCACCGGTAGCGCCGCCGACACCATCAGCGCGCTGGAGGAACAGGGCAACCGGGTCATCGTCAACCGCCAGAGTGGCGCGGCACTGTCCGACGCCAGTGTCGTGTCCGTCCGTCAGGGCGCCGAGCTCCGCGAGTACACCTGGGACGCCCAGGGCGACGACCGGATCCTCGAGACCGTCGGCCGCGTCATCTTCGTCGACGTCAAGTAACCACCCGAACCAAAAGGGGCGCCCCACCCCCGGGGGCGCCCCTTTTTTCGTGCTCAGAGACCGCTCGCGCCGAGCACCTCGCACAACGCGGAAACCGCAGGCACGAATGCGTGCTCGGCCGGTGCGGCGAACCCGACGATCAGGCCGTCGGGATCGGGAAGCTCGGGTGTGGCCAGCGGATGGCGCATGATCGAGAGTCCCTGCAGCGCGATGCCCGCTTGGGCGGCGCGGCGCATCACCTCCGGTTCTGCTCCGTCGGGCAGGGTCAGCAGCACGTTGACCCCGGCGGCCAGCCCGCCGATCCCGACATCGAACGGTTCGAGCGCGGAAACCAATGCGTCCCTTCGGCGCCGGTAGCGTGCCCGCATCCGGCGGATGTGACGGTCGTAGTACCCGCCGGCGATGAAGTCGGCGAGGGTGAGCTGGCCGATGGCGTCGACGTAGAACTGTTGCCCGCCTGCCGCGTCGACCACCGCGTCGACCAACGGTTCGGGCAGCACCATCCAACCCAGCCGCAGGACCTGCGACAGGGTCTTGCTGGTCGACCCCAGGTACGCGACCTTCTCCGGGCGCAGCGCCTGCAGTGCGCCGACGGGTTGGCGGTCGTACCGGAACTCACCGTCGTAGTCGTCATCGAGCACCAAACCGCCTGTGCGTTGCGCCCATTCGACGACGGCAGTGCGGCGTTCGGGATGCAGCGGCATCCCGAGGGGGTTGTGGTGTGCCGGCGTCAGCAGCACCGCCGGCACGTCGAGCCGGTCGAGATCGCTCACCACCGCACCGTTGTCGTCGACGCCGATCGGCACGGTCGGGACTCCCAACGCGGCGATGGCATCACGAAACAGGAACAGTCCGTAGGCCTCAACCGCGATCGGACCGCCCAGGGCCCGCACGAGCAGCTGCACCGCCTGCCGGACGCCGGCGCAGATGACGATCGAGTCCGGTGACGTCCGCACGCCGCGCGCACGTGCCAGGTAGTCGGCGAGCGCGGAACGCAACTCGGGTCGTCCGCGAGGGTCTCCCATTCGCAGTGCCTCGGTGGGAGCGTTCGCCAGCGCCCGGCGGGTGCACGAAACCCATTGGCTGCGAGGGAACTCGGCGACGTCGGGGGAGCCCGGCATGAGGTTGTGGACCGGTGCCACGCGTGCTCCGCGCGGCCGGGGAGCCGCGGAGCGCCGGGCGGTGTTGACGACCCAGGTGCCCGCGCCCTGCCGAGACGCCAGCCAGCCTTCGGCGACCAGTTCGGCGTAGGCGTCGGCGACGGTGTTGCGGGCCAGCCCCAGATCGGTTGCCAGGGCGCGGGACGGCGGCAGCATCGTGCCCGGGGTGAGTCGTCCTGACCGGGCCGCCTCACGCAAGGCGGCGATCAGCGCGTCCTTCGCTCCGCGGGCTCCCGGGGTGAGGGTCCCGTGCAGGTCCAGATGGAGGTCGAGACCCCCCGAATTGGCCCACGAAACCATGCTCGGATTGAACCATGATCTTGGGTCATTCGGTACTAGCGTCGAAGACATGACACAGACACTCACCACTACGCCCCGCCTCAGGATCTACAAGGCGTCCCCGGAGCTCTATGAGGCGATGATGACGTTGTCCGCCGCGGCGGCCAAGGACGTCGAGCCGGAACTGGGCGAGCTGATCAAGATCCGCGCCTCGCAGATCAACCACTGCGCGTTCTGCCTCGACATGCACACCCGCGACGCCCGCAAGGAGGGCGTCAGCGAGCAGAAGCTCGACGTCCTGGCGGCGTGGGCGGAAGCCGGCGACCTCTTCACCGGGCGGGAGCGCGCGGCGCTCGCGCTGACCGACGCCATCACCGAGCTCGGCCACGGCGGCGTCCCCGACGACGTCTACGAGCAGGCCGCCGCGGCCTTCTCGGACCGCGAACTCGGGCAGGTGATCGCGATGGCCGTCACCATCAACGCCTGGAACCGCATCAACGCCGCCGTGCAGACGCCGCCACCGCGGCGCTGACGTCCAATAACGTCGGTCTGGTGCAGACCCGATCCGGTGCGGAGATCGTCGTCGACGGCGACGTCGTCCACAAGCTGCACCGACTCGGAACGGATCC
Source organism: Mycolicibacterium pyrenivorans (assembly GCF_025821625.1). GTDB lineage: Bacteria > Actinomycetota > Actinomycetes > Mycobacteriales > Mycobacteriaceae > Mycobacterium > Mycobacterium pyrenivorans. The sequence goes on from NZ_JACKSH010000010.1 coordinate 53,715, forward strand.
GCGGGCGCTGGGTGCGCGGCTGCGGATCGCGGCCGAATCCGAGGCGCTGCTGTCGCCGACCTCGGTGGTGCCGAAGCGTATCGGGCTGCGGTGGCAGACCACCTGGCCGGTGGTGGAAACCGTTGTCGCCGAGCCTGATCACGCCCCGTGGCCCGAGGCGGGCACGCTACTCGCCGCGCTGCACCGGGAGCCGGCGCGCGTCCGCGCCCCGGTACACGGCTGGCCGCGGCGGCTCAGGCGTGCCGTCGACAACCTCAGGGCGACGACGGGCGCGCCGACCGCCGTGGT
>NZ_JACKSH010000011.1 GCF_025821625.1 Mycolicibacterium pyrenivorans
GGATCTGCCGCCGTCGCGGCGGGCGCGGCGGCGGTGCTGGCGGCCCGCCCGGTCGGCGTGCCCGCGATCATCATCGACCCAGCAGATCCGGCCCTTCAACCAGGCTCCGGGGGCACCGCGGGTGTCCTCGAACACGACACCGACGGCTCGGGTGCCGCGGTGCTCGCGGCGCTGGCCAAACTGGCTGCCGCCGTGGCCGCCGAACTGGTCGCGGGTGGGCTCACCATCGTCGGCATCACCGGCTCGTCGGGTAAGACCTCGACCAAGGACCTGATCGCCGCGGTGCTGGCGCCGCTGGGCGAGGTGGTCGCCCCGCCGGGGTCGTTCAACAACGAACTCGGTCATCCGTGGACGGTGTTGCGGGCGACCCCGTCCACCGACTACCTCGTGCTGGAGATGTCGGCGAGGCATCCGGGCAACATCGCCGCCCTGGCCGCGATCGCCCCGCCGTCGATCGCCGTCGTCCTCAACGTGGGCACCGCCCACCTCGGCGAGTTCGGCTCCCGCGAGGCCATCGCCGCGACCAAATCTGAGTTACCGCAAGCAGTTCCGGCGTCCGGGGTGGTGATCCTCAACATCGACGACCCGGTGGTGGCGGGGATGGCGGACAAGACCGCGGCCCGTGTGGTGCGGGTGGGCCGGACTTCCGATGCCTCGGTGGCCGACGTGCGCGCCGACGACATCGTCCTCGACCCGCTGGCGCGACCGGCCTTCACGCTGCATGCCGGCGCCGCCCACGTCGCGGTCTCGCTCGCGGTGCACGGCGACCATCAGGTGTCCAACGCCCTGTGCGCCGCGGCGGTCGCCCTGGAGTGCGGTGCGGGCCTGGACCAGGTGGCCGCCGCGCTGGGTGCCGCCGGTCCGGCGTCGCGGCAGCGGATGCAGGTCAGCACCCGCGCCGACGGGGTGACGATCGTCAACGACGCCTACAACGCGAATCCGGACTCGATGCGCGCGGGGCTGAAGGCGCTGGCCTGGATGGGACGTCAGGGCCCCCCGGAGGCCCGGAGCTGGGCGGTGCTGGGGGAGATGGCCGAGCTCGGGGACGACGCGATATCCGAGCATGACCGCATCGGCAGGCTGGCGGTGCGATTAGATGTCTCTCGACTCATCGTCGTCGGAACCGGGAGGCCTATGAGCGCCATGCTCCACGGGGCGGTCATGGAGGGGTCGTGGGGGCCCGAGGCCACCGCGGTCGCCGACGCCGACTCCGCATTGGAACTGCTCCGCGCCGAGCTCCGGGCCGGTGACGTGGTGCTGGTGAAAGCCTCGAACTCGGCGGGTCTCGGCGCGCTGGCCGACGCCCTGGTCGAGGATCCGGCCGCCGACGTCTCCGGAGAGGGCGGCGGATGAGGCAGATACTCATCGCCGTCGCGATCGCGCTGACGGTGTCGATCCTGCTGACCCCGTTCCTGATCAAGCTGTTCACCCGGCAGGGGTTCGGTCACGAGATCCGCGAGGACGGCCCGCCGAGCCACCACAAGAAGCGCGGCACCCCGTCGATGGGTGGTGTGGCGATCGTCGCAGCCATCTGGGCCAGCTACTTCGGCACCCATCTGGTCGGTGTCGTGATCGACGGCAAGGGGCCGTCCGCGTCGGGCCTGCTGGTGCTGGGGCTGGCCACCTCGCTCGGTGTCGTCGGGTTCGCCGACGACCTGATCAAGATCCGCCGTGCGCGCAACCTGGGCCTGAACAAGACCGCCAAGACCGTCGGGATACTCGTGGCGGCCGTGCTGTTCGGGGTGCTGGCCCTGCAGTTCCGCAACGCCGACGGGTTGACGCCGGGCAGCGCCGAGCTGTCGTACGTCCGCGAGATCGCGACGGTGACGTTGGCTCCGGCCGTCTTCGTGCTGTTCTGCGTCGTCATCGTCAGCGCATGGTCGAACGCGGTGAACTTCACCGACGGGCTCGACGGGCTGGCGGCGGGCGCGATGGCGATGGTCTGTGCGGCCTACGTGCTCATCACGTTCTGGCAGTTCCGCAATGCGTGCGCGACCAGCCCCGGGGTGGGCTGCTACAACGTGCGCGACCCGCTGGACCTGGCGATCATCGCGGCGGCCACGGCAGGGGCGTGCATCGGGTTCCTGTGGTGGAACGCCGCGCCCGCCAAGATCTTCATGGGCGACACCGGCTCGCTGGCCCTCGGCGGAATCATCGCCGGCCTGTCGGTGACCAGTCGCACCGAGATGCTGGCCGTGGTGCTCGGCGCACTGTTCGTCGCCGAGGTCACCTCGGTGGTGGTGCAGATCATGGCCTTCCGCACCACGGGTCGCCGGGTGTTCCGGATGGCGCCCTTCCACCACCACTTCGAGCTCGTGGGCTGGGCAGAGACCACGGTCATCATCCGCTTCTGGCTGCTGACGGCGATCGCGTGCGGGCTCGGTGTGGCGCTCTTCTACAGCGAGTGGCTGACCACCGTCGGTGCCTGAGGTGTTGGAACTGGCCGGTGCCGATGTCCTGGTGACGGGTGCGGGGATCACCGGGCGCGCGATCCTCGCCGCGCTGACGCCGCTGGGGGCCCGTGCGACGCTGACCGATGACAGCCCGTCGGCTCTGACGTCGTTCGCCCAGCAGGGGGTCGCGGTCATCGACCCCGCCGACGCCGTCGAGCGGATGTCCGACTTCGCGCTTGTCGTCACCAGCCCGGGGTTCCCGCCCACCGCGCCGGTCCTCGCGGCCGCCGCGGCGGGTGGTGTCCCGATCTGGGGTGATGTCGAGTTGGCCTGGCGGCTCGACCAGTCGGGGCGGTTCGGTCCGCCGCGGAAATGGCTGGTCGTCACCGGAACCAACGGCAAGACCACGACGACTTCGATGCTGCACGCGATGCTCGAGGCGGCCGGACTTCGTGCGGCGCTCTGCGGCAACATCGGCGACCCGGTGCTCGACGTGCTGGCCGAGCCGGCCGACCTGTTCGCCGTCGAGCTGTCCAGCTTCCAGCTGTACTGGGCCCCGTCCCTGCGCCCCGCGGCGGGGGTGGTGCTCAACGTCGCCGAGGACCACCTGGACTGGCACGGCTCGATGGCGGCGTATGCGCAGGCCAAGGCGCGGGTGCTGACCGGGCGGGTGGCCGCCGCCGGACTCGACGACCCCGTCGCGGCCCAGCTCCTCGAGGAGTCCGCCGCCCCGGTCAAGGTCGGATTCCGGTTGGGTGACCCCGCCCCCGGCGAGGTGGGGGTCCGTGACGGCGCGCTCGTCGACAACGCGTTCGGCCACGGCCTGGTGCTCGCCCCGACGGACAGCATCCCGGTGGCCGGTCCGGTCGGTGTCCTCGATGCGCTGGCCGCGGCCTGCCTGGCGCGCGCGACCGATGTGCCTGCTCAGGCGATCGCCGACGCGCTGGCCGCTTTCCGGGTGGGCAGACACCGCGCCGAGGTCGTCGCGGTCGCCGACGGTGTCACCTACGTGGACGACTCCAAGGCCACCAACCCGCATGCCGCGCAGGCATCGATCGGTGCCTACCCGCGGGTGGTCTGGGTGGCCGGCGGCCTGCTCAAGGGCGCGTCGGCCGACGAGATGATCGCTGCGGTCGCAAACCGCCTGGTCGGCGCGGTGTTGATCGGTCGGGACAGCAAGGTGCTCGGGGAGGCGTTATCGCGACACGCACCGGATGTCCCCGTAGTCGAGCTTGTGACAGGGGAGGATTCTGGGGTGCTTGAGAAAGCTGAGCCAGATGAGACAGCTGTTACTCGTGTGACTCGAATGGTTCACATCGGGGAACGGCCGGTGGCCGACGCGGTGATGGCGGCCGTCGTCGATGCCGCACGTGCCATGGCCCGACCCGGGGACGCCGTGCTTCTGGCCCCGGCCGGCGCCTCGTTCGACCAGTTCAGCGGCTACGGTCACCGCGGCGACTCGTTCGCCGCGGCTGTGCGCGTCGCGATCGGGTAGCGCCCGTGAGCAACGTCCTCACCAGGCTGCGCAACCGTCGCGCCAACCCCGCAGCCGACGACCCGGCCCAGTCGCTGGTCGGCGCCGACTCCGCGGCGCGCGGCCCCCGCACCCGGTTCGGGGCGTGGCTCGGACGGCCGATGACGTCGTTCCACCTCATCATCGCCGTCGCGGCGCTGTTGACCACGATGGGCCTGACCATGGTGCTGTCGGCCTCCGGCGTGTACTCCTACGACACCGACGGCTCCCCGTGGGCGGTGTTCGCCAAGCAGCTGCTGTGGACGACCATCGGCCTGCTCGCGTTCTACATCGCGCTGAGGATGCCGATACAGGCGATGCGCAAGCTCGCCTTCACCGGGTTCGCGTTCAGCATCGTCCTGCTGATCCTTGTGCTGATTCCCGGGATCGGCAAGGTGGCCAACGGATCCCGCGGCTGGTTCGTCGTCGCCGGTTTCTCCATGCAGCCATCGGAACTCGCCAAGATCGCGCTGGCGATCTGGGGCGCCCATCTGCTGGCCGCACGCCGGATGGAGCAGGCGTCGCTGCGCGAGATGCTCGTCCCGCTGGTGCCCGCGGCGGTGATCGCGCTGGCGCTCGTGGTCGCCCAGCCCGACCTCGGGCAGACGCTGTCGATGGGTGTCATCCTGCTCGGCCTGCTGTGGTACGCCGGCCTGCCGCTCCGGGTGTTCCTCAGCTCGCTGGCGGCGGTGGCGGTCTCGGGCGCCGTGCTCGCGATGTCGGCCGGTTACCGCTCGGCGCGGGTGCAGTCCTGGCTGAACCCCGCCGCGGACGCGCAGGGTTCGGGCTACCAGGCGCGCCAGGCCAGGTTCGCCCTCGCCAACGGCGGCATCTTCGGTGACGGCCTCGGGCAGGGCACGGCGAAATGGAACTACCTGCCCAACGCCCACAACGACTTCATCTTCGCGATCATCGGCGAGGAGCTGGGGTTCGTCGGCGCCGCCGGCCTGCTGTGCCTGTTCGGGCTGTTCGCCTACACCGGCATGCGGATCGCGCGTCGTTCGGCCGACCCCTTCCTGCGGTTGCTGACCGCCACCGCCACGCTGTGGATTCTCAGCCAGGTGTTCATCAACGTCGGTTACGTGGTCGGCTTGCTGCCGGTCACGGGGTTGCAGCTGCCGCTGATCTCGGCGGGCGGCACCTCGACGGCCACGACGCTGTTGATGATCGGGATCATGGCCAACGCCGCACGCCACGAACCGGAGGCGGTCGCCGCACTGCGTGCAGGCCGCGACGACCGCGTAAACCGGCTACTGCGCCTGCCCCTGCCCGCGCCGTACGTCCCGACCCGCACCGAGGCCCTGCGCGACCGGCTGCGGTCGCGACCGGGTCGCAGCACCCGGCAGCCCGAGCCGCAGCCGAAGAAGCGCACCCGCGCACCCCGGGCGGCCGACCGGCCGGTCCGTCGCTCGGCGCGCACCGGCGGTGACCAGCCGGTTAAGGGCGCAAGGTCGTCGGTCGGATATGGTTCTGGCCAGCGCAAGCAGGGCCGACGGGCCCGCACACTGGAAGGTCAGCGTTACGGGTGAACACGGTGTCGGGGACGACGCGAACCGACGGAGGAGTTCCGGTGATCTCGGTGGTTCTCGCCGGCGGTGGCACGGCGGGTCACGTCGAACCGGCGATGGCCGTGGCCGACGCCTTGACCGCGCTCGAACCAGGAGTGCGCATCACCGCGCTGGGCACTGCGCGCGGACTGGAGACGCGGCTGGTGCCGCAACGCGGGTACCACCTCGAGCTGATCACCCCGGTTCCGCTGCCCCGCAAACCGTCCGCTGATCTCGTCCGGCTGCCCGGGCGGGTGCGGCGCGCTGTCAAGCAGACCCGGGCGGTGCTCGACGAGGTCCACGCCGACGTCGTCATCGGCTTCGGGGGCTATGTCGCCCTGCCCGCCTACCTCGCCGCCCGCAGCACCCGGCCGAGCAGGCGCGTGCCTGTGATCGTCCACGAGGCCAACGCCAGCGCAGGTCTGGCCAACAGGGTGGGTGCCAGGTCGGCACAACGGGTGCTCTCCGCGGTGCCCGACTCCGGCCTGCGCAACGTCGAGGTCGTCGGGATGCCGGTGCGCGAGACGATCACCTCGCTGGACCGCAAGGCGCTGCGCGCCGAGGCCCGCGCCCACTTCGGTTTCGCCGACGACGCGCGGGTTCTGCTGGTGTTCGGCGGTTCACAGGGTGCCCAGTCGCTCAACAGGGCGGTGGCTGCGGCTGCGGAAGACCTTGCAAAACAGGGTGTTTCGGTCCTTCACGCGCACGGCCCGAAGAACACCCTCGAGCTGCGTGCCCCGGGAGCCGGGGATCCGCCGTATGTCGCGGTGCCGTACCTGGACCGGATGGATCTGGCCTACGCCGCAGCGGATCTGGCGATCTGCAGGTCCGGGGCGATGACGGTCGCCGAGGTTTCCGCGGTCGGGTTGCCCGCCGTGTACGTACCGCTGCCCATCGGCAACGGCGAGCAGCGCCTCAATGCCCTGCCGGTGGTCGAGGCGGGCGGCGGCCTGATCGTCGACGACCGGGATCTCACCGCTGGTTTCGTCGCCGACACGGTGGCCTCGCTGCTCAACGACCAGGCCAGGCTCACGGCGATGACGGCCGCTGCCGCACTGGCCGGGCACCGTGATGCCGCGTACCGGGTGGCCGAGGTGGCCCTCGAGGTCGCCCGGGCGGCACGCGACGGGCGGCAGCGCCGATGACCACTCCCGACCAGCCCACCGATCTGCCCGAGGACCTGCACCGGGTCCACATGGTGGGCATCGGCGGGGCAGGCATGTCGGGCATCGCGCGCATCCTGCTGGACCGCGGCGGCATGGTGTCCGGATCCGACGCCAAGGAGTCGCGCGGGGTGGTCGCCCTGCGGGCCCGCGGCGCCGCGATCCGAATAGGGCACGACGCGTCCTCGTTGGACATGCTGCCCGGCGGTCCGACGGCGGTGGTGACCACCCACGCGGCCATCCCGAAGACCAACCCCGAGCTGGTCGAGGCCCGCAGGCGGGGTATCCCGGTGATCCTGCGCCCGGCGGTGCTGGCGAAGTTGATGGCCGGGTACACCACGCTGATGGTGACCGGCACGCACGGCAAGACCACCAGCACCTCCATGCTCATCGTGGCGTTGCAGCACAGCGGATTCGACCCGTCGTTCGCGGTGGGTGGCGACCTGGGGGAGGCCGGCACCAACGCCCACCGCGGAAGCGGTACGTGCTTCGTCGCCGAGGCCGACGAGAGCGACGGTTCGCTGCTCGAATACCACCCCGACGTCGTCGTCGTGACCAACATCGAGGCCGACCACCTGGATTTCTTCGGAAGCGCGGAGGCCTACAGCGCGGTGTTCGACGAGTTCGTCGAACGCATCACGCCCGGTGGGGCCCTGGTGGTCTGCACCGATGACCCCGGTGCCGCGGCGCTGGCCGACCGCACCGGGGATCTGGGCATCCGGGTCCTGCGCTACGGGAGCAACCCGAATCTGGACGCGACGCTGGTGGACTGGGCCCAGCAGGGGACGGGCGCCGTCGCACACGTGCGGCTGCGGGGTGAGGCACAACCGCGGGTGATGCGGTTGGCGGTGCCCGGCCGGCACATGGCGCTCAACGCGATGGGCGCGCTGCTGGCCGCGGTCGAGGCGGGCGCCCAGCCCGACGCCGTGCTCGACGGCCTCGCCGGGTTCGAGGGCGTGCGCCGTCGGTTCGAGTTGGTCGGTACCGCCCACGGTGTCCGGGTCTTCGACGACTATGCCCACCATCCGACCGAGGTCCGGGCCACGCTGACGGCACTGCGCACGGTCACCGAGCAGGATGGCGCCGGCCGCGCCATCGTGGTGTTTCAACCCCATTTGTATTCCCGCACAGAGGCTTTCGCCTCGCAGTTCGGCCAGGCGCTGGATGTCGCCGACGAGGTGTTCGTGCTGGACGTGTACGCGGCACGGGAACAGCCGCTCGCCGGAGTCAGCGGAGCCACCATCGCCGAGGCGGTGACCGCGCCGGTGACCTACGTTCCCGACTTCTCGGCGGTGCCCGCGCGGGTCGCCGCTGCGGCCGGACCCGGTGACGTGGTCGTCACGATGGGGGCGGGCGACGTGACCATGCTCGGTGCCGAGATCCTGGCCGCGCTGCACGCCAAGGCCAACCGCAGCGCGCCGGGCGACCCGGGGACGGCCCCGCGATGACCGAACCGGGGCCCGAAGAGCCCGTCGCCGGCGCCGCAGACACCGGCGCCGCAGACACCGCCGCCGGGGAATCGGACGCCGAGGATTTCGAGGGACCGCGCCGCCGTGCCCGGCGAGAGCGTGAGGAACGCCGGGTGGCCCAGGCGAGGGCCACGGCCATCGAGGAGGCCCGCCGGGAGGCCAAGCGCCAGGCGCTGGGAAAGCCCGTCCAGGAGGCCAAGACGCTCGGCCGCGGCGCGGTGCGCGGACTGAAGATGTTGATGTGGACCGCCGTGATCGCGGTGCTGGTCGTGGGTCTCGGGCTGCTGCTCTATTTCACGCCGTTGATGTCGGCCCGCAGCATCGCCGTCACCGGTCTGGGTGAGGTCCCTCAGGACGAGGTCGTCGCAGCCGCGGAGGTGGCTCCCGGGACTCCGCTGTTGCAGGTGAACACCGATGCGGTGGCCGAACGGGTGGCCGGAATCCGCCGCGTCGCCTCGGTCCGGGTGCAGCGCCAGTATCCGTCGACGTTGCGGATCACCGTCGTCGAGCGGGTCCCCGTCGTGGTCAGGGACTATCCGGACGGCGTGCACCTGTTCGACCGGGACGGCGTCGATTTCGCCACCGCTCCGCCGCCGCCGGGGGTGCCCTATCTGGAAACCGAGAACCCCGGGCCCACCGATCCGGCGACCAAGGCCGCCCTCGAGGTGATGACCTCGCTGCGGCCGGACGTGGCCAGCCAGGTGGGGCGGGTGTCGGCGCCGTCGGTCGCCGCGATCACGCTGACCCTCATCGACGGCCGGGTCGTGGTGTGGGGGACCACCGATCGGACCGAGGAGAAGGCGCTCAAACTCGCCGCGCTGCTGACCCAGCCCGGGCGCACCTACGACGTGTCCAGCCCGGACCTGCCGACAGTCAAGTAGCCGTGCCGAACCGGGCCTGACACGCCGGGGAAATTTGTTGGTGAATGTGTCGGCGCGCCTGCATGAATCACATGCGCGGTCGCCCTACCGTTCTGTTTGCGCGGAACAACTTGACATAACTCTAAGCCTATGGTTGAGGTTGAGGGTTTGCTCGAGGAGACATTCCCGCGTGACGACAGGCAACCAGGCAGGAAAGGGCGATCGCAGATGAGCCGCTTGCGCCAAGAAGACAGGAAGCTGATGAGCGCTTGCGCGAAGAAGGTGCGGCGATGACCCCCCCGCATAACTACCTCGCTGTGATCAAGGTCGTCGGCATCGGCGGCGGCGGTGTCAACGCCGTCAACCGGATGATCGAACAGGGCCTCAAGGGCGTCGAGTTCATCGCGATCAACACCGACGCACAGGCGTTGTTGATGAGCGACGCCGACGTCAAACTCGACGTCGGACGCGACTCGACGCGCGGGCTGGGCGCTGGCGCCGATCCCGAGGTCGGCCGCAAGGCCGCCGAGGACGCCAAGGACGACATCGAAGAACTGTTGCGCGGCGCCGACATGGTGTTCGTCACCGCGGGTGAGGGTGGCGGCACCGGCACCGGCGGTGCGCCGGTGGTGGCGAACATCGCCCGCAAGCTGGGTGCGCTGACCGTCGGCGTGGTGACTCGGCCCTTCTCCTTCGAGGGCAAGCGCCGGAGCAATCAGGCCGAGGACGGCATCACATCGCTGCGCGAGAGCTGCGACACGCTGATCGTGATCCCCAACGACCGGCTGCTGCAGATGGGCGATGCCGCGGTGTCACTGATGGACGCTTTCCGCAGCGCCGACGAGGTACTGCTCAACGGCGTGCAGGGCATCACCGACCTGATCACCACCCCCGGCCTGATCAACGTGGACTTCGCCGACGTCAAGGGCGTCATGAGCGGGGCGGGCACGGCGCTGATGGGCATCGGGTCGGCGCGCGGCGACGGCCGGGCGCTCAAGGCCGCCGAGATCGCGATCAATTCCCCGCTGCTGGAGGCGTCGATGGAAGGCGCCCAAGGGGTGCTGCTGTCGGTGGCCGGTGGCAGCGATCTCGGTCTGTTCGAGATCAACGAGGCCGCGTCGCTGGTGCAGGAGGCCGCTCATCCCGAAGCCAACATCATCTTCGGCACCGTCATCGACGACTCGCTCGGTGACGAGGTCAGGGTGACGGTGATCGCGGCGGGCTTCGACGCGGCGGGTCCCGGGCGTAAGCCGGTGACCGGCGAGAACGCTGCCGCCGGTGCCACGCCGATCGCTCCGGGCAAGGCGGGCAAGGTGACCACGTCGCTGTTCGAGCCGGCCGATCCCGCGAGCGTGCCGGTGCACACCAACGGCGCGACCGTCCGGATCGGCGGTGACGATGGCGGCATCTCCGATGACGACGTCGACGTGCCGCCGTTCATGCGGCACTAGTTCGCGTACGGTCGCTCCGTGCCAGATCGCGCGGCCTCCGGCTCCGCCGTGCCAGATCGCGCGCCCTCCGGTCCCGCAGCCGCGTTCCGGGTGCGGCGCGTGACCACCACCCGCGCCGGCGGTGTGTCCAAGCCGCCGTTCGCGACGTTCAATCTCGGCGACCACGTGGGTGATGACCCCGACGCGGTAGCCGCGAACCGGCACCGCCTCGCCACCGCGACCGGGCTGGGTGATGACCGCATCGTGTGGATGAACCAGGTGCACGGCACCCACGTCGAGGTCGTCGACAGCGGCGACCGGACGATCGATGACACGGACGGTTTGGTCACCACGACGCCCATGTTGGCGCTGGCTGTGGTCACCGCGGACTGTGTGCCGGTGCTGATGGCCGATGCCCGCGCCGGCGTGGTCGGCGCGGTTCACGCGGGCCGGGTGGGTGCTGCGCGGGGCGTCGTGCCCCGGGCGCTGGAGACCATGGTGGCCGTAGGAGCACACGTCGGGGACGTCTCGGTGCTGCTCGGCCCGGCGGTCAGCGGAGTCAATTACGAGGTGCCCGCGGAGATGGCCGCCGAGGTGGAGCGGTCGTTGCCGGGCAGTAGGACCACCACCCGTCGCGGCACCCCCGGCCTGGACCTTCGTGCCGGGATCGCGGCACAACTGCGCAACCTCGGGGTCACCGCGATCGACCTCGATCCCCGCTGCACCGCAGCGGACCGCAACCTGTTCAGTCACCGCCGCGACGCGCCCACCGGGCGGCTGGCATCGCTGGTGTGGTTGGAGCCGGTCCCGTGACCGCCCGCGAACTCGAGCTGAGCGAATCCCTGGCCGCGGTCCGCGAGCGACTCGCGCGCGCCGCGGCGGCCGCCGGGCGCGACGTCGGCGAGATCGAACTGCTGCCGATCACGAAGTTCTTCCCGGTCAGTGACGTGGAGGTGTTGCACCGTCTGGGATGTCAGGCGTTCGGCGAGTCCCGTGACCAGGAGGCGGTGCGCAAGGTCGCCGAGATCCGCCGGACCGAGGGGTGTGCGGACATCCGCTGGCACATGGTGGGCCGCATCCAGCGCAACAAGGCGCGTTCGGTGGCCGAGTGGGCCTATGCCGCGCACTCGGTGGACACCGCGAAGGTGATCGCGGCTCTCGACCGGGCGGCGTCCGAGGCGCTCGACGAGGGGCGCAGGGCCGAACCGCTGCAGATCTACCTGCAGATCAGCCTCGACGGTGACGAGAGCCGGGGCGGGGTGGACGTCGCGGCCACCGACCGCGTCGACGACCTGTGCGGAGCCGTCGACGCGGCGCACGGTTTGCGGTTCGTCGGCCTGATGGCCATTCCGCCGCTGGGAGCAGACCCCGGCACCGCGTTCGCCCGTTTGCGGGAGGAACACCAGCGGGTACAGGCGGGGTATCAACAGCGGCTCGGGTTGTCCGCCGGCATGTCCGGCGACCTCGAGGCGGCAGTCGAACATGGTTCGACATGTGTGCGTGTCGGTACCGCGCTTCTGGGATCTCGACCGCTAACGTCACCCGAAGTAGTCACTCCAGTCACACCTTCATCACAGACACCACATACCGCTGATATCCCGGATACCTCAGCCCCCTAGACACCTAGCACCGCGAGAAGGGTCCACACGATGAGCACACTGCACAAGGTCAAGGCCTACTTCGGTATGGCGCCGATGGATGACTACGAGGACGACTACTACGAGGACGACGATCGCGTTCCGGCACGCGGTTACCGCCGGCCCCGCGAGGACCGCTTCGAGGACGACGGTTACCCGCGCGGCTATGACGACCGCGCCCGCGACTTCGACGAGCCCGCTGGTTACCGAGGTGGCCTGGCCGGTGGCTTCGAGGACTCGCGCTTCGAGGCCCGGATGCGCGCACCACGTGAATTCGACCGCACACCACCGCGATTCGGCTCGCTGCGCGGCTCCACCCGGGGTGCCCTGGCGATGGATCCGCGCGGAATGGCCGAACTGTTCGAGGCAGGAAGCCCGTTGGCCAAGATCACCACGCTGCGTCCCAAGGACTACAGCGAAGCACGCACCATCGGCGAGCGGTTCCGCGATGGCACACCGGTGATCATGGACCTGGTCTCGATGGACAACGCCGACGCCAAGCGCCTCGTCGACTTCGCTGCCGGACTGGCCTTCGCGCTCCGCGGCTCGTTCGACAAGGTCGCCACCAAGGTGTTCCTGCTGTCGCCGGCGGACGTCGACGTGACCGCCGAGCAGCGCCGCCGCATCGCCGAAGCCGGCTTCTACGCCTATCAGTGATCCGCGGCATCACCGCTGCGGCGGCTCGAATCTGCGTGCATCGGTCTGACGGGTAGGCTGACGGCGTCGCGCTGGCCCTGTCGGCCGTGAGCGGCGATCGCGCGTATCGAATGTCACACATCTGCCCGTACTGAGGACGGCCGTCGTTGTCACTCTTCTTCGAGATCCTGGGTTTTGCGCTGTTCGTGTTCTGGCTGCTCCTGATCGCCCGGGTGGTGGTCGAGTTCATCCGGTCGTTCAGCCGCGACTGGCAGCCCCGTGGCGTCACGGTGGTGGTGCTGGAGATCATCATGACGCTCACCGATCCGCCGGTGAGGCTGCTGCGACGCATCATTCCGCAGCTCACGATAGGGGCCATCAGGTTCGACCTGTCGATCATGGTGCTGTTGCTCGTCGCGTTCATCGGCATGCAGCTGGCATTCGGCGCGGCGGCCTGACGGCGGCTCTCCCAGCAGGGGAATCGGTTTCTCGAGGCCCGGTCGGCGGGCCCGGATTACGCAATGCGGCCCGTCAGTAACGTCTCGGTATTGTTGAAATTCGTCCTTAATTATCGCCTCGCCTGCAACCGCCGGGTCTGGTGTGACAGGATGGACGCCAGTTACTCTCCACCAAGGCTCTACACTTTGAGATCGTTTGACGATCCAGACTTCAAGGGGGCAGACGATGCCGCTCACACCTGCCGACGTGCATAACGTCGCGTTCAGTAAGCCACCAATCGGCAAGCGCGGCTACAACGAGGACGAGGTCGACGCGTTCCTCGACCTCGTCGAGAATGAGCTGTCCCGCCTCATCGAGGAGAACAGCGATCTTCGCCAGCGGGTCGCCGAGCTGGACCAGGAGCTCGCCTCGGCGGGCTCCGGTGCGGGCGGCGTCCAGTCGACGCAGGCGATCCCAGTCTACGAGCCGGAGCCCGAGCCCGCACCGCCACCGCCGCAGCCTGTTTACGAGGCGCCGGCCGCGCAGCCGGCCGCCCCCTCCGAGGACCAGCACCTGCGCGCCGCGAAGGTGCTGAGTCTGGCCCAGGAGACCGCCGACCGGTTGACGGGAAGCGCCAAGGCCGAGTCCGACAAGATGCTCGCCGACGCCCGCGCCCAGGCCGATGCCATGGTCACCGAGGCTCGTCAGACCGCCGAGACCACCGTCACCGAGGCGCGCCAGCGCGCCGACGCCATGCTGGCCGATGCGCAAACCCGCTCCGAGACGCAGCTGCGGCAGGCTCAGGAGAAAGCCGACGCCCTGCAGGCCGACGCCGAGCGCAAGCACTCCGAGATCATGGGCACCATCAACCAGCAGCGCACGGTGCTCGAAGGGCGACTCGAGCAGTTGCGCACCTTCGAGCGCGAGTACCGCACCCGCTTGAAGACCTACCTGGAGTCGCAGCTCGAGGAGCTGGGCCAGCGCGGCTCGGCCGCACCTGTCGATTCCGGCGCCAACAACGAGGGCGGATTCAATCAGTTCAACCGGGGCAACAACTAGTTCCGTGCACCTCCGACCAACACCTAGCGGGGCAAAGTCATGCTGATCGTCGCGCTCGTGCTCGCCGTCGTCGGTCTCGCGGCGCTGGTGACCGCCGTGGTGACCAGCAATGAGCTCATCGCATGGGTGTGCATCGTCGCCAGCGTCATCGGGGTGTTGCTCCTGATCGTCGATGCGCTGCGCTCCAAGCGCACCGGGGGTCACCAGTCCGATGAGTCCGGGGACGTGGCCGACGAGAACGACGTCGTCTACGACGAGGACTACCCCGAGGAAGCGCCCGTCGCGGCGGATTACGACGACGCCACCACCGACGAGGGCGCTCCGTCCGATTACGAGGCGTCCGATTACGAGGCGTCCGATCATGAGGCGTCCGACCTCGAAGCCGTTCCTCACGACCGCGAAGAGGACACCCCCGTGGTCAGCGGGGAGCAAGACCCGCACGCCGACACCGCGAGCGAGGATCCCACCAAGCGCTGAGCCCCTCTGTGGTTCAACAGTTTTCGGTGACCGGACCGCGCTGGTCGGTCGGTGTGGCCAGCAGGTCGCGCACTTCGTCGTCCCCGACCTGCCGGAAATCCTCGTAGAGCTGCCCCACCGCGCGGAAGCCGGCCGGCATCGTCGAGCACACCACGTCGTCGGCCTCGGTGCGCAGCCGTCGGCACACGGATGGCGGCCCGACCGGCACCGCCACGACGATGTGTGTCGCGCCCGATCGCCGCACCGACCGCACCGCGGCGAGCATGCTGGCGCCCGTGGCGACTCCGTCGTCGACGAGGATCACGGTCCGGCCGGCCACCTCCAGCGGTCCGCGATCGGCACGGTAGGCCGTCTCGCGCCGGTGCAACTCCGCCGTCTCGCGGGTGATCACGTCGCGGATCTGCTCGTCGCTGATGTGCAGGCTCGCGACCAGGTCGTCGTTGAGCACGACACCACCCCCGGTGGCCAGGGCGCCCATCGCCAGTTCCGGCCACTGCGGCACACCCAACTTGCGCACCAGGCAGACGTCCAGCGGAGCATGGAGAAACGCCGCGACCTCCCAACCCACCGGCACGCCGCCCCGGGCAAGGCCGAGCACCCGGACGTCATCGCTTCCCCGGTGGCGGGCGAGACCTCGTGCCACCACGCCGCCCGCCTGCCGGCGGTCTCGGAAGGTTCGCAGGGTATCGCTCATCGCACAGTCATCGTTCGGTGATCACAGTGTCGCCCGCACAGGCGGATACCCGCGGCCGATCCAGGGCAATCCCTGACCCGGGCGGCGACGAATGATTACAGGGACTACAAGCGCGTGTGCGATCACACTGGAGGACCATGGGAATCGACTACGACAGCGTCATCGACCATCCGCTCGACGAGGTGTGGGGATGGCACGCGCGGCCGGGCGCGATGCGCCGGCTCGTGCCCCCGTGGCAGCCGATGACCGTGCTGGAGGAGGCGGACTCGCTGTCCGACGGGGTCGCGGTTCTGGGCTTGCCCGCCGGGCTGCGCTGGGTGGCCCGTCACGACCCGTCGGCATACATCCCGGGCAGCAGGTTCGCCGACGAGCTCTCGTCGCGCGGACCCGCATCGTGGCCCGCCCGGGTGGTCGGAAGGTGGCGGCACACGCATACGTTCAGCGACATCGGTGGCCGAACCCGGATCAACGACCTGGTCGAGACCGCGGTGCCGGCCGCGGCGCTACGGCCGACGTTCGTCTACCGGCATCGCCAGCTCGTCGACGACCTCGCCGCGCACCGCGACGCCGGCGCTGCGGGCGCCACGCCGCTGGTCATCGCACTCACGGGGGCGTCGGGCCTCGTCGGATCGGCACTCAGTGCGTTCCTGACCACGGGCGGTCACCGGGTGATCAGGCTGGTTCGCGGGTCCCCGCGCGGCGCTGACGAGCGGCTGTGGAACCCACAGGCCCCCGCCGCCGGCCTGCTCAGCGGCGTCGACGCCGTGGTGCATCTGGCGGGTGCGTCGATCGCGGGCCGCTTCACCGACGCTCACCGGGCGGCGATCAGGGACAGTCGTATCGAACCCACCCGCCTGTTGGCGGCGGCGGCCGCCGCCGCGGAGGACGGGCCGCGCGTCTTCGTCAGCGCGTCAGCGGTCGGCTTCTACGGGTTCGACCGCGGTGACACGCAGTTGACCGAGGACAGCAGCCGCGGCGACGGGTTCCTCGCCGACGTGGTCGCGGACTGGGAGGCAGCGACCGCCCCCGCGGCCGACGGCGGGCTGCGGGTGGTCAAGGTGCGGACCGGGATCGTGCAGGCGGCCGCGGGCGGGACGCTGCGGCTGCTCCGGCCGCTGTTCACGGCGGGGCTCGGCGGTCCGGTGGCCGGCGGGAAGCAGTGGCTGTCCTGGATCGGCCTCGACGATCTGATCGACGTCTACTACCGGTCGCTCTACGATGACCGGCTCAGCGGACCGGTCAACGCGGTCGGTCCCGACCCCGTGCGTAATGCCGAGTACACCCACGAGCTGGCCCGCGTGCTGCACCGTCCCGCGATCATTCCGGTCCCGTCGCTGGGCACCCGGCTGCTGCTGGGGGAACAGGGTGCCCGCGAGCTCGCGCAGGCGAGCCAGCGGGTGGTGCCGTCGAAGCTGTTGGCCGCCGGTCACCGCTTCCGGCATCCGGACGTCGGCGATGCGTTGGCGCATCAGCTGGGCAGGGGCTGACCCGCCGCGTAGGTCAGGAAGCCGCGCACCAGCCCACGAATCCGCGACGCGGCGTCTTCGGCGAGCTCGGCTGTGCGGCTGAACAATTCGTCGTGCGTGAGACCGGCGGTCGCGACCTCGCCGTCGCGGTCGGCGGCCAGCCAGACCTTGAGAAGGTCGGCGTCGACCTCGGGGTGGAACTGCAGCGCCATCGCCCGGCCGAGCACGAAAGCCTGGGACGCGTTCGCGGTCCTGGCGAGCTCGGTGGCGCCGGGCGGCAGGGTCCAGCGGTCGAAATGCCACTGGAACCACGGACCGCCCGGCACGAGGTCGGGCCGATCGCTGTGAACGTCGTGCCAGCCGATCTCCGGGTGCGACGAGCGTGCCACCGTGCCGCCGAAGGCCTGAGCGATCAACTGGCCGCCGAAACACACTCCCAGCAGCGCGGTCCCACGCTCGGCGGCGTCACGTATCAACTGCATCTCGGTGCCCACCCAGGTGCTTCGCAACGCCTCGTCGTACACCGGCCATGAGGCTCCGAGCGGGACCAGCACGTCGTATCCGGCCGGATCGGGGAACGTGACGTCACCCGCCGGATCGTCGGACCGCTCGGCGGGGACCACATCGAACGTCTCGACGTCGAAGCCGTGGTCGGTGAACGCGTCACCGAGCAACGCTTCCGTCGCGATGTGCTCGTTGCGTAGGAACAGGACCCTGGGTGCCACGGGACCATTATTTCGGTGGCATCGGCGGCGCGTCGTCGGGGGCCATCTCCGCTCCGATCTCGCGGAACAATGCCTCCGCCTCGTTGGAGTAGTCGCCCCGGTCGTCGAAGGCCTCGGAGGCGAACGTGGTGGCGACGGCGATCGCGATCTTCTGCGAGGGCAGGTACGCCTCGGCGGCCGCATAGCCGGCGAACATCGGGTTCTGCATCAGCCAGTTGCCGGAGATGACGATCCCGAGTCCGTAGGTGTAGCCCTCGGTCATCTCCATGCACGTCGTGCAGCCGGGCTGGGTGCGCGTCTTGCCGCGCAGTTCCGTCGACACCATCTGCTCGTAGGACTCGGGACGCAACAGCTTCCCGGAGCCGATGCCCACCGCGGTCGCCTCGAGGTCGTAGATGTTGGAGGTCTGGACGGCGCCGTGGGTGATGGTCCACGACGGGTTCCAGAACGTCGACTCCTCGTAGAACGGTGTGTCCGTCGGGATCCCGAGTGGCTCGCGGCGTTCGGAGGTGAACGCGTGTAACACCGGCGCCGGGATCTCCGGGGTCAGCGAGGCGACGGTGTTAGTGAGTCCGAGTGGCCGGAGAACCTTGTCGGACAACAACTCCTCCATCTTCTCTCCGGTGGCCTTCTCCAGTGCCATTCCCAGCAGGACGTAGTTGGTGTGTGCGTAGTTCCAGTTCGTCCCCGGTTTGTACAGCAGCGGCTTGGAGATGGCGAACTCGAGGAGGTCGTGGGTGGTCCAGGCGCGGAACGGATCGGCGAAAAGCGCGTCGTTCATCGCGGTGTTACCGATGACGTAATCGACGTACCCGGACGTCATCTGGGCGAGTTGACGCAGCGTCACCTCATCGGCGTGCGGGATCTCGGGCAGCCACGTCGACAGCTTGTCGTCCAGACTCAGCGTCCCTTCCTCAACGAGTCTCAGCAGCAGTGTCGCAACATACGAGATCGCGACCGCACCGTTGCGGAAGTGCATCGCCGGGGTCGCCGGGACACCCGTCATCGACTCTCCGACGGCCTCGGTGACCACCTCTCTGCCATCGACCGTCACCCGGACGACGACCGCTCTGAGGTGGGACTGGGTGACCGCCTCGCGCACGATACGCATGACGGCGTCCGCTTTCGCCGAATCCGCGTTCGACGCGGGTGGGTCGGTACTGACGGAAACCGGCGTGCAGGCGGTCAGCAGTATCAACGAGCAGGCCGCTGCGGTCAGGCGGCGCATGAAGGGCATCTCCGGATCCTTTCAGAGCGTGCGTGCTGAGGGAGTCCGATCGCGGCTACCATGGGGAAGGCATGAATCTGTCTGGTGCACTTCCGTTCACGATCGTCGTGGTCTTCGCGGTCGCGATGCACTT
Source organism: Mycolicibacterium pyrenivorans (assembly GCF_025821625.1). Classification (GTDB taxonomy): domain Bacteria; phylum Actinomycetota; class Actinomycetes; order Mycobacteriales; family Mycobacteriaceae; genus Mycobacterium; species Mycobacterium pyrenivorans. Next base: position 18,869 of record NZ_JACKSH010000011.1, read on the forward strand.
CGCATTCATCGTCTATCTGGTCCTCGGGGGCTTCCTCGCATGGCGCTGGCCCGCCACCATCGGGTTGCACATCGCAGTGGTGGTGTGGGGTGCGGTGGGGCTGGCGCTCGGTCTGCCGTGTCCGCTGACCGATCTCGAGCGTGTCGCCCGTGCGGGTGCCGGGATGGGGCCGTTGCCCCCGGAGGGTTTCATCGAGCATTACGTCACCGGGGTGTGGTACCCGTCCGACCTCGGGGGCCTGGTTCAAACGCTGGTCTTCGTCGCCGTTCTGGGCTCCTGGGTGGGTCTCCGGATCCGGCGTCGGACGCGCGCGGCGACGGCTGTCGGGGCTGTGTTCTAGTCTGGGTTCATGTTCGAATGTTTGTTCGATGTGGATCCGGGGGCGGGTGAGGCTGCGCTGCGGGATCAGGTCGAGCAGCTTGAACGGTTGAAGTCGGCGACGGCGGCGGCGCAGGCGCGGGTGACGGCGTTGTGGGCTGCTAAACGCCGNGCTGCCGAGGAGGCCGCCGGGGTTCCGGCCCGCAAACGTGGCATGGGGCTGGCGTCGGAGGTGGCGTTGGCCCGCCANGACGCCCCGTCGTGCGGGAACCGGCACCTCGGGTTCGCTCAGGCGCTGGTGCANGAGATGCCGCACACTCTGGCCGCGCTGGAGTCGGGGGTGCTCTCGGAGTGGCGGGCCACGCTGATCGTCAAACAATCGGCCTGCCTGTCGGTGGAGCATCGCCGCGCGTTGGACGCCGAACTGTGCGCTGAGGTCACGGAGTTGGCGGGCTGGGGCAACGACCGGGTGGAGGCCGAAGCCAAGAGGATCGCCGCCCGCCTGGACGCCGCGGCGGTGGTGGCCCGCTCAGCCAAGGCCGCCGCCGACCGTGGGGTGTGGATCCGCCCGGCCCCCGACACCATGACCTACGTGACCGTGCTGTTGCCTGTGCAGCAGGGGGTGGCGGTGTTCGCCGNGCTCAAGCGTGAGGCCGACGTGAGCTGTGATGGGCGCTCGCGGGGGCAGGTGATGGCCGACACCGCCTACCAACGCCTCACCGGCCGGCCGGCCGAACAGCCGGTGCCGGTGGCGTTGAATCTGGTGATGGCCGACACCACGCTGGCCGGCGACGATCACGAACCGGCCTGGCTGGCCGGCTTTGGGCCGATCCCGGCCGGGTTCGCGCGCCGACTCACCGGCGACGCGGTCGCCGACAAGGCGGTGAAGGCCACGCTGCGGCGGCTCTACCGCCACCCGAAATCCGGGCAACTGGTGGCCATGGAATCCCGGGCGAGGATTTTCCCGAAAGCGCTGGCCGCCTTCCTCCGGTTGCGCGATCAGCGGTGCCGGACCCCGTT
>NZ_JACKSH010000012.1 GCF_025821625.1 Mycolicibacterium pyrenivorans
GGGCTACCGATAGGTCAGCAGCCGCAGCCCTCACCGCGCCAGGATTCGATGCCCTCCCGCACCGCCGCAGCAGCGATGAGCAGACCGATGGCCGGATCGAGCCACCAACCCCCGGGCCAGATCGCGGTGACCGCCAAACCGATCAGTACCGCGGCGGCTTGGGCGGCGCACAGGTAGTTCTGGGTGCCTTCACCGGCGGTGGCCCCCGAGCCCAGGATCACTGCCAGCCGGTGTTTGGCATAGCCCAGCAGCGGCATGATCACCAGCGCCAGGGCGGTCAGCGCGATGCCGATGGCGCTGGTCTCGCTGTGCTGCCCCGCCAGCAGGTGATGGATGGATTCCGCGGCGATGTAGGGGGCGATCAGCCAAAACGACACCGCCACCGCGTATTGGGCGCGCCGCTCGGCGGTCGATGACAGGGTGCGCGCCCCGGTGACCCGCCACACCACAATCAGGCTCGCGAGCCCCTCCACCGCGCTGCCCAGCGCC
>NZ_JACKSH010000013.1 GCF_025821625.1 Mycolicibacterium pyrenivorans
CGGGCAGGTTGGCGACGGCCCAGTGCCAGAAGCCCGATGCGGTCGGGGCGTCGGGGTCGTACACCGTGACGGCGAAGCTGCGGGTCTCGGCCGGGAATCCCGACCAGCTCAGCTGCGGCGAGACGTCCTGTCCCCCGGCACCGAAGATGCCGCTGACCTGTTCGTTGGCCAGGGGGCCACCGTCGGACAACGACGTCGAGGTCAGGGTGAAGGTCGGCAGCTGCGGCAGGTTGTCATACGGCGAAGCAGTCATGATGTCCTTTCGGTGGCGGGCAGAGCTATCAGCAGTGCGTCAGGAAGTGTTCGAGGACTTTGGCGCCGAACTGTAGTGCGTCTACGGGTACCCGCTCGTCGACCCCGTGGAACAGCGCGGCGAAGTCCAGCTCGGGCGGCAGCCGCAACGGCGCGAAGCCGAAACACCGGATACCCAGGCGGACAAAGGCTTTCGCGTCGGTGCCGCCCGACATCATGTAGGGCACAGTGCGGGCGTCAGGATCGACGGCCAGGATGGCAGCGTTCATCGCATCGACCAGGT
>NZ_JACKSH010000014.1 GCF_025821625.1 Mycolicibacterium pyrenivorans
GGCAGCCCCGCTCCCCGGACCGCTGCCGCCGGGCGCGGGGCCGGCGCCGGGACCTGCTCCCGGCCCCGTGGGCTGACCAGCCGCCCGCATTCGGGCCGTCACCGGTCTGCGGCCTAGACTCGCAGGTGATGTCCCCAACTCCGACTGACCTCGAATCCTCGGTGCGCGCCGCACTCGCCAAGGTGATCGACCCCGAATTGCGGCGTCCGATCACCGAGGTCGGCATGGTCAAGAACGTCACCGTCGGGCCCGACGGGGCCGTGCACGTCGAGGTGTACCTGACCACATCCGCGTGCCCGAAGAAGACCGAGATCTCCGACCAGGTCACCAGGGCTGCCAGCGACGTGCCCGGCACCGGCGCGGTCAAGGTGACGCTCGACGTCATGAACGACGAGCAACGTGGCGAACTGCGCAAGCTGCTTCGCGGCGATTCGCGTGAGCCGGTGATCCCGTTCGCCCAGCCCGGCTCGCTGACCCGCGTCTACGCGGTCGCGTCAGGGAAGGGCGGTGTCGGCAAGTCCAGCGTCACGGTGAATCTGGCCGCGGCGATGGCCGCGCGGGGGCTGTCGGTCGGACTGCTCGACGCCGACATCTACGGCCACTCCGTGCCCAGGATGATGGGCACCACCGATCGGCCCACCCAGGTCGACTCGATGATCCTGCCGCCGGTCGCCCACGACGTCCGGGTGATCTCGATCGCGATGTTCACCCAGGGAAACACGCCCGTGGTGTGGCGCGGGCCGATGCTGCACCGGGCGCTTCAGCAGTTCCTCGCCGATGTGTACTGGGGCGACCTGGATGTGCTGCTGCTGGACCTGCCGCCGGGCACCGGTGACATCGCGATCTCGGTGTCACAGCTGATCCCCGGCGCGGAGATCCTCGTCGTCACGACACCCCAGCTGGCCGCGGCCGAGGTCGCCGAGCGAGCCGGTGCGATCGCGCTGCAGACCCGCCAGCGCATCGCCGGCGTGGTCGAGAACATGGCCGGGCTGGTGCTGCCCGACGGCACCACCATGCAGATCTTCGGAGAAGGCGGTGGCCTCAAGGTCGCCGAGAACCTGTCGCGAGCCGTCGGCGCCGATGTGCCGTTGTTGGGCCAGGTGCCGCTCGACCCTGCGCTCGTCACGGCCGGCGACTCCGGCGTCCCGCTGGTGTTGTCCGCCCCGGACTCCGCGGCGGGCAAGGCACTGCGCGGCATCGCCGACGCGTTGTCCAGCCGCAAGCGCGGCCTGGCCGGCATGTCGCTCGGCCTCGACCCCGCGGGCCGCTAGCGCTCCTGCCGGAATTGCATTCCAGCCAATGTGACCTTGCGGTCGCCCGTTCCGGGGTGAAAATGGGCTGGTGGTCGCCTTGCGACGCCGTGTCTGCATGGTTCT
>NZ_JACKSH010000015.1 GCF_025821625.1 Mycolicibacterium pyrenivorans
GTCCTGCTCGCCGGCGACGCCAGCCCCGACGAGCTCCGCCACGCCGAGTACTACCTGGCCGACGCCGAAGCCTTCATCGCCGCCACCGCCCCGACCCACTAGGGCGCCACCGACCGCACCCCGGGACCCGCACTGCGCGGGCCCGGGGTGCACCGCACATCACCGACCGCACATCACCGACCGCACATCACCCTCAGCGCACACCGCGCCCCGTGAAAGGACTGCCATGACGCACACCGACACCCTCAACACCTTGAGTGCACTGCGCACCGCGCT
>NZ_JACKSH010000016.1 GCF_025821625.1 Mycolicibacterium pyrenivorans
GGGGGTTGTCAACCGCCAGGAACTGTAAGTTAGTCCGCAACTTGCGAAACGCCTCAGCAATCGCTGAGTTATCCCTATCAAACGGTATTGCTGGCTGCTTCCGCCGCTCTTTGTCAAGCGGAATGCTGCCTACGGTCCCGGCACCCGTGATGTGCTCGAGAGTCTCGCGGTCCTTTACTGTGTTGTCGAGCACATCGCGAAGGATCGCGAGGCCTACGCCGAAAAGCACGCCGATGCCGAGGCCGATCGCGATGTTGCGGGAGGTGTTCGGGATCACTGGATGGTCGGGAATTGACGCACGTTGCTCGACAACAACGCGAGAATCAGGCGTTGCACCGCTCTCCGGAGTTTCCAATTCGCGCGCCATAGCAACGAACTCGTCGGACAACGTATTCGCGATATCGCGGGCCCGAACGGCGGATTCGTCCCGCACCTCGACATTGANAGTTTCCAATTCGCGCGCCATAGCAACGAACTCGTCGGACAACGTATTCGCGATATCGCGGGCCCGAACGGCGGATTCGTCCCGCACCTCGACATTGATCAGGACTGTGTCGACTTTTGCACTCGCCTTGACCTTCTCCTGTAGCTCTTGCGCACTCATGCCAAGGCCAAGTTTGTCTATAGTGCGCTGAGCAAGGGTCTCGCCCTTGAGTAATTCGGTGTATGAGGCCACGCGTTCTTGCGAAAAGCGATTACCCTGGTATATGTCGGAGAGCGATGAACCGGACGTAGTAGACACAAAGAGTCTCGTCGACGCTTGGTAGAGCGGAGTCGTGAGCAAAGTAATGGCAACGGCGCCCAGGACTGCGACCACCAGCGTCACGCCGACTGTTATCCAGCGCGAGCGTAGCAACTTGATGAAGTCCTGGAGATTCAATGCGACCCCTTCACTGCTGGCTGGTCTGGATATGGCGCGTTGCGGGCCGGTCTCACTAGAGGGCGCAAGCCCACCTCGCCCGTCCATGAAAGTTCAGCAGGCACTTCCGGCACAGCGAGCCTTCGACCTATTTCGAGCATTGGGAAACCGATACTAGGGGAGACACGCCGTCCACCGACGGCTGAATCCGAACACGTGGAGCGCCCGCCGATGTCGGTTCCGATTTTTGGAAGCTCAGTTCCCTCGACTGTTCGTACGTTAGGAGGATTTGCACCTCCAAGCTTGGCTGACCGCGTTCCATTCGTTCGATGACAGGCATCCGTTCGCCGTTGATGAGTGCACTCACCAACGATGCGCTTGTCGTCCCGAGAAGACGAACTGACGTCGCCTTCGTGCCGCTCAGCATCTCGAACGGAACATCGCCGAAAAGACCCTCGGTACTTGTGGCGTACTCCGACAACCCCGCATTTGGACATACTGCGTCCTTCAAAGGAACGATGATCGTCACTTCCGCTTTCCTAGAAGGCCCCCGTACGTGCGTGCGTCTTAGGCTTACCTCCGACATTCAGGCACCATCACCTTCGGTACCACCGTGTCGACCAGAGGCTGTGTAGGCACCCGGGGTGCGCCGGGGACGGTTGGCTCGGACAGTTGAAAGCTGATGTCGGCAGATTGACCGGGTGGAATGATGACCTGAACCTCGAAGACCGGATGGCCGCGTTCGGTGTTCAAGATTGCCGGCACCCGCTCACCATTGAGGATCGCGGCGGACAGTTCCGCATCCTTCGTTGCGAAGAGACGTACAGACGCGATGTTGGTCCCCCTCGGAACCTCAATGAGTAACTCGGGCGACAGACCCGCCGCCGCCGCCACGTAATCGGGCAACGGCTCATTGGGCACTGTGTTGGTCAGCTTAACGTTGACAGTCGAAGCCCTTGTTTCATCCTTGCAGTCATCTGCGGCGTACTCGATTTCCGTCTTCAGATAGTAATCAAGTTTGTTCCCGCCGAGATTGTTGATCACCACCGCAGCGTACGGAGCCGGGCCATCGGGGATCACGTGCGCAAGGGAAGTCAGTTCGAGGAGCTTCTGGTCTTCCGGCACGGCACTCCAGATGGCGATGCGACGTTCACTGAGCGCCTTGCCGAGCGCATCGAGTAGTTGCCGAGGTGACTTCACCGTTCCAGTGATCTTCGTGACCACGGCGTTGGCGATGTCCTGCAGGTACTGCTTGCGCGCAACCTGATCCGTCGGGAATCGAGCATAGGCGGTCGATTCCGTCAGTTTGACGACATTGTCTTTGGATACGATCTCACCATCCGGCATGGTTATCGGCCCGACGGCTCCCAGGATGTAGCTCAGCGCGACCGGGTCGATGGCGATCACTCCGTCCACGTCGATTCCGGTTTGCTCAGCAAACATGGTCTTCCATATCTGCGCGGCGTACGGAAAGTGGGGACTCAAGTTGCTGTTGCGGAAGTCCGTGAACGGCTCGGCATACCCATACTGTTGGTCGAATTCGAGGCCGAGGTCAATCGGCGCGATAGCGTCAGCGAGGTCCGTGTTCGGCGCCAGGGTGTCGACGGACGGCACACCGTTGTCGAACCGGAGGACCCCGAATCCGCCGAGCAGTCCTCCGGTTCCGCGCGCTTCGGCATTGGTCTGAAAGCCCATGAAATAGGTGCGCGGCCCGTCTGCGCCCATCATCGATGGCGCCAAGCGCGCAGCCAACGCCGTATTCTCGATCACCGACGTGATGCTGGAAATCTGACCCTGAAGTTCAGTACGCGCGTCGCTCATGAGCGACACATATCGAGGGTCCGTGATCGCGCCGGCTTCACGGTTGAGGCGCGTGGCGTCGGCGGACAACTCGCTCAGCTGAGGCTCTTGGCTGCGGAGCAGGTCGACGTCCACGCGTCCATCCCGGTACAGCCGATCGGGCGAGATCGAAATGCCGACATCGGCTGCGGGCCGTAGAACATCCGACGCGAGACCGAGGACGACCTCAGTGACCTGCTGACCAGTCTTGAACGGGCTGCCGAGCCAAGGCAGTCCCGAGACGATATTCCACGCTAGGGAGTGCGTGGCGTCGCGAGCCGCCTGCGCTCGGACAAGCGCATCGTCGGCTGATCTGGACGCCGCTTCAGTATTCCCATCTAGCAGCGCGTCTTTGGCGTCCTCAGCACTGCTGCGGGCTTGCTCGAGACTGGACTTGGCTTGAAAAGCACCGACGGCGACCCAGCATCCCAACCCGAGGGCGACGAGGACCAGCAGTGAAACTCCCCAAAGGAACTCGCGGCGACGAACGAATCCCGGCAGCCATCGGCGCCCATCGTCGTCACCAGTTCGTGTGTCGTCACCGTCATCGGCGTTGGGGTCTTGATCCGATTGGCGTCGCGGGAAGAATCGCACTCGAGTTTCCTGTAAATAGTTGGAGCCTGCACGTCAGCGTAGCGACGCGCAGGCTCCAGCTCTATGAATTGATGGTTGTGTTTGTTCAGAACGCCATTGCGCCTTTAGCAGGGGCCGCCGTCTACGGTTCCGTATGGTCCGACCTGAATGCCCTTATCGCCTTTGCAGGCACTGAAAGTAAGCGCGCCCAAGGCCGCGCGACGCTCGAGGAGTGTCTGTGCCCTTGCCGCCGCCAGTTGTCCGAAGAACGTGCCCGGATTGTTGGCCGCATACACTTGGAGACTTTGCGCCCTACCCTCCAGTGAGGAGGAACGCCATCTGATGTTCGAGGCAATTATTTGGAGCGAAATAACCTGGGTGTAGAACAGGAAATCGCCCGGCGCCTCCGCGAGATCGCCCACCATCTGATGCACCGGAGCGGTCGGAACCTGTACCGCGGGAGCGGCATTCGCGGCGATCGGAGCAAAAGCTGCGGTAGCGCCCACAGCGAGAGCGGCCGCTGTCACCTGAAACTTAGTTGCGATGGCATTCATATTCATCCCCCCAGGGAAGGTTAAGCGTCCTTCAACGTTGATGGAAGCATCCCAGACGCGACAAGGGCTGTCAACCGAATCCGAAAAAAAGGAATTGCACTCGCCGGGCAGACATCAAGAGTCTCAGTTCACCCCAAACTTAATGGCGCACGGACATAGTCGTGCGCTCGCGACTGAGGTCGAAGTCGCCCACTGTAGGGAACTTAAGGAGTAGCATTGCCGGGCGCGTTTTTCACTGAGGGTGCAAGTGGGGAAAGCGGCTTGCATTCTGCGACTCCGACCGGGAAAGCGTTGACGAGGACCAAAATTGGCCGGTGGGTCCGCGCCTTGGGATCCTTCGGGAGGCTGACTCCGGTATCGACGGATTCATCCCGGCGTGCTGACGGAGTCGCCGGCGGACGACGGTGAGAACCGCCCCATGCTTTATCGTCGAAATCCTGCACACTCGCCATGTCCTCTTCGCGCTAATGCAAGACGAGTGTCGTTGGAGGACAAATAGACCAGGGCGTATACACCAGCGCACGGATGGGGCGCATTTGGTTGGGTCGCAGTTAGGCCAGTCCCAATAATGAGGTGACGCCACCGCAGACTCGGGCCGCCTTATAGCGCCTGAGTTGGCAGACCGTTCTCTTTCTGCATCAGGCAGCCGTCGCGCCGATGGAATGTGTGCCGCTTTCGCAGAAGGGAATATTCATCGAATGACGTGGAGGCATCCGAATGCCAAGCGCCTCCGTACGGACTGCATGTGCTGCAGAATGCCGACATCGACCCGCTCACCATTCGGCGTGCTCGCCTAAGCGAGCTATCGCGATATTGGCATGCGAGCCAACGTGGCCTTTGCGACCTGCGTCAGCAGGCGCCCTGCGACACCGTTCCGTACGGCCCGACGATAATGCCGACACCATCCTTGCAGGCGCTGAAGGTGAGAGCGCCCAAAGCCGTTCGGCGCGCGTCCAGACGCGCTGCCCGTGCCGCAGCCAGCTGCCCGAAGAAGGTTCCGGGATTAGCAGCCGCATACGCCTCGAGGCGAGTGGTCTTCCGCTCCAAGACACCCGAGCGGAATCTGATGTTCGAGGCAATTAGCTGAAGCGAGACGACCTTACTGAAGAACAGGAAATCACCTGGCGCCTCAGCGAAATCACCCGCCACCTGCTGCACCGGAGCGGCCGGAACCTGCACCGCGGGAGCGGCATTCGCGGCGACCGGAGCAAAGGCAGCAGCAGCCCCCACCGCCAGAGCGGCAACTGTCACCTGACACTTAGTTGCAATAGCATTCATTTGTTTCCCCCCACAGAAGGCTCGGTACCCTTCGATATTGCTTGAAGCTTTGCAGACGGTACCCGACCTGTCAACTGCAACTCACCAGGTAAGAGCACGCTTCGGGCAAACACCGAAAAACAGGTCTCAGCTGCAGGTCCACCCCGCGAGTTAGCACAGTTCAACCGCGGCCCGACGGGGTTCTCGGCATAGTATGCGACGTCCTCTCTTCGACTCAGCAAGTTTGCTGGATCCTTTTATATGGAGGTTTTATCGTGGCCTTCGGCAGTGCGGCCGGAGAAGCAACACTGGCTGAAATTGCACGGTGCACATTTCCGCCGTATCAGGAGGAACCACCGAGGTGCTGTGCTTGCTTGTCGCTACAGGCTTTTTTAAGGGACCACTAAGACCCACGCGCGACATGCCCAACCCTCGCCGATACCATCGACACCTATGACCAGCGTGACTGAGCCCGAAGCCGAGCACGAGATCGATATCCACACCACCGCCGGGAAACTGGCCGACCTGCGCAGGCGCGCCGAAGAGGCCCTGCACCCGGTCGGCGAGACCGCCGTGGAGAAGGTGCACGCCAAGGGCAAGCTGACCGCCCGCGAACGCATCCTGGCGCTTCTCGACGAGGACTCGTTCGTCGAACTCGACGCACTGGCCAAGCACCGGTCCACCAACTTCGGCCTGGACAAGAACCGGCCCACCGGCGACGGTGTGGTCACCGGCTACGGCACCATCGACGGCCGCGACGTCTGCATCTTCAGCCAGGACGCCACCGTGTTCGGCGGCTCCCTCGGCGAGGTGTACGGCGAGAAGATCGTCAAGGTTCAGGAACTGGCCATCAAGACCGGCCGCCCGCTGATCGGTATCAACGACGGCGCCGGCGCCCGCATCCAGGAGGGCGTCGTCTCGCTGGGCCTCTACAGTCGGATCTTCCGCAACAACATCCTGGCCTCCGGTGTCATCCCCCAAATCTCGCTGATCATGGGCGCCGCCGCCGGTGGGCACGTCTACTCCCCCGCGCTGACCGACTTCGTCATCATGGTCGACCAGACCAGCCAGATGTTCATCACCGGCCCCGACGTCATCAAGACCGTCACCGGCGAGGACGTCACGATGGAAGAACTCGGCGGCGCCCACACCCACATGGCCAAGTCGGGCACCGTGCACTACGTCGCCTCCGGCGAGCAGGACGCCCTCGACTACGTCCGGGACCTGCTGGGCTACCTGCCCCCCAACAACTACGCCGAGCCGCCGCGCTACCCGGCGCCGCACCCCGGCCCGATCGAGGAGAGCCTCACCGACGAGGACCTCGAGCTGGACACGCTGATCCCGGACTCGCCGAACCAGCCGTACGACATGCACGAGGTCATCACCCGTATCCTCGACGACGACGAGTTCCTCGAGGTGCAGGCGGGTTACGCGCGCAACATCATCATCGGGTTCGGCCGCGTCGACGGCCGCCCGGTCGGCATCGTCGCCAACCAGCCCACCCAGTTCGCCGGCTGCCTGGACATCGACGCCTCCGAGAAGGCCGCCCGCTTCGTGCGCACCTGCGACTGCTTCAACATCCCGATCGTCATGCTCGTCGACGTCCCGGGCTTCCTGCCCGGCACCGAGCAGGAGTACAACGGCATCATCCGCCGCGGCGCCAAGCTGCTCTACGCCTACGGCGAGGCCACGGTCGCCAAGATCACCGTCATCACCCGTAAGGCCTACGGCGGCGCCTACTGCGTCATGGGGTCCAAGGACATGGGATGCGACGTCAACGTCGCCTGGCCGACCGCTCAGATCGCTGTCATGGGTGCCTCAGGCGCGGTGGGCTTCGTCTACCGCCAGCAGCTCAAGGAGGCTGCGAAGGACGGCGAGGACGTCGATGCGCTGCGCCTGCAGCTGCAGCAGACCTACGAGGACACCCTGGTGAACCCCTACGTCGCCGCCGAACGCGGCTACGTCGACGCGGTCATCCCGCCGTCGCACACCCGCGGCTACATCGGCACCGCGTTGCGGCTGTTGGAGCGCAAGGTCGTGCAGACCCCGCCGAAGAAGCACGGCAACATCCCGCTCTGACCCCGCCACCCGGATCTGCTTCCTAGACAAGGACGTTCAGCAATGGACCACAACGCCGACATCGTCGAGGTCTCCGACCCGCGGGACATGACGATCGATGATCCGCCGCAGCCGGACCCGCATTTCCAGGTCGTCAAGGGCGAGCCGTCGGTGGAGGAGATCGCCGCGTTGGTGACCGTGCTCGCCGGCGCCGGCGGCGGCGCCGCCCCCGAACCGGGCCCGCAGGAGCTCAACCCGTGGGGCCATCCGGTGGACAAGCTGCGCTACAACGTCTCCAGCTGGCAGCGGGTCACCCTGCTGGAACGGACCCACATGCGGCGATGAGCGCCCGCGCGAAGAGGAGACAGCGCCTGATGAGCGCTCGCGCGAAGGGGATTGAGTTATGACCCGGTTCGTCTTGGGCTCGGCGTCGTCAGGCCGCCTGCGGGTGCTGCGTCAAGCCGGTATCGACCCGCTGGTTGTGGTCTCCAAGGTCGACGAGGACGCCCTGCTCGCGTCGCTCGATCCCGGACTGCCGCCGGAGGCTGTGGTGGCATCGCTCGCTAACTCCAAAGCCGTCAGTGTTGCCGCACAACTGCCGAACGACGTCGCCTCCGACTGCGTCGTGATCGGCTGCGATTCCATGCTGTACCGAGACGACAGGCTCTGGGGTAAGCCCGGCTCCGCCGAAGCCGCGCGTAAACAATGGCTGGCGATGGCGGGGACGACCGGCCACCTCCTCACCGGGCACGCGATGCTGCGCATCTCGGACGGTGTCATCACCCACGCCGACTCCGAAACGGCAAGCACCACGGTGTATTTCGGAGCACCGACCGACGACGAACTGGCCAGCTATATCGCCTGCGGGGAGCCCATCAACGTCGCGGGCGCATTCACGTTGGACGGACTCGGCGGATGGTTCATCGAACGGATCGAGGGTGACCCGTCCAATGTCATCGGCCTCAGCCTTCCCCTGGTGCACCTGATGTTGCGCAAGGCGGGATTGTTCATTGGCGATCTCTGGTAATAGACGACCGTTAGCAGGGCCTGACTATCATCTGCGGCGTAGTCAAGTGCGACTTCACATAACATATTTGTCACGTCTATATGAAGCCCGGCTGGCTACGGTGGTGATCAATCACCTCGGTTGGACGAGGACGACATCGCTAACCTGCTGGCCAGTCGGAAATGCCTGCCCGACTTCATCTGTCCCTCCGATGTGCCAATGAGGGGCGCGGCGTCGCGCGCCGCAACAGGCCGGAAGCCAAGAGAACCTGCGATATTTCGGGCCCCAAAGAGGCCCGATACAGGGGTTTGACGAACAATAGCCAACCGTAGGACGCCCCTACTGGGGACCGGTCCGGGCTATACGCAAGCGGTTTGATTGAATCGCTTCGCGTAAAAAGTGACCTTCATGGTCTTCTTTGAAATCTGCGCACCTGCGCTCGGATTCTGCGCGCAGACTTCCCAGTTGGTTAGGTTAAGAACATCCTGGCCGTTGACCTTATCCAGCAAGTCGAATTTCAAGTCGACCGGACCAGTTACGTCGTACACAGCATCTATCGCCTGCTGCAGCACCATGTTGCGTACGTTCGGCATCTCCCATTCCGAACTGGTCTCTGCTCCCGCCTGACCCGCGAACCCAATCGTCGCAGCGAGAACCGCAACCGTCATCGCAATGATTTGCCTGCGCACCGCACAACCCCCTCGAAGTCAGTCCCAACCCCTGTCGAACAGTAGTCGATTCGCCGTAGTGTTTCTGTAACGAAACGGTCTCGCCGCGTTAGCTCGAGGGATTCGGGAGGAAACCGGTTAGCTTACTCCCAGGTCAGGCGTCTTGCGTCCCCGGAATACAATTCGGTGATCCGGACACCGGCCGACCGGGCGCCGCGTCAGGCGCAGGTGTCGTCATGAGGTCGCTGCACTGCGAGGGTGACCTTCTTGGTCTCCTGCGAGATCGGCGCGCCCTTCTTCGGGGACTGTCCGCACACCACCCAGTCCTCCTGGTTGATCACGGGTTGGTCACCCTTGGCGACAGTTCCGATGTTCAATTCCACGGGCGCGGTGACCTTCTCCACGGTGAGGATCGCGTGCTTGAGCACCATCCCGTCGACATCCGGCATCACCCAGGAAGTGTCGTTGGAACCCGAGGAATACACCTTGCCGTCCCGCGCCGCCGCTGCCGGCGCCGCAACCCCGATCACACCCACAGCCAGGGCGCACGTTGTCGCCACTGTCGCCATGATGCGCTGCTTCATCGTCAATCCTCTCCATGTTCACCTGAAAACCCTTGCGACAGTGGCTAATTCCCACGTTGGATTCAGCAGCGCCCGGTTGCGTGCACTTCCCTGGCCAACGATAAGGGCCACGACGCCCGGGCGTCGGAGTCGCCAGCGAATCAGCAGGAACGACGCAGGAATCACGCAGCATGAGTTCCGCCGCCGATGCGCGTGACCTGAGACACATCGCCGTTGCCAAGATGCGCGAGTGTGGGTATTCAGCGAAAATCTGATGTATCGGGATACTCAGCCGGGGGGCACAAAAGTGACTACTGTGCTTGATCGATATCGTGAGTCGTCGCGGCGACGCCGCGCTCGTGCAGAACGAGCAAACTACCGCCTCGATGTTCAAGGTTTGCGTGCACTGGCGGTTCTCGCCGTGTTCGCCGCGCATCTGTGGGGGTGACCCGCGGGCGGTTTCGTCGGCGTCGACGTCTTCTTCGTGATTGCCGGCTTCTTCGTCACCGACGGTCTGCTGCGAACCGCCGGGGAAACCGGCACGCTGTCGTTCACGAAATTCTACTTCGATCGACTGCGCCGCATCGTCCCCGCAGCGGCCCTCGTCCTGGCCCTGACCTGTGCCGCGTCGATCTACGTCCTGCCACCGCCGGGAGCCCGGGACGTCGGCGTGGACGCGCTGTTCGCCCTCGCCTTCCTGGCGAACTGGCACTTCGCTGCCCAGGGCGCGTACTCCGCCACAGCGACCGAACTGGTGTCTCCCCTGCAGCACTACTGGCCGCTGTCGATCGAGGAGCAGTTCTATTTCGTCTGGCCCGCACTGATTTTCGTGATCAGCCTGATCGCCGTGCGCTGGGCGTGGAGCCATGCCCGCTGGCTGCTGGTCACCGGCGCCGTCATGGGCGTCGTCGTCGCCGCATCCCTGGGCTTCGCCGTCTACGAGACCGCATCGTCACCGGCGTGGGCGTTCTTCAACACGTTCTCCCGCGTCTGGGAGTTGGGGGTGGGTGCCCTGCTGGCGACCGCGACCGGAGCGCTCTCCCGCATCCCGGTGCTGCTGAAGCCGGTGCTGTCGTGGGCGGGAGTCGGACTCATCGGCGCGAGCATGTTCCTGATCGACGCGGAGACCGCGGGCTTCCCGGCGCCGTGGGCGCTGCTGCCGGTGGCGGGCGCCGCCCTGGTGATCGCCGCCGGTGTTGGCGGTGAGCCGATCCTGCAGGGCCTGCTGCGCAACCGGGCCTGCACCTATCTCGGGGACATCTCCTATTCGCTGTACCTGGTGCACTGGCCGGTGGTCGTCCTGCTCGCGACGATGATGGCCACCAGCGCGTACTACTACGCCACCGTGTTGGCGCTCGCGTTCGGGTTGGCGCTCGCGATCTATCACCTGGTCGAGAACCCGCTGCGGTACGCGGGCCGGCAGCGGGCCCGCGAAATCCGGGACGAGATCAAGCACGGCCTCTACCAACCCGAGCGGGCGACCAAGGTCGCCGTGGTCGCCGCGCTGGCGCTGCTGGCCGTCAGCCTGATCACCTACGCGATGCGGCCCGACGCCTACGAGCGGGGCGCCCCCCGACCGCCCGCCGCGGTCGTTCAGGCGCGCTGAAAGCTCAGCGTCTCCCCGCGCACCCCACCCATCCACAGGTCCTGGCAGGCCGCGGCCATCTCCTCGAGGCCCTCGGTGATGGCACCGAAGACGTTCCCGGGAATCCAGCCCTGGTCACCGTTGATCAGCAGATTGTTGCGCCCGTAGAACAACGCGAGATCCACGATCGCGCCCGTTGTGCCTGTGCCGGTGGTGTTCTCATACCCGTACGCGGGGTTGCCCAGGTCGTCGGAGTCGAACGAGAACCAGCACAGGTCGCCGGGGATCGGGGTGACCGTGGTGTTCTCCTTACCCGGGTCGGCACCGGTGAACGCGGGCAGCAGTGTGTAGATCTCGTTGCGGGCGTACTTGCCATGAAAAACTTGTGCGGAGACCTGTCCTCCAGCCAGCGCATCCCACACCGCGGCACACGTGCGGGGCGCCTGCTCGTCGAGCAGGCGGGCCGTGCACGTCACGCCGCGCTTGTCCAACGAGACGGTGATCCAACGACTCACAGTTCCTCCAGTTTCGGTGTGCGTCGATGCCACTCGGTGGCCGACTGATAGGCCTGCCCCACCCGCAGCACCAGCGCGTCGGCGTGCCGGGGGCCGACGATCTGCAGGCCGACCGGCAGGCCGGCGGCGGTGAAGCCGCACGGCACGCTCAGCGCGGGCTGCTGGGTCAGGTTGAACGGGTAGGTGTAGGGCGTCCAACTCGTCCAGTCCGGCGAGGCCGATCCGTCCGGGACGTCCCGGCCGACGCCGAACGCGGGCAGCGGCAGCGTCGGGGTCACCAGCACGTCGTAGCGCTGGTGGAACCGACCCATCAACTGCCCCAACTGCATTCGGACCGCGGTGGCGTCCAGGTAGTCCGACGCCGAGAACGCCGTGCCGGTCTGCGCGGTGCGCAGCAGCCCCGCGTCGGCGCGGCCCGCCAACGTCGCCAGGTCGGCAGTGCCATCCAGATAGCCTTCCAGCACCTTGGCCTCCCCGGAGAACCACAGCACGTGGAACGCCTCCACCGGGTCGGGGAAACCCGGGTCGACCTCGTCGACCACCGCCCCCGCGTCGTCCAGCACCGCCACGGCGGCGCGCACCGCGGCGTCGACATCCGGGTCGTTGCGGACGAAGCCCAGGTTCGGCGAGTACGCGATCCGCAGGCCGGCCACCCCGTCGTCGAGGCCGTCGAGGAACGACCCGGGCGGCGTCGGCAGCGCCGACCAGTCGCGCGCGTCGAACCCGGTGATCACGTCCAGCAGCGCCGCGGTGTCGCGCACGGTCCGCGTCATCGGACCGACGTGCGCCAGCGTCCCGAACGGGCTCGGCGGGTAGTGCGGGACCAGACCGTAGGTCGGCTTGAGCGCGACGGTGCCGGTGAAGGCCGCCGGAATGCGCACGGAGCCACCGCCGTCCGTGCCGACCGACCACGCGCCCATGCCCAGCCCGACCGCCGCCGCGCTGCCCCCGCTGGACCCGCCCGCCGTCATGCCCGGATGCCACGGGTTGCCGGTCGCCCCGTACCGCAGCGAGTCGGTGACGCCCTTCCACGCGTACTCCGGCGTCGTCGTCTTGCCCAGGAACACCGCGCCGGTCTCCCGCAACCGCGCCACGCACGGCGCGTCCTCGTCCCACGGACCCGCTGCGTCGATCAGCGCGCTGCCGCGCAGCGTCGGCCAGCCGCGGGTCCACAGCACGTCCTTGATCGACGTCGGCACCCCGTCGCCGGGCCCGAGCGGCTCCCCGGCGTGCCAGCGGGCCTCCGATTCCCTGGCCGCCGCGAGCGCCCCCTCGGCGTCCACCAGCACGAAGGCGTTGACCGCCGGGTCGTGGCGCTCGATCGCGTCCAGCGCGGCCCGGGTGGCCTCCACCGGGGAGATGCTCCGATCACGGTAGCCCGCAACGAGTTCGGTGGCCTCCATCATCACGGCGCCGCACCCGGCACGTAGCCCAGCGCCTTGTCCACGACGTTGTGCAGCGGTTCGCCGGCCAGCCAGCGCCGCGCGTTGGCCGCGAACTGGGCGGCCAACACGTCACGCCAGCCGACGACGTCGGCCGACATGTGCGCGGTGATCGTCACGTTGGGCGCGTCCCACAGCGGGTGGTCGGCGGGCAGCGGTTCGGTGTCGAACACGTCGAGCGTCGCTCCCCCGATCTCGCCTTCGGTCAGCGCCGCCAGCAGTGCGGCCTCGTCGACCATCGGGCCGCGGGCGATGTTCACCAGATGCGCGTCGGGCTTCATCGCGGCCAACACTGCCGCATCGACCAGGCCGCGCGTCGCCGGGGTCAGCGGGGCGGCCAGGATCAGATGGTCACACCACCCGGCATGCGCGGAAAGGGTTGCGCTGTCGATGATCTCACCGAAGTCGGGATCCTCGGCGACGGCCCGCCGTCCCGCCCCGCGGACCACCATCCCGGCCGCGCGCAGCAGCCTGGCGGTCTCGCGGCCGATGCCGCCGGTGCCCACCACCAACGCGGTGGCGCCGGTGATGGCGCGCGTCTCGCGGTGCCGCCACTCGTGGCGGCGCTGCAGGTCGAAGCTGGTGCGGCTGTCCTTGGCGTGGGCCAGCACGGCGCCGAGCACGTACTCGGCCAGCGGCCGGTCGAACACCCCGCGCGCGTTGGTCACCACGACCTCGGAGGCCCGAAGGTCGTCGAACAGCAGGGTGTCCACCCCTGCGGCGGTGATGTGAATCCACTCCAGGTCCGTCGCCCGGTCCCACACATCGGCCACGGCGCTGGAGAAGAAGTCCCACAGCAGCAACGCCCGCGCTCCGCGGACCGCCTCGGCCAGCCCGTCGGCGGTGCAGAACCGCAGCTCAGCGTCCAGATCCTCGAGCCCCGGTGGCCGGTCCTCCGCCATGGCGCACAGCACCGCGACAACCGGTCTCGTTCGAGGCACGGGGTCGAGGCTAGGAATCGAACCGTCTGATTGTCAACAATCGGACTTGCGGGCGGGTCGCATCGGCCCCACACTGTGAAAATGAAGCCGTCGCCACCCCTACTGCAGGCCGGAATCGGGGTCGTCGTACCCTACGATTTCGCGCTTGACCGGGAGTTATGGCGATGGCTGCCCGACGACGTCAGCCTGCACCTCACCCGGATGCCCTACGCCCCGATGGCGGCGACCATGGAGATGGCGATGCACATCTCCGACCCGGAGACCGCCGCCCACTGCGTAGCCGACATCTCCGCAGTATCGCCGCTGGTCACCGCCTACGCCTGCACGTCGGGCAGCTTCGTCGGCGGCCCGGCAGGCGAACAGGCCCTGGTGGCCTCCATGCTCGCGGCAGGCGCACCCGCAGCGCTGACCACCAGCGGCGCCCTGCTCGACGCGCTGCGCCACATGGGCATCCGCCGGCTCGCCATCGCCACCCCGTACACCGCGGACCTGACGGTGGGACTGACCGCCTACCTCGGCGAGGCCGGGATCGAGGTCACCGCCGCCGCCGGCCTCGGGCTGATCTCCGACATCTGGACGGTGCCCCACGACGTCACCGCCCAACTGGTGCGCCACACCGACAACGACCAGGCAGAAGCCGTGTTCATCAGCTGCACCAACATGCCCACCTACGACGTGATCGCCCCGCTCGAAGGCGAACTGCGCAAGCCCGTGCTGACCGCCAACCAGGTCACCATGTGGCTGGCGCTGGGCCTGATCGGCCGCAAGGCCGTCGGCCCCGGCCAGCAGCTGATGGAGCGCTGAGCACCGACGCCGAACCCCTGCCGCTAACATTGTTGACAATCCACTCATTTCGGTGTCAGCCAAGGAGGGCCGCATGCCGACGGTCGGCCTGCTCTACCCCGGCCACAGCGCCGAGGACGACTTCCCCGCACTCGAGGACCGGATCGCCGGGGCGGTGCGGCTGCCGGTGGTGATCACCTCCGTCGGTGAGGACGCCCACCGCGTCGACGCCCTGCTCGACCTCGGCAGCGACACCCGCCTGGCCGACGGCGCCGCGCAACTGGCGCCCGAGAACCCGGACGCGGTGATGTGGGCGTGCACCTCGGGCAGCTTCGTGTTCGGCGTGCAGGGCGCCCGCGACCAGGTGTCCGCGGTCGCCGCCGCCGCCGGGGTGCCTGCCTCCTCCACGTCCCTGGCGTTCGTCGACGCGCTGCGTCACCTCGGGATCGACAGGGTCGCCGTCGCGGCGTCCTACCCCGACGACGTCGCCCAGCACTTCGTCGGCTTCCTGTCCGCCGGCGGCGTGCAGGTGGTGTCGATGGGCAGCCACGGCATCTACACCGCCGCCGAGGTCGGCACGCTGGAACCCGGCCAGGTCGTCGCGATGGTCACCGCCGCCGACCACCCCGACGCCGAGGCGGTGCTGGTCCCCGACACCGCGATGCACACCCTCGCGATCATCGAGGACCTGGAGACCGCGGTCGGCAAGCCGGTGCTGACCGCCAACCAGGTCACGGTGTGGAAAGGCCTGGAACTGCTCGGGCCGGTGCCGGCCTTACCCGGGCTCGGCGCGCTGTTCGGGGGTGGCCGGTGACCAGCCACATCGGCCCGCTGGTGCAGGAGACGACGCCCAGCATCATCGCCGACAAGCTGCGGGCGGCGATCGGCCACGGCGAGCTGGAACCCGGCGCGCAGCTCGGCGAGGCGGAACTGGCGCGCCAGCTCGGGGTCAGCCGCGGTCCGCTGCGCGAGGGCATGCAGCGCCTCACCCAGGAGGGGCTGCTGGTCGCGATCCGCAACCGCGGCATCTTCGTCACCGAATTGACCCCCGACGACGTCCGCGACATGTACCTGGCCCGCGAGGCCGTCGAGCGCGCCGCCGCCCGCAAGATCCTCGGCGGCGCCTACGTCAAGGCGGGCGACGAGCTGCTGTTGATCGTCGACCAGATGGGCCGGGCCATCACCTCGGCGGAGGCCAGCGAGCTCGACATCGCCTTCCACGAGCGGCTCGTGGAGCTCTCCGGGAGCCCGCGGCTGGCGCGGATGCACCAGACGTTCATCACCGAGACGCGGATGTGCATCCACGCCCTGGCCGAGAGCTACGCCAAGTCCGACTACCGCGAGCAGGAGCACCGCATCCTGGCGTCGGCGATCCGCTCGGGCGACCGCGACCGCACCGACGAGCTGTTGGTGGCCCACATGGACGACGCGCTGGCCAGGCTGATCGACCAGGACGAGGCCGTATTCAGCCCATCTTGATGCCGATGTACTTCGTCTCCAGGAACTCGTCGATGCCCACCGACCCACCCTCTCGGCCCAGCCCCGAGGCCTTCACGCCGCCGAACGGCGCGGCCGGGTTGGACACCACGCCCTGGTTCAGGCCCACCATCCCGGTCTCCAACGCCTCGGCGACCCGCAGCGCCCGGCGCAGATTGTTGGTGAAAACGTAAGACACCAAACCGTATTCGGTGTCGTTGGCGGCCGCGACGGCCTCCTCCTCTGTCTCGAACGCGGTCAGCGGCGCGACGGGCCCGAAGATCTCCTGCGCGGACATCTGCGCGTCACGCGGCACACCGGTCAGCACCGTGGGCGGATAGAAGAACCCCGCACCGCCGGGCGCCGAGCCGCCGGTCAGGACGGAGGCGCCGCGGGCGACGGCGTCGTCGACCAGCGTCTGCACCTTGCGCAGGGCGGCGTCGTCGATCAGCGGACCGACCTTGACGCCGGCCTCGGTGCCCCGGCCGACGGGCAGCGCCGCCATCCGCTCGGCCAGCATGCGGCCGAACTCGTCGATGATCGACGAGTGGACGTAGATCCGGTTGGCCGCGGTGCACGCCTCCCCCATGTTGCGCATCTTGGCCGCCACCGCGCCCTCGACGGCCTCCTCGAGATCGGCGTCGTCGAACACCAGCAGCGGCGCGTTGCCGCCGAGTTCCATCGACGTGCGCAGGATCTTCTCCGCGCACTGCTCCAGCAGCAACCGGCCCACCTGGGTCGACCCGGTGAACGACAGCTTGCGGGCCAGCCCCGACCTGATCATCGGCTCCAGCACCCCGCCGGCGTCGGTGGTGGTGATGCAGTTGACGGCGCCGGCGGGCAGCCCGGCCTCGGTGAGGATGTCCATCAGCGCCAGCATCGACAGCGGCGTCTGCGGGGCCGGCTTGATGACGCTGGTGCACCCGGCGGCGATGGCCGGGCCGAGCTTGCGGGTGCCCATCGCCATCGGGAAGTTCCACGGCGTGATCAGCAGGCACGGCCCCACCGGCTGACGGGCGACCAGGAAGCGCGAGCCGCCGGCCGGCGCGGTCTGGTATCCGCCGTCGATCCGCTCCGCCTCGCCGGCGGAGTGCCGGAAGAACTCTGCGGCATAGGCGATCTCACCGCGGGCCTCGGCCAGCGGCTTGCCCATCTCCAGCGTCATCAGCAACGCCAGGTCGTCGATGCGCTCGTGCAGCAACCCGAACGCGCGGGTGAGAATGTCGGCGCGCTCCCGCGGCGGGGTGGCGGCGAAGCCCGGTTGCGCGGCGACCGCGGCGTCCAGCGCCGCCCGGCCCTCCTGCGGGGCGGCGTCGGCGACCGCGCACAGCGTCGCGCCCGAGGACGGGTCGAGCACCTCGGAGGTGCGCCCGCCGCTGGCGTCCACCCACGTGCCGTCGATGAACAGTCGCTTGTCGACGGCGTCGACGACCCGGGCTTCGTCGCAGGAGTCCACCGTCAGGACCGGCTCCCCGCCGTCTCGTACTCCAACTGCGGCGGCGCCTCCGGCGTGCCGGGGATCTCGGTGCCGTTGATCGGGCAGCGGGTGGTCTCGGGCACCCGCGACAGCGCGATCATCCCGACGACCACCGCGCCCATCATGTAGAACGCCGGCCACAGGTTGTTGCCGGACTCGGTGACCAGCCACTCGTTGACCGCAGGCGCGGTGCCGCCGAAGATCGACGTCGACACGTTGTAGGCGATCGCGAAGCCCGCGAAGCGCACCTGCGTCGGGAACATCGCCGGGAACATCGCCGAGATCGTCGCCAGCTGAGGCACATACAGCAGGCCCAGCACCGCGAAGCCGATGATCGCCCCCACCACACCGGTGGACATCAACATGAACATCGGGACCACCGCGACGAACAGACCGGCCAGCGACACCCACCACAGCGGTTTGCGGCCGACCCGGTCGGACAGGTGCCCGGCGAACGGCACGAACACCATCATCGCCAGCATGCCGATGATCGGCACCACCAGCGAGAAGTTGGTGGACAGCCCGATGGACTGCTCGAGGTAGGTCGGCATGTAGCTCAGCAGCGTGTAGTTCACGACGTTGAGCGCCACCACCAGGCCGACGAGCTTCAGGATCGGCGCCCAGTAACGGGTGATGAGGTCCTTGAACTCCGAACCGACGTTCTCCTCTTCCTTGCCCTGCGCCTCCAGTTCCCGGAACACCGGGGTGTCCTCGAGCCTGGTCCGAAGGTAGATGCCGACGATGCCGAGCGGCGCCGCGATCAGGAACGGCAGGCGCCAGCCCCAGCTGCCCATCTGGTCGTCGCTGAGCACCGCGGAGAACCCCAGCATCATCAGCGCGCCCGCGGAAAAGCCTGCCAGCGTGCCGAATTCGAGGAAGCTGCCCATGAAGCCGCGGCGGCGCGCCGGCGCGTACTCGGCCATGAAGGTGGCCGCCCCGCCGTACTCGCCGCCGGTGGAGAAGCCCTGGACCATCCGCAGGAACACCATCAGCACCGGCGCCCAGAACCCGATCGAGTCATACGACGGCACCAGGCCGACACAGAAGGTGGCGGTGGCCATCAGCACGATGGTGATCGCCAGGATCTGCCTGCGGCCGAGCCGGTCACCGAGCGGCCCCCAGACGAACCCGCCCAGGGGGCGCACCAGGAACGACACCGCGAAGGTCGTCAGGGCGAACAGCGTGGCTTCCGCGGTGTCGCCGGGGAAGATGGCCGCCGAGATGTAGGTGACGCCGTAGGCGTAGAGGCCGTAGTCGAACCACTCGGTGGCGTTGCCGATCGCCGACGCCGCGATGGCCTTCTTCAGTACCGCAGGTGACGGTTCCTCCTGGGTGGCGGCGGGTTCGTCGGGGCGGCTCATCGGGAGCTCCTCAAGTCGGGGACGGTGTCGGAAGGCTGCTCCACGCCGGCAACGATGCGTCACGCGGACCAATCAAGATCGGCTGCACCTGTCCCCCGTACCCAAGAAACGGGATTTCAAACGGTCGATCTCGGAGCCCCCCGACCCACGGGTGCTGCGACGGTAGGCTGACCATGTGCCGCTACCTGCTGATCCCAGCCCCACACTGCAGTCCTACGCCCACCCCGGACGGTTGGTCACCGCCGACTGGCTGTCCGGCAACCTCGGCCGCCCAGGCCTGGCCATCGTCGAGTCCGACGAGGACGTGCTGCTCTACGACACCGGCCACATCCCCGGCGCGGTCAAGATCGACTGGCACACCGACCTCAACGACCCGCACGTGCGTGACTACATCACCGGCGAGCAGTTCGCCGAGCTGATGAACCGCAAGGGCATCGCGCGTGACGACACCGTCGTCATCTACGGCGACAAGAGCAACTGGTGGGCCGCCTACGCGCTGTGGGTGTTCACGCTGTTCGGCCACCCCGACGTGCGCCTGCTCGACGGCGGACGCAACCTGTGGATCTCCGACGGTCGCGACACCACCCTGGACGTGCCGTCCAGGCAGACCACCGGCTACCCCGTCGTCGAGCGCGACGACGCCCCGATCCGCGCGTTCAAGGAGGACGTCCTGTCGGTACTGGGCAAGCGGCCGCTGATCGACGTGCGGTCCCCGCAGGAGTACACCGGCGAACGCACCCACATGCCCGATTACCCCGAGGAAGGCGCGCTGCGCGGCGGCCACATCCCGACCGCGGTGTCGATCCCGTGGGCCAAGGCCGCGCTGGACAACGGCAAGTTCCGCAGCCGCCCCGAACTCGAGGAGCTCTACGCCGACTTCCTCGATCCCGAGAACAAGACGGTGGTGTACTGCCGCATCGGCGAGCGTTCCAGCCACACCTGGTTCGTGCTGACCCACCTGCTCGGCCTGCCCGGCGTGCGTAACTACGACGGCTCCTGGACCGAGTGGGGCAACGCGGTGCGCGTCCCCGTCGCGGTGGGAGACGAGCCGGGCGAGGCGCCCTCGCCATGACCGGTATGCCGGCCGCACTGGCCGAGGTGGTGTCGGACTTCAAGGAGGTCGACGGCCAGGACAAGCTCGCCATGCTGCTCGAGTTCGCCAACGAACTCCCGGAACTGCCCGCCGACCTCGAAGAGGCGGCGATGGAGCCGGTGCCCGAATGCCAGTCGCCGCTGTTCCTGCACGTCGACGCCGAGGATCGCTCGCGGGTGCGGCTGTACTTCAGCGCGCCGGCCGAGGCCCCGACCACCCGTGGGTTCGCCGCGATCCTGGCTGCCGGCCTGGACCGGCAATCGGCCGCCGATATCCTCGCCGTCCCCGACGACTTCTACGGCGATCTGGGGCTGGCGGCGCTGATCAGCCCGTTGCGGCTGCGCGGCATGTCGGCGATGCTGTCCCGGATCAAGCGTCGTTTGCAGTAGAAGCGGCTCTGCGGTCGAAAGCCGTTGTTTTCTAAGGGCTTCCGAAGAGTGCGCCGACCACCGTGCGCTAGCTGTTAGGGTGCAGAACAACCAGGTGATCGACAGCGTTCTGACAGCGACTATTCAGGAGACTCACAGAAAATGGCCAAGACCACCGCAAGGCGCAATTGCTCCATGACGAAGATGGGCGTGGTCGGCGCGATTGCGACGGCGGCCTCGGCCGCCTTCATCGGCGTGAGCGCGGGAACCGCCAACGCCGAGGAGATCCGCTCCGACACGCGGGTGAGCAGCCGCCAGGCGGCGTCGACGACGAGCGGCGGGGTCCGGCACGACTCGACCTGGGGAGAAGTGCGCGGCGCCGACATCCTCGAAGTCCACGCCCAGGGCGATGTCACCGGATCGATGATCGCCGTGCCGAGCAGGCCTCAGGTTCCCCGTGCGGACAACTTCCGCAGCGGCTGGCACCACGGTATCCAGGGCGGCCTGCGCTGACCTCCTGCGTCGACCTCGCGCTGGACGGAATCGGCTCAGTCAGAAGCGAGATCGCGTCCCGCTTAGCCTGACCGTTTCCGCTGCAGGTGGCGGACCGGGAGGAATCTCGACAACGGAAACGACTTCGAGCGCGCCGTGGCAGGCCGCCCAGGTGGCGATGACGACGATCGCCGCGAGCCACCACCCTGCTGCGTGTCGTCCGGCGGGACAGTGGCTCGGCCCAAGAGTTGAAGCAGGTCGGCAGCGCTCACCGGCGGGCTGAAGTAGTGGCCTTGAACCGCGTCGCATCCATACGAGTCGAGCAGCGCCGCGGTCTCGGCGGTTTCGACGCCCTCGGCGACGGTGGTCAGGCGAAGAGTTTTCGATAAGGCAATCACGGCGCGCACAATCGCAGCCGCATCAGCATCCGCCGTTATCGGCGCGATGAACGAGCGGTCGAGTTTGACTTCGTCGATCGGCAGCTCCCGCAAGTAGGACAGAGCCGAGTACCCGCTGCCGAAGTCGTCGATCGCAATCCTGAAGCCGAGGTCGCGGAGGTCGACCAGCACAGCGCGGGCCCGTTCGAGGTTGCCCAGAACAAAGTCTTCGGTGATTTCGACGGCGAGGTCTGCCGGTGTCAGTTGATGACGGGTCACCGCGTCGACCATCCGGACCGGAAAATCCCGGTCGGCGAAGGTGGGTGGCGACAGGTTTACCGCCACCGGCACCGAATGTCCTCGAGTGCGCCACTGGCCGGCGTCGTCGAGGGCACGTTCCACGACGAACTCGGTCAGTGCGTACATCAGGCTGTTGCGCCGGGCCAGCGGCAAGAACTGGTCGGGATAGAGCAACCCCAGGCTGGGATGCGGCCAGCGGACCAACGCCTCGACCCCGACGATCTCACCGGTTGCCAACGAGAATTTCGGTTGGTAGTGCACGGCCAGTTCGGCGCGCTCGATCGCCCGACGTAGTTGAGCCAGCATCTCCAGCCCCGCGCGCGTGGGGCCATGCCCGTGCAATTCGGCGGTGTAGGCCATGGCGCTGGCGCGAGCTTCCTTGGCCCGGTACATGGCGATGTCGGCGTACCGCAACAGTGTTCCCAGGTCGCGGCCGTGCTCTGACGTGATGGCGATACCGATGCTGGCGTCGGCATGTACCTCCACTCCGTCGATGTCTACACCCACCCCGAGCGCTGCGATCAGCTCCGCTGCCGTCAGCTTCGCTTCGTCGGTGTCGGCACACGACACCAAGAGGGCGAACTCATCCCCGCCGAGGCGGCCCAGCAGGTCGTGCTCGTCGAGCGAACCGATCAGCCTGACGGCGACCAATCGGAGCAACTCGTCGCCGGCAGCGTGCCCGAGTGAATCGTTGACGTCTTTGAAGTGATCGAGATCAAGCAACAGAAGCGCGTGGGACTCGTCGCCGCCGGCACTTGCCGACAGGATTTCCGAGGCTCGCTCATAGAAGCCACGACGATTCAGCAAGGCCGTTAGATCGTCGGTGCGCGCTTGGTGTGCATGCTCGCTGGAATGCCGCGCTTCCAAGAACGCCACCGCGAGGCGACCCAGTGCCGCCAGCAGTGTCGCCACCGCAATCCAGCCGCCGACCGGCGCCATCGGGATGTACCGCGCCGCGGCCAACACGCTGATCGCTGCGCAGGCCGCCAACAGCGGCGCCGCCAACGGAGCCCACGTCGGAGGAGGCCGGGTGCTCGCACGGCGCCGATGCTGTCCGGGTGCTAGGGCGATCAGCATGGTGGCGATCACAGTTCCCACGTTGAACAGTCCATCCGGCTCCGACAGGTCGTGCGCCGCACCGATGACCGAATTCACCAACGCGAACAAGGCGAATCCTCCGGCCAGCCACCACATCGACGTCGGCGGTCGCCAGGAAAGCAGCGACACGGCGAACATCACCAACGTCAGAAGCAGCAGATCGGCCATCGGATACATGAGGGTGGCCGCCGCCCGAGCGACGCTTTCCCCGTGATCCGCCATCGATTGCGGGATGACGGCCGCCGCGCCGAGGGTCGCCGCCCCCAATGCGACCACCACGCCGTCCAGCGCCAGGCCCAGGGGCAGCCGCGGCACCCGAGGCCAAATCAACAGCACCAATCCGAGGTAGGCACAGGGATAGAAGGCAAGCCAGAGCGCGTGGGCCAGCAGCGGGATCGGCGCGGGCTCCAACGGTCGAAGAAACCACTGGTAGTAGGTGTTCGCCAGCCCGAGGAAGAACAGGCCCAACGCGATGATCCGCCAGGCTGCCCGGTCAGGCGAGGCCGCCGGTATCCGCACCAGACACAGCGCAGCGGCCGCGACGTAGGCCAGGTTCTGCCAAATCCCGTTCATCCACCACGAGGAACCCGGTTGCACACGCAGGTCAAAGATCGTGGACACCACGAATCCCGCGATCACCGCCAACAGGGCGGCCTGCAGTCGCCACCTCCGCGCCGGCTGGGCCGACAGACCGGCGGCGATGGTCATGGTAACCGCCACTGATTCGCCAAAAACGGCGTGATGTGTGTAAAACACGTGGCCTCACGCGATGTTTGAGCATCTACTTCCACGGACCGCCTCGGCCGAACGCGATTTCCCGGACAAATGCTCGCCGGCTTTGCCGACTCGTGTGGACCACTGCCGGAGCATCGCTTTGAAGTGCGGCGTTGCGCGTCCGATCGGCCGTGATGCCTTCCCTCACAGCGCAGCGACCGGAAACCCAGAGCAACTGCCATCGCTGAAATAGTCTGCCAGAATCCGACCACTCTTTTCGCATTTCGGCTAATCGGCACAGCAACCGCAACGCCGATATGAAAATTTGCTGAAATCGCTTCCCGTGTCGCACGAGCGCGTTCCGCACCGAGGTCATCGTCAGCACAGCGAGCGTTGAGCGAGCAGATCTCGTGGTGGTGGCAACGAGGATGTAGCGCAGCCCGATCGCCGCCGTGAGGTGACGGCCACGACGGCCTGACGCTGCCTGACGGTGAGTTACCGACGGGTAAGGGACCGGCTCGCCGACACTTGGATTGGGACGCTTAAACTTCCCGGGATACATTCTTAAAGACGCTCTTAGAGAACCATGCCATCAGGAGGCGCAGTGGCCAGTCACGCCAGCTCAAAGATCTCCAAGGTGCTCGTTGCCAACCGCGGGGAGATCGCGGTCCGGGTGATCCGGGCAGCCAAGGACGCAGGCCTTGCGAGCGTGGCGGTCTATGCCGAACCCGACGCCGACGCACCCCACGTGCGGCTCGCCGACGAGGCCTTCGCGCTCGGCGGCCAGACCTCCGCGGAGTCCTATCTGGTGTTCGAGAAGCTGCTCGACGCCGCCGCGAAGTCCGGAGCCAACGCGATCCACCCGGGTTACGGCTTCCTGTCCGAGAACGCCGACTTCGCCCAGGCCGTCATCGACGCCGGGCTGATCTGGATCGGGCCCAGCCCCCAGTCGATCCGCGACCTCGGCGACAAGGTCACCGCCCGCCACATCGCGGCCCGCGCGGAGGCCCCGCTGGTGCCGGGCACCGCCGAACCCGCCAAGGACGCCGACGAGGTCGTCGAGTTCGCCAAGGAGTTCGGCGTCCCGATCGCCATCAAGGCCGCGTTCGGCGGCGGCGGCCGCGGCATGAAGGTCGCCCGCAGCATCGAAGAGATCCCCGAACTGTTCGAGTCGGCCACCCGTGAGGCCGTCGCGGCGTTCGGCCGCGGCGAGTGCTTCGTCGAGCGCTACCTGGACAAGCCGCGCCACGTCGAGGCCCAGGTCATCGCCGACACCCACGGCAACGTCGTCGTCGCAGGCACCCGTGACTGCTCGTTGCAGCGCCGCTTCCAGAAGCTCGTCGAGGAGGCCCCGGCCCCCTTCCTGACCGACGCGCAGCGCAAGGAGATCCACGAGTCGGCCAAGCGCATCTGCAAGGAGGCCGGCTACTACGGCGCCGGAACCGTCGAGTACCTCGTCGGCCAGGACGGCCTGATCAGCTTCCTCGAGGTCAACACCCGCCTGCAGGTGGAGCACCCGGTCACCGAGGAGACCGCGGGAATCGACCTGGTGCGCCAGCAGTTCCGCATCGCCAACGGCGAGGCGCTCGACATCACCGAGGACCCGACGCCGCGCGGCCACTCCTTCGAGTTCCGCATCAACGGCGAGGACGCCGGCCGCGGCTTCCTGCCCGCCCCCGGCCCGGTCAGCAAGTTCGAACCCCCCACCGGCGCGGGCGTGCGCCTGGACTCCGGCGTCGAGACCGGATCGGTCATCGGCGGGCAGTTCGACTCGATGCTCGCCAAGCTGATCGTCACCGGCGCCACCCGCGACGAGGCCCTGGAGCGGTCGCGCCGCGCGCTGGCCGAGTTCAACATCGAGGGCCTCGCGACCGTCATCCCGTTCCACCGCGCCGTGGTCTCCGACCCCGCCTTCATCGGCAACGGCGAGGGCTTCGACGTGCACACCCGCTGGATCGAGACCGAGTGGGACAACACCGTCGAACCGTTCACCGGCGGCGACCCGATCGACGAGGAAGACACCATCCCGCGCCAGACCGTCGTGGTCGAGGTCGGCGGCCGTCGCCTCGAGGTGTCCCTGCCCGGCGACCTGGCCCTCGGCAACGGCGGCGGGGCCGCGTCCGGCGCGATCCGCAAGAAGCCCAAGCCGCGCAAGCGTGGTGGCGGCGGCGGCGCGGCGGCCTCCGGTGACGCGGTGACCGCCCCGATGCAGGGCACCGTCGTCAAGGTCGCCGTCGAGGAGGGTCAGACCGTCGCGGCGGGCGACCTCGTCGTGGTCCTGGAGGCCATGAAGATGGAGAACCCCGTCACCGCCCACAAGGACGGCGTCATCACCGGCCTGTCCGCCGAAGCCGGCGCGGCGATCACCCAGGGCACCGTGCTCTGCGAGATCAAGAGCGGCGAGTAGCCCCCCCTTTCCCCTTTTTCTCCCCCGCGAGCTCGCGTGTTTGCACGCGTCCGCGCGGCGTGTTGCGTACAAATGCGCAAGCTCGGCGGCGGCGAGCTCGGCGCCCGCGACAGCGTCAGATCCGTCCGACGCGCCGTAAGCCCTCGACGGTGTCGGCGAGCGTCTCGGCCGGGTCGCGCTGCGTGACCCCGAGATCGCGCTCGCTCGGGGTGTCGTCCGACGGCGGCATCTGCGTGTAGTACTGCATCGCCGCGGAGTTGATCGGCGTCTCGAACGGCAGGTAGGCACCGACCGTGTCGAACAGCGCGCCCACCCCCCGCAGCGCGGTGTCCGGCACCGGGAACACCGCCAGCGACCGATCGGCCGCGGCGCCGATCAGCGACGCCAACTGATCGACCGGGATCCGACGACCGCCCGCCATGTACCGGCGCGGCCCCTTCCCCGGCTCCAGCAGCGCGACGTGCAGGTCGGCGAGATCGCGGACGTCGATGACGATCCACGCCGCGCTGCGTCCCGGGACACCGCGCATCTTGATCGCCGCCTCGACACCCTCGGCCGCCTCGCCGAACTGTTCACCGGCGGGCGGTCCCAGCACCATGCCGGGATAGGTGATGTCGACGGGTGCGCCGGCGTCCTGCAGGCCGCGGGCGTAGGCCTCGACGACGGCCTTGGACTTGCCGTAGCCGTCGCTGCCCCCGACCACCGGCAGGTCGGCGTGCAGCACCTCGAGGTCGGGGCGGAACAGCGCGGTGAAGCTCGACACGTGAACGATCGGATCCAGCCCGGCCTTCGCGGCCGCACCGAGCACGTTGCGGGCACCCTCGAGGTTGGTGTGCAGCATCTCGTCGGCACGGCTGGGGTCGGTGGAAACCATTGCCGCGCAATGGATGACCGCATCACAGCCGTCGAGGGCCTGCGTGGCCGACCCGGCATCGGCGATGTCGCCGAGGACATGGTCGTCGACGTCGACCCCGATGCTGCCAGCGCTGGCCGCCAACCGCTCCGCGCTGCGCACCAGGAACCGGACCTGATGACCCTTGTCCTGGACGGCCTTGGCGGTCCACGCGCCGACGAAACCGGTGCCGCCCGTGATCAGTACCTTCATCTGTCCTTCCGGTGGCTGCGGCCCGTCGCCGTCCTCGGTCGCCACCGTACCCACTCGGCGGGTACTGAAACCGCACCAGATCCGTCCGCGAAAACCGTCCGCGACCGAACTCGACGGGGGGTAGGATTTGCCCCTACTGGGTACACCCATTTGCTGAGGGGTGG
Source organism: Mycolicibacterium pyrenivorans (assembly GCF_025821625.1). Taxonomy (GTDB): domain Bacteria; phylum Actinomycetota; class Actinomycetes; order Mycobacteriales; family Mycobacteriaceae; genus Mycobacterium; species Mycobacterium pyrenivorans. Next base: position 27,076 of record NZ_JACKSH010000016.1, read on the forward strand.
AGACGGCCTCGTTCTCCCGGCACCGCCGGCGGGAGCGGGGCCGTCCCCTTTCCGCAACCAGATGGCAAGCTGAGCGGGTGGAACCCGTCGAGATCAACGCCGGCGCCTGGTACCTGCGAGCCATGCGCTCCGATGACCGCGTCGACGACCGACCCGCCCTGGCCGACCTCGGTGAGCACCGCCCCGACTACGTCGCGCACCGTGCGGCCCAGTGGGATTCTGCGGAATCGTGCTCGTGGGCGGTTTGCGAGCCGACGACCGGTGAGTTGCTCGCCGAGGTGGTACTGAATCCGTCGACCGGAGCGGTCAGCACGCGCGCTCGCCCCGGCCACGAGCAGGCTGCCGTGACCGGGGCGGAGGCGGTACAGCGCTTCGCGGACGCCGTGTTCGGCGGGTAGGTCAGCGGCTCTGGTGCACGGTGGTGTCGACGTGCGGGGCATGAGCCTGGGTCGGCCAGTAGTACAGGCCGTGCCGCATCGGATAGATCATCTGCTGGTGCGCATGGATGTCCGGGGTGGCGACGATGCCGCCGTTGTTGTCGACCGAGACCGCGGCACCGGCCGTGCCTGCCAGGCCCAGGGCGGCGCCACCGATGATGCCGGCGGACACGATGGGCAGTGCGATGAGGCGGGCAATTCGGGTCATGATGTTATCTCCTTGCGGTCGTTGACTTTTCGTCTGTCCCGGTGGTGTTCCGGTGATGAGATAACTCTCCCGCACCCGGGCGGGTCCGTCTGTAGGGCGATCGGTCCATGAACCGGTGGAATCCCCGTTCCCCCAATCGGGGGACATCGGGGGTCAGCGTTCGTCGACGTCGAGTCCCGAGCCCAGATCCGCGCAGTCGACGACGACGACGTCGTCACGAACCCGTAAGAACGGTCCGGCGCCCTCGTCCCCGGTGAGCGCGTCGAGCACCTGCGGCCAGTGCCTGCGCGCGATCACCACCGGGTGTCCGGGCCGTTCGCCGTAGCGGGCGCGGGCCAGGCCGGACTCCGACGCGCGCGCGGCAGCCAGCACCCGCGCTACCGCCGCGGCCCCGACATCGGGGGTGTCGACGGTGGTCAGCACCGCGAACTCGGCATCGTCGCGCAGCGCGAGCAAACCCGCCCGCACCGAGGCGCTAACGCCCTGCGCCCACTCTTCGGCGACGACCGCACGGGCCGGCGAAGGCACGTCCACCACCGCCGCGCCCAGCACCACCACCACGTCACCGCAGCCGCCGTCGCGCAACGCCGCGACGCCGCGGCGCAACCACTCGCCACCGTCGGCAAGCACCTTCGGCATTCCGTATCGGGTGCCCGCACCGGCGGCCAGCAGCACCCCGGAGACCGAAAAATTCTGTGCCACAGCCGTACTCGTTTCTCATTGACAAATTTGTCAATGCTCAGCTGAGTATTTGTTAATAGCGTCTAGCTTTCATTGTCCAAGATCGCCCCGGTGGCGTAGGGTTCAACGCAGGGGTTGAATTCGCAGCCTTTCTGGAGACGTCATCGTCACGCGGACCGTCGTCCGTGCCGGCTTTGAGACCAAGGGCCCACCTTGACGTGATCCACAGTCCGAATCACGCATTCCGACTAATGGAGTCACCATGCCTCAAGTTTTTGATACCGAACCCACCACAGAACGCCTCGACTGCCACACCGCACAGTTCGAGATCCACTGGCCGGAGAAGACGACCGCGGTCGTCGCCGTCCGCGGGGAACTCGACGCCGCCAACGGCACGCAGTTCGTCGAGTTCGCGCTCCGCAACTGCGAGGACACGGACCGGCTGGTCATCGACCTTTCCGGGTTGACGTTCTTCGCGACCGCGGGCTTCACCGCGCTGCACACCCTCAACGTCCAGTGCGTCGGCGAGGAAATCCGCTGGGCACTCGTTCCGAGCGCCGCCGTCGTGCGACTGCTGCGGATCTGCGACCCGGATTCGGCATTGCCGATCTGCTCCGACGTCGGCGATGCGCTGACGACGGTGCACAACGAGCCGCCGCGGCTACTCCAGCTGGTCCCGGAGCCTAGCTAGCGACTTGGCCAGCAGCCGGGACACGTGCATCTGCGAGATGCCGACCCGCTCGGCGATCTGCGTCTGCGTCATCGACTCGAAGAACCGCAGCACCAGCACGGTGCGCTCGCGTTCCGGCAGTGCCGCCAGCAGCGGTCGCAGCGACTCGCGGTTCTCGATCTGATCGAGGCTGGTGTCGACGTCACCGAGCGTGTCGGCGATCGCAGGCGCGTCCTCGCTGCCGCTGCCTCCGCTGTCGATGGACAGTGTGTTGTAGGAGCTGCCCGCGACGAGGCCTTCGACTACCTCGTCGCGGTCCATCTCCAGCTCGGCGGCCAGCTCGCTGGGCGTCGGCGCGCGACCCAGGCGCTGTGACAGGTCGGCGGTCGCCGCGCCGAGGCGCAGATGCAGTTCCTTGAGTCGCCGCGGCACCTTGACCGACCAGCTGTTGTCGCGGAAATGCCTGCGGACCTCACCCATGATGGTCGGCACCGCGAACGACACGAAGTCCGATCCGGCGGTGACGTCGAACCGGATCACGGCGTTCACCAGACCCACCCGGGCGACCTGGACCAGATCGTCGCGTGGTTCACCGCGGCCGTCGAAACGGCGGGCGATGTGGTCGGCCAGCGGCAGGCACCGCTGCACGATGTTGTCACGCTGCCGCTGAAATGCCGCCGACCCCTCTTCGAGCTCAGCCAACTCGCGGAACATGTCTGCCACGTCCGCATATTCAGAGCTCGACCGAGATGACGAGCCCTGTGAAGGCGATCGAGTCACCGCAGCGAACTCGCTCGCCTCGTCGTCATCGTGATCCCGAACTGCTGGCTGTCACCGGCCGACTGACCGTTGGAGAAGGTGGTGACCTCGTCGGTCAGCGACGTCAGCACATGCCAGCTGAAGCTTCCGGGCGCCAGGATGTCGGGGCCGTCGCAGGTCGTCGAGGCCTGCACGACCAGGGACTCGGGCTGCGGGTCGATGACGAGCAGCAGCGTCGCGTCCGGCACGGCCGACCTGATCAGCCGGGTACAGGCCTCGTCCACCGCCAGCCGAAGATCGGCGACGGCGTCGAAGTCGAGGTCCTCGAACGTGCCGATGGCCGCCACCACCGTGCGAAGTACCGCGAGATTCTCCAGCGTGGCGGCCACGCGGAGCTCTACTGACTGGGCACTGTGACGATGCCCGTTGATCTGGCTCGCGTCGGCCATCTGACCTCCTGGAAACTTGAAAGCGAGATTACCCCAGGCTGAACCCCGGTTATTCATGGGCGCGCAGGGCATCGGTGGACAACGTTAGGCGTCGACCCAAGTCGGGTAACCGCCGGTCATGGAGGAGATCAAGCCGTCGACCGGCGCCGATCCGAAAGACAAGCCGCTGCGACGCGTGCTGGTGATCACCGGCCTCGTGCTGGCCGCGCTGATCGTGATCGCGGCCGCCATCTATGCGGGCGCTTTCCTGATTCTCGCGCCGATGATGCAGTGAGCCCGCGGGCGTGGCTCTCGCTCGGAATGTCCTCATGGTTCGGGTGCAATACCCCGTTGCCGGTACACCCCAAACTTGCTGCTTGACCGGCGGGAATTACGTTGCCGCTGAATACCGTTCAGTGAGACCCACGTCACCCGTTTAGCCGTCGGCCCATCCGGGAAGTCTGGCTGTGCACCCAAGAGGTGGGTGAAATCAGGCTTATCCACCCAAATCGAAAGGTAAAGCATGGCTGACAGCAACAGTGGACCCGCAGAAGGCGTCAAGGGCGTCGTCGAGGACGTCAAGGGCAAGGCCAAGGAGACCGTCGGCACCGTCACCGGTCGCGACGACATGATCCGCGAGGGCAAGGCCCAGCAGGACAAGGCCGATGCTCAGCGCGACGTCGCCGAGAAGGAAGCCGAGGCCGAGTCGGCCCGCGCCGGCGCGAAGGCAGCCGAGAAGCGCCAGGAATCCAACCAGTAAGAGTTTCGTTGCGATGGGCCCAGCCGGTTCGGCTGGGCCCATTGTCATGGGTGGGGCCCGGCGTTGCGCGGCCGGGGTCGCCGAGGTTGCGTCCAGGGCTGTGGCGGGGCCGCGATCACGACCGTCTGCGCAATGTCGGCGTGTAGCCGCGTCGCTGAAAGGCTTGCTGCACGCGGTGTTTGATGAAGTCACTGGTGTGCTCCTTGACGACCCGCAGGTCGAACCAGCCACACCGTTCGATCAACTCGGCGCGGCCGATGTCGCCGACGTACGTCGTGCGGTCCTCGGCGTGATGTGCGCCCTCATAATCGAGGCCCACCATCGGCTCGTCATAGCCCATGTCGATGTAGGCGACGTTGCGGTCTTCGCACACCTTGATCTGTGTCCTGACCGGGTCAGTCCACTCGTCGACGAGCAACAACCGCAGCGACGTCTCCCTCGGCGACTGGGAACCGCCGTCCATCAGGCTCAGTGCCGTGACCGCGGACCGCAGACCGCGCGCTCCCGGGTACCGCTGGGCCACGGTCAGCACGTCGACGGCCTTCACCTCCGTCGCCGGGGCGAGGGCATCGAGATGGCTAACGGCCCTGTTCCGCGGCAGATGCCTGGCGAGGTCCAGCGCTGTTCGTTCGGGGGTCGTCACCAGCAGACCGGCAATCTGGGTGACCTCGTCGGCGGCGATTCTCTCGTTGCGGGCGATCACTCCCGGCGGCGGACGCCCGCATTTCCAGATCATCTCGATCGGCACGCGATCATCGACCCACCGCGCGCCGTGCAACGCGGCAGCCGCACGGCCGGTGACGATGCCGTTTCGTCGGGTCCACAGCCACGCCCCGATGGTGCGGACCCGTAGAGAGGCCGGGGCAGAGGTGTACACGTCGGGATAGAGGCGGCGGTAGTTCCACCGCAACGTCGCGCGGGTCAGCGCGCCCCTGGCCAGTGCTTCACTGCCGATGAATACCGGTGGCATGCCGCGATGCTGACCGCTGACGCCGACAAAACAGCGGCCTGACGCCCAGATTGCCGCCACGGCTGTGGACAACTCGCGCTCCACGACCCTGAGCGCAATGTCGCGCAGAGCGCCGCCCGGCGGCTCAGCTCAGGGCGTCGATCAGTTCACCGACGGTGTGTGCGGACTCCAACGGATGCCGGAGGCGTCCCGAGGGATTCACCGCGTAGAGGTTGCGCCGGCCCACCTTCGTCTTCTCCAGGTAATCGTCGGCGATCAGATCCGCGAGAATGGCCTGCACCGAGCGTTCGGTGATGCCGATCCGGATGCTGAGTTCGCGCGCGGTCAGCGAGTCCCCCTGCGCCAGGCACAACAGCACGTGGGCGTGATTGGTCAGGAACGTCCAGTTGCGCGGCTGATCATCCGCCGCGTTCTTGGACGTCCGTCTCGAGGTCACCATCGCCGGTATCTTACTGCGCGATTCGCGTAATGTGATTCGTCAATCGGTGCGTACCTCTCGTGGCCGGTCGCCCTCGTCGACGGCCGCTGCGGCGTCGGCGGACCTCGTGGCGAGCAGACTCCACACGATGGACACGGTGAGGGTCACGACGATGACACCCAGCGTCACGGGGATCGGCAGCTTGCCGACCGGTGTCTCCGACAGGATGAGCTTGAGTCCGGCGAATGCGAGCAGGAACGCCAGCCCGTAGTGCAGGTGGGTGAACCGGCGCAGCAGTCCGGACAGACAGAAGTAGAGGCTGCGCAGTCCGAGCACCGCGAAGGCGTTGGCGGTCCAGACGATGAACGTGCTGGTGGTGATTGCCAGTACCGCCGCCACCGAGTCGATCGCGAAGATCAGATCGGTCGCCTCGATAGCGATCAGCACGACGAACAGCAGCGTGGCGACTCGCTTGCCCTTGACCCGGGTGAAGAGCCGATCGCCGTGATAGTTCGGGTCGATCGGAACCACCCGCCGAACCAGTCGCACGAGCAGGTTCTCGTCCGGCTGCAGCTCCTTGTCGTGCTGGAAGGCCATCTTGTAGGCGGTATAGAGCAGGAACGCACCGAAGGTGTAAGCGGTCCAGAAGAACGCGGCCAACAACTCGGCCCCGACGAAGATGAACACCAGCCGGAACAGCAATGCACCGACGACGCCCCAGAACAGCACCTTGTGTTGGTAGCGATCGGGAACCGAGAAATAGGTGAAGATCAGGGCGAAGACGAAGACGTTGTCGACCGACAGCGCTTTCTCGATCAGATATCCGGCGTAATAGGTTCCGGCGACGTCGCCGCCGTAGGCCCACCAGACGATCACACCGAAGCCCAACCCCGCGGCGATCCAGATCGCGGACCAGACAGCGGCTTCGCGGAACCCAATCACGTGGTTGTCGCGGTGCATGAAGAGGTCCACCGCCAGCATGACGGCGATCGCAGCGCTCAGCGCGACCCAGCCCCACAACGGGACGACTACAACATCGGTAGCATCGGTTACCACTTCTGTTCCCCTCGGTTCACGAACACCATGGACCCGGCAGGCATCAGCCGTTGCCGGGTACTCCCGCCCCGAGTCGGATGTCACGCGCCCCCGGAACCATGCGCATCAGCGCCACAGCGATGCGGCGTTCCGCATCACCGTCGAACACGCCGGCGACGGTGATCTCGCCCTGGCGTACCTGAGCGACCCACCTCCGTCTGCCGGTGTAGTCGTCGAGCAGTTTCTGCGCACCTACCGCAACGACCTCGTCGCTGGTCAAGTCGAGTCGCAACAGGTCGCCGCGGCTGACGATGCCCAACACGCGGCCCTCGCCGTCGACGACCGGGATGCTGCGAATCCCCCGGCCCACCAGCAGGCGGCCGATCTCGTCGATATGCGAGGTGATGTCGACGGTCAGCGCAGGTGTCGTCATCGCCGCACGAGCCGTGTCCTCGGCCACGGAACCCGCTCGCAGAACGTCACCGCCAGACAGCATCCCGAGGAGCACGCCCGACTCGTCGACGACCGGAAGCCCGGCAAAGCCGTAAGCGGCAAGCACCACCCCGGCTTCGCGTAGCGGCGTCGAGCCCTGCACCGACACCACCGGCCGACTCATGACATCTCCAGCACGCAACATCCTGGCCTCCTGACCGCCCCACGCAATTAGACGAAGCCTAACACACGAAATATTATTCGTTAAAGTTGGTTCGCATGGTCGCGGTTGCCGGGTCCGCCCGGTACGTCAGCGCCCTAGTGCTTCAGATGAAGTTCCGCGCTCGAAAGGGATGCGCCCACGTCCGACTGCGGGCGTGCATCAGAGCGAGGGCACACTCACCACGGCGCTCAGCACCATCAGCGCCAGCAGCAGCGAACCCGTGCCCAGCCACGCCCACCACGCGGTCCGGTCCCGGGGGATGCGATAGGTGCGTGCCAGCGACCACACCCCGCCGGCCAGCAGGATCGCCGGCGCACCCAACGCCAGCGCCGCTCGCTGCGGCGCCCCGCACGCCAACGCGTCGGCGGTCGAACCGGTGCACGTGCCGACCCAGACGGCCGCGGTGAGAAGGAAGAGCAGGCCGGCCGCGGCGAACCCCGCGCCGGTACGGACGGCGTCGCGCACGCCGGCGTCGTCGTACTCGGCGCCGCGGCGCAAATCGCGGGTGTCATGGGACACGTCCGACATGGCTGGTTCTCCTGGATCCGCTGATAGAGCCATTGTTCTGGTTTGCGGGGAATTCCCATGATCACGATCCGGTAAACGTAATCTGTCGGGGCCCGGGCCTACCATGCGTGCGTGACCAGGCTGCGGTGGAAGCTGTACGCGGCGTTGGGCGTGGCCGTCGGCACCACCGCCTATCTGGTCGGCGCGAACCTCACCGTCAGCGTGCTAACGGCGGTGCTGGCCCCGGCCCTTCTCGCGGTGGCGCCGCGCTTCTTCGTGGCCACGGTCGTCGGCGCGGCCACGCCGGGGGCGCGAGAGCGCTCGGCCGCCGATGCCATGTCGGGTACCGAGTTCGAGGACTACGTCGCCCGGATCGCGCGGTCGTGCGGCGTGCCCGTGATCATGACGTCGATCACCGGCGACTGGGGAGTCGACCTGATCGTCGGGCACCGCCCCAATCGGCTGGCGGTCCAGTGCAAGCGGCTGTCCCGCCCGGTCGGGGCCGGCGCCGTCCAGGAGGTGGTGGCCGGGGCGCCGATGCAGGACTGCACTCAGACGATGGTCGTCACCAACCACGAATTCACGCCCGCCGCACGGAAACTCGCCGAACGGCACGGTTGCGAGCTGGTGGCGGGCACGGATCTGCCGAGGCTGCGCTCGACGATCCGCCGGCTCACACAGCCGGCCGCACCCACATCGTCCTGAGCACGGCGCCCGCGGCGTCGATCGCGGCGCCGATCTCGTCGCGCGACACCGTCAGCGCGGGCCGGAAGCGCACGCTGTCGGGGCCGGATCCCAGCATGATGACCCCGCAGTCCCACAGCCCGGCGATCAACGCGTCGCGCTGCTGCGCGGTCGGCATGCTGAACGCGCACATCAGGCCGCGGCCGCGCGGGTCGCGCACCAGGCCGGGGAACTCGGCGGCCAACTCCTCGAGACGGTCGAGCAGATAGCGGCCGTTCTCGGCCGCCCGGGCGAACAGCCCGTCGGCCTCGATGACCTCGAGGATCCGGCGGGACCGGACCATGTCGACGAGGTTGCCGCCCCACGTCGAGTTGATCCGCGAACTCACGGCGAACACGTTGTCGGCCACCTCGTCGACCCGCCCGCCCGCCATGACACCGCAGACCTGGGTCTTCTTGCCGAAGGCCACCACGTCCGGTACGACGCCCAATTGCTGGAAGGCCCAAGCGGTTCCGGTGATGCCGCAGCCCGTCTGCACCTCGTCGAAGATCAGCAGCGCGTCGAACTCGTCGCACAACTCCCGCATCGCGGCGAAGAACTGCGGCCGGAAGTGCCGGTCCCCGCCCTCACCCTGGATCGGCTCGGCGATGAAGCACGCGATGTCGTGCGGTGCGGCTTCGAACGCCGCCCGCGCCTGGCTGATCGCTTCGGCCTCGAGTGCGTCCATGTTCGCGCCCGGATGGAGGAACGGCGCGTCGATGCGGGGCCAGTCGAACTTCGGGAAGCGGGCCACCTTGGTGGGATCGGTGTTGGTCAGCGACATGGTGTAGCCGCTGCGACCGTGGAACGCCCCCTTGAGGTGCAGCACCTTGGCGCCCAGTGCCGGGTCGAGCCCACGCGCTTCGTTGAGCCGACTCTTCCAGTCGAACGCGACCTTCAGCGCGTTCTCGACCGCGAGCGCTCCCCCGTCGACGAAGAACAGGTGCGGAAGCGCGGGGTCGCCGAGCACCCTGGCGAAGGTGTCGACGAACCGCGCCATCGGGACGCTGTAGACGTCGGAGTTGCTCGGTTTGTTCAGCGCGGCGGCGGCCAGTTCGGCGCGGAACTCGTCGTCGTCGGCCAGACCCGGATGGTTCATGCCCAGCGCTGAGGACGCGAAGAAGGTGAACATGTCGAGGTAGCCGCGCCCGGTGCGGGCGTCGACCAGATAGGAACCCTGGGAGCGGTCGATGTCGAGCACCAGGTCCAGACCGTCGGCGAGGATGTTGCGCGCCAGCACCGCGCGCACATCGGCCGGGGAGATCCGCTGGGCGGGCCGACGCGCGACCGGAAGAAGATCAGTCATGGACCCAGCGTAACGGATTATTTACTGTTTATGCGACACTCAGCCGGTACTACTCCGGTATGAAGCGGCGATCGCTGTAAAACTTATGTAAGATGACCGTGCTGCGTGTCTTCACGTCGGCTGCGGTGCGGATCCGCTGGAGCAGACCTTCCAACGCCCGCGCCGACGCGACGTGCACCAGCAGGACATAGCTTTCCTCCCCGGCCACCGAATAACACGCCTCGATTTCGGGGATGTGTTCCAGCCGGGCGGGTGCATCATCGGGTTGAGAGGGATCGAGAGGGGTGATGGCGACGAACGCCGACAGCATGCTGCCGACGGCCTCCGGGTTGATCCGGGCCGTGTACCCGGAGACCACCCCTCGGGACTCCAGCCGGCGCACCCTCGACTGCACCGCCGACACCGAGAGCCCCGCCGCTTCGGCCAGGTGCGCCAGGGTCGCGCGGCCGTCGGCGACGAGTTCCCGGGCCAGCACGCGATCGATCTCGTCGAGCACCTGCGGCGTGGGATCGTCGGGATCGGTCATGGCCGCACTGTATCGGAGGGGTCATGGGTAGTCGTGTCGAAACCTGGCAATTGCGGGCGCAATTCGCCTCCGGGTTGTCCCGCATGTACGGCGCCGAGGTGCCCGCCTACCACACGCTCGTCGACGTCAGCTCCGACGTGAACCGCGCGTACGTCGGCGCGCTCCGGCTGGGATCGCTCGACCGGGTCACCGCGGAACGCCACGGCGCGCTCCGGGTCGGCACCGCGGCCGAACTGGCCCAGGTGGCCGACCTGTTCGCGGCGTTCGGCATGTACCCGGTCGGCTTCTACGACCTGCGGGAGGCGGCGTCGCCGGTGCCGGTGGTGTCCACCGCGTTCCGGCCGGTGGATCCAGACGAGCTGGCGCTCAACCCCTTCCGGGTGTTCACCTCGATGCTGGCCACCGCCGACGCCCGGTTCTTCGACGCCGACCTGCGCGGCCGGGTCGAACGGTTCCTGGCGCAGCGCCAACTCTTCGATCCCGCGATGATCAGCCGCGCACGCCGGATCGCCGCCGACGGCGGGTGCTCGCAGGCCGAGGCCGACGCGTTCGTCGCCGCCGCGGTGTCGGCGTTCGCGCTGTCCCGCGAGCCGATCGACCGCGCCTGGTACACCGAACTGTCGGCGGTGTCGGCGGTCGCGGCCGACATCGCGGGCGTCACGACCACCCACATCAACCACCTCACGCCGCGGGTTCTCGACATCGACGAACTGCACGCCGCGATGACCGCGCGTGGTATCACGATGATCGACGACATCCAGGGCCCGCCCCGCACCGACAGACCCCAGGTGTTGTTGCGCCAGACGTCGTTTCGGGCCCTGGCCGAGCCACGCCGGTTCCTCGACGCCGACGGCACGGTCAGCGACGGGACGCTGCGGGTCCGGTTCGGCGAGGTGGAGCAGCGCGGGGTCGCGTTGACACCCGCCGGCCGGCACCGGTTCGACGCCGCGATGGCCGCCGAGGACCCGGCCGCGGTGTGGGATCAGCACTTCCCCGCCTCCGACGCCGAGATGGCAGCGGCGGGCCTGGCCTACTACCGCGGCGGCGACCCCGACAAACCCGTTGTCTACGAAGACTTCCTGCCCGCATCCGCGGCGGGGATCTTCCGCTCCAACCTCGACTCCGACACGCCGGCCACCGACGGGGTGGACGACTCGGACTACAGCCGGCAGTGGATGGCCGGCCAGATCGGTCACCACATCCACGACCCCTACGAGCTCTACGAGAAAGCCGCCTGCTCATGACCACCACCGTGACGTCCCCGCTGCCCACCTCCGACGCCCTGCGCTCCCGCGTCCGCGACGCGCTCGCCGCCGTCGGCTGCTCGGTCCCGCTCGGGGACCCGGGATCGGGCGGCATGCCCGCCAGCACCCCGATCAACGGCGACGTGCTGTTCACGCTGACGGAGTCGACCGTGGAGGAGGCCGACGCCGCGATCGCCGAGGCCGCGCAGGCGTTCACGACATGGCGGGTGACACCGGCGCCCGTCCGCGGTGCCCTGGTGGCCCGGCTCGGCGAACTGCTCGTCGAGCACAAGGCCGCGCTGGCCTCGCTGGTCACCATCGAGGCGGGCAAGATCACCTCCGAGGCACTCGGTGAAGTGCAGGAGATGATCGACATCTGCGAGTTCGCCGTGGGCCTGTCGCGTCAGCTGTACGGCAAGACCATCGCCTCCGAACGCCCCGGCCACCGCCTGATGGAGACCTGGCACCCGCTCGGCGTCGTCGGCGTCATCACCGCGTTCAACTTCCCGGTCGCCGTGTGGGCGTGGAACACCGCCGTCGCGCTGGTGTGCGGTGACACCGTGGTGTGGAAGCCGTCGGAGCTGACGCCGTTGACCGCGTCGGCGTGCCAGGCGCTGCTGGAGCGCGCGTGCGCCGATGTCGGTGCGCCCCCCGGGGTGGGCCGGCTGGTGTTGGGTGAGCGGGAGATCGGTGAGCGGCTGGTCGACGATCCCCGGGTGGCGCTGCTGAGCGCGACCGGGTCGGTGCGGATGGGCAGGGCGGTCGGGCCGCGGGTGGCGCAGCGGTTCGGTCGCGCGCTGCTGGAGCTCGGCGGCAACAACGCGGCCATCGTGACACCGGCGGCCGACCTCGACCTGGCGGTGCGCGGCATCGTGTTCTCCGCGGCGGGCACCGCCGGGCAACGGTGTACCACGCTGCGGCGGTTGATCGTTCATTCCTCGGTGGCCGACGAGCTGGTGTCGAGGATCGTGGCGGCCTACCGGCAGCTGCCGGTCGGGGATCCCTTCGTCGACGGCACGCTGGTGGGTCCGCTGATCCACGAGACGTCCTACCGGGACATGGTCGGCGCGCTGCAGCAGGCCGAGGCCGAGGGCGGTGAGGTGATCGGCGGTGAGCGCCACGACGCCGGCGACGAGGGCGCCTTCTACGTCACGCCTGCGGTGGTGCGGATGCCCGCGCAGACCGACGTGGTGCACACCGAGACGTTCGCCCCGATCCTGTACGTGCTGACCTACGAGACGTTGGACGAGGCGATCGCGTTGAACAACGCGGTGCCGCAGGGTCTTTCGTCGTCGATCTTCACGCTCGACGTCCGCGAGGCGGAGCAATTCATGGCCGCAGACGGGTCGGACTGCGGCATCGCCAACGTCAACATCGGCACGTCGGGGGCGGAGATCGGCGGCGCGTTCGGCGGCGAGAAGGAGACCGGTGGCGGGCGCGAGTCGGGCTCGGACGCGTGGAAGGCCTACATGCGGCGCGCGACGAACACCGTCAACTACTCCGCCGAGCTTCCACTGGCCCAGGGCGTGCACTTCGGCTAGGGCCCGGTGCCCTGGCAGGCTGGTTCGCGCGAGCTCGCGTGTTTGCCCGCCGACACGCCGCGCCGCGCGTACATTTGCGCAAGCTCGCGGGCGCCGAGGGCACACTCAGTGCATGGAACTCGAAGGCAAGGTCGCCATCGTCACTGGCGGCGCTTCAGGCATCGGACGCGCGATCGCCGAGGAATTGACGGCAGCGGGCGCACGCGTCGCCATCGGGGACGTCGACGACGACCTCGCCCAGACGACAGCCGCAGCGATCGGCGGCGCCGCCGTGGCGATGCACGCCGATGCCGCCACCACAGAGGGTATCGAAGCTCTCATGGCCGTTGCGGAGCGCGAGTTCGGGCCCGTCGACATCTTCGTCGCCAATGCCGGAGTGACCGGCGCTTCGGGCCTCGGCACCGACGCCGACTGGGACAGGATTCTGGCGATCAACCTGCGCGCTCACGTCCGCGCAGCGGAACTGCTAGTGCCGCAGTGGAAGTCCCGAGGTTCGGGGTACTTCGTGTCGATTGCGTCGGCAGCCGGGTTGTTGTCACAGATCGGCGCCGCGGGCTACGCGGTCACCAAGCATGCTGCCGTCGGCTTCGCCGAGTGGCTGGCGATCACCTACGGAGACGACGGTATCGGCGTCAGTTGTGTGTGCCCGCTGGGTGTGGACACCCCGCTCCTCGATGCGATTCGCGCGGAGACCGACCCGGGCGCCCGCGTGGGCGCGCAGTCCATCCTGCAGTCCGGTGACGTGCTCACGCCGTCAACGGTCGCCTCGCTGACCGTTGATGCGATTCGGGAGAACCGGTTTCTGGTGCTGCCTCATCCCCAGGTTCTGGACATGTACCGGCACAAGGGCGCCGACTACGACCGTTGGATCGCGGGCATGCGCCGCTACCAACGGACACTGCGCTCGACCTGACGGCCGCCGAGCTCGCGCTGTTGTACGCGAAAAGCGGCGTGTCGACGTACAGACACGCGAGCTCGTCACCCTGGTCGCGTCGGCCGAGACGTCGACCGTCTCACCGCGCGCGGCGTGAGCGTCCCAGCGGTCGGTGAGTTCGTCGGCGACGTCGAACATCACGGCGTGGTAGCGGCGCATCGCCTGCTGACTGAACGCCGGCATCAACACGTCGTGCGCCTTCTGCCAGTTCGGTTCGTCGTTGTAGGCGGTGAACAGCCCGTCGCCGCCCAGCAATCGCAGCGCCTCGATGTCCGGCCCGACGTGCTTGCAGAACCGGCTCTCGTCGCTCAGTTCGACGACGGCGTCCGCACCCGCGGCGACCACGTACCGTGCCCCCAGGAACCGGAACTCGAAGACCGAGCCGAGCTTGGCGAGCTGCAACGTCGACTGCGCCGGGGATTCCGCGCGGAAGGCCAGCACGTCACCCAGCACGGGCAGCCGACGGCGGGGATGCGGCAGGGCGGGGTGAGACCTCCGGTCGTCAACAGCGGTCATGAGCCCAGCCTCCGTCGCTGTTGTACATGTGTCAAGTAGTATCGCCTGCATGGCTGCCTCCCGACGCCGTCTGTCCCCCGACGATCGGCGCAACGAGCTCCTCGCGCTCGGCGCGGAGGTGTTCGGCCAGCGGCCGTACGACGAGGTGCGCATCGATGAGATCGCCGAGCGCGCCGGCGTCTCCAGAGCGCTGATGTACCACTACTTCCCCGACAAGCGGGCGTTCTTCGCCGCCGTCGTCCGCGCCGAGGGCGAGCGATTGTTCGAAGCCACCAACACCCCACCCGAACCGGGGCTGACGCTGTTCGGCCAGCTCCGCGCGGGCGTGCTCGCCTACCTGCACTACGACGAGGAGCACCCCCACGGCGCCTGGGCCGCCTACCTCGGGATGGGCCGGTCGGATCCGGTGCTGCGCGGCATCGAGGACATCGACAACGACCGCCAGGCCAACCGGATCATCGACCGGGTCACCCAGGCCGTCGGCGATGCCCTGGATCCGAAGGTCCAGCGGGATCTGCGGGCCACCGTCTACGGCTGGCTGGCGTTCACTTTGGAGATGTGCAGACAGCGGCTCATCGACGCGTCGATCGACGCCGACTTCGTCGCCGACACCTGCGCCCACGGCCTGCTCGACGCCGTGGGCCGGGTGCCCGGCATCCCACGGGCGCTCGCCGACGCGGTGTCAGTCCAGCAGCGCTGACGCAGGATTCAGCCGCAGCGATTGCGGAAATCCACCGCGGGCTGGCGGATGCCCTGAAGGTCGGCCTTCACCTGTGGGTTGGCATCAACGTAGTCCCGCAACGCATCTCGCTTCTCCTCTTGGGGCAGGTCCTTGAGGGAGGTGAAGAACTCGTTGACGGGCGGATGGGTGAACAGGTAGGCCGACGTCGCGGCGGTGATACCCGACATGATGCCCGCAAGGTCGGCAGCCGTGCAGTTCGGTGGCGGAGGCTGAGCGGTCGCAGGCGCGCCGGCACCAAGCAGGACCGCGCCGGCGGCAACGCCGGCCAGAAGTACTCGCTGCGCAAAAGTTTTGTGCGACACCATCAATTGCTCCTCTGTCCGCCTGGTTGAATCATCGTCGGCCACCGCGCCCACCACCACCTCCGACATTCGGCCGATTTCCCGGGGTGCCAGGGGCGCCGATACCCGGACCGGGATCCCAGTCGAGATTGACATCCCAATCCCAGCCGTAGGTATCGTTGCAGTACCAGTCATAGTCGCACGGATAGGGCACATAGGGTCCGGATCCGCTGGGACCGGATCCGGTGTTGGCGCCGCGGGACTCGCCCTGCGCGCAGATCGTCGTTCCGCCGGAACTGGTGCAGTCGGCCGCCGCGGTGGGCGCGACCGACAGGCCGGCGAACACGACGGCAGGTCCGAGAAATACGTACGGCAACCGGATCATGACAAACTCCTGGCATTGCTGTTGGTGGGGTGGTTCATCGTCCGCCACCGCCCGGTCGGCCACCGCCGGGTCGATCGCCGGGACGTCCCGGCAGACCGATGCCCGCACCGGGATCCATGTCGAGGTCGACCGCCCAATAGTTGTCGTCGCAGTAGTAGTCGTATTCGCACGGATAGGGCATGGTAGGCCCGCTGCCGCCCTCTCCGACCGAGCAGATGGTGGTGTTTCCGGAGGTGGTGCACTCGGCGGCGGCAGTCGGTTCGGCGGCAAGTCCGGCGATCACCACGACGGTTGCGACGAACATGTACGACGTTCGCACGACGACACTCCTACCGCCTCAGTTCGCAACTCGAGCCCTTGCGAACGCCCATGGGTCCACGGGTACCAGGAGCGTAAGAGCCGCCCTTGAAAGGAGACATCCCCCATAACGGGTGAACGATCGCCGGTGCGGCGGGCCGGCCGAGCCGGATAGGGCTCGGCTCAGCCCTCACCCTCTGCCATAGGTCCTGGACCCACGCCGCAGCGAGCCCGGAAGTCCTTGGCGGGCTGCCGGATACCGCCGAGATCGGCCTTGACTTGCGGGTTGGCATCCAGGAAGCTGGCCAGCGCTTCACGCCGCTGCTCGTTGGGAATCTTTCCGAGACTGGTGAAGAAGTCGTTCACCGGCGGATGGGTGAACAGATACGCCGACGTCGCGGCGGTGACGCCGGACATGACCCCGGCAAGATCAGCCGCGGTGCAGTTTGGCGGCACCGGCTGAGCGCTCGCGGGCACGGTGGCACCGAGCAACACCGCACCCGAACCGACGGCGGCCACCAGCATCCGTCGCGCGAAAGTCTTGTGAGACACCATTACTTGCTCCTCCATCTGCTTGGTTGAATCACCGTTGGCGCTTCGACTGCGACCTCGGATCGAGCTCAGAACAGGTCCCAATGATTGTAAGTGTCGTTACAGTAGTAGTCGTAAGCGTCGACGCACTCATAGGGCAGGACAGGGCCGGACTCACCCGGCTCCCCGAAGGAACAGAACGTCTGGTTCCCGGTGGTGACGCAATCGGCTGCAGCTGTGGGCGCGACATAGAGCCCGGCGATCAACAGAAAGGGAACGGCAATCAAGTACCGTGACCGCATAACGACCTCCTACTGCGTCGGTTCTCAAACATGGCGGTCACGAACTCACCGTGCGAGCCTGCGGGCTAGCAGAATGCAAGCCTAGGAAGCGCAACACCGACTGACATCCCCCACAACGGGGGAAAATCGACGACGCCGCAGCGATGCGACCACCTTCGGCATCGGCAGTCGGTGCACTGGCCCCATGTGTCAGGCCAAAGGTTCAGGCCGACAGCAGGCCGACCCTTCTCGCCTCGCCGACGGCCTCCGCGCGAGACGTCACCCCGAGCTTGCGGTAGATCGAGGTCGCCTGGCTCTTCACCGTTTCCCGACCGATCACCAGTTCCTCGGCGATCCGCTGCAGCGACAAGTGGGTAGCCAGGTGGGGCAGCAACCGGAGCTCGGCGGCAGTCAGCGGACGGCAACCCTCGGCGACCATGGCCCGGACGCGATCCACTCGCTGCGACAGCGCCACGGCATCGGGCTCGCGCAGTCGGGCGCGCTCGGCCGCCTCCAGGTGCTTACCCAACAATTCCGAATCCCGTATCACCGCAGCGGTCCACGCCAGCAATCCGTGACCGAGCAGGGCGGTACGCGCCGCGAGATTGCCCAGTCTGTCCAACAGCGTCTCGGTGAGAGCCACCGACTCCAGGGCGGCTGCGGTGTCACCGACACGCGCTGCCATCACGGCACTCACCGCATAGACGACGACCATCGGGACCACGTCGCACAGATCGTATTTGTCGGCGAGCGTCCGGGCGGCGTCGCTGCGCTCGACGGCGCCGTCGTCGTCGCCGGCACCCAGGTAGAGCAACGACAGATGGGCCAGCGCGGCCGCCTGGAAACCAGGCAGGTCGTCGATCACCGGCAGCGCCGACTCGAGCAGCGCGCGGGCGCGGGAGGCATTGCCCAGCATGGACTCCGCCGCGCCTTTCGTCACCGTCGCGGCACCCCACCACGGATTCACCAGATTGTCGCCCGCGGCGAGCACCACGTCGGCATGCCGAACCACGTCGCGCACCCCGCCCACTCCGACGAGCGAACTGATCAACGCTGCAGCGACTTTCACCGAAGGCGTGCCATCGGCCAACGGCCGGCCGCTGTCGGCCTGGTGCGCCAGCATCAGCGACCGCTGGATCAACTCCGCATCGCCGGTCGTCACCCCGAGCCAGGCACGGGCCACGGCCGCATCGGGGTGCTCGGCGAATGTTCGCGCGTCCAGCAGGGCCAACCGACGGGCGAGAACCCCCGCACGCCCGTCAAAACCCAACCGGACCGCTTCGCGGCCGACCAGGCCCGCCGCACGTGCCCGGTCGCCGGCATTGAGCGCCTGGAGCAGGGCGCCGTCGACATCTCCTGATCGGTCCAACAGGTCGGCCGCCCGGGAAGCCAAGGCCCGGAACCTGTCTCGTGCCGTGGCACGCAATCGGCTCCGCAACACATCTCCGAACAGGTGGTGGTAGCGGTACCACACCCTGTGGTGATCGAGGGGCACCAGGAACAGGTTGCCCGAATCCGACAACTTCTCCAGCATGTATCCCGAATCGTCACGCTCGAGCAGCGTGTCGAGTTGCTCTGCGCTGAACCGGTCGAGGACGGCCGACTCCATCAGGAACGTCACGGTGTCGGCGTCGACACGTTCCAGCACTTCCTCGACCAGGTATTCGACCACCATATTGCTTCTGCCGGTGATGGATTCGACCGCGACACCGTCGCGCAACGCCATCCCGACGAGGATCACCCCCGCGGCCCAGCCCTCACAGAGGTCGACCACGGCCGCCCCCGCCGCCTCCTCCAGTGGTCCGCACACCGACTCGAGCGCCGCCGCCGCTTCGTCGCCGGTGAACCGAAGCTCCTCGACGCCGACTTCGACGACCTTCTGCTGCACCCGACGCCGCGCGAGTCCCAGGGGCAGCCGGGAACGGCCGAGCAGCGCCACCGTCGTCGACGACGGCACCGTGTCGACCAGGACATGCAGCGCACCGATGGCGTCCGGGGCGCTCAGTTCGTGGGTGTCGTCCAGCACGAGAACCAGGGGACCGCTGGCCTCCAGAAGCCGCACCACTGCGGGCACCAGATGCGTGAGTGCGGCCCGGCCCGGTCCGCGCAGATAGCGCAGCACCCCGTCGTCGCGCCCCCGTAGCTCGGCGACAGCGGTGGCGATGTGAAGCAGCAAGTGCACCGGATCGTCGTCGAGATAGTCCAGCCGCACCCACGCGAACGGCCGAGCGTCGGCCTCGTCCCACAGCGCGGCCGCTGCGGTCTTGCCGTAGCCGGCAGGCGCAGTGACCACCACCAGATCACCGTCGGCCGCGCCGAGCAGCCTCTGGACCACCGTCGGACGGCGGATGACCGCTGCGCCGATCCGCGGTCGACCTATCGTGACCGCCGGAATGTACGGCTGCCACTCGCCCGCCACCACGTCTGGATTCTAAGGCCCCCACCTGCACGAGGGTGCCACTTTGCGGGGCTCCGAGACGGGCGGCCGGGCGGGCGGACACCCGCCGGTGCAGCGGCCTGTCGGTGGGTCGAGGCACCATGGAGAAATGCCCCGGACGGTGGATCCGCTCTCGCGCTTCAGCCCGCTGACGCGTGAGTGGTTCTCGGGCACGTTCGTCGAGCCCACGGCCGCGCAGACACAGGCCTGGAACGCGATCGCCGACGGTGACAACACGCTGGTCATCGCCCCGACCGGGTCCGGCAAGACGCTGGCGGCGTTCCTGTGGGCCATCGACGGGCTGGCCCGGGCGCCGGAAGACGCCAAGGGCACCCGGGTGCTCTACGTCTCCCCCCTCAAGGCGCTGGCCGTCGACGTGGAACGCAACCTGCGCACCCCGCTGACCGGCATCTCCCGCATCGCCGAACGCACCGGGCAACCGCCGCCGTCGATCAGCGTGGGCGTGCGGTCCGGCGACACCACGGCCAGCCGGCGCCGCGAACTGATCACCAGGCCGCCCGACATCCTGATCACCACCCCCGAGTCGCTGTTCCTGATGCTCACCTCGGCGGCCCGCGAGACGCTGGCGGGTGTGCAGACGGTGATCGTCGACGAGGTGCACGCCGTCGCGGCCACCAAGCGCGGCGCGCACCTGGCGCTGTCGCTCGAGCGGCTCGACGCCCTGCTGGACAAGCCCGCGCAACGGATCGGTCTGTCGGCGACGGTGCGGCCGCCCGAGGAGGTGGCGCGGTTCCTGTCCGGTGCCGCGCCCACCACGATCGTCGCGCCGCCCGCGGCCAAGACGTTCGACCTGACCGTGCAGGTCCCGGTGCCCGACATGGCGAATCTGGAGCACAACTCCATCTGGCCCGACGTCGAGGAGCGCATCGTCGACCTGGTGGAGGCGCACAACAGCTCGATCGTGTTCACCAACTCCCGGCGGCTCGCGGAGCGGCTGACCGCCCGCCTCAACGAGATTCACGCCGAACGCATCGGGGTCGAGCTCGGTGGGCCCAACCCCGGCGTGGCCGGTGGCGCGCCCGCCCACCTGATGGGCAGCGGTCAGACCTACGGCGCCGAACCGCTGCTGGCGCGCGCCCACCACGGCTCGGTCAGCAAGGAAGCCCGTGCCGAGGTCGAGGAAGCGCTCAAGAGTGGCCGCCTCAAGGCGGTGGTCGCCACCTCCAGCCTGGAACTCGGAATCGACATGGGCTCAGTCGATCTGGTGATCCAGGTGGAGACCCCGCCGTCGGTGGCCAGCGGGCTGCAACGCGTCGGCCGGGCCGGTCACCAGGTCGGCGAGATCAGCCAGGGCGTGCTGTTCCCCAAGCACCGCACCGACCTGATCGGGTGTGCCGTCAGCGTGCAGCGGATGCTGGCCGGCCAGATCGAGACCATGCGGGTGCCCGCCAATCCACTCGACGTGCTGGCCCAGCACACCGTCGCCGCGTGCGCGCTGGAGCCGATCAGCGCCGACCGGTGGTTCGACACCGTGCGGCGCAGTGCCCCCTTCGCGGCGTTGCCGCGCAGCGCGTTCGAGGCGACGCTGGACCTGCTGTCGGGCAAGTACCCGTCGACCGACTTCGCCGAGTTGCGTCCCCGCATCGTCTACGACCGCGACTCCGGCACCCTCACCGCGCGTCCCGGCGCTCAGCGCCTGGCGGTCACCTCCGGCGGCGCGATCCCCGACCGCGGCCTGTTCACCGTGTTCCTGGCGTCGAACGCCGATTCCGAAAAGCCCTCCAGGGTCGGCGAACTCGACGAGGAGATGGTCTACGAGTCACGCCCTGGCGACGTCATCTCATTGGGCGCGACGAGTTGGCGGATCACCGAGATCACCCACGACCGGGTGCTCGTCGTCCCCGCCCCCGGTGAGCCGGCGCGGCTGCCGTTCTGGCGCGGCGACGGCGTCGGCAGGCCCGCGGAGCTGGGCGCGGCGATCGGCGCGTTCACCGGGGAGCTTGCCCGCCTGGATCGGACCGCTTTCGAGACGCGCTGCCACACCGTCGGATTCGACGGGTTCGCGACCGACAACCTGTGGCAGCTGATCTCCGAGCAACGGGACGCGACCTCGGCCGTGCCGTCGGACACGACGCTGGTGGTGGAACGCTTCCGCGACGAACTGGGCGACTGGCGGGTGATCCTGCACTCGCCCTACGGGCTGCGGGTGCACGGTCCGCTGGCGCTGGCGGTCGGCAAGCGGCTCTACGAGCGGTACGGCATCGACGAGAAGCCCACCGCGTCCGACGACGGCATCATCGTCCGGCTGCCCGACACCGACGACCTCGCCCCCGGCGCGGACATCTTCGTGTTCGACCCCGACGAGATCGAACCGCTGGTCACCGCCGAGGTCAGCGGTTCGGCGCTGTTCGCCTCGCGCTTCCGGGAGTGCGCGGCCCGTGCGCTGCTGCTGCCGCGGCGTCACCCCGGCAAGCGCTCGCCGCTGTGGCATCAGCGCCAGCGGGCCGCGCAGCTGCTCGACGTCGCCAAGGGATACCCGGACTTCCCGATCGTGCTGGAGGCGGTGCGCGAGTGCCTGCAGGACGTCTACGACGTGCCGACGCTGACCTCGCTGATGGCGCGGATCGCGCAGCGCCGGGTGAAGCTGCTCGAGGTCGAGACCCCGACACCGTCGCCGTTCGCCGCGTCGCTGCTGTTCGGCTACGTCGGGGCGTTCATGTACGAGGGCGACAGTCCGCTGGCCGAACGTCGCGCCGCGGCACTGGCTTTGGACCCCACGCTGCTGGCCGAGCTGCTGGGCCGCGTCGAACTCCGCGAGCTGCTCGACGCCGACGTCGTCGCTTCCACGGCGCGCCAGCTCCAGCACCTGACCCCGGAACGCGCCGCCCGTGATGCCGAAGGGGTGGCGGATCTGCTGCGCCTGCTCGGGCCGCTGACGGTCGAGGAGATCGCCGCACGGTGTTCGGCCGCCGATGTCGGCGGCTGGCTGGAGGGCCTGCTCACGGCCAAGCGGGTGGTGACGGTGTCGTTCGCCGGGCGCTCGTGGTGGGCTGCGGTCGAGGACATCGGACGATTGCGCGACGGCGTCGGGGTGGCGGTGCCCGTGGGCGTGCCGATGGCGTTCCTGGAGCCCGTGGTCGACCCGCTGGGCGAATTGCTCTCGCGGTACGCGCGGACGCGGGGTCCGTTCACCACCGCCGACGCCGCGGCCCGCTTCGGCCTGGGGCTACGGGTCGCCGGCGACGTGTTGAGCCGGCTGGCCGTGGACGGCAAGCTGATGCGCGGTGAGTTCATCGACGCGCCAACGAATTCCGTCGGCGTCGACCAGTGGTGCGACACCGAGGTGCTGCGTATCCTGCGCCGCCGCTCGCTGGCCGCGCTGCGCGCACAGATCGAACCGGTGAGCACCGCGGCGCTGGGACGGTTCCTGCCGGCGTGGCAGATGCTGGGCAGCGAAACCGTGTCGGGGGTCGACGGGCTGGCCGCGGTGATCGATCAGCTCGCCGGGGTGCCGATGCCGGCCTCGGCAGTGGAGCCGCTGATCTTCGGCCAGCGCGTGCGCGACTACCAGCCGGGAATGCTCGACGAACTACTCGCCTCCGGCGAGGTGCTGTGGTCCGGCGCCGGCGCGCTGTCGGCGGCCGACGGCTGGGTCGCGTTCCACCCGACCGACACCGCACCGCTGTCGCTGGCCGCACCCGGGGACCTCGACCTCACCGACGTCCACCGGGCTGTGCTGGACGCCCTGAGCGGCGGTGGCGCCTACTTCTTCCGGCAGCTCGGCGTCGACGGGGTGAGCCAGGCGTCCCTCAAAGAGGCGCTGTGGCAACTGATCTGGTCGGGATACGTCGGTGGGGACACCTTCGCACCGGTGCGCGCACTGCTGGCCGGATCGCGGGGGTCGGGTGCGCGACGGCCGGCGACCCCGTCGCACCGGCATCGTCGCGCGCCCCGGCTGAGCCGGTACAGCATCAGCTCGGGTGCCCACCGTGATTCCGACCCGACGGTGGCGGGGCGGTGGTCCGTACTGCCCGCGGCGGAGGTGGACACCACCGTGCGTGCCCATTTTCAGGCCGATCAGCTGCTGGCACGCCACGGTGTCCTGACCAAGGGTGCGGTGGCCGCCGAGAACATCCGGGGCGCCATCCCGGGCGGCTTCGCCTCGATGTACAAGGTGCTGACAGCGCTGGAGGATGTGGGCCGCTGTCAGCGTGGCTACTTCGTCGAATCGCTCGGTGGCGCGCAGTTCGCGACCGCCAGCACCGTCGACCGGTTGCGCACCCACGCCGACAGCATCGACGACAAGCAGGGCGCGCTGCGCGCGATCGCGCTGGCCGCGACCGATCCCGCCAATCCGTTCGGCGCCGCCCTGGCATGGCCGACGCGGGGTGAGGACGCCGACACCGCCCACCGGCCCGGCCGCAAAGCCGGTGCGCTGGTGGTGCTCGTCGACGGTGAGCTGGCGTGGTTCGTCGAGCGCGGTGGCCGGTCGCTGCTGAGCTTCACCACCGACACCGAGACCCACAACGCCGCGGCGGCCGCGCTCGCCGAATTGGTCACTCGTCACCGGGTGCCGGCATTGCTGGTCGAACGCGTGGACGGGGTTCCGGTCCTCGAGGCCAGGGAGTCGCCGGTGCCCGAGGCGCTGGCGCAGGCCGGGTTCGCCAAGACACCCCGCGGGCTGCGGCTGCGCTGATGCCCGAGGGCGACACCGTCTTCCGCACCGCCGCGAAGCTGCGGGCGGCGCTGGAGGGCAAGCAGTTGACGCGGTGCGATGTGCGGGTGCCCCGCTACGCCGCGGTGGACCTGACCGGGCAGGTCGTCGATGAGGTGCTCAGCCGCGGCAAGCATCTGTTCATCCGGGTGGGGGCGGCCAGCATTCACTCGCACCTGAAGATGGACGGGGCGTGGGTCATCGGCAGGGTGCGTGTTCCGGCGTACAAGGTGCGGATCGTGTTGGAGACAGCCGACTCTCGGGCGTCGGGGGTCGACCTGGGTGTTTTGGAGGTTCTGGAGCGCGCCACCGACATGGAGGCCGTCGCGCACCTGGGCCCGGACCTTCTGGGCGACGACTGGTCGGCCTCGGTTGCGGCTGCGAACCTGATGGCCGATCCCTCGCGGCCCTTCGCCGAGGCGCTGCTGGACCAGCGGGTGATGGCGGGGGTGGGCAACGTCTTCGCCAACGAGTTGTGCTTCGTGTTCGGGCTGCGGCCCGGCACCGCGGTCGGCGAGGTGACCGACCCGTTGCGGGTGACGCAGCGGTCGCAGCAGATGTTGTGGGCCAACCGATTACGGGTGAACCGCACGACCACCGGCAACACCCGGCCCGGCCAGGACGTGTGGGTGTACGGTCGCGCCGGGCTGGGGTGCCGTCGCTGCGGCACGCCCATCGAGACTGATCGCGGCGGTGAGCGGGTCACCTATTGGTGCCCCACCTGCCAGCGCTGACCCCCCGTTCTCCGCCGGAATTGCATTCCAGCAGAACTTTTTCGAGTTATCCCCAGCTTAGGTGCAATCTCGGCGACCGCGGCCTTGGTTTGTCAGTGGGCATGGCCAGCATTCGGGCATGGGAACCATCATCATCGGCACCGAAGCCGTCGCCGCCGGAGCCGTCACCCGCCACCAGCTGCAACGCTGGTACCGGCCGATCTACCCGAACGTCCACGCTCCCAGGGGCCGAGAGCTGACGGTGCACGACCGCACGTTCGGGGCATGGCTTTGGTCCAAGCGCAAAGGCATGGTCACGGGCCAGGCCGCGGCAGCGCTGCACGGATCGTCCTGGATCGACGATGACGTCGACATCGAGTTGATCTACAAATGCCCTCGGCCACCCCGAGGCGTGATTGCCCGCAACGAGCGCATCTGCTCCGACGAATGGCTCGAGCGGCATGGCCTTCCAATAGCCACTCCGGCCCGGACGGCATTCGATCTCGGCCGATTTCAACGTCGCCACAAGGCTGTCGCCCAGCTCGACGCCCTGATGCGGGCGCGGCCTTACTCGGTAGAAGACGTGCTGCTGCTGGCCAAGCGCTACCGCGGTCATCACGGAGTCGCGCGGCTGAAGGCCGTCTTACCGCTCGTCGACGGTGGCGCGATGTCCCCGATGGAGACGTTCTGGCGACTGCTGGTCATTGACTGCGGTTTTCCCGCGCCCGCCACGCAGATACCGGTGTTCGACGAGGACGGCCGACCCGTTCGGGTGCTCGACTTCGGGTGGGAAGGTCTCCAGGTCGCCATCGAATACGACGGTGAGCAACACCAGACGGACCGTGGGCAATACCTGAAGGACCGACGTGTCCTCCCCGTGCTCGACCGCCTCGGCTGGAACGTGATCACCGTCGTCAAAGAGAACGACCCCGTCGCGGTCATCCATAGCCTGCACGAGGCGATGAAGGCGCGCGGCTGGCGAGGCCGTATCCAGATTCCGAACTACGCGTACACCCGCTGGCGAGCCGGAATTGCATTCCAGCAGGGAAACTTCGAGTAGACGCCTGCTGGAATGCAATTCCGGCGGGCGGGCGGTTAGACGGTGCAGTCGACGCCGGCGACGTCCGTGGCGATGACGCAGGCCGACGAGTTCGACAGCTTCCACGCCCCGTCCTGGTTCACCCAGTAGAGGCTGTGTGTCTTGGTGCCGAAGATCGGAATCGTCACCGCCAGTTGGGCATCGACCTGATCGCCGTTGAGCACCGGGTTCTGCACCTGCCAGTTGACCATGCCGCCGTAGGTGTTCAGCCGGTTGGCGATGTTGTCGGCGGTCGACACCGCGGTATCGCCACCCGCCAGCTTGGCGGCCCGCTCGGATGCTGGAGCCCCGGTGTCGAGCACCTGCTGCAGGTCCGACTGCAACTCGCCGGCGCTGGGAGCCGGCTGCGCGACCGCCACCCCCGCTCCGCTGAGAGCACCCGCCGCCAACACCGTCATCGCCGCGAACGCAGCACGCATGAACACATTCCCTCCGAAGATTGCCCGACCACGCAGACTCCACCATGCGGTCGGCCCTCGGACAAGACCTACGTCCGCCAAAGCGCTGTGCATCCTCCCCGCCGGAATTGCATTCCAGCAGGAAAACTTCGAGTGAGGCCCTGCTGGAATGCAATTCCGGCGGACAAATCAGACGGTCTCCGGTGACGCCTCCCCCGGCGACCACACCGTCGTGGCGATCAACTCGTGGCGTTCCAGGGCCGCATTCCGCAACCGGTGCGCGTCGCGGTACCCCGGATCGCTGACCATGTCGACGAACGCCTGCGGTGTCGGGTACTCGACCAGCAACACGGCATCCCACCAGACCGCGCCCCCCAGGACGCCGGCGCCCACGTCACCGGCGTAGCGAGTCTTGGCCCCGACCCGCTGCAGATGCGGGGTCGCCGCGGCGACATAACGCGCGTAGTGGTCTCTGCCCTCGCCGGGATGAAACTTCATCAAGTTGACCATCACCACCGGCTGATCTGCGGGCAACCGCAGCAGGGCCTCGAGGTCGGGTACTTCACTCATCCGGCGGCTCCGTCCCCGACGGCCTGTACGGCAGCGTGGCGATGCAAAGCAAGTTCGGTGTCGGGGTCCACCGGCTGCAGATCGAACACCACCTGCCGAATCGTCCCGGTGAACGCATAGGGCGCTTTGTCCTCGTACGCCCGGTCGACGACCAGACCGTTGTCGCGACCGACGTCCATACCCGCATACGACGTGAACGCGACGGGCACGGTCTTGGGCATGTCACCCTCGCCGATCTTCTCGTCACCGGCATACAGCGTCACCGTTCCGCCGGAACCCGGTGTGGGCGTGTCGATCTCGAAGAGCATCCGCACGGTGACGTCACCGGCGGGAATCGGCTTGGTGGAGGTCTGCCGATAGGTCTCGACGCCGAGCATCGAATAGGTGTGGTGCAACAGACCGTCTCCGTCGACCCAGAGTGCATATCCGCCGATGAAGTCGGCGTTGGCGACCAGCACACCTTCAGCGCCGCTGTCGGGCACGTGGAGGTCGGCCGAGATCTCGTATGACCGACCCTCGATGCGAGGCGTCATGCCACGCTGGATGTTTTGCACGCCGCCCTGGAACGCGAACCGGCTGACGGTCGGTAACGGCGGCAGATCGCCCATCAACACCGACAGCCCACCCAGCAGCGGCAGCACCCGGTTGTCGGCCGCCTCGGCCCACCACAACTCCACCAGTTCGGCGACCTTGTCCGGGTGACGGTCGGCGACGTTGTGGGCCTGCGAGAAATCGTCGGGCAGATAGTAGAGCTCCCAGATGTCGTCGTCGGGGTTGTACGAGCCACCCGGGCCGTACCGGCCGATCGTGGCCGGCGAGAAGTCCCACGGAGCCTTGTCCAGCCGGGTGCACGCCCACCAGCCGTCGGAATAGATGGCGCGACTGCCGAACATCTCGAAGTACTGCACGGTGCGGTGCTCAGCGGCACCGGCGTCGGTGAGGGTCGCCGCGAAGCTCGAGCCGTCCATCTGCTCCTGGTCGAACCCGTCGACGCTGACCGGGGCCGGGATCCCGGCCAAGTCCAACACGGTGGGCGCAATGTCGATGCAGTGGGTGAACTGGGTTCGCGACGCTCGATCGGAGGAGATCCGCGCCGGCCAGTGCACGATCATCGGGTCACGCGTACCACCCAGGTGGCTGGCCATCTGCTTACCCCACTGGAACGGGGTGTTGTTCGCGTGCGCCCAGGCGGCGGCGAAGTGAGGTGCGGTGTGCTCTCCGCCCAGAGCCTCGATTCCGCCGTACTGCTCGATGAGCTCGAGCTGGTGATCAGCCTCGAGAACCACACCATTGAGGAAGGTCATCTCGTTGAACGAGCCGGTGACGGTACCCTCCATGGAGGCACCGTTGTCGCCCCAGATGTAGAAGATCAGTGTGTTGTCGAGGTCGCCGAGACCGTCTACCGCGTCGACCAGACGACCGACATTCCAGTCGGCATTCTCGGAGAATCCCGCGAACACCTCCATCTGCCGCGCGTAGAGCTTTCGCTGATCGTCCGTCAGGCTGTCCCAGGCCGGGAACAGATCCGGACGCGGCGTCAGTTCGGTATCGGGTGGGACGATGCCCAGCTCCTTTTGGCGCTGTAATGTCCGCTCGCGGTAGGCATCCCAACCGTCGTCGAACTTCCCCCGGTACTTGTCGGCCCACTCGGAGAACACGTGGTGTGGAGCGTGGGTCGCACCGGTCGAGTAGTACATCATCCAGGGCTTGTTCGGATCCTGGGCGCGCACCGCGTGCAACCACTCGACGGCCTTGTCGGTCAGGTCGTCGGGGAAGTAGTACGGCTTGCCGTCGCGGCCCTCGGTGGGGATCCCGATCACGCCATTGTCCTGGGTGATGATCGGGTCGTACTGGCCCGCGGCACCGGACAGAAATCCCCACCAGTGGTCGAAGCCCCAACCCTGCGGCCATCGGTCGAACGGGCCCGCTGCGCCCTGCACATTGTCCGGGGTGAGGTGCCACTTGCCGAAACCGCCTGTGACATAGCCGTTGTCGCGCAGGATGCGGGGCAGGGGCGCGATGCTACGAGGCAGCATCGACGAATAGCCCGGGTAGGGTCCGGGATACTCGGCAATGGACCCGAAGCCGCATCGGTGGTGGTTCCGACCGGTCAGCAGGGCTGCCCGGGTCGGTGAACACACCGCGGTGACGTGAAATCTGTTGTAGGTCAAGCCGCCCTCGGCCAGCCGACTCATCGTGGGTGTGCTGATGGCGCCGCCGAAGGTGTCCGGACCGCCGAACCCGGCGTCGTCGATGAGAACGATCAGCACGTTGGGGACCCCCTCGGGCGGCGCGACGTTCCCAACCATCGACCAGTCGCCGACCGACTCGGCGAGGGTGCGCCCGGCGGCGCCACCAAAACCGCGGTCGGCGATCGGCAGCCGAGTGCGGTCCGGGTCGACAGTGTGCTGCGGTTCTCCGGGCATGCCTACCTCCGTTGCTGAGCAGCGGCGCAAGCCGCCGTCCGTTCGATTCTTCCCGGCCGGCGTCGCCCTGTTCTTGACCTTTGAGGACATTTGCTTGATCTTTGAGGACATGTCGTTGGTACGCGGCACCTCGCTATCCGGATTGCCGGAGTTGGTGCAGTCCTTGGGCTGCGACGCCGACGCCCTGCTGGCATCGGTGGGGATCAGCGCTGCCGATGCTGGCCGGCACGACGTGTTCGTGCCTCTGCCCCGGGTGGCGATGGCGATCGAAACCGCTGCCTTACTTACCGGGACCCCCGACTTCGGTCGCCGACTGGCTGAGCGCCAAGGCATCGACATCCTCGGCCCCGTCGGCGTCGCGGCCCGCACCGCCGCCACTGTGGTCGGCGCGCTGAGGGTCTTCGAGCGCTACCTCGCCGCCTACAGCCCGGGAT
The DNA here is from genome assembly GCF_025821625.1 of Mycolicibacterium pyrenivorans. Taxonomy (GTDB): domain Bacteria; phylum Actinomycetota; class Actinomycetes; order Mycobacteriales; family Mycobacteriaceae; genus Mycobacterium; species Mycobacterium pyrenivorans. Next base: position 56,663 of record NZ_JACKSH010000016.1, read on the forward strand.
TGGCGGTACGTCTCGGCGAATCGGACGACCCGGAGTGCGTGTTCTTCGAGTTCGTGTTCACCGACCGCGACCTGCCGCCGATCACTCAGTCGGTGGAACTGTCGCTAGGCGTGACGCTGCGTGTGCTGCGATTTCTCATCGGCGCCCGGCACAACCCGGTCGCAGTGCACCTGCCACATGAACCGCTCACCTCGGTCGGTAGTTACCGTCGCTTCTACGGCTGCGATGCCCGATTCGCCGAGCGCACAGCCGGATTCACGTTGCGGCGGGTTGATCTCGAAAAGCCGCTCGCACAAGATCAGCTGGGCCACGAGGCAATCGTCGCCTATCTCTCCGGCATCACCACCCGCAACGACGCCACCGGTGACACAGTGCAGGTGCTGGTGCGCCAACTGCTTCCGAGCGGTACGGCCAAGCTGAAGTCGGTGGCCGGGCAACTCGGACTCCACCCCAAGACGCTGCAACGCAGACTCGCCGACGAGCACACGACCTTCGCCGCAATCACCGATGGGGTCCGCCGCGAACTCGCCGACCGACTGCTGCGCGACACCGGCGTCACGCTGGCGCACCTGGCCCACGAACTCGGCTATGCGGAGCAGAGTGTCCTGACCCGTTCCTGTCAGCGGTGGTTCGGCTGTCCGCCAGGGGTCTATCGGAAAGCGGCTGCCACGTCGCCGGAATTGCATTCCAGCAGATAAAGGCCGAGTAACGACCTGCTGGAATGCAATTCCGGCGGGGAGGTCAGAAGGGGAGGGCGAACTTGACGATCTTGCGGACGACGGTCGCGAACTGGTGCGGCAGGGATCCGCTGTTGTAGGGCACGCCGTAGCGCTCACAGATCTCCCGAACCTGCGTCGAGATCTCCGCGTGCCGGTGGGCCGGGATGTCGGGGAACAGGTGGTGCTCGATCTGGAAGCTCAGGTTGCCGCTCAAGATGTGGAAGAGCTTGCCGCCGGTGAGGTTCGCCGAACCCAGCACCTGGCGGAAGTACCACTGGCCACGCGTCTCGGCCTTGGTCTCCTCGATCGAGAACTCCTGAACGTCCTCGGGGAAGTGGCCACAGAAGATGATCATGTACGACCACACGTTGCGCATCAGGTTGGCGGTCAGGTTGCCGGTCAGCACGAACGGCGCGAACGGCCCGGCCAGCAGCGGGAACGCCACGTAGTCCTTGAGCGTCTGGCGCTTGGTCTTGGCCCAGATGCCCGCGAGGATCTCCTTCTTGTCCGTCAGCGTGATCTCACCGGAGGCGATCTTCTCGCTCTCCATCTCGTGCAGCGCCACGCCGTATTGGAACAGGACCATCAACAGGAACGCGTACACCGGGTTGCCCAGGTAGTACGGTCGCCACCGCTGGTCTGAGCTCATCCGCAGGATGCCGTAGCCAATGTCGCGGTCCAGGCCGACGATGTTGGTGTAGGTGTGGTGCATGTAGTTGTGCGAGTGGCGCCACTGGTCGGCCGGGCACGCGGTGTCCCACTCGAAACCCTTGCTGGAGATCGCCGGGTCGCCCATCCAGTCGTACTGGCCGTGCATGACGTTGTGGCCGATCTCCATGTTGTCGATGATCTTGCTCAGGCCCAGCATCGCGGTCCCGGCCAACCAGAACGGCGGCAGGAACAGCAGCGCGCGGCCACCGACCTCGAGGGTGCGCTGCGCCTTGATCATCTTCCGGATGTAGGTGGAGTCGCGCTCGCCGAGGTCGGCGATGATGCTGTCCTTGAGCTCGTCGAGCTCGCGGCCGAACGCATCGGCCTGCTCGGCGGTGAGGGTGACTTTGCGTCCCCCGACGGTCTTCTCGAGCGTCCTCGCCTGTGCGGGGGTGGTGGTCGACTCAGTGGTCGTGGTTGTGGTCATGTTTCTACCTCTCGATACCGCCGAAACTGCATTCCGTATGGGCGCTTCTCGAAAAAGTGCTGCTGGAATGCCATTTCGGCACGGGGTTTACAGGGTGATGGCGACGTCGCCGACCGGGGCGGACACGCAGAGCTGCACGTCCTCTTCCTCGGCGCTGGACACCGCACCGGTGATCACGTTGCGCACCGCGCCGCTGGTCTTGCGGCGTGTGCAGGAAAAGCAGATTCCCATCCGGCAGCCGCTCTCGGGTTGAAGGCCTGCCGCCTCGGCCTGGTCGAGCAACGGCCGGCCGTCGTCGGCGATCTCGACACCGCTGTCGGCGAATGTCACACGGCCGCCGGAGGATTCGCCGGAGAACATCGGCGGGACGAAGCTCTCCGCCGCCGCGTTCGGGTAGACCGCGCGCACCGCGTCGGCGAGATCGGGTGGCCCGCAGACGAACACGTGGTTCCAGTCATCCCCGGCCGCGGCTAAATGCTCGGCACCGAAGCGGCCGACCAGATCCGAGCCCGCCGCCGAGCGTGTGTAGCCGTGTAGCACCGTCACGTTCGGCGTCGTCCGCGCGATCTCGGCGAGCTCGTCGCGGTAGCACGCTTCTTCGGCCGAGCGCGCGTAGTGGATGAACGCGACCTCACCGGTGTGCCGGCGCGCCCGCAACGTGCGCAGCATCGACATCACCGGGGTGATGCCGCTGCCGCCGGAGACGAACAGCATGCGGCCCGCCGGGTCGGTGGGCAGCGTGAAGTCGCCGCCGACGGAGTCGAGGCCGACGACCATGCCCTTGCGGGCGTGCTCGAACAGATAGGTGGACACCAGCCCGCCGTCGTGGCGGCCGATGGTCAGCTCGATGAGGCCGTCGCCCTCGGCGTTGGCCGGGGAGTACGGCCTGGTGCGTCGACGCCCGTCGATCTCGACCGACAGGTTGATGTGCTGCCCGGCGCGGAAGCCGGTGAACGCACGGTTGGGAGCCAGCGTCAGCGTGACGCTGCGGGAGGTGCTGCGCCGCACCCCGACGATCCGGGCGCGGGCGTCGCCGCGCGTCCAGGTGGGGTCGACCAGCTCGGTGAAGCGGTCGACGCCATGCGGACCGGTCAGCAGGTCCAGCAATGCGGACCGCCGCCCTCGCTTGGTCAAAGTTTGGGTGAACATGTGTACACCGTGCGTCGGGTAAGGCCAGCATGTCAAGAGATCGCCCCAGGCTGTGGTAGCTTTCACATAGTGAACGACCGTACTCCCAGCTCACGCTCTGGCCATTCGAGCAGGTCGAGCCGGTCGCGGTCGAGGGAGTCCCGCAGCTCGGACACTGGCGGCAGGGACACCCTGTCGCGGGAGCAGCGCAAGGAAGCCACCCGGCGGGCGATCGTCGCCGCCGCCCTGCACCTGCTCGCCGAGCGCAGCTTCAGCGCCCTGAGCCTGCGCGAGGTCACCCGCGAGGCGGGCATCGTGCCCGCCGCGTTCTACCGCCACTTCGACTCGATGGAAGCGCTCGGGCTGGTCCTGATCGACGAGTCGTTTCGCGCCCTGCGCGACATGTTGCGTGGAGCGCGCGCCGGCAAGCTGGACCCCAACCGGGTCATCGAGTCCTCGGTCGACATCCTCATCGACGGTGTGCAGGAGCGCCGCGAGCACTGGCGCTTCATCGGCCGGGAACGCTCCAGCGGCGTGACCGTGCTGCGGTATGCGATCCGCACCGAGATCCGGCTGATCACCTCCGAGCTGGCGATCGACCTGGCCCGCTTCCCCGGCCTGAACACCTGGAGCAGCGAGGACCTCAACATCCTGGCCAGCGTGTTCGTCAACTCGATGATCCTGATCGCCGAATCCCTCGAGGACACCACCGACCCCACGGCCATCGACGAGATCAGGCGCATCGCGATCAAGCAGCTGCGGATGATCACCGTCGGCGTGGCAGGGTGGCGCAGCAGTTAACGTGACGGGCATGTCGTCCGTACTCGAAGTGACACACCCCAGGCCCGAGATCACGGTCCTCACCCTCAACCGACCCGACAAGCTCAACGCGCTGTCCTACGAACTGGTCGAAGACCTGCACGCGGCGTTGGACGCGATAGGCCTGGACAACATCTGCAGGGTGGTGGTGCTGACCGGCGGGGGCCGCGGCTTCTGCTCGGGCCTGGACCTCGGCGCGCCCAGCCCGCCGGAAGCCGGCGGCGGCACCGAGTTCCCCCGCTCGGGCATGCGGTGGCAGGAACGCATCGCCGACCTCACCGCCAAGATCCACCGGCTGCGCCAACCGGTGATCGCGGCCGTCAACGGCGTCGCCTACGGCGGCGGCTTCGGCATCGCGGCAGCCTGCGACATCCGCATCGCGGCGCCGTCGGCGCGGTTCTGCACCCAGTTCATCAAGCTCGGGCTGGGCGGCTGCGACATCGGGGTCAGCTACACGCTGCCACGCATCGTCGGGGCGGGGCCGGCGTTCGACCTGATCCTGACGGCGCGTGCCGTCGACGCCGAGGAGGCGCTGCGGCTGGGTCTGGTGTGCCGGATCGCCGACTCCGTCACCGACGAGGCCCTCGCGATCGCCGAAACCCTCTGCGGCTACGGCAAGTTCGGCGTCGAGTCGACCAAGCAGGTGTTGTGGGCCAACCTCGAGGCATCGAGCCTGGAGGCCGCGCTGCACCTGGAGAACCGCAGCCAGATCCTGGCGTCGACGAGCGGCGAGATGCGCGAGGCCGCCGCCGGGGTGCTGCGCAAGACCTGAGCGCACTTGCCCGGCGCCGGAATTGCATTCCAGCCAATTTGACCTTGCGGTCGCCCGTTCGGGGGTGAAAATGGGTCGGTGGTCGCCTTGCGACGCCGTCTCTGCATGGTTCTTCGAGGCCG
>NZ_JACKSH010000017.1 GCF_025821625.1 Mycolicibacterium pyrenivorans
TACGGCATCGTGCGCAAACTTCAACGCGCACTGGCTCATTGGATCGGCACCTGCCCACTATGCCACCACACCTTCCCCACCTAACAAAGTACTACTAGGTCACAGCCGGGTGCGTTCACCGGGCTGCGGATGTGACGAACCGGTCTGCGAAGTCGCGCAGATTCGCGATCACCTCGTGCCGGTCGTCGCCGACCGCGGAGACAATGACCCAGGTGACTCCGGCGCTCTCCAGTGCGGCCAGCACCGCCTGCTGCTCGTCAGTTGACTTGCCGTCAAGCATTACCGACGCCGAAAAGCAGATGTCCAGCGGTTGTGTCCGCCCGATGCTGGCGCCGTAGGCGCGGGCCCAGTCGATCGCCGACTTCAGTTCGTCGACAGTTGCGATTCCCGCCGTCCGCGAAGCGGCCTCGTAGCCGACAGTGTTGAACGGTGCCCAGCCCTCGTATCGTGACACCGCGCGGCGTACGGCGATCTTGCTGTTGCCTCCGATCCAGACCGGCGGCGGTGACCCTCCGGGAGGAAGGGGGCGGAACCGAACGCCGCGGGCCGAGAAGCGCGAGCCGTCATAGGCGACGTCGTCGCCGGTATAGATCTTGGCGAGGACGTCGAGCGCCTCGTCCAGCAGTGCGCCACGGGTCTCGAAATCAACGCCAAGGGAACGGTATTCGGGCTTTAGATATCCAGCCCCCGTGCCGAGGATCAAGCGGCGGCCGGAGAGCATGTCGAGGCTCTGAATTAGCTTCGCCCCGAGGAAGGGGTTGCGGTAGGCGGCCACATAGATGTTCGTCAAGAGCCTGATGGTGGACGTCCTGGCAGCGGCGAACGACAAGGCGACGAAGGGGTCAAGGGCGTGGTGGCCGCCGTGATCAAGCCACTTCGCGTCCGGCGCCGGATGATCGGTCACGTGGACGGCGCCATATCCACAACTTTCCGCTGCGTTGGCGATCTCGGCGATCGCCTCGGCGGTAACGAACTCTGCGGCAGCCTCGACCTTTGTTGTCGGCAGCTCGAACGAGTAGTGGAGAGTCACGCTTGGGTGTCCTTTCGGAGGATTGCTTGCTTGTGGCGGCCCCGCATCGGCTATTGCCAGGCGGCTAGGTGTTGTCGATGCCCGTTGGTCCGAGTCCGAGGAGGCGCGCCAGTTGCGAGATCGTCTGGGTGAGCACCTAATTTGGGCAATAGCGACCGCCCGGCTTGCCCGGCGTCCGATTCCCGCCAATTGTCCGCCCCGCGTCGAACGACCGGGCGTTCGGGTTCGATCCACGGCCGTCATGTCGGCGGTTGACTGAGCAGTGGGCGACGGTCACACCGGCGGCACGTGCAGCCGCAGGAGACCTGGCGACGTTCCGGATCGCCCCGCGCTGTGCCTCGGTGGCGACTGCCGGCAAGGTGCTGTCCAGCGCTACGGCACCGCCCGGGCATTCCTCAGTGACCACAGCCGCAATCAACGGATCGAGCAGGTCGGCGAGGCTGGGCTGGGGCATTCGAGGTCCTCGATCTGTTAGATGGCGGGGGTGGTCAGATGAGGCATCAGAGCCTTCCGGCGGCGAGAACTAGAATTCTCTCTGGACGATATCGAGCATTTGCGTAGGATGCCATGGCATGCGCGCGGCATGGATAGCGCATGGGATTCATAGAAGAAGGAGCCACCGTGGTTAACGCCGATACGGCCGTCGCGAATGTGAATCAGAGTTCGGGCGAGACCGACTTCGATGTCGTCGTCATCGGAGCCGGATTCGCTGGCCTCTACGCACTGCATCGATGCCGTGAAATGGGCTTTCGTACGGTCAGCCTCGAGAAAGCTGACTCGGTGGGTGGCACGTGGCTGTTTAACCGGTATCCGGGTGCGCGATGCGATATCGAGAGCATTGAATATTCCTACAGCTTCTCCGAGGAGATCCAGCAGGAGTGGGTGTGGACGGAGAACATGCCCGCTCAGCCCGAGATCGAGGCGTATCTCAACTTCGTCGCCGACCGGCTCGACCTTCGCCGCGACATCAAATTCACCACCCATGTAGTGGCCATGCAGTTCAGTGACACTGACGCGGCGTGGACGATCCGCACCGAGGGCGGGGAGATTTTCACCGCTGGCTTCGTGATCGCGGCTTCGGGGATCTTGTCCGTGCCTCTCGAACCCACCATCGAAGGCATGGAGTCATTCGGCGGAGAGTCGCTGTTCACCAACCGCTGGCCCCGCGACAAAGTCTCCTTTGCGAACAAGCGGGTTGGCATCATTGGCACCGGATCGACAGGTGTACAGGCAATCCCCGTCGTCGCCCGGGAGGCGGCACATCTCACCGTGTTCCAGCGCTCGCCCGCCTACACGTTGCCCTGGGAGGTCCGCAGTCTTGACGACGGCGAACTTGACGAGATGAAAGCTCGCTACCCGGAGATCAGGGCGGCCCAGCGGGAGCACTTCGTCGGCGCAGCCAGGTTGACCGCCTTTTCGTTCATGCTCGGCATGATGGAGCGTCCGCGTCTGCTGGCCACATCCGAAGAAGAGCGCCAGCGCGCGGTTGAAGACGACGGTGTCAAGGGGGCACTGAACTGGAGTGATGTCTTCACCGACATGGAAGCCAACGACCTTGCGCGAAGGCTTTACGGTCGGGCTATCGCCAGAATCGTCACGAATCCGGACACTGCCGCGTCGCTGGTGCCCAGCCACGCGTTCGGTTGCAAACGGCCGATCATCGACCAGGGGTACTACGAGACCTATAACCGCGACAACGTCACATTGGTCGACCTGCGCAAGGGGGCGCTGAAGCGGGTGATCCCCACCGGCATCGAAACCGAGCAGGGTACCTATGACATCGATGTGATCATCTTCGCCACGGGCTTCGACGCCATGACCGGCGCGCTGACCAAGATGGATATCCGCGGGCGCCTGGGGCAGTCGCTGCGTGATCGATGGAGCAGCGACGGCGCCGGCTCCTACCTGGGATTGGCGGTGGCTGGCTTCCCCAATATGTTCGTCGTCCAGGCCCCCGGCAGCCCCGCTCCGTCGAGCAATTACATAGCTGTGATGGAGGCCAACGTCGAATGGATAACCGATTGTCTGGCCCACCTTCGGCACCGGGGCCATCGCACCATCGAGGCGACAGCACAGGCTCAGCAGGAGTGGATGGAGCACACCACCTCGATGGTGAAGGGATCGTTGTTCACCCATCCCTCCTGTAACTCCTGGTACAACGGGGGCAACGTGGCCGGCAAGAAGAAGATGTACATGGGCTACATAGCGGGGGTACCCGAATACCGTCGACGCTGTGACGTGGCCGCGGCCAACGGATATGCCGGCTTCGACATCGATTCGGCGCCATCGACGTGATCCCGCTGCGGCAGGCGGCCCGTGATTTCGGCATGGTTGTGCCGCGCTCGCTCGCCGAGGTTCGCGCAGGCCCAGGATGGGAGCCCCTGCAGCCCAGTGGTATTCGCCGAGTGGCTGAAGTCGCGATCGACGAGATGGCGCTCGCTGGAATGACGCTGACGGGACCGATGGGTGGGCTAGGGCGTCCGGTGCAGGATTACGAGCGGGTCGCTGCCGAACTCGTCTCGCTCGGCATCGGCCGCGCACACGTCGATCCTGCCGTCCTGTGCCCCAGGGCTACCACATCGCACCGTCTCGGCCGCGTGCGCTATGAAAGGATGACCTACCGCCACCGTCCCGGCCTGCCCCCCGTGCTTGAGGCCGAGGGCCTCGGGGGGCCCGCTGACGGTGTGGTGCATCTCATCCGGCACAGCGACGGTCCGCGGCCCTGGCTGATATGGGTGCACGGTACGGGAATGGGTGGACCCGCCGACATCGCCGCGTCCCGGTCCTACCGATTTTTCAGCAAACTGGGATTAAATATCGCCCTGCCCATCCAACCGGGCCAGGGCATCCGTCGTCGGGCCTGGCCGGCCTACCCGGCCGTCGATCCGATCGACAATGTCGCCGGAATGATGCGCACGATCTCGGAGGTACGCGCCGTTGTCCGGTGGGTCCAGCCGCAGGCGACCAGCGTCGCTGTCGCCGGGCTGTCGTTGGGCTCGGCGGTCGCCGCGTTCGTTTCATACCTCGAGCCTCAAGTGGACGCGGTCGCACTGTACGTGCCGATTCTCGGACTCAATCAGATGATCGCCCAACATCAGCAACGCTGGGGTAGCGCGGGCGCCGAGCTCGGCCGGGTCATGCAGTCCGACGCGGTGTCAGCCCTCACGTCCGTCGTTGACCCCCTGGCCGTGGAACCGGCTGCACCGGCCGACCGTCGGTTGATCGTCGGAGCGTGGCACGACCGGATGGCGCTGCGGCGCCCAGCCGAGGCTCTGAACGAGAAATGGAAGGGAAAGCTGCACTGGCACGACGGTGGCCACGTCGGCGTTATGTTTTCCAGCACGGTCACCTCCATCACCGAGGACTTCCTTCGCCGGGTTGCGTCAACATGAGCCAACTCGCCTGCCCGCCCGCAGTGTCGGAACGCTTCGGCGACCTGCCGGCAGTTGTTCGCGCCCGCCGTGGCGGTGCCGACGGCGGTTGGGATATGGCCGTTCTATATACTCGACGAGAAGATATGTTCTCGTTCGTGATCAGACTCGGGCCGGCGCTCGAAGAGCCTTCCAGGCTGACGGCCATCGCGTGCAGTGCTCCAGTCTCGTGCCGGAGCGTCCACCATGCAGCACTGCCTTTGCAATCTCGCTCGCGGCGCCGGACACCGCCTCTAACACAGGAGAATTCATGCACGAACACCGGATGCTCATCGACGGACAGCTGGTCGACGCCCAAGATGGCAAAACCTTCCAGAACATCAACCCGACCACCGAAGAAGTACTGGGTGATGTCGCCGACGGCTCTCGTAGTGATGCTGAACGCGCGGTAGCCGCGGCCCGGCGCGCATTCGACAACACCGATTGGGGCCGTGATCACGAAGGCCGTAAGCAGAGCCTTCTGCAGCTGCAGAAGGCTCTGGAGGCCGAGCGCGAGGAGTTCCGTGCAGAACTGATCGCCGAGGTCGGATGTCCGGTGCTGCTGACCCATGGCCCACAGTTGGACGCACCGATCAACGAGGCGATCAAATGGCCCGCCGAACAGATCGACACCTTCCCTTGGACGCGGTCGCTGGGGGAAAAGGACCCGTTTGGCTGGGGCATGATCGCCGAGCGGGAGGTCTGGAAGGAACCGGTCGGTGTTGTCGGGGTGATTGTTCCGTGGAACTTTCCGCTCGAGATCACCCTGAACAAACTCGGCCCGGTCTTGGCGATGGGCAATACCTGTGTGATTAAGCCCGCCCCGGATACCCCGTACAACGCGACGCGGTTGGGTCGGCTGATCGCTGAACACACCGACATCCCGCCGGGTGTCGTGAACATCGTCACCTCATCCGATCACTCGGTCGGCGAGATCTTGTCGACGTCTCCCGATGTGGACATGGTGGCCTTCACCGGATCTACTGCCACAGGGAAGAGAATCATGGCGGCCGCGTCGGGAACGTTGAAGTCGACGTTCCTCGAACTCGGTGGGAAGTCGGCGAACATCATTCTCGACGATGCGGACTTTCCATCGGCGGTTGGTACGGCGGCGGCGGTGTGTACCCACGGCGGCCAGGGCTGCGCAATCTCCACGCGACTGCTGGTGCCCCGATCGCGCTATCAGGAGGCGGTCGACATCGTCACCGAGGGTATGAAGAACATCGGTTACGGCGACCCCAACGATCCGTCGAACTTGCAGGGGCCACAGGTATCCAAGCGTCAGCAGGAGAGGGTGCTGAGCTACATCGAGAAGGGCAAGGCAGAAGGCGCGAAACTTGTCGTCGGCGGCGGGATTCCTGCCCATCTGCCCAAGGGGTACTTCGTCGAACCGACCCTATTCATCGATGTCGACAACAAGATGACGATCGCGCAGGAAGAGATCTTCGGACCCGTTCTGGTCGTCATCCCGTTCGACGACGACGACGATGCGGTCCGGATCGCCAACGACTCGCCCTACGGGCTGTCCGGGCAGATCAGCTCCGGCGATATCAACCGGGCGCGCGACGTGGCCAGCCGCATCCGCACCGGAACGCTAGGTCTCAACGGCGCGGTCTGGTACGGGGCGGACGCGCCATTCGGTGGCTACAAGCAGTCCGGCGTCGGGCGCCAATGCGGTATCGAAGGTCTGGAAATCTTTACGCAGACCAAGACTGTGGCGCTGCCGCCGGGAAGCTGACGCACCCAAAGCCCAACGCCGACAACCGGGAGTGCACTATGTCTGATTTTGAGTTCGTGAAATACGAGGTCCTCGATGAGGGGCGCATCGTGCGGATCGCATTGAATCGGCCCGAACAGCGCAATGCGCAGAGTCGCGGCATGCTCGTGGAACTCAACGAGGCATTCCTGCGGGCCGAAGCCGATGACCACGTCCGGGTCGTCATCTTGGCCGGTGAGGGTCCGATGTTCTCGTCGGGGCACGACATCGGCTCCAAACAGGCGATGGCTGAGTACACGCCAGGACCGGGGCAGCACCCCACCATGACAATCAACGGTGGCACTCGGGCGGGCACTGAGAGCCGCATGCTTCAGGAGTGGCACTACTTCTTCCAGAACACGCTGCGCTGGCGCAATCTGCGCAAGATCACCATCGCGCAGGTCCATGGCGATGTGTTCTCGGCGGGCTTGATGTTGATGTGGGCCTGCGATCTCATCGTCGGCAGTGAGGAGGTCCGATTCGCCGATGTGGTCGGGACTCGCCTCGGTATGTGCGGTATGGAGTACTTCGGCCACCCCTGGGAGTTCGGGCCGCGCAAGACCAAGGAGCTCATGCTCACCGGGGATGCCATCGACATCCACGAAGCGCACCGGCTTGGCATGGTGAGCAAGGTGTTCCCGCGCGATGAACTACCGGAGCGCACTCTGGACATGGCCCGCCGGATCGCCTCGGTCCCGACGGTGGCGGCCCTGCTGATCAAAGAGTCGGTAAACCAGACGGTCGACAACATGGGCTTCTACAACTCGCTGCAGGCATGCTTCTCACTTCACCAGATGAACCACGCGCACTGGGCCGAGGTTCGTGACGACGGCGGGGCGGTTGCGGGTGAAGAGCAAGGCGTCCCCAACTGGAGAACAGCACCACCGATCGTCACCGCGGTCAAGGATCGGGTCCGCGTCGCCGAATAGCTCTATCTCACAACTTATTTCGTTGACAACTGATGAAAGGACTTTCATGCCGAAACCCGTCGTTGTAGGTGCCGCTCGTACTGCGATCGGCCGGGCCTTCAAAGGATCACTGGTGAACACCACTCCCGAGGAGCTAGCTACGACCATCCTGGAGGCTGTCGTCGAACGGTCTGGGGTCGATCCGGCGTCGATCGACGACATCATGTTTGCCGAATCACACTATGGGGGAGGCGATCTCGCGCGCTACGCTGCGGCAAAGCTCGGCATGAACACGGTGCCGGGCCAGGCGCTGAACCTGCACTGCGCCGGCAGCCTGACCGCGGTAGCCAACGCGGCCGCGCAGGTCAATTCCGGGATGGATCGCACGGTCGTTGCCGGTGGCGTGCAGTCGTTATCGATGATACCGCTGATGAAGGTCCGCATTCCAGGACCGGAGGCCGAATTCGAGGACATGTGGATCCCGCCGTCACATCCTGAGACGGCGGATGCACCTACCCGCGACATGCCGATCACGGTTGGGTGGAACACTGCGCAAGCTGTCGGAATCAGCAGGCGCGAGATGGACGAATGGGCGTTGCGGTCACATCAACGGGCAATCAAGGCGATCGATGACGGCGTGTTCGCCGACGAAATCGTTCCGCTCAAGATCACCGGACCCGATGGTTCGGTCACGAGTTTCACCGTCGATGAATCTCCCCGCCGCGGTACCACCATGGAGCGTCTGGAAGCTCTGCCGGTGTTGCACCCTGAGATCCCAGAATTCTCGATCACAGCGGGCAACAGCAGCGGCACCAATGACGCCGCGGCGGCGATGGTCGTGATGGACTCCGAGATCGCGTCGTCGGCAGGGCTCAATGCACTGGGGGTCGTCCGGGCTTGGGCAGCGGCCGGCGTCGAGCCGAAGGACACCGGCCTCGGGGCGGTCTTCGCGATCGGCAAGGTGCTCGACCGCACCGGATTGTCGGCCGGCGATGTCGCCCTCTGGGAGATCAACGAAGCTTTCGCATCGGTTCCGATCGCGGCATGCCGTGAGTTCGGTATCGACGAGGAACTGGTGAACATTTACGGCAGTGGGTGCAGCCTGGGGCATCCCATCGCGGCCAGCGGTGCGCGGATGCTCACCACACTCTTCTACGAGTTGAACCGTCGAGGTGGTGGGATCGGTGTGGCTGCTATGTGTGCCGGCGGCGGCCAGGGCGGCGCCGTTGTCATCGAGGTCTGACCGACGTGACGATGTCTCGACACGATGAGAATGTGGGATTGTGGGCCGGTCGATTTGGTCGAGCTGAGTCGACCGACGCTAAGGGTCGCTGTCGATATTCCGGTACAACCGGATCAGTTGTTCGAGATCCTCGAGGATGCGGCGGCCTGGCCGCGGTGGTTGACCGCGATCACGAAAGGTGGTGTGGACCAGTCCCGACCCGAAGGGGGTCGGAACGACCCGCACGGTTGATATCGGGCGTGCGTTCGTCGCTAACGAGGAATTCATCTGTTGGGAGACGAATCAACGGATGGCTTTTCGGTTCACCGATTGCTCGCGGCCGGTCTTCCGCGCCTTCGCCGAAGACTATCGAATCGAGCCAGCCGATGGTGGATGCAGACTTACGTGGTCTGTGCTGGTCCGGCCGCGCGGAATCCCGGAGTCGGTGATAAAGGTCATGAGCCCGATCCTGGTGATCAGCTTGAGACGGAACCTGAACCGGTTGCGCGCGTACGCCGCAGTCGATACCTAGATGAGATTTTTGACGGTACGACCTTCAACCAACGTTGCTTTCCAGTACGTCGCTCAGTTGATATGCCGCGGTGCCAGGGTGACCGATTCCGCCACCACCGAAGGATTGTCACGGGCGGCTGCCACCAGCGATGCGAGTGCGTTTGCGACGTCGGCAACCGCCGACATCTGAGACGGGATCTGGCCATGATCTTTCCATGTGCTGTACAGCTCGGCCAGCAAATGCCGGTCAGCGCCGCGCAGGATTTCGGTGTCGGTGGTGGGTCCGATTGCGGCCCTGATGAGTGCAAGCTCCGGATGCTCACCGCGCCAAGAGCGCAGCACCTCGTCCAGTGCCGCCTTGCTCGCATTGTAGGCAGCGACCCCTGCTCGTGGACGACCGACGTCGTGACTGGAGGCGATCAGGATCACCGACGACGACGAGAGGTGGGGCAGTGCGGCGCGCAGCACGTGCGACGCGCCGACTGCGTTGACCGAGAATGCGTGTACCCAGGTGGTCACGTCGGTGTCGTGGATACGTGCGAACGGCAGGAAAGTGGACGTGAAGACCACGGCATCGAGGCCGCCGAGCGCGGCGGCCGCGTCCTCCACGATCTTCTCAATCTCGCGGGGGCGCGAGACATCGAGTTCATAGGCGAAGCCATTCAAGCTGTCGGCCAACGGTTTGAGCCGTTCGATGCGACGTGCCGCCAACGCGACCGCGGCTCCGCGGGCAGACGCCGCGATAGCGAATGCCTCACCGATTCCTGACGATGCGCCGACGACCAGTGTCCGCAAGCCGGCAAGATCTTGATAGCGGGCTGCCGGCTGGGACGTGGCGAGCTGACTCGCGGCTTCATCGTGATCGCCCACGCCCAGAGGATCCTTCCGTTCGTACGCCGTCGAGACACTCGCCCGTCGTTAGGGCACAGATTTGTGCGGCGTCTCGTCACCCCTATGAGAGGATAAACAAGCGGTACTTGAGAATGGAGATTACCACAGCAATTGTTTCGCTGTTGGGTGCTCCATGGGCGGACTCGAATAGCCTCGCGCGCTCGCAGCCACGATGATCAACGCTGAGATTCTTTTCACTACCTGCACCTTCGGCTAACAATAGGCGCTGATGGACATTAGTCACTTAGTGACGTTAGAGTATGCAGGATTCAGTGGTGAGGTTGCAGTGGGCGGCATCCGTTCCGGAGTGGCTTAGGTAATTGCTATGAGGCAACACCGCCGACGGATAGGTGGGCACAAGGCGGAGTCCGTCGGCTGATCACGAGAGAAGAGGTTTGTTCGTGAACGTGTCGATACTGCTCGATATGGTGGTCGACGGCATGGGCGACCGCCCCCTTCTGGGGAGGAAGGGGCAAACGTACACGGCATCAGAGGTATCCGCGTTATGCGACACGGCGGCAGCCTCACTGACCGCACAAGATGTGAAGGCGCTGGTATACCTCGACATCAATGGGCCGTGCTTCACGATCGCTTTGTTCGCCGCTGCCCGGGCCGGCATCCCCCTTGTGCCGTTGAACTATCGGCAGAGCACCGAACAGATGGCCGGCTTACTCGCTAAGCATCCGGGCGCGCTGGTGATAACCTCCGAACAATTTGAAGCCACTTGTTCAGCCGCTGGACTGAAGACAGTCACCAGCGACGACTGGCTTGCCAAGTTGGCCGCGAACCCCGCCGGCTCGCCGTACGTTGCCGCGGAGGATCCTGCGGCCCCGGCCGCCATCATTTACACCTCGGGCACAACGTCGGAACCCAAGGGAGTTGTGCTCAGGCACGAGAATCTCACCAGCTACGTGATGGGTTCCGTCGAGTTCGCTGGCGCGTCTGATTCCGAGGCAGCGCTGGTAAGTGTGCCTCCATACCATATTGCTGCTGTGGCGAACGCCATCACGAATTTCTACGCCGGACGGCGAGCCGTCGTTCTGGAGCAGTTCAGTGGTGAGGAGTGGCTGGAAGTGGTCCGCTCCGAAGAGATTACGAACGCGCTGGTCGTTCCCACCATGCTCGCGCGGATTATCGACGCCGATGGCGATCACCGCGTGCCGTCGCTGCGGACTCTTTCGTATGGCGGCGCGGCGATGCCCCGGCGGGTTATCGAGAAGGCGCTCGCCGAATGGCAGCACGTCGGTTTCGTCAACGCCTACGGTCTCACCGAAACGAGCTCAACGATCGCGGTGCTAGGCCCGGAGGACCATCGAGCTGCCGTCGACTCTGCCGACCAGCACGTCCGGGACAGACTCGGGTCCGCCGGACAGGTCCTACCCACCGTCGAAATCGAGATCCGGGGGGCAGATGGGACGGTGCTCTCCGCCGGTGAGGTGGGCCGCATCTGGGTGCGCGGCGAGCAGGTGTCGGGTGAGTACTCGGGAACCGGTTCTGTGTTGGATGGCTCCGGCTATTTCGATACCCGCGACGAGGGGTACATAGACGCCGACGGCTATCTGTTCGTCGGCGGTCGAGCAGACGACACCATCATTCGGGGCGGCGAGAACATCGCACCGGCAGAAATCGAGGCCGTCCTGCTCGCCCACGAAGCCGTTGCCGACGCCGTGGTCGTGGGCGTTGCGGATATCGAATGGGGACAACGGTTGGAAGCCGTCATCGTCAGAGCCCCGAACACACGCATCGCGCCAGACGACCTACGGGAGTTCGTCAGAACACGACTACGCGGATCCAAGACCCCCGACACGATTCACGTCTGGCATGAGCTGCCCCGTACCGAAACGGGCAAGTTGGTGCGGCGGCACGTACTCGCGAAGTTGAATTCGACGTCGGAGCTCTCGTCCTGACCGGGCAAGCCGGCGCGGCGAGAGGTGTTTCCACATGAGTGCCAACAGAGGTGATCTCGTGTCGACATCGTCACTCGAAGGGCATGTCGCCCTGGTGACGGGCGCGGGTCGGGGGATCGGTCGCGCGCACGCCCTGCTGATGGCGCAGCGCGGCGCGAAGGTCGTGGTGTCCGACCTGGGTGTCGGCTTGGATGGTGATGGCGGGGACGGCAGCGTGGCCGAGGGCGTGGTCGCCGAGATCGTTGCCGCCGGTGGCGAGGCTGTCGCAGATTGCAACGACATCGCCTCATTCGCCGGTTCGGCTGCAGCCGTCCACACGGGGGCGCAGGCGTTCGGCAAGGTCGACATCGTCGTCAACAATGCTGGGCTCCCAGGCGGCGCGGCGATTGAGGACCTCACCGAGGAACAACTCCGACGCGCACTTGCGCTGCATTTGTATGGCCCGCTCGGGGCGGCCAAAGCCGCGTGGCCGATGATGCGGGCGCAGGGTTGGGGCCGGGTGATCAACACCGTCTCCGAAGAGGCGTTTCCGGGAAAAGCCGATCTCGGTCAAGGTGGACTCGGCCTTATCTACGGCCCGGCGAAGGCAGCGGTATGGTCGGCAACCATCGGCCTGGCCAGCGAGGGCCGGGCGTGCGGAGTCACTGTCAACGCCATCTCGCCGGGGGCGTTCACCCGCATGAACGCAAGTGTGTTCGACAAGTCGCCAACGACCCTGGACCTCGATCCGGTCCACGTCGCCCGGGTGGCGGCGTGGCTCGCCTCCGACGACGCGACCGATATCACTGGCAAGGTGATTCACGTTGCCGGCATACACCGGCGCGAGTATTCGATGCGAAGGTACGCCGACACTGCAGTGATCGCTCGTATCGACGCTGCTATCGGTGAGTGACGTTTCCGCACCGCTATTTCAGGCTGTACCCGTCCGGGACATCCTCGAAGATCGAGAACTTGGCCTCGAGGTATTCGCCGAGGCCCTCCGTACCGCCTTCGCGGCCCAGCCCGGACTGCTTGAAGCCGCCGAAGCTGACTCCGAAGTCGGTGCGGCAGGCGTTGTGGCCGACCGTGCCGGCCCGCAGGCGGGCTCCTACGGCTTTGGCCCGGTTGACGTCGGCGGTGTACACCGATGCGTTCAGGCCGAAGACCGTGTCGTTGGCCAACGCGACTGCGTGGTCTTCGCTGTCGGCGGGAATCACCACCAGCACCGGTCCGAAGATCTCCTCCTGCGCGATCGTCGACTTGTTGTCGACGTTGGCGAAAAGTGTTGGCTCGACGTAAAACCCACGGTCGAGATGTTTCGGGCGCCCACCGCCGGCGACCAGTCGCTGGCCCTCGGCTACGCCCTTGGCGATGTATCCCTCGACACGCTCGCGCTGCCGTGCACCGGCCAGCGGGCCCATCTGGCTGTCCGCGGCGTATGGGTCTCCGACCTTGACCGCGGCGAACCCGGCGGCAATCGCATCGACGAGTTCGTCGTGACGCTCCTTGCCGACGATGATGCGTGTCAGCGAGGAGCAGACTTGGCCGGTAAGGAAAATCTCGTCGCCCACGATCTGCGCCGCCGCGGCGCCCAGATCCATGTCGTCGAGGATGACTGCCGCCGATTTGCCGCCGAGTTCCAGGGTGCACCGCGCCACCCGCTCCGCACAGATGCCTGCGATGCGCTTACCGGTCGCAGACGATCCGGTGAAGGCGATTTTGTCGACGCGCGGGTCGCGGACGAGGAGTTCGGAGACCGATCGTTCAGCAGTGAGGATGTTCAGCACACCGGGCGGCAGGCCGGCCTCCTTGGCGGCCTCCGCCATCAGGTATCCCTCGCCCGGCGCTTCGGACGCCATCTTCAGCACGACGGTGCAGCCTGCGATGAGGGCCGGGGCGATTTTGGTTGTCGACAGGAACAGCGGGCCATTCCACGGCACGATCCCGCCGACCACGCCGACTGGCTCGCGAGTCAACAGCCCGAAGGCGCCGCCGGCGGTCGGCATGGCCGGCTCTTCGAAGGAGTAAGTATCGGCCATCGACGCGTAGAATCGAAGCCGGTTGGCGGCGTCGGGGCAGTCGTTGACCGCATAGGCCATGATCATCCCGGATTCGCGGGGGAAGATCTGCAAGTTGCGCTCGTTCTTGGCCTCGAGCGCGTCGGCCAAGGCACGCATGTACTCAGCCCGCTGGGCCGGCGTCAGCCGGGGCCACGGCCCGGTGTCGAACGCGGTGCGTGCGGCCGTGACGGCCCGCTCGACATCGGCCGCCTGCGCTTCGGCGACCCGGAAATAGACATCCTCCGTGTGCGAATCGATAACGTCGATCATCGCGTCGCTGCTGGGCTTCGCCCAATCGCCGTCGATGAAGAACGTGTCAGTATTGGTCAGTGGCGCGGTGGGCAGTTGCGTCGTTGTCACATTGACCTCCGTGTCGTCATACGCGGTGTTCCCGTTGGCAACGGTACCGATGTGGGTTGCGATGCCGCCCCGAAAGCTGGATTCACGAACGGGTTTCGGAAACCGGCAAACCCGGGCTTCTTGGTGTTCTTGTATACACTAGCCCTATGTGCTTGTATACGACTATCGTGAGAATACGCGTTCTCCGAGTTTTGGCAGGAAGCATTCGCAGCGAACTCTCGCAGCACGTCGTTGACCACCTGATTACGAGCCGAATTTAGCGAAGGGACTAGCGATGGAAGCCGACGATCTCATCCTGATCAGTGTGGATGACCACATCAGCGAACCCGCGGACATGTTCGACGCACATGTCCCCGACAAATACAAGGAGTTTGCGCCGCGCGTCGTCGCTGAGGCCAATGGCACCCAGCAGTGGTACTACGGCAACATTCGGGGCCGTAACCTCGGGCTGAACGCCGTGGCGGGTAAACCCAGGGAGATGTACAACCTCGACGCGTCGCGCTATGACGACATGCGGCCCGGTTGCTACGACGTGCACGAGCGCGTGCGGGACATGAATGCCGGCGGCACGCTGGGCGGTTTGAACTTCCCGAACTTCACAGGTTTTTCGGGGCAGGTGCTCAATCAAGGCCCCGATCGCGACATCAACACCATCATGATCAAGGCGTACAACGACTGGCACGTCGACGAGTGGTGTGGCGCGTACCCGGGCCGATTCATTCCGGCGGGTCTTCTTCCCCTGTACGACGTCGAGGAAGCGGCCAAGGAGGTCAAGCGGCTGGCCCGCAAGGGCTGCCACGCCGTCGTGTTCTCAGAGAACCCCGAGGCGCTGAATATGCCTAGCATTCATAGTGATGCCTGGGATCCGCTGTTCAAGGCCGCCTCCGAAGAGGGCACGGTGATGTGCTGCCATCTTGGGTCGTCGTCGCGTACCCCCCAGCTCACGGCCGATGCACCACCGAATGCGGTGATGGCGGCTGCTCCGATCATGACGATGTTCACCATGCTCGACCTTATCTGGGCCGACTTCTGGAGCAAGTTCCCCGACCTGAAGTTCTCGCTCACCGAAGGCGACATCGGTTGGATCCCGTTCTTCCTGTGGAAGTCTGAGCACGTCCTCGAGCGGCAGAGCGGCTGGACCAAGCACAAGATGCCCCCGGGTTACGACACCCCAACCGACGTCTTCAAGAGGCACATCTTCTCGTGCTTCATCAACGACCAGGTCGGTCCGCACCTGCTCGACTGGTTCAACATCGAACACGTGTTCTGGGAGTCGGACTACCCGCACTCCGACAGCGAGTGGCCGAATTCGCCGGAGCAGGCGATCCGGACACTCGGGCACCTGCCCGACGACGTCATCAACAAGATCACCCACGAGAACGCGATCAACGCCTATCAATTCGATCCGTTCAAGTACCAGCCCAAGGAGCAGTGCACCGCCGGTGCGCTGCGCGCGCTGGCCACCGATGTCGACACAGTCACGATCGCCGGTCGCGCCGCCGACGAGCGCGATATTGACATGTGGAACAAGACCGAATGGGCGACCAACAAGAAATAGTGGGCTTTCTGGGCAGCGCGCTGACGAAGGGATACAGGTACGGGTGACGGCAGAAGCTGCCTCCGAGGAGGTGTTCGACCGCTTCACGACCGAGTGGATCGACCGCGACAACGTCGAGTTCTACCGTGGGCTACTGCGCTCTGAGTTGTTGGTGAATCGGTGCGGGGATTGTACGAAGTGGTTTCAGCCACCGTGGCCGACCTGCCCCAACTGTTGGTCATCCAACGTGACACCCACCGCGGTGAGCGGCAAGGGCGTGGTCCACACATTCACGGTCGCGCCGAGGGCCGAGCACGCACTGGCCGTCGTCTCGCTCGCCGAACAGGACGATCTGCGGGCCACGGGCCTCGTCGTGGGTGTCGCGCCCGCGGACGTGGACATCGGCATGGCGGTCGAGCTCGACTGGCTGGATCGTCGCGGCAATCCCGTGCCCGCCTTCAAGCCCGCATGACCAACGACCAGAACGGAATGGCGACCGACATGACGACAGCAGCGCCGCGATGACCAGGCGCTATCCCGCACGTGACCAGGTCGCCATCGTCGGCGTCGGCACCACGGAATTTTCCAGGGATTCTGGCCGCAGCGAGCTCGCCCTGGTCGTCGAGGCATGCCAAAACGCCATCAGGGACGCGGGCCTGACCAAGCACGACATCGACGGCCTATCCGGCGACGTCTTCCGCAACGAGATTCTCCAGAGCGCCCTGGGGATTCCGGAGACGGGGTGGGCGGTCAGCTGCCTGACCGCGTTCAACATCCAGATGACTAACGCGATGATGGCGGTCGCCTCGGGGGTGTGCGAGACGGTGTTGGTGCACCATTCGATGTACCGGACACCGATGTTGTCGGCATCGGCGGCCAAGGATCCGTTCCGCAAGCGTGCCGGCGACTATCAGCACGCGCGGCGCCCGCAGAGTTACTGGCCCGACTCGATTGCCGGCGAAGCTTCGGTGTACGCGCCGTGGGCGAGAAAGTATTTCGACACCTACAAGGCGCGGCCGGAACACCTGGGTTACATAGCGGTCAATGCCCGCAGCAACGCCCGGATGAATCCCCATGCGGCGGTTACTGATCCGCTGAGCATCGAAGACTATATGAAGGCGCCGATGCTGTGGGACCCACTGCGGATGCTTGACATGGAGTTCCCGGTGGACGGTTCCGACGCGTTCGTCGTCACCACCGCCGAACGGGCCCGCGACCTGCCGCACAAGCCGGTGCTCATCCACGCCGCCGTAGCAGGTCAGACCGATCGCACCGCGGAAGAGAACCTGCGCGACGTCGACCATTCCAGCCAAAAAGTGGTCAGCCGGCGGCTGTGGGATGTCAGCGAACTCACAATCGACGATGTCGACGTCTACAACCCGTTCGACGGGTTCACCATCACCACATTGAAGTGGTTCGAAGACATCGGCTGGTGCGGTCCCGGCGAGGCGGGAGACTTCCTCGACGACAACTGGGACGCCGCCTCGGGGCGGATCATGATCAACGGAAGGATTCCCGTTAACGCCCACGGTGGCAACATGTCTGAGGGCGCATCGCAGGGCAGCGGTCATATTCGTGAGGCCGTTCACCAGCTTCGCGGGAACGCCGGTCAGCGGCAGGTGGACCGAGCACGGGTCGCGTTGGTGACCTCGGGCGGGTTCTTCTTCACACCCGGTGCAGTGATGCTCCGCACCACGGATTGATCACAACGGTGGAGGCTGCGAGAATGGGCATTTCCGGCGACCGACAACCTTGGAGGATTTGAGACATGGCTGGGCCACTTGTGGGGCTACGGGTCATCGACTGTACGTCGGGAATGGCCGGCGCCAAGGCGGCCGGAATTCTCGCGGACTACGGTGCCGATGTCATTTGGGTCGAACCACCGGGCGGGGACCCGTTCCGGCGCGAACTCGAGGTGGCGTACTCGGTTTTCAACCGCAGCAAGCGCAGCATCACGCTGAACCTACAGGACTCTGGTGAGCGCGAGACACTCTTCGGCCTGCTCGAAGGCGCCGACGTGTTCATCCAGAGCTGGCAGCCCGGAGTTGCCGATCGTCTTGGGGTGGGCTATGAAGCTGTGCACGAACGCAATCCGGCCCTCGTCTATTGCTCCATCTCAGGATTCGGAGCCGACAGTGAGCACCGCGATCTGCCCGGTCACGAGGCACTCGTGCATGCCCTTCTCGGCACAATGGGCGATCAGGCGGGTTTCCGCGACGGTCCGATCTTCGTCGGCGTGCCGTCAGCGAGCTCTGGTGCGGCATATCTCGGACTCATCGGAATCTTGTCGTCACTGTACCGGCGCAAGAGCGATGGTTGGGGACGGCACGTGGAAACGTCACTTCTCGATGGCATGATCGCCTATGTCTCTCAGAGCTGGGGATACAGCGCTCACAACAAGCAGCGGTATCGCACGGGCGGAACACGGTTTTATATCAAGACACTCCGCTGCGCGGATGACGAGTACATCGGCGTGCATACCGCGGCCCGGGGCGCGTTCGACCGTCTGATGGCGTTGGTCGGTATTGACGATCGGGTGTTGCCGGTGGACGGTTCGGAGGCGAGCACGCCGCTGAGCGAGTCCGAAGCGATCGCGCTGGCGGAGATTCCCGGTATCTTCGAGACTCAGCCCCGGAAGGTCTGGCTGGAGCGACTGATCGACGCGAACATCTGCGCGATTCCCGTGCTGCGGCCGACCGAGGTGTTCGACGAGCCGCAGGCCGTCCACAACGAGATGGTCATCACCGTGTCCGATGCGGCGCTGGGGACCGTGCAGCAGATCGCGCCGCCGATTAAACACGGCCGCACTCCCGCCGTGGTGCGCGGCGGGGCACCGACAGTCGGCCAGCACACCGACGAAATTTTGGCCGAGTTGCGCTCGGGCACGCTACCCAAGCCGCCTGCCGCATCCGAACTTGGTCCTATCGATGAGCGACCGCTGCTGGCTGGGCTGAAGGTCCTCGACATCGGACACTGGTTCGCCGGGCCCTACGCATCGCGGTTGATGGCCGATCTTGGCGCCGATGTGATCAAGGTGGAGCCGCCGATCGGCGACCCGATGCGCGGCCTCGAGCGCCCGTTCAGCAGCGCGCAGGCCGGCAAGCGGGCGATGGGGGTCGACTTCAGAAACCCCGATGTGGGCGAGATCCGTTCGGGTCTGATCAAGTGGGCCGACGTGGTGCACCACAACCTGCGTCCCGGCGTCGCCGAGCGGCTGGGTATGGGCTATGAGCAGGTTCACGACCTGAACCCGGATGTGGTGTACCTGCACGCGACGGGTTGGGGAATTGGAGGCCCCGATGTCAACAGACAGAGCCTCGCGCCGTTGATGGCGGGATACGTCGGGGCCGACTATGAAGCGGCGGGTCTGTACAACCCGCCGGTAGACCCGGTCGCCAATGAGGACTCCGGCGGCGGCTTGCTCGGGGCCGTCGGCGCGCTCATGGCGCTGTGGAATCGGCACGAGACGGGGAAGGGTCAGTTCCTCGATTCACCGCATTTCCATTCCGCGATGGAAGACATGTGCCACGTCGTGCGCACCGGCGACGGAACCGTGCTCGGTGCAGGACGCCTCGATGCGCTGCAAATGGGCGTTGGGCCATTGCACCGGCTCTACGAAACCGCCGATGGGTGGATCGTCGTGGTTGCGGCCAACGACACGGACATCGCGGCGCTCGGGCGCGTGCTGGGGGTCGACATCCTCGGTGACGGGCGGTTCGCGACGCCGCAGTTACGGGAGGCCAACGCCTACGAGCTCGAGGACGCGCTCTTCGGACAGTTCCTCACTCGTTCGACGAGTGATCTGCTCGGCGAGCTGACCGCCGTGGGCGTTCCTGCCGCGGAGCCGGTGTACGAGAACAACCGGCGGTTCATGGACGATCCGGAGAATCTCCGACTCGGCCGCGTCGGTGAATTTGACCATCCCCGCTATGGCTTGACCCGGCAGCCCGCTCAGCTGATCAGGTTCCAGGGCGCAACGGTGCCTGCGCTGAGGCGGGCACCTGAACTCGGTGAGCACACCGACGAGATCCTGGCCGCGATGGGGATCCCGGCCGATGAGGTGGCCAGCCTGCGCGATGCCGGGGCCATCAGATGACCAGCTCGGCTCAGGGGCGAAAGTAATTGAGAGACAGATACTTCAGATTTCAGGGAGAGGAACGAAGATGACGACCGACATGGTGGCAGATGAGAAGATGTGGGTGCACTCGGGCGACGCACACGTGCTGGAACCGGACACCTTGTGGAGCGAGCGCATGACGGCCGACATGGCCGCGCGCATGCCTCGGAGCGAGAAGATCGACGAGCGGACCGAGGTCCTGCACGTCGACGGGCAGTCCTTCGAGCGCAAGATCGGGCGCAACCCCGAGATGACCAAAGAAGACCTGATTGCCGCGGGTGCGTGGGTCGAGGGCTCGGCACACCGGCAGGAAGGGATGACCTTCACCGAGATGGGCGGCTTCGATCGCCCGCCGGGCGCGTGGGATCTTGAGCTGCGTCTGAAAGACCTAGACCACGAGGGTATCTGGGGCGAGATCGTCTATCCGTCGATCGGTCTGTGGAACGGCTTGATCAAGGATCCGGTGCTGTACCGCGAAGGCGTCCGCGTCATGAACGACTGGCTCAAGGAGACGTTCGTCGACAAGACCAAGCGTTCGATTCCCGCGGCCGAAGTGTCGACCAGGTCTGTAGAGGACGCCGTCGCCGAGGTCAAGCGCGTCGCCGACATGGGG
Source organism: Mycolicibacterium pyrenivorans (assembly GCF_025821625.1). Classification (GTDB taxonomy): domain Bacteria; phylum Actinomycetota; class Actinomycetes; order Mycobacteriales; family Mycobacteriaceae; genus Mycobacterium; species Mycobacterium pyrenivorans. The sequence continues at coordinate 20,304 of NZ_JACKSH010000017.1, forward strand.
TTCAAGGCGATCAGTCTGCCGTCCGGGCTCGACGAGGACGGCATCGGCGACTGGAACTACGACGTGTGGGAACCGCTGTGGGCCGTCTGCGAAGAGATCGGGATGGTGCTTGGCATCCACATCGGCTCGGATGCAAAGGCGCCGGACGGTGGATCTCCGGGTTCGGTCTACCATGGTCCAGGCGGCGCGATTATCAACTGGGTCGAGACGGTATTCGGTGGCCAGCGCGCGACCACCATGCTCGTCGCCTCTGGCGCGCTCGACCGCCATCCCAACCTGAAGGTACTCGTCTCCGAGGGTGGTGCCACCTGGGTGCCGTTCATCGCCGACCGCATGGACGAGGCGTACCGGCAGCACGGCGTGTACGTGCGGCCCAAGCTGTCTCGGCTGCCGAGTGAGATCATCTACGAACAGGTGTATGCCTCGTTCCAGCACGACAAGTCCGCTGTGCAGGCCTACCTCGCGATGGGATACAAGAACGTCATGTGGGGTAGCGACTACCCGCACCTCGAGGGCACGTTCGGCCACACGCAGAAGGTGCTCCACGAGCTCTTCGACGGAGTGCCCGAGGAGGCTCGCTACCAGATCACCCAGGGCAACTTCCTCGATCTGTTCCCCAGCGTCGGCGAGCCGGAATTCGTGGCGTAGGTACGGTGGCGATCGCCAGCGGACCTGCCGCGCTGCTGAAGAACACCGACTGCCTCTTCCTCGGAGGCGAGTGGGCCGAGCCCTCCACCCGCAACAAGATCCGGGTGAGCGATTCGACCACCGAGGAAATCTTCCTCGAGGTCGCCGAAGCTCAGGCCGACGATATGAGTCGTGCGGTCGGTGCCGCCCGGGCTGCCTTCGACCATGGCCCGTGGCCACGCATGAAGCACGCCGAACGCGCCGTGTACCTGCGCGCCATCGCCGAATACCTGTTGACGCGCGGCGAGGACATCGGCCAAATATGGCCGCGGGAGACCGGTGCGCTGCAATCGGTGGCTCGTGCCGCAGGCCAGGACGGCTTTGACATCTTCACCTACTACGCCGATCAGGCGGACACCTTCGGGTGGGTGAAGCCGATGACACCGACCTTCGGTGGGGCCGGATTCCTGATCCGGGAACCGGTGGGTGTGGTGGGCGCCATCATCCCGTGGAACTCGCCGATGCGGCTGATCGGCTACAAGGTCGCTCCGGCATTGATCGCCGGATGCACGGTGGTGTTGAAGGCATCCCCCGAGGCGCCGGCAGAGGCGTATATCTTCGCCGAGGCCGTCGAGGCGGCCGGGTTACCGCCGGGTGTGGTGAATGTGATCACGGCTGACCGCGAGGTGTCCGAGCTGCTGGTGCGCGACCCGCGCGTCGATAAGATCACTTTCACGGGATCGACCGCTGCTGGGCGCACCATCGGGTCGATCTGTGGCGAGCGTGTCGCGCGCTGCACGCTGGAGCTCGGGGGCAAGTCGGCGGCGGTGATCCTCAACGACGTCGATATCGCAAAGACTGCAACACATTTGATGCGCCAGGAGTGCCTGCTGACGGGCCAGTCGTGTTCGTCGCTAACCCGTGTCATCGTGCCAGTCAAGCGTCACGACGAGATGCTGGAGGCGCTGGCCGCGGAATTCCGCGGGGTGCGTGTCGGCGACCCGTTCGAGCCGGATTCCCAGATCGGGCCGCTGGTGTCGGCGCGCCAGCGCGATCGGGTCGAGTACTACATCGCCAAGGGCATCGAGTCCGACGCCATCTTGGCGGCAGGCGGCAAGCGGCCCGATCATCTGCCGCGGGGCTATTACATCGAACCGACGGTTTTTGGCAACGTTGACAATTCGTCGGTGATCGCGCAGGAGGAGATCTTCGGCCCTGTGGTCAGCGTAATACCCGCGGTCGACGAGGACCACGCGGTCGAGCTTGCCAACGACAGCATCTTCGGATTGAACGCCTCGGTGTTCACCGACGATGTGGAACGTGCTATCGACGTTGCGAAACGACTGCGGGCAGGGACGGTGGGGCATAACGCCTTTCGCACCGACTTCGGGATCGCTTTCGGAGGCTTCAAGCAGTCGGGCATCGGACGCGAAGGTGGTACTGAGGGGATTCTGCCGTTCACGGAGTCGAAAACTCTCATCCTCAAGAGCAAGTCGGCAGTGTTGTCGTAACGCGGCTCACGGGATCTCGTTGCCGAGCACGAGAGTGCCTGACGCGGCAAAGTAGGCTGCGACGCCGTGGGCGATGCTGATGCGCACCCCTTCGACCTGTGCCGGCGCGGTGCCGCGCAGCTGACGGACCGACTCTTGGATTGCGAACATGCCGTACATGCCGGTGTGCGCGTAGCACAGGCCGCCACCGTTGGTGTTCATCGGGAGTGATCCGCCCGGTGCAGTGTTGCCGGCGGCGATGAACTCGCCCGCCTCGCCGCGGCCTACGAAGCCGAGGTCCTCTAGGCCGTAGATCGGATTGTGGGCGAACGCGTCGTAGATCATCAAGTGGTCGACATCGGCGTGGGTGATACCGGCCTCGGCGAAGGCGGCTGCACCCGACACCCGGAACGCCCGCGACGTCGTCATGTCTATCATCTGCGAGATCATCGGGGTCTCTGCTGACTCACCTGCACCTAGCAGGTAGACGGGGGGATGGGGCAGGTTCATGTCGCGTGCCCGTTCGGCTGTGGTCATGATGACCGCGCCGCCACCGTCGGCCACCAGACAGCATTCCATCCGGTGCATGGGGTAGGCGACCATCGGAGAATCGAGCACATCGTCGATGGAGATCGGTTCGCGCGCCATCGCCCGCGGGTTCAGCGCCGCCCATTTTCGCTGGACCACTGGCACCATGGCGAGCTGTTCGTGGGTAAGGCCGAAGTCCTTCATGTAGCGAAGCACGCCGATCGGGAACAGACTCGGCGCCCCGAATGGCCCGTACGGTCGTTCGAACTGCGCCCAGGGCGAGGTGCGGTCCACCGGCATGCCCGGGACCCCAACCCCGGAGCGCCCCGACTCTCCGTGAGTGATGAGCACGACATTGCACATGCCGGCCGCGATCGCCGCAGCGGCGTGGCGAACCAGCATCATGAATGCGCCACCACCGACTGACGTACTGTCGATCCACTTTGGGGTCAATCCCAGGTAGTAGGAGATCACCACGGGGCTGACCGGCGTGATGTTGACGCTACCGGTAGTCGCGACTCCGTCGATCTCTTTGGGATCGATTCCGCAGTCCGCCACCGCATTACGAGCGGCATCGAGGTGCAATCCGAGGACCGACATATCCGGGATCTTGCCCAGTCGGGTGGTCTCACTGGCGCCGACGATCGCGGCGACTCCACGGATACTCATCGTTGCGCTCCTGCCGGTTGAAACTGGGGAACGGTGATGTCACCGCGCTGTTCGAAGGTGACCTCCAGTGCCATATCAAGCACCAGGTTTTCGGGGATGTTCTCGACGCCAAGAATGTTGGACATCATCCGTGGGCCCTCATCGAGTTGCACCAGCGCAATCGCGTAGGGAGCATCGGCGGCGAATCCCGGTGCCGGGCGGTGGTTGATGACGTAGGAGTGCAGCGTGCCGCGGCCGCTCACGGCCTGCCAGGTGACGTCAGCCGACCAGCACGACGGGCAGAACGGCCGTGGGGGAAAGTAGAACTCGTCGCAGTGTGAGCAGCGCTGCAGCCGCAATTCCCCCTGCGCACAGCCGGCCCAGAACGGCTCAGTCTCGGGAGTCGGCTGTGGCGCGAATTTGGCTGCGTCCGATGACGTGTCAGATGCCATGGTGTCCTCATCTCCGCTCGGTGGTGGTCGACGTGAGCAGCGCTCCTGCGCGGTCTGCAGGATAACGGCGCGGATGCTTCAAAGTTGACTCGTGGGCCCGCCCGCGTGCATTATGTCTACACGTATACAAGAGTACTAGCGGGGTTCCCTGGCTGGCGTTAGGGCCCCGACTGTCGAGAACGAACCTTTTCCGGCGAGGGGTGAGGAACCGCGTGGCGACAATCACCGATGAGGCACTGGAACAACTCCGCGCGAAGATCGGCAAGCCGCGGCTCACCCGTGAGGAACCAACCCTCGAAGAGGCGTCCAAGGACGCAATCAGGCAATGGGCCCGAGCGATCGGTGACCGTGACCCGCGGTGGACCGACGACGACTATGCGTTGCAGACGCCGGCAGGCGGCATCATCGCGCCACCGAGCATGATCTACGGCTTCTCGTTGCAGGCGATCGGGGATCGCAGCGGGCTGCCGGGGGTGCACTCATTTTTCGGGGGCGCCGAGCATGAGTGGTATATGCCGATCCGGCGTAACGACCGCATCGATGTGTCGGTCAAGTTGCTGGACGTCGCGATCCGACACGGCGAGTTCGCCGGGCGCTCGGTCAAGCAGACCTCAGAGGTGCTGTTCACCAACCAGAATGGTGAGCTCGTTGCGAGGTCTATGCCGTGGGGTATTCGCACAGAACGCGGTATGGGCAGTATGGGGTCCAAGCACAAGGACCTGTCGCCGGCCGAATACACCAGCGAGGACATCGAACGGATCGCGCAACTCTATGCAGAGGAGCCGTCGAAGATCCGGGGGAGCGCGCCGCGATACTGGGAAGAAGTCGCGGTCGGCGATAGTCTCGGCGAACTCATCCGCGGTCCGTGGACCGCAACCAACTCGGTGTGCTTCATGCGTGTCTACGGCGGGCAGTTCCTCAAGACGCACAGCTATTGGTATGACTACCTGGCTAAGCACCCAAAGGCCGGCCGCCCCAATCATCAAGGAATTCCTGAAGGGCCGTCGCGCGGCCACTGGGATAACGAGTACGCCCGCAGCGTTGGCGTGCCCGCGGCCTACGACTACGGTCCCGAGCGGATCGGGTGGCTGTGCACGCTCGCGACCTACTGGGCAGGCGATCACGGCACCCTGCGCAAGTTGAACGTGACGCTGCGCAGGTTCAACCTGCAAGGCGATCTGACCACATTAACCGGACGCATCACCGACAAAGTTGAGGTAGACGGCAGATCAGTGGTGAGGGCTGACATTTCCGCGACCGACCAACGGGGCATCGTTACCGCTGCCGGCGAGGTTGAGATCGAACTACCGCGAAAGACCGACGGAGAGAAGACACGATGACCGCCACTTCTTCAGGGCCCAGCACCAACGGCGCCGGCGAACTCGCCGGACCGCTGTCCGGAATCCGGATTCTCGATTTCACCCGCGTGCTCGCGGGTCCGTTCGCGACGATGATGCTCGGCGACCTAGGCGCTGAGATCATCAAGATCGAGCGCCCCGGTAAGGGCGATGACTCGCGTTACAGCGGGCCGAAGGCCAACGGGGAGAGCACCCACTTCATTACAGCCAACCGTAACAAGAAAAGTGTCGTTCTCGATCTGAAGAATCCCGAAGGTGTTCGGGTGGCGCGAGAATTGGCGGCCAAATGCGATGTCGTCATCGAGAACTTCCGTCCCGGCGTCATGGCAAGGCTGGGCCTGGATTACGACGCACTGCGCGAAGTGAATCCCGGCATCGTGGTCGCGTCGATCTCCGGTTTCGGTGCGTATGGTCCGCTCCGCGATCGCCCTGCCTTCGACGTGATCGCGCAGGCTATGACCGGCGCCATGTCCGTCACTGGTCATCCGGACCAGCCGCCCTCACGGCTCGGTGTCGCCATGGGAGATCTGGCCGGCGGCCTCTACGCCATCATCGCCATCCTGGCGGCGGTTCGTGAGCGCTCGGTGACCGGCCGCGGCGCCGCCATCGATATCGCGATGTACGACTCGATGCTCGGCTTGATGCACTACTACCTGACCGACTATTTCCTGACGGGAGAAGACCCGGGTCCGGTCGGATCCGGCAATCCCAGCATCGTGCCCTATGGCGCTTACCAGGCCAAGGATGGAGACATCATCATCGCCGCATTCCAGACGCAGTTCTGGCGGCGGCTGTGCGACGTCATCGGGCGCCCGGAATTGTCGCGCGATGAGCGGTTCGCCACCAACGATCTGCGCGTCGCCAACAAAGCGGAACTCACCCAGATCCTCGAAGAAGTCCTCACCACCAGGACCCGTGCCGAATGGTCCGCGGCACTCGATGAGGCGGATATCCCCAACGCGTCGGTGCAGAAGGTCAGCGAGGTGGTGGTGGCTCCGCATACCGAAGCCCGGGGGATGATCGAGCAGGTCGAGCACCCGATCGCTGGAACCGTGAAAATGACCGGACGTCCGATCAAGTTCGTCGGACGGGACCGGGAACCGCTGCGTCCCTCGCCGATGCTCGGCGAGCACACCATCGAGGTATTGCACGAGCTGCTTGACTACACCGAAAAGGACATCGACAACCTAGTCGCCTCTGGGGCAACGGAACTCGGCGCTTTGCCGGTGGAGGTCTGATCCTCCGCCGTGGCACGCTCGATGGATCAGAGTTGGGCCAGAGCTGACTGGCGCGAGCTGTACCGTAGCCGTGTGGTGGATGCGCGCACCGCGGCAGCCAAGGTCCCCGCGGGAAGTCTGCTGGTGTTCACTTCCTACGAAGGTGAGCCGACAGTCCTGATCGATGCCATGATCACCGACGGCGTACTGGGTACGTGTCGGGGTTTCCAATCAGTGCGAGGCACCCGTGGGCTGCTCGCCGACCCGGAGGTAACGGGCGGATTCCGGTTGCTGACGTATTCACCCGGCGGCGCGGCCAGCACCGCGGTGGCCGACGGTACTGCGAGCTTCCTGCCGGGATCGATCCACACCATCTGCCGTCTGCTTGAAGATGGCGATATCGCGCCCGATGTCGCGGTGGTGAACATGTCCATGCCCGATGATGACGGGTACTGTTCCTTCGGCACCAGCACCGACTTCGCGGCCATGGCCGCATACCACGCCCCCATCGTCATCGCCCAGGCCAACGCCGCCATGCCTCGGGTCTGGTCCGAAGCGAGGCTGCATGTTTCAGAGATCGACTGGTTCGTTGAAGTCAATGAGCCGTTGACTGTCCCGACACCGACAGTCGTGGACGAGGTGTCTGAGCGCATCGGTGCTTATGTGGCCGAATTGGTGCCGGACGGGGCGTGCATCGAGGTCGGCATCGGGGCGATTCCGGACGCGGCGCTGGACGCCCTCAGCGGACATCGTGAACTCGGTATGCACTCGGGACTGTTGACCGACGGGATGCGGCGGTTGTACGAAAAGGGGGTGCTCACCGGGACACGCAAGGAAATCGATGGGGGACTACTGGTGGCCAACCAGCTCCATGGATCGCAGGACCTCTACCACTTCGCGGCAACGTCACCCGCGGTCAGCATGCGACTGGCGGCCTACACTCATGATGCCCGGATTATCGGTGCCCTCAGTAACTTTCACGCGCTCAACTCCGCTATTGCGGTGGATATGCGCGGTCAGGTCAATTCAGAGTACCTGCGCGGTAGGCAGGTCGCGGGCACCGGTGGTTCGCTCGACTTCGCCATTGGGGCATCGGTGTCTTCTGGTGGAAGATGCATCGTGGCGCTGCCGTCTACGGCGGGGGGCGGGAAGTACTCGCGCATAGTGCCGACGCTCGAAACTGGAAGTGTTGTAACGCTACCCGCGGTCCTGGTTGATTTTGTTGTAACCGAATATGGAACCGCGCGACTGACGGGGTGCACCTTGGAAGAGCGCGCACGCGCGCTTAGTGCCGTGTGTCATCCCGATTTTCGTGACCGAATGCGCGCGGGATCGTGACGGCGTCGTTGGGCGCTACGACGCCCTCAGCTGGATTTGCCGGCAGCTTTACCATCTGTGCCGGCGTCGAAATCATGACTGGCGCAGAGGTGGGCCCGCATCTGCTTCTCAGCCCGGTCGACGTCGCCGTCGCGAATCGCGCCGATGATCGCAACGTGTTCTTCGATGGTGCGACGCAGCCGCGCGGAGCTGCGTTGGCTGGAGCTGTAGAACCGGTACTGGTCGACGCGGTTATAGACTTGGTCGAGGAATCGCGCCAGCATCTTGTTGTGGGTCGCGTCGAAGATCGCCTGATGAAATGCGCGCGCCGAGGCGAGCGCCATCGCCGTGTCGCCGTTCTTGGTCTCGTACCGCATTTCGGAGATCGTTCGCTCGAGCTGCGGCACAATCGTGTCGACGGGCTGGCGGGCAATCACTTGGCGTACCGCCAGTATTTCCAGCGCGACCCGAATCTCGTGGACGTCTTCGGCCTCGGCCGCCGACAGGCTCGCGACCAGGATTCGCCGGTGATGGCGGGTCAGCAGACCTTGTATCTCGAGCTCGCGAAGGGCTTCCCGCACGGGTGTGCGGCTGACCCCGAGCTGGGTCGCGATCTCGCTTTCGGTGATCGTCTGTCCCGGCGTGAAGGCCCCGGAGAGGATCCCGTCACGAACCGCGACAAAGACGTCGCCGACGGCCGACGACGAGCGTTGCTGAGCGGCCGAAGTGGTCGCGAACGGAGTGGGTTGCACCGAAGGAGTCCTCTCTCTCGGCCTCCGACAGGTGGCCGCACGATCAGCCTTCTCGGGCTGCCAGCCCAGACGGGTCAGGCCGGGTGGCCTGGTGCATGCTTGTATGCGAATGTCCAGCTGGTAGCCCAGAGTAGCAACTCTAAACCTCGAATCAGAAGAGCGGCACACGATGGTGCCATGGCGGAAGGGTGACAGTGTCTGAAGAGCTAGCGAATATCTTCTCCGCGGCCGAACGGTTGATCGATCAGCTCGACAACCCGCTGCACATCGCGATCATGGAGAACTACCGCATGCACGCGATGCTGGAGTACTGCGGCCGTTTCGAGGAGCTCCTCGCCCCCGAGATGACGATCGAGCGCCCCGTGTACCGAATCTGCACTCCACAGACGGGATACCGTGTCTACGACGGCATGGACGAGGTGCGCAACGAGTTCTACGCACCGCTTGTGGAGCACGGTCAGACGGTGCAGACCAAAGAGCAGGAGCACCTCGCCGTCAACGATTGGGGATTCTCCCAGGAACAGTTCGTGCACCAGCATCTGCGGGGGCGTGCGGCGCGGACGAAGGGACACGATATCGACGATCGTGACCTCGACGGCTACTTCATTGAGGACCATTGGACATCGATGTACTTCATCTACAACGACGAGGCGCGGCTGATCGGCGAACACATCTATCACTCGCCGGCCACCGATCTGCGTGAGATCACCGTCGATGAGTTCTATGATCTCGAACAGCTGCGGGCGGTGCTCGAACCCAAGATCGCGGCAGGTCCCCATCGCCGGCTCTCGGTGGGGAGCGGCTCGTGAGCGAGACGATTTTGTCCGATATCCCGACGTTCTTCTCTGCGGAAGTCGCTGCCGACCCGTACGCCTTCTATCGAAGACTTCGCGCCGAGGCGCCCGTGCATTACGACCATGATTTGAACGGCTACCTGATCAGTCGGCACGCCGATGTGGCGAAGGGGTACCGGGATCCGATCTTCAGCTCACGCAGCTACGAGCGGATCATCGAGCCGGTCTTCGGGCGCTCGCTGCTACAGATGGATGGAAAAGAGCATGCGCGCAAGCGCGCGCTGGTGACTCCTTACTTCCGCGGTAAGGGTCTGGAGGCTTGGCAGGGCGTCATCATGCGCAACGCCGTAGCCATCCTCGGTGATGCCACTGCGGACGCGGCCGCGCATCTGGCCAGCCGGTTCGAGCCAGGCCAAACGGTCGACATCGTCGAGGAATTCTGCAATTACCTTCCGGTGTATGTCATTACCGAGATGCTCGGGCTGCCGCAGGCGGATTATCCACGGTTCAAAGGTTGGTACACCGCCCACACCAATTTCGTCGGCGCGTTCGGCTCTGATCCTGAGATCGACCGGATCGGGCGGGCCGCGACCGCCGAACTGTGGGATTACCTGACGCCGATCATCGCCGAGCGACGCGCAAATCCCGCGTCCGACCTCATCTCGACGCTGGTGACCGCGGAAGTCGACGGCGAGATGTTCGACGACATCGAGGTCAAAACCCATATCACCCAGCTGCTCAATGCGGGTTCGGAGACAACGGGCAAGGCGCTGGCGAGCATGATCGCGTTGGTGCTCGAGAAGCGCGAGTTGTTCGAGGAGATACGCGAGGATCGTTCCAAGGTGACCGCGGCGATCAGCGAGACGCTGCGGTACATCCCGCCCTCCCAGATGAATAGCCGGCAGGTGACCGAGGACATCGAGCTACACGGCCAGCACATCCCCTCGGGGTCGCTGGTGGTGTTGATGATTGGCAGTGCGAACAGAGACGAATCCCGGTTCGAACATCCCGACGTATTCGATCCTCAACGGTCCGATTTGGATCACGAGAAGGTGTTCAACAACACCGGGGAGCATTTTGCATTCGGCGGCGGGCGGCACTTCTGCCTCGGCGCGATGCTCGCCCGCAGCGAGATCGATGTCGGGATGAACCTGTTGATGGACCGGTTCCCGAATATGCGTGTCGCCGACGGGTTCACGCCGACCTGGACGGGAGTGAAGGCGCGTTATCAGCCGCAGCTCCTGTTGACGCTGTAGCGCAGATGGTGGACGCCTACTACGAGCGGATCGACCAGAATAACTTCCTCGGTGAGCGATTCAGCGCGACCGAGTATGTCCGCGGTGCGTGGGATCCAACCATACAGAACGCAGCGCCCGTATCGGCCTTACTCGTACGCGCCATAGAGCGATGCAGTCCCCGCGAGGATGCTCGCCTGACCCGAGTGTCAGTCGACCTTCTCGGTCCTGTGCCGATTTCCGACGAGCTGTGGGTTGTCGCGCAATTGGAGCGAACCGGTTCGAGGATCGAACTGGTGAGTGCCGAAATGCTCGCTCCAGCCCCGAGCCATGCGCTGCGCACCGTCGCCAAAGCCACCGCCTGGCGGTTCGCCCGGTTTGATACCGGGGCGCTGACGTTCGCGGCGGACCCGCCCCTGCGCCCAGTCGGCCAGGCCGCCCGGTTCGAGATCGACGGGACCACCGCACAGAGCTACATCACCAGCCTGGAGTGGCGCATGCTCACCGAGCTGCACGATATTCCCGCGGAATCGTGGGCGAAGCCGATCGTAAACCTCGTTGCAGGAGAGGTGATGACGCCGCTGGAACGGTTGTTCACCGTGGCCGATATGGCGAATGGGCTGGGAACCCGTATCGAGATGCTCGACTGGATGTTCATGAACACCGATCTGGCGGTGCACATCCACCGGGTTCCTGACGGCGACTGGATCGGTGTACGGGCCGAAACGAATTATGGTCCCGATGGTGTCGGGGTCTCGGCGGGCACGCTGTTCGACCAGCGCGGCGCGATCGCCAAGATCCAGCAGGCACAGCTGCTACGCCCCCGACCGGTCAAGTGAACGAGCTCCGGTTCGACGACGAGGTGGTTGTCGTCACCGGCGCCGGCCGAGGAGTCGGCCGCAGTCACGCGCTGTCGTTCGCCGCCCGCGGAGCCCGCGTCGTCGTCGCCGACCTCGGCGTCCAGGTCGACGGGAGCGCGCCGTCCTCCGATCCTGCACATGAGGTGGTGGGGGAGATCAGCGCGAACGGTGGGGAGGCGATCGCTCGCTACTGTTCGGTCGCTGACGAGGACTCGGCCGCCGCGATCGTTGCGGCGGCCGTGGACACCTACGGCCGGATCGACGCGGTGGTGAACAATGCTGGAATCGGTCTCGGCGGCTTGTTCGCGGACACGGATCCTCAGCAGTTCCGCACCCTGATGGATGTGCACTACTTCGGCACTCTCTACGTCACCCGCGCGGCGTGGCCCCACTTCGTAAGCCGCCCTACTGTTTGTTGGTCAGCCGGGTGGCCCACGCCATCAATCCGGTGTAGTGCACACCGATCAGCCGCGGCAGGGCGGCGGCCACCCAGCCGTCGGGTCCGATGACGATTCTCGCCCGGTTTCTGTCAACCCCGCGCAGGACCAGCCTCGCCGTCTTCTCAGGCGACGTCCGCGCCGCGCGCTCATACTGCTTCACCGCCTTATCGCGGTCCTCGGTGTCGGCCGTGCGCATGTTCACACCGAAGTTGCTGCGCACGACACCGGGATGCACGCTGTGCACGGTCACCGGATGGTGGTCGACGATCATTTCCTGACGAACGGCTTCGGTGAAGCCGCGCACAGCGAATTTTGAAGCGCTGTAGGCACTTTGATAGGCGAACGCGATGAGCCCGAACGCGCTGGAGATGTTGACCAGGCGTGCGGGCCGCCGCGCCGATCCGGCCTCGATGAGCTGCGGCAGAAATGCCTTGGTGCCGTTGACCACGCCGCCGACATTGATCGCCATTAACCAGTCGAAGTCGGCAAAAGACATGTCGATTGCACTGGCGTAGAGGTCTACCCCGGCGTTGTTGAACACCAGCGAGGCGCACCCGAGGTCACGGCGCACGTCGTCTGCGAACGACAGGACGGCCTCCCGGTCGGTGACATCGACCGGGTAGGCGCTCACCCGGTCCGAGCCGCAGCCAGCCTGGGTGTCGGCCAGTGCTGACGGGTCGATGTCGGCTGCCGCGACGCGTGCGCCGTCACGCGCGAGGGCGATCGTGAGGGCACGCCCGATGCCCGAACCTGCGCCGGTGACGACAGCGACTCGATCGAGGTATCGCACGTACGTGATGCCTGCCGCGTCAGCCCAAGACCAACGGCAGCTTCGCCCAGCCCCGCACGCTCTGAGTGTGTGCCTTTTCGGCGGCGTCGTAATCGACGCTCCAGTCAGGCCACCGTTTGAGCACTTCCTCGAGCGCCACGCGTGCCTCCATCCGCGCCAACGAGGATCCCAAGCAGAAGTGCAGACCAACGCCGAAGCTCAAATGGCTTCCCTTGCGGTGGATGTCGAAGCGATCAGGGTCTTCGTAATGGCGTTCGTCCCGATTCGCCGATCCGTTGATTAGCAGCATCGCAGAACCTTCTGGCACCCGCTGTCCGTAGAACTCGGCATCGCGGGCGACGTAGCGCGCCTGAACCGGCGACGGGGCTTCGAAACGAAGCACCTCCTCGACGGCACCGCCGATGAGAGTCGGGGTGGCCGCAAGTTCGCGGCGCTGGTCGTCGTGGTCGGCGAGTAGTTGCCCGGCGAAGCCGATCAGGCGTGTGGTGGTTTCGTTGCCGGCTCCGGCAATCATCACGCTGTAGGCGAGCGCCTCGTCGCGGGTCAGCCGGCGGATGGTGCCGTCGGTCTCCTCGACGTCGGTGTGCAGCAGATCGGTCATGAGATCGTCGGACGGGTTGTCTGCGCGCCAGTCGATGTAGTCGGCGAACAGCTGGAACATGTTGGCGAATGGGTCGTCTTTGAACTCGCCGAAGCCCTCTTCGGAGATGGCGAGGAAGTCGTCGGCGCCGTCCCGGATGGTCACCTGACTGCTTTCCGGGATGCCGAGCAGCGCACCGATGACACGCATCGGCATCTGCTTGGCCAGCACGGTCATCAAGTCGAATCCGGACTCACCGACGAGTGGCTCGAGTGCCTCAACGCAGAAACGGCGCGCCAACGGTTCGATGGCGTTCATCCGTCGGGGAGTGAACACCCGCGACAGCATCTTTCGGTGCAGGTCGTGGATCGGCGGATCTTCGAAGAGCAGGATGCCGGGAGGCACCTCGATGTTGTTGACCAGGAAATCCAAGATCGTGCCCTTGCCCGACCGGAAGGTTTCCCAGTTGTGGAGTTCACGCTGCACGTCGTCGTAGCGGCTGAGGGCGTAGAAGCCGAACTTTTCGTTGTGGTAGAGCGGTGCCTCGTCGCGCAGGCGCTTCCAGTACGGATAGGGATCTGAGTCGATATCGAAATCGTACGGGTCGTAGTAGACGTCGCGGGCCGCGGCTTCAACCATGATGTAACTCCTGTTTTCGGGTGGTCGCTGGGGCTGGACGGGGGGTGGCGCGCCGAGTCACGATCGACGGTCCTGACAACGGAAGCTCGATGATGCCGGGCGCGGCGGCAACGACGGCGGGGATAGCGTTGACGACGGCCATGGCCGTGGCTGTGACGCCCGGATTCACGGTATCGCCGATTTCGGCCTTGTCGAATTCGAAGTCGACCCGAAACCCAGGGCGGCCCGAGATGTGGAACGACATCCCGCCCGTCAGCCGGCCCGGGTCGGGCCAGTGGGACGGCCATGGCGCGCTCGACACCGCGGCGAAGTACTGCACTGCGACGATGGGCTGCTTGTCTATTGTCCCCGCGAGCCGCCAGCGGTGCGCACAGATCGTGCCCGCCGGCACCACCCCGATAGCGGTGTCGAGGTCAGTCGGAGTCAGTACCGTCTCCCAGTCGACTTCGAGGCCATCCAGGGTGAGTCCGAGGATGTCGGCGACGTAGCGGACAACGGTTGACCAGTCGGCTTCGACCTTGCCATAGGCGATGCGCGCCGGCACATAACCATCGGCTTTACCGAAACCCATCGACTCGTGCAAGACGTCCCAGATGGGGTATTGCGCATCGAGCTGGATGGCGTAGAGGTCCATTCGGTACGCATCGACCCGCCCAGCGCCGGCAAGCAGAGCGGTGGGGACGTTCAGGCTGATGAAGCCTGGTTCGCCGCCCGTCGCGTAAAAGGTCGCCCCACCTTGGTCAGCCGCGGACCCGATGGTGTCGAGCCACTCCTGTGGGGCCGCAGGTGGGTAGATCAGCGGTATTGTCGAGATCGTCACGACGTCGATGCCGGATCGCAGGTAACGGGCGATGTCCTCGACCGCGTGCTCCTCCCGACGGACCGCAGTGGCGCAATAACACACGCAGTCCGGTCGCAATGCGATGACCGCGTCCACGTCGTCGGTTGCCGTGACGCCGACGTCGTCGCGGCCGCAGAGGCTACCGGCGTCGACGCCGACCTTCTGCGGTGTCGTGACAGCGACGCCGACGAGCTCGAGTGCGGGATCGTCGATGATCGCCCCCAACGCCTCCCGTCCGGTGAGCCCGGTGCCAGCGTGCACCACACGAAGTCTCGGCCTCGTGGTACCAGTCATCGTCGTCCGAACCTCAGAGGGCCAACAACGCCGCGGTGCGATCCCACAATTCGCGCGCGGCTTCGCGGTCGCGGGTGATCTTGTGGTTCTTCGCGACCTTCCGTTTGACGTAGTACTCGCCGGACGTCCAGCCGTGGTCGGCCGCGGTCGTGGCCAGCCAGACGAGTTGGTCGCATCCCTGCTCGGGTGTCGTACCAATGAGTCGACCGATGCCGGTGGCCTGGAAGAGCGCGATCCCACGGGAACTGGATCCCGGCGCGAAGTTGGACACCACCCAGCCTGGATGGAACGCCGCGCAGGTGATGCCATCAGACCTATAGCGTTGATCCAACTCCAAGATGAACATGTTGACTGCGATCTTGGACAGCGCATAGCCTTTCATACCGCTGGTCCGTCCGTCGTGGAGGAGGTCGTCGACACAAACGTTTCGGATCAGCGGCTGATATGCGCTCGAAGTGCTGACGACCGTGGCGCGTGACTCGATCAGACGATCCAGCAGCAGGTTCGTCAGCAGGAATGGTGCGAGATAGTTGACTTGCAGGACGTTCTCGTGGCCGTCGACCGTCGGGCTGTCTGAACTCACCATTCCGCCGGCGTTGTTGGCCAGGACATCGATGCGCTGGTAGCGCTCCTTGAGGTCGTCGGCGAGTCGGCGTACCTGGTCGAGCTCGGAAAAGTCGGCGACGAAAAAGTCGGCTCCGGTCTCCGCGGCCACCGCCTTGGTTTTCTGCGGTGAGCGGCCCACAATGACGACGTTCTCGCCATCGGCGGTCAGCCGGCGTGCCGCGGCCGCTCCGACGCCGTCGCTGGCACCCGTGATGACGATCGTTTTGCCCGCCATGTCGTCAATCCTCTCCTCACCTTCCCGACTGCGCGGGCGAACTACACACTATCCATTCTTGGAAGTGAGAATACCGGTTGCCGCTCGAGTAGTCGGCCGTGGTCCCGCGGCCGACTACGCTGTCAGCGCAGCTGCTGTGTCGCTGCTTGCAGGACGTCGGCGCCGGCGCCAGTCTTCTCCCGGGTGGACAGGGCTTTGACGGAGACATCGTGGCCTTCGGCCGCTTTACGCAACGCACCGACGGTGGCTTGCTCCTTGGGGACATGGGTGAACGGGTCCCAGTGGTACCAGCGCAATGCGTTCTCGTAGGTCATTTTGTTAATGTCGTCGTCTGGGACGTTGAGGGTCTTGAGCCCTTCATCAAGCTCTTCTGGGGCGTTGGGCCACATCGAGTCGCTGTGCGGATAGTCCGCTTCCCAGCAGATGTTGTCGATTCCAATGTGATTCCGCAGTTCCAAGCCGATCGGGTCGGAGATGAAGCACGTCAGGAAGTGATCGCGGAACACCTCAGAGGGCTTCTGTTTCCCGAAGTCCTGGCCCGTCCATGTCGAGTGAAGATCGTAGGTGCGGTCGGCGCGATCGAGGAAGTAGGGAATCCAGCCGGTGCCGCCCTCACTGAGTCCGATCTTGAGATCCTTGTACTCCTTGACGGGCTTCGACCACAACAGATCTGCGGCAGCCTGGACGATGTTCATCGGCTGCAGCGTGATCATCACATCCAGCGGCGCATCGGCAGCGGTAATGGCCAGCTTGCCCGACGAGCCGATGTGCACGTTCATTACGGTGTCGGTGTCGACCAACGCCTCCCACATCGGTCGCCAGTAGTCGTCGTGGAACGACGGGTAGCCCATCGCCGCCGGGTTTTCGGTGAACGTCAACGCGTGCACGCCTCGGGCGGCGTTGCGCCGGATCTCCTTGGCGCAGGCCTCGGCATCCCAGATGACCGGCAGACACATCGGGATGAAACGCGCAGGATAGGCTCCGCACCATTCCTCGACATGCCAGTCGTTGTAAGCCTGCACCAGTGCTAGAGAAAACTCAGGATCCTCGGTGGCGAACAGGCGCCCGGCGAAGCCGGGGAACGACGGAAAGCAAATCGACCCGAAGATACCGCCGGCGTTCATGTCCTTGATGCGCTCGTCGACTTGGTAGCACCCCGGCCGGATCTCGTCGAGCCCTTGCGGCTCCAGACCGAATTCCTCCTTGGGGCGCCCTGCGACCGCGTTCAGCGCCACGTTCGGAATCGACACGTCGCGGAACTGCCAGCTGTCGCTGCCATCGGAATTGTGAACCAACCGCGGTGCCTCGTCCAGGTACTTCTTGGGCAGGTGATTGCGGAACATATCCGGCGGTTCGACGAGGTGGTCGTCAACGCTGACCAGAATCATGTCGTCTTTGTTCACATCAGACCTTCCTGTTCGCCACTCAACTGTATGTCAGTATACCCGCATACAAATGGTGGTCCATGGCGGTTGGCGATGTCTACTGCTTCCAATAGGAGACGATGGCGTTCATGACAGTGGAATCCGCCGACCGGGCCGGTAATACCTACTGGAACCTGGTGGATGAGGCTGCCCGGTCCCGGCCCAGTCATGTTGTCCTGTCTGACGACTACGGTCGCGAACTCACCACCCGCGACCTACGCGACGCCGGCCTGCGGACCGCGGCGGCGCTCGCCGGGTGGGGGATCACCGCGGGCACCGTCGTCTCGTGGCAGCTGCCGACCACCTTGGAGACCATGGTCGTGATGGTTGCGCTCGCACGGTTGGGCGCAGTACAAAACCCGATCCTGCCGATCTGGCGGAAGAACGAAGTCACGCACGCGCAATCACAGATCGGCGCGCAGGTGTATATCGTTCCGCGTGCCTGGCGGGGGTACGACCACGCCGCCCTCGCGCAACAGATGTCGCAATCGCACGGAACACGCGCAGTGGTACTCGACTTCGACGGGCCGCCGGCCAACCCGAGTTTGCGTCTGCCCGCGAGCGGACCCGAGCAGCTAGGGGCCGTCCTCACGTCTTCTGAGGTGGTGCGGTGGATCTACTACTCGTCGGGTACTACCTCGGCGCCTAAGGGGATTCAGCACAGCGACGCCACAATCATTGCGGGTACCTCGGGGATCCTCAATCTGGTGGGGACAGCCAGTGACGACGTCTATCCGATTGCCTTTCCCGTCTCTCACATCGGGGGCGCGGCGACGTTGGCCGCGGCATTGATAACCGGACTGCGGCTGGTGCTCTTCGATGGCTTTGATCCTGCGACGACTCCGTTGGCGATGGCGGCTCATCGTCCGACACTCCTAGGTTCGGCAACCCCGTTCTTCGCTGCGTATGTGGCGGCTCAAGACGGTCACGGCGCACAGCCGTTGTTTCCCGACCTTCGCGGCTGTACCGGAGGCGGCGCGCCGATCACTGCCGAGCTGGCGCAGCGGGTCCGGGACAGACTCGGCGTGCCAGGCATCGCCAACGCCTGGGGGCTGACCGAATTTCCCGTCGCCACAACGCCTTCTGTGACAGCGGGTTCACAGGTGCTCGACCAGACGGTGGGACGGCCGGTGGCCGGTGTCCAGGTCAGAGTCGTCGGTCCCGGAGAGCTCGAGGCTGAGCCCGGTACTGTGGGCGAGTTGAGACTCAAAGGACCGCAGTGCTTCCTCGGATATGTCGACACCGCCCTCGCCGTCGACGCGTTCGATGCCGACGGTTGGTTTCGAACCGGGGATCAGGGGTGCGTGGATGCCAACGGAAATGTGAGGGTGACGGGAAGGCTCAAAGACGCCATCATTCGCAACGCTGAGAACATTTCGGCATTGGAGGTGGAAGAAGCTGTGGCCACGCATGCCCACGTCGACGACGTTGCAGTCATCGGAGTTCCAGACGGGCGGACTGGCGAGCGCGTGTGCGCGATCGTCGTACCCACAGCGGGCTCGACGGTCACCGTCGCCGACCTGACCACGCACTGCGACGCACAGGGATTGAGCAAATACAAGTGGCCCGAACGTGTGGAGTTGGTCGATACCTTGCCTCGAAACCTGACCGGCAAGGTGCTTAAAGCGGAACTGCGCCGACGCTTCTCCTAAACCGCGCTCATCGCGTGGGTGAGAGGGAGACTGCAATGACCGCCACTCCGCCGGGCGGTGACTGGTTGGGAACGCTCTACCTCCGGTTCGCCAGACAGGGGCCAGGCATGCAGGCCAGCTTCCAAGATTCGGAGGCCACCGAAAGATTGTGTGCATTCAAGGAGCGACGTTCACCCCCGTGGGTTCATTCCGCCCTCCGAATAGAGGGACGATTATAGGTACGCGGCACACCAGGGGCGGGGAACCGATTCAACGATCTACTCGTGGCACGGGTCGGCTGGAACCCGTTTGTAGAGAATGCCTATTCTCATCTGAGCGCTGACGTCGTATGTTTAGGTCATGCTGTGTGACTTGATAATCCGTAACGGCACGATCGTCGACGGCAGTGGCGGTGAACCGTTCGTCGGTGATGTAGCGATCTCGGGTGGGACCATCGTCGGCGTAGAGCAGGTCGACGGTGATGCTCTGCGCGAAATCGACGCCACCGGACTGCTTGTGACTCCGGGATTCATTGACCTCCACACTCACTATGACGGACAGGCGATCTGGTCTGACCGGCTCACGCCCTCCTCGGCGCATGGTGTGACGACCGTGGTGATGGGCAATTGCGGTGTGGGTTTCGCGCCCTGTCGCGCGCAGGATCACGAGACGCTAGTCGATTTGATGGCTGGTGTGGAAGATGTCCCTGGGGCGGTGATGGCCGATGGATTGCCGTGGACGTGGGAGACTTTTCCCGAATTCCTCGATGCACTCGAGGGTCGCGCCCGTGATATCGATGTGGCGGCCCTCTTGCCACACTCGCCGTTGCGCGTCTATGTGATGGGTCAGCGAGGCGTCGACCGCGAACCCGCCACCCTAGAGGATCTGCAGCTCATGGGCAAGCTCGCGGCCGAAGCGGTGCACGCCGGTGCGCTCGGCTTCGCATCATCACAGATGATGGTGCACCGCAGCGAAAGTGGCTTCCCAATACCGAGCTATGGTGCGGCATCTGCGGAGTACGAGGCGATCGCCCGTGGCATCAAGGCCGCGGGCGGTGGTTTGCTGCAGTTCGTACCCGACCTGGTCGCCGGCGCCTACGAGCCGGTGTTGAAGACGGTTTTCGACGTGGCCACCGACGTCGGCCTGCCGGTGACATTTTCGCTCGTCATTGCCAATGGCGGCGATCCGCAATTCATCGACGCCCTTGAGATCGTGCAGAAAGCCAACGCAGCCGGTGGCCAGGTCAGTGCGCAGATCTTCCCGCGCCCGATCGGTCTGGTCCTCGGCCTGGAGTTGTCGGGTAACCCGTTCATCCTCTATCCGAGTTACCAGGCGATTGCTGCCCTACCGTTGGCCGAGCGCGTTGCCGAGATGCGTAAACCTGAGGTGCGCGAGCACATCCTCCATGATGCGCCGACGTGTGAGGGGCATCCGCTGATGATGGCCGCCCAGGCGTTCGACTGGATGTTCCCGATGGGCGATCCGCCGATCTACGAACCCGAACCAGGCGACAGCATTGCCGAGCGGGCACGCGCCCGTGGCGTGAGCCCGCTGCATGAGGCGTACGACAGGCTGCTCGATGACGACGGACGTGCCATGCTGCTGGTCACGATGGCCAACTTCCGCGACGGATCCCTGGATACCGTCGCTGAGCTGATCCGGCGTCCGGACGTCGTTCTCGGACTCGGCGATGGCGGCGCACACTACGGAATGATTTGCGACGCCAGCTTTCCCACCTATGTGATGACCCACTGGGTTCGTGATCGGCCGGCAGGCAGGCTGACCGTTGCCGAGGCCGTTCGCGAGCTGACTTCGGTACCGGCCGGTGTCGTCGGGCTGGCCGACCGCGGCCGGATCGCGGTGGGTTTCAAGGCAGATCTCAACGTCATCGATCAAGACGCGCTGCAATTGCGCCGGCCGGTGGTCGTCAAAGATCTCCCGTCGGGTGGACGACGGCTCGACCAGGCCGCCAACGGATACGTGGTGACGGTGGTCAGTGGCGAGGTCATTGCGGAACTTGGCGTGCCCACCGCGGCCCGGCCGGGCAAGCTGGTTCGCGGTCGCCGGCCGGCACCTGGCTGATCATTCAGCGCGTTCTGTCCCCACCTCGGCGGGATATCCGAAGAATCCACCGGAATTCGCTCCGGCGATCCGATGTTCACTAATCCGGCAGGCGGCCTCCTTGAGTGCTGCGAGCCGGTCCTTCGCACGTTGGATACCCGTTGCGTCATCGGTCTTCTGCAGATCGGCCACCAATGTGGCAGCGCGGTCGATTTCGCACTGCAGTCGGCCGCCAGCCTCGTCGAAGGTCAGGAGATCGTGGTCGTTCTCGCCGAGGTCTCGGAGGGCCTTGCGGGGGATGATGGCCTTCTCGTTATCGGAAATGATAGTTCTCCCAATCCGGCGTCTTGGCAACGCCAACTGTCTAGTCTGTCAAAAAGGTGCCGAGCATCAACCCTTTCCCCGACTCTCAGCCTAGGAGCGCGCGATGCCATTGCAAGACGATATGCAGATCGTTTCGGTCGACGATCACCTGGTCGAGCATCCCCGAGTGTGGCAGGACCGGCTGCCGGACAAGTTCAAGGAGGCCGGGCCGAAGATCATCGAGCATGATGGTAAGCACATGTGGCAGTATGAGGACCAGGTCTATCCCAACATCGGGCTGAATGCTGTAGCGGGCAAGCCGCCGGCGGAGTGGGGCCTCGATCCCGTCCGATACGAGGATATGCTGCCGGGCTGCTACGACCCGAAGGCCCGCATCCCCCGATATGGACCTCGACGGGGTCGAGTCGGCGATGTGTTTCCCGTCGTTCCCCGGATTCGCGGGTGGGATGTTCTTTCGCGGCCAGGACAAAGAGCTGTCGGTGCTGTGCATCAAGGCGTGGAACGACTTCTACATCGACGAATGGTGCGCCACGGCTCCGGGCCGGTTCATTCCCATGGCGTTGATACCGTTCTGGAACATCAACGAGGCGGTGGCGGAGGCGGAACGGGCCGCTGCCAAGGGCGCCCGATCGATCAGCTTCCCCGACAGCCCGGTCCCGCTGGGACTGCCTTCATTCCATTCGACGTACTGGGACCCGCTGTGGTCGGTGTGCTCGGATACGGGGATGCCGGTATCGCTGCACTTTGGGTCGGGCGGCTTCGTCCCAGGATTTTCGTTCTCGTCGTTCAATCCCGATCCCCGCCAGTTGGTCACCGACCCGGACAGTGATATACCGCCGTTGGCGATGGATTCGCCATTCGCGGTCGCTTTCACGCTGTTCAATTCGAATCTGGCGTGGACGACCGTTGACCTGCTGCTGTCAGGCAAGCTTCAGCGGTTTCCGAAGCTGCAGATCGCGCTGTCGGAGGGCGGGATCGGTTGGGTGCCTTATATCTTGGAGCGCACCGACTTCGTATGGGAACGGCACCGGTACTACCAGCCGATCGATTTCGACACCCGGCCGTCGGACCTGTGGCGGGATCATTTCTGGGGCTGCTTCATCGACGACGAGCACGGCGTCGAGAACCGCTACAAGATCGGCGTCGACCGCATCACTCTGGAGATCGACTATCCGCATTCGGACTCCAACTGGCCGAACTCGCGAAAGCGGGCGGCCGAGGTGCTGGCCAATGTGCCCGACGAAGAGTGCCAGCTCATCGTCGAGGACAACGCCCGGCGAATGCTGAACTTTCCACGGTCGATCGCACCCGCCGTCTGAACCGAGTCATCCACCCGTTGAGAGCTGGGAGTACCTTCGTGTCAACAGGGCCAACAGATGGATCCGCGCAGTTGATGGCCGCCGGTGCCAAGGTTGGGTACGTGCGCGTATTGAAGAAATTCACCGCGCTCGTGAAGTCTGACGCTCAGGTCCGAGATTCGCCGCCCGTCGCCGAAATGGCCGGCATCGTCTCCGATACCGATTCGTCGGCGGGGGACATCCTCGAGACGATCGAGATATTGCGTCGCCGAACTGCGCTGGGTATGCGCCGTCGCGAAGTCTGTACGGATCCGGTGCAGCCCCTGGCAACCCCGGGCAGCATCTTCGACGAGATTCCTGACGTGGATGCGCAACTCGCGCTTCGGTTCTGACGAAGGCGTCCCGGTGTACCGAACCATCCAGTGGGCGAACGGAAACGTTGGGTGTCATGCCCCACGGACGATCGTCGAGGGTCCTGACTTCGAACCCGTCGGCCTGCGTGTGTATGACCCGGCGATGGTGGGGAAGGACGCCGGTGCGCTGGTCGGCATCGAGCCAATGGGAGTCATGGCGACCTACGACGTCGCCGACCTTCTCGCGCTCGACGCCGATCGCGTCTGCTACACGCGGCGACGAACACGGCCCAGCCGATGCCGACGGCCCACGACGGGCTGTCGGTGCCGGCCGCCTGAACGGCCCGTGGGCTATGCGATGCCGTCATGACGTCGAGAATAGGTGTTTGCGCTGCGCGATAAGGTACCTTCGCAGGTATGGCTGGCCAGCCAGCAGCAGAGGAGGGCCATGGCGGAATCAGTGCTGCGTGGGGTCCCGACCACGGTCGGGGACATCACCCCACAGTGGCTCACCCGCGTATTCCGGTCCCAGCTTGGCGACGCAGCGACGGTGACGGACGTGCGGGCCGAACAGATCGCGGAAGACACCGGGTTCGCTTCTCGGATCTACCGTTTGCATCTGGCCGGCAGCGTCGACATCCCCGCCGCCGTGATCGCCAAGCTCCCGGCGAAACCGGAAGTGCGAGCGGCGATCAGTGTGCTCGGTGGCTACGAGCGGGAATTGTTGTTCTATCAGCGACTCGCCGACAGCGTGCCGATGACCACTCCGCACGTCTACGCCGCCGAGATCGCGGCCACAGGCGACGATTCGTGCTGATACTCGAAGACCTGGCGGGCTGGGACAACGGCGACCATCTCCTCGGCCTGACGATCGAACAGGCCCGGTTATGTCTGGCGGAATTGGCGTCCCTGCACGCGTGGTCGTGGCAACCGACAAACGCGGATGTCCCAGCGCTGTTCCCGAGTATCGATGGGCCGGTCGCGCGTGAGTTGTTCGTTCCCATGTTCTCGTCGGGCTGGCAGGTCTACCGCGAGCGCTCTGAGACGGTGGTGCCTGGTGCGGTGACCCGGTACGCGGAGGACTTCGCCGCGCATGCGCTGACCGCGCTCACCATCATGGCCGAACAGCCGGTGCTGCTGCACGGTGACATCCGGGCCGACAACATGTTCTTCGCCGGAGCGCGGCTGAAAGTCATCGACCTGCAGTTCATGGCCCACGGCGCCGGTGCCGTCGACGTCGCCTACCTGGTCAGTCAGAGCCTGCCGACGGAGGTGCGCCGCGATCCGGGTGACGAAGCGCTGGTGCGCGAATACCTCGACCGCTTCAGGACGTTCGGCGGCGATGGCTACTCCTTTGAGGACGCGTGGCGACAGTATCGCGCCGCAACCGCGTATTGGATCGTGATCCCCACGATCTTGTTAACTGGCTGGGACGCCATGCCTCCACGATCGCAGGCCCTGTGCCTGGCCCTCGTCGACCGCGCGGTGGCCGCGATCGACGACAACGCCGCATACGAGGTGTTGGCGTGACGCGCGCAAGTCGGTCCGCGCGCGAGGTCGTCGAGCTCTACAACCACGTCGTCTGGGGGCAGCGAGATTTCGCACTGGCAGACGAGCTGATGGGCAACACCGTGATACGCCACGAGGTGGGCGAGGCGGTGGTGCAAACCCACGGGGAGGCGGTCAAGCGCATCGTGGACTCACTGGCGATGTTTGAGGAGATGAGCTTCAACCTCAAGGTCGTCGTCGACGATGGTGAGTACGTCGCCGTAGTTTACGAGTCACCCATGCGGTTCACCAACGGCACCGATACGACGGTCAGCAGCATCGAGGTCTTCCGGGTGGTGGACGGTCGGATCACCGAGGTGTGGAACAGCGACTACAAACAAGGCACTTGGCACTGAGAGGTCTGACATGGTCGAACAGCACACAACGTACTGCCGGATCTGCGAACCGCTGTGCGGCATGATCGCGACCGTGGACGACGGTCGACTCGTGGCACTCCGACCGGACAAGGAGCACCCGCTGTCCAGCGGCTTCGCATGCCAGAAGGGCATCGCGTTCACCGAGGTACAGAACGATCCGGACCGGGTGACGACGCCGCTACGCCGCACGGAGGCGGGCTTCGAGCCGGTGTCCTGGGACGACGCTATGTCCGACATCGCCGACCGTCTCGGCGCGATCGTGCGCAGAGACGGGCCGGCAGCGGTCGGCTGCTATATGGGCAATCCGGCGGCGTTCAGCTATGCACACCTGATGTGGCTGACGATGTTCGTCAAAGGACTTGGCGGCCGGCGCGGTGGCCCGTGTCACAACTTCAGCGCATCGACCCAGGACACCAGCAGTCGGCTCCTGGCAAGCCAATTTCTCTACGGCACACCAACGTCAGTTCCCATTCCCGACCTGCAACGCATCGAGATGTTGGTGATCGTGGGCGCCAATCCCGTTGTATCGCACGGTAGTTTTCTCACCGCGCCCCGGATCCACGACCGCCTGCGCGAAATCGTCAAGGATGGCGGTAGAGTCGTCGTCATTGACCCCCGCAAGACCGAGACGGCAACACAATTTGAGTGGCTGGGCATTCGCCCGGGCAGTGACCCCTATTTCCTGCTCTCGCTCCTACATGTGCTTTTCGAGGACGGTCTGGTCGACCGCCGCCGGGCCGACCGCCAGGCGGACGGACTGGACTGGCTCGGCGGACTCGCGCTGCCCTGGTCTCCCGAACGTACTGTCGCCCACACGGGGATCGAGCCCGATGCGGTCCGTGCCCTGGCCCACGCGCTTTCGCGTACGCGGCGCGCAGCCCTGTACGGCCGGCTGGGGACATGTGTGGGGGAGTTCGGCACCCTCACGTCGTACCTTCTGGATGCCGTCAACCTGGCGGCGGGAAACCTCGATGTCCCCGGCGGTTCGGTCTTCAGCGGCTTGCAGATCCCGGGAATGAAATGGACGAACACCGCACTGGGCAGCGCGCTTCGCAGCGCCTACCGCACGAAGCGAACCCGCGTCGGAAGCTTCCCCCTCGTCACCGGCTACGCGCCGGCGGCGTTGATGGCCAAAGAGATCACCACCCCCGGGATGGGTCAGATGAAGGCGCTCTTCGTCAGCGCCGGCAACCCGGTCCTGTCCGTTCCCAACGGCAACGAACTCGCTTCCGCCATGGCCGAACTCGAGCTGTCGGTCGCGCTGGACCTCTATGTCACCGAGACGACCGGCCTCTGCGATTATATCCTGCCGGTGACCACGATGTACGAACGCGACGACTTCGCGCTCACTTTCCAGGGCTTCCAAGCGACCGCGTTCCGGCAGACAACGGAGGCGGTGGTTACGCCGCGCGGTGATGCGCGAGGCGAGTGGGAAATCTTCGACGACCTGATGGGCCGCCTTGCCGGTCACGCGCCGATGTTCGCGGTGATGGCAGTCGTCCGACGAGCGCTACGGTTGCGGGGCAAGCGGATGAATCCCCGCGTGCTCGCCGACGCGATTGTCCGCATGTCCGAGGGCGGGGATCGCTTCGGGCTGAGGAAGTCTGGGCTTACATTTGCCCGCCTCACCCAGGAGCATCCACACGGAAAGGTGCTCTCGGATTATTTGCCGACCGGTGTGCTCCCGTCGATGGTGGCGTATCGGGGCCGGCGAATGAAGCTGGAGCACGACGAAATCCGCCGTGAGGTCGACAAGCTGTCGCGGGACGATGACGCTGACGAGTACCCGATGCAGCTTATCGGCATGCGTGAGCCGAAGTCGGAGAACTCATGGATGCACAACACGTCGTCGCTGATGCGCGGCGAACGCAGGCATCGTGCGCTGATGCACGAACTCGACGCCGAACCGCTGGGGATCCGCGACGGTGACCGGATCACGGTGGCATCGCGAACCGGGGAGATCGAGGTCGACGTCGAGACCACCAAGGACATCGTGGTGGGTGTGATCGCGATCCCACATGGCTGGGGGCACAACGGATCCGGTACTTGGCACCTCGCCAACCGTGCACGTGGCGCCAACGTCAACGAACTGATGTCGAGCGAAATCACCGATGTGGAGTCGCTGTCTGGCATGTCTCGGCTCACCGGCGTTCCGGTACGGGTGGCGCGTGCGGAGCTCAACAGTGGAAGGGGGCCATCATGACTGGCCGGCCGCGCGACATCCGGGAACTGGTCAATGACCAGGATGCGTACCGCGACGAACTGTACAAGCGCTGGACCGGACTGTTGAGTTACCGCTACATCGGCCGAAACCACTCGGCCATGAACACCGGCGACATCGACGATACCGTGGTGATCCGTCGCGATATGCGAAACGAGGCCGGTGGAATCATGGCTGCCCCGTTGGCGATTGCCTCTCCGGAGGGGTGCCAGACCGACATGGTCGCGGTGCCCAACCCGGTCATCGGGTCGGTGCAGATCGTCGATCCCGGCTTCGATGTGCGCAAGGTTCAGATCGTCGGATCAGGCGTCGTGCACCAGGGCCGCACGATGGGTTATGGCCGCTGTGTGATCGTCGATGCCGACAACGCGCAGCGGATCATCGCGTTCAATGAGGGCCAGGGCGCGGTCATCGGGATTCCACCGGATGGGCTCGACCGGATGGATGTGTCGGGGACTGAACTGGTCATCGCGGATTCGCCGGACCTGCCTCCGCTGTGGCAGGCGTTCGGGGCGTCGCGGCGCGACGACGGGTACTGGACGTTGCCGCCGCTGAGTACCGAATTGGCTTCGCCCGACGCGGCGCTGCACATCGGCCCGCAGCACGTGGTGCTGGAGACGGCGGCAATCGATTTCGCAGCTGATCGTGCGGGCACCCGCCGGCTGCAGGTCGTCAGTTGGCATGTGATGTTCATGGCGCGCGGCAAGGTCGGCCCGTTCCGTGCTGAGGGCAGCGCGTACGTCGGGGGTCCGAACAAAGTCGGAGTGCGCATGTTGCTCCACGATGAAGGCGACGGGGACAAGGCGATCACATCTGCAGCCGCCGTCCTCGAGATCGTATGAACCCGACAGTGTCATTCTGCTTTCACCCCGCGAGCACTTCCATGCATGACCGGTAGCGCGCCGCGTGCGAGAAGGGCGGGCCTCCTCGCATGGAAGTGACTGAACCCGGGCAGAAGTCTGGTGTTATACCGCTGGCCATGTCGGAATAGGACCGTCGCTCGATCTGATCAAGCAGCAGGAACGTGCCCACTGGCCGCTCTGGGACAGCCCGGCGATAACACTTCGACGGTATGAAATTCGTTGCTCCGGCCAGCACCTGCTGCGGGCAGGGACGACGGAGGCTCAGCGGTGGAACTGGGTTGGTCGGCGCAACGGTGCGCCCGCGCGTCCGGATCGAGACGCTATGGACAGTCGGAAGCGAATGCCCCGAACAGGCGGTCAACGCGGTGCCCGCGGTGTGCGATGCTGCACCAGGATTCGCCACGTCGGCTGATCTGCCGCTGATCTGATCGAGTGTCGGCTTGAGGAAGGCCGCGGCTAAGTGAGCTCGTAGCGGATAGGCAGGTGCTTAATCCCGCCGACGAATGTCGTGGCCATCCACTCGGGTTCGGCGGTCATCTCGATCGACTTCAGGCGTGCGACCAATTCGGTGAAGAAGCTGTTGAGCTCCAGGCGGGCGAGTGCGGCACCCAGGCAGAAGTGCACACCGTAGCCAAAGGCGACGTGCTTGTTGGGTACCCGGCTGATGTCGAACTTTGTCGGATTGTCGAAGATGTCCTCGTCGCGATTGCCCGACGGGTAAGCCAGCAGCAATGATTCGCCGGCGGCGATGGCCGTGTCACGGATGACGGCATCGTCCTGAGCGGTCCGCATGAAGTGTTTGACCGGGGTGACCCACCTGATCATTTCTTCGGTGGCTGCCGGAATCAGCGACGGGTCCTGTTGCAGACGATGCAGCTGATC
Organism: Mycolicibacterium pyrenivorans; assembly: GCF_025821625.1. GTDB lineage: Bacteria > Actinomycetota > Actinomycetes > Mycobacteriales > Mycobacteriaceae > Mycobacterium > Mycobacterium pyrenivorans. Next base: position 48,989 of record NZ_JACKSH010000017.1, read on the forward strand.
TGGATTCTCGATGAGGGCGTGCAGACCCCCGGCGATCGTCGCACTGGTCGTGTCATGGCCCGCGGTCGCAACGATGAGGTAATACGACACCGTCTCGATGTCGGAAAGCGGCTCGCCGTCGATCCTGGCGTTGGCGATTGCCGAGATCAGATCCTCGGTGGGCTTCTTGCGCCGCGCCGCGGTGTGGTCATTGAAATAGGCGAACATCTCCATCAGCGACGCCAGGACGTCATCGCCGCCGCGCTGCATCTCGGCGTCGGCGTTGCCGAACATCTCCTGTGTCAACCGCAGCATCAGCGGGAAGTCGGCCTCCGGTACGCCGAGCAGAGACATGATCATGTACAGCGGATAGTTGACGGCGATTTCTTGGGCGAAATCACATTCGCTGCCGACGGCGAGCATCTTGTCGACATGTTCTTTCGCCAGCTCGTCGGCGCGGACCTTCAACGCGCGCATAGCCTTTGGGCGAAACCAGTCGGCGCCGATCGCGCGGACTTTGCGGTGCTCGGGGTCGTCCATGTGAATCAGGGTATTGACGCCCAGCTGAGCGGACTGTTCGTCCTGCTCGGCGGTGGCCAACACGGGCCGGGGCGAATTCGTGAAGGTGTCGTTGGCCCGCTCGACGGCCATGATGTCGTCGTACTTGGTGATCGCCCAGAACGGGTTGTAGCCCGGTGCTTCGACCCATGCCACCGGATCATTGGCACGTAGGTGAGCGAATGCCGCGTGTAGACGGGTCTCGTTGGTGTAGGCCTGCGGGTCGACGAACACCAGCGCGGCGTCGTCGGTAACTCGGCTCATGTCTGTCGCTTCCTCCACGAATGCAATGTGCTGGTACCCGGACACTACGCAATGTGCTCGCCTCAAAGCATCGCCTAGCGGGTCTTCCCAATGAGAATAGAGGTTCTTGAGCGCGAAATCGATCACTCCTACCGTCGTCAAACCGAGCTCTGCGGCCCGACATCGCTGGAAAGATGCATACTTGTATGCACAAGGGGTGACCCGCGTACACCGTCGTCCGTGGAAGGAGTGCCTGTCGATGACCCAAGTCCTGAGTGATCCCGAGACAGTCGGTGCCGATTGGGTCCGAAGCGCCCTACGGAAATCGGGTGTCGCGCACGGCGCCGAATTGATCGATGCCCACTTCATCGGCTACGTCGGGACGGGACAAGCGGGGCGGGTCGCACGGATCGGACTCACGTGGGACGTGCCCGACGACCGTCCACAGACGTTGATGGCCAAGATGCCGTGCGTCGATCCGATGCCGCGGGCAGCTCTCTTTGGATCCGGCACATACCTGCGAGAACACGTGTTCTACGAGCAGGTGGCCGCGCTCGTCGAAGTACGAACGCCGCGGTGCTACTACGCCGCGTACGACGGAGAGGCACAGGACTTCGTCTTGCTGCTCGAAGACATTGAGGATGCGGTGGCTGGCGACCAAGTGGCGGGCCTGTCAGCCGATCAGGCCGCGATCGCCATCGCGCAGGCCGTCAAGTTGCACGCGCCCCGGTGGGGTGACCCGTCGATCGAGGCGATCGTCACAGCCGGGCAGCCGCTGACCTCACTCGTTGACATTGCGGCCCTGACCCAGGCCGTCTTCGAAGCCGCGCTGCCGGACTTCCTGGATCGATTCGGCAACCAGCTCGATGCCGACGTCATTCATTTGATCGAACAGTTCGCGCCGAGCGCCGGCCGGCTACCGCTCGGTCTCGGTACGCCAAGGACCCTGGTGCACAACGATTTCCGTGCTGATAATTTGCTGTTTGGTACCGGGCCGGGTGCGCCGCCGGTGACAGTGGTCGACTTTCAGGCGCTGAATGTTGGTTTCGCAGCCGGCGATATCGCGTACCTGATCGGGGGGAGCTTCGCCGACCAGACCGGGAGCGCAAGTGTTGAGCGTGATCTCGTGGCCGAGTATCACGCCCAACTCACGTCCGCCGGGGTTTCGGTCGCGGCGGACACCACATGGCGCGACTACCGTCTCGGTTCGTTGTGGGGTGTGTTTAACTCCGTCTCCGCATCTTTGATGGCCGAGAAGACCGAACGCGGAGAGAGGCTGCTGGCCTCGATGATCCAACGTCACGGACGACATGCACTGGACCTCAATGCGCTCGAACTCCTCGAGTGATGCGCTCCGCACGCCGTGGTCGCGCTGGCTGATCGCGGTTTGCGTGACCCTGACTCCGGCCGTAGTCGCTTTCGGGTGCGGTCATCCCGGCGTGCACGCTGCGCATAGCTTTCTGATTCCGGGCGCCGGAATGCTGGAGGCTCAACCGGTGATTGCGGTCATGTTCATGGTCTGCGCTGCCGCAGGGACCACCGCATGGCTGTTATGGGGAACCGACTGGCTTGTTGCATTGATTGTCGTCGCGTCGATGGTTGCCTCAGCCGGGTGGGGCAGCACGACACACGCGGCCGCTGGGGCGGTCGTGACATACAGCCAGTCGCACGAGTTCCCGCTGGTGTTGCTGCTCCTGGCGACGGCTGGTTGGGTGCGCGCGACACTGGCGGGGGTGCCTGGATTCCGCTGGCTGGCCGGACGGCGGTCGCGATCCGAACCCTGGACCCTGTCCGACTTGTCGGTGCCGGATCGTTGTCGAGCGGTTGCGGTGCTGTCGATGGCGGACGTGGTCGATGACGACGCACTCGACGCACTGCGCTCTCCGGAAGTACATCGGCGGGCACGCCGGGTCGGTGTGGCTGCACGTTGGCGGTTCGCGGGTGATCCGTTACGCAACGATCATGCCCACACCAGGGCCGCGATGTTGATGTGCGGGCTGCTCGACGCAACCGGTACCGAGCGGCTGACCGCAGACGCGCACTGTTCCCGGGTGGGCGTGCCGTGTAGCGAACCGACCTGGGTGCGCCCGCTCGATGCAACCCTGGTCGCGGTGGCATTGGAAGACGCCCAGGACGCCACGGCAGCCCAGCGATGGCGCCTCGCTCTGGCCGGCCCTTTCGCTATACGTCGCGGCCACCGCGCGGCGTGGTGGTGGAGTCCGCTGGGATTGTCGGCGGGCAAGTGTTGCGACTGGGAACACGCGCTGGTGACGGCGATCGCGCACTCCCGTGGTTGGATCGATGAGCAGGACTGGCCCGCTCTGCGTCAACGCGTGCTCGGCGCCGCGGCGCGGGGCAGTGAACGCAGCGACGACGAACGACTCGTCGCTGCGGGCAGGGTGTGGCTCAACTTCATCGACGACCCGGCCGCCGCAGCGGTCCTCTACCGTCCGACTGTCAAACACGATCCGCTGGCCGTGGCAATCGACCGGCTGGCGGAGCATTTTCGCGCTGGCAGGGCAGCGCACGTCATCGAGGAGTCTGGAGACGCATGACCCAAACAGTTCCCGCACAGGCTAATTCGCCCGCACCAGTTCCTCTGCTTGCGCCGCGGCCCGCCCGTTTCGGCCCGGTGACACGCCACCTGCTGGCTCGTACGGCGGTGTGCGTCGGCCTGGTCGAAGTACTCGCGGCAGTCCTTGTTTTCGGTGTTGCCACGGATTCCTCGCGCGCTATTGGGCTGTCTTTGGTCTTCCCCGGCGGCGGCCTACTCTACACCGCTCACCCCATCGCCTTCGTGTTCACCGTTGCGCTACTCGTGGTGGCGCTGGTGCTGTGGTGGGGGATCAGCGCGCATTTGGCGATTCCCGCGGTGTGGTTGGGCAGCGCGATTATTGCCTGGTCCCTGGTGGATTCGCCCCGGCTGATTCTCGAACGAGGCACCACCTGGCCGTGGAGCATACCGGTGGTCTACCTGATCGCGGTGGTGGCTGCGGGCACGGGACTCTGGAAGCTGGAGCGCCGGTTTCGTGCCAAGCGTGCCAAGGTGGCTGAACTGAACGAATACCTCGCATCGGTCGAGCTGCCCACGGGGCGTCCGGGAGCGCGCGAGCCGAATGCGATCGACGCCGAGCTGGTGCGGTGGTGCTACGACCTGGCGCAACAGCCGCACGACGGACTGAAGGGTTTCGACTGGGGCGAGCAATTCCACGGCGGCACTCAGCTTCGCTATCAGGTCTTCTCCTACTGCTGGGCGATGTGCATCTTCGCCGCGAACTACGTGCCGAACGGGCAGCGTCAGGCGCGGGAGGCATTGACTCGGATGGTGTTGAAGAGCACTGACTTAACCTGGATTCACCGATGAGGTAGGGATGGGAGGCGGGTTGTAACAGCGAAATGCCCTGTCGTGGTGAAAGAATGAGATTTCTCGAGGATCACAT
>NZ_JACKSH010000018.1 GCF_025821625.1 Mycolicibacterium pyrenivorans
GGCCATCATCTGATCCCGCACAACGGCCCACCCCGACTCCAAAGCGCACAACCGAATTCGCCCCCACGCCGAGGGTCGATCGGTGAATCAAGGTTAAGGGCCTACCTGGCGCTGAGCGTCCAAGACGACGCCGTGTTCAGCCAGCTTGCGGTGCCGATCGCGGTGGTGCTGTGGCTCTACATCACCGCGTTCGCGGTGCTGCTGGGCGCCGAGTTGAACGCCGAGATCGAGAGGATGTGGCCGCATGAGGACCATCCGTGGCGGCTGCGCCGGCGCAGAAGAAGGCCAGCGCCGGCCGGGCCCCCCGGGTAACCCACTCAGCGGTTGCGCGCGGCCTCGCGGCGGTTGGCCTTCTTGATCGCGTCGACCAGTTCGCCTTTGTTCATCTTCGAGCGTTGCGGGATGTCGAGCTTGCGCGCGACCCGCGTCAGGTGCTTTTTGGTCGCGTTCGCGTTGACCCCTTCAGCGCTCTCGCCATTGGGGTTCGGACCACCGCTGCGTGCACGTTCGTCGGACGGCCCCTTTTTGGGTTTCTTCTCCCACCGGTCGCCGACCTTCTCGAACTTGCGCTTCAGCGCGCTGTAGGCGACCCGGTGGGCACGCTCGGGGTCGCCGTACTCCTTCTCCGCGGCGTCGTGGGCTTTCGCGAACGTGCGCTGAGCCTTCTTCCCGGACTTCCGCAGCGGGCGGGGCAGCTCGCTCTTCTTCGGCTTGCCGCTCTTCTTGGTCATCGGCATCGTGATCGCTCCTCGCATCAGTCGCTCGTCAGACTGCCGTGTTTCGTCAAGCAGCGGCCGCCGAGACGGACATGTGCGATAGCCGTGGCGGCTACGAGTGTGGTACCCGATGTCCCCGCAGCGAAACTCTGCACGGCCCAGGACCGGCGCCGCGCCCGGTGCGTCAGGCCTTTCCGAGGCCTTCGGACCCTAACCCCGGGAGGCTTCAGTGGAAAAGATGAACAGATGGGGAATAGCCACGATCCGAGAGCGTCGCAGGAGAGTCGATTTCCATGAGACCCTGGGAGTCTGCCGCTCTTCGCCGGCGCGGCGGCAGCGGAGTGAGGAAGCACCGTCTTCTTGGCATGATGACCGTGGCCGCGCTCATTTCCGCCTGTGGCGCCGACTTCCCGGTGCATGCGCAACCGTCCGACTTGGGCTGCCAGCAGGCGTTTTCAAGCATCACCGACATGCGCAGCTCGTTGGCATTGCCGCCTTACTTCTCGGAAAGCAATCCGGTGAAGCGTGGCGGTGAGTTCGATCCAAACCGGTACTTTGAAGCGTTCACCCACCTCAAGATGCGGGATGGCTACATGCTGGACTGGGTTTATCACCAAGATGGCATGGGCGGTTACCCGGTCCTGTACGCCCGGCCGGTGGAGCAGCCGCCCTTTGTCGACGAAAGCTCCTTCGAGGCCGTTGCCGACCATCCTGACTACCTCGAATTCGTTGAGCCGCAGGACAGTTCGGAAGGCTATTTCGAGTACGCCGCCTTCGCGATGACGGCCAACCAGTTCTATCTGGACTGGCATGCCAATTACAACGATTGGCAGGTGGTCTGCGGAATCGAGGACGTGGACGAGATCATCCAGTCGCTCGACGATGACGACTTTCCGGGCCGACCGATGACTGCCCGACAACAACAGGACGCGCGAGCGATTGTGACCCCACACTCTGCGGTCGTCATTGATTCCGAGACCGCCACGGTCACCATGCTGGTATTCACCAAGTGGGGCGGCTTCTACCGCCGCACGCTCGTCATCGACCGGGCGACCCATTCAATATTGGACGAGCAGGACCAACCGCTTGTCGAATATGACTGCGGGATCGCGTTTTAGCCGAGCCTGGCGGGGCGATGAAGTGGAGGTCAGGCGTCATCGTCGGAAGCACTCGTGCTGGCGGATGAATCCACCACGGAATCCGTCGTTTCGGATTCTGCCGGCCGCTTCGGTTCCGGGTGATCGTTGGGTCGACTCATCGAGTCCCCGTCGGGCCGTTCGGCCTGGAGCGCATCGTCTAGCGCCAGGCTGGTCAGCGTCGTTGCGTCTGCAGTCGTCGACGTAGCGAACGCGGGGGTATTCGCATCCAAACTGTCCGCGCTGTCCGGCTCAGCCTCATGTGGCGTCGTCGGACTCAGCGAGGCGTCGTCAAGCGGCGCTGCTGCCGATACGGGTGCTGGGCTCGCTGCATCGGGGCCCGCCACGTTCGGTGATGTTGTTTCGGTGTCCGATGTAATCGAAGCAACGGGTGCGGCGACCGGGGGAGCCACGTACGGCGTCGGGTCGCCGTACGGGTCGACGGCTCCCGTGTACACCGGGGGTCCCCCAACACCAAAGGGGCTGTTCGGGACCTGGGTATGGAAAGGCCGATCGGCGGGATCGCCGGTGATGTAGCTGATCGCGTCGTCCCATCCGGTCGGAATCGCTACGGCGAAATCGAACGCGGCGCGGATCAGGTTGGGAATGTAGAAGTACTTGGCCGGTGTCGGCAACCCGGGGTTGATCGTCCGGTCGTATCCGGTTTCGATCAACACGCGCATTGCCGGATCCAGGGCGATGGCCAGCGGACGCCCAACCCACGGCATGTAAGTCAACGGGATGAGTAGCGGGACGACGGGCGCCGGAATCAGGTAGTAGGTGGTGTCCTGGAACTGCCCCTGAAGTTGGGGAGTGCCGGCGCCGAAGTAGTCGTAATGCAGGAATGTCGTCCCCATGAGCGCATTGATGTCAGCCAGCAGGTTGAAAGGATTGGTGGGGAAGTCAGTCCAGCCGTCGTATTGACGCGCGATATCGACGGTCGTCAGGGGGGCCTGCTGCGACGAGTACGTCGGTGTCGCACCGTTGAAAGTCACCCCGAAGAAGGGGATATATGCGCCCACGAAGCGTTCGAGGATGCCGCCGTTAGGCCGATTGGGATTGGCCAGCATCATGAAGCTCACGGTCGAGGCCGCGGGATGAGCAATCAGTTGGAGCTTCTGTTTGCTCGCGATCGTGGAGCTTTCCGAATACGCGTAGACCACATACGAGCCATCACTCACCGTCAGGGGTCCGGTTTCGGTATATGGGGAGACCGTCACCGTACAGGCGTCGCCGCGGATGCAATCGTTGAGATTCGCTTGCCCCACGGCGACAGACTCATCGAAGGTCAGGTCGAAAATGCCGGTGATGAACTTGAACTGCTCGGGGGTGTAGACCGCGATGAGAGAACATGTCGCGCCACACAACCCGCTGGGGGCGATGTAAACGTTGTCGGCGGAATCGACGTAGTCGGTGATGAACTCTGTCGTGTCCTGCGGCACGCTCAGCGGATGCGAGGAGCCGCCCATGATGAGCGCGGTCCCGGCGAGGGCCAGTGCGGAGGTGAAGACCGATGCGACCGTGAGCAGCATGGTGACGACGATCGCGAGGATCGCCACGGTCGCCGAGACGCTGCTACGTCGCATGGTCCACTCCCCAGTAGGCTTCTCGACTTTCGACCTGAGTGTGGCTGCAGAGTCAGCCAAGACGAAGAGACTTTGGTCCCGACCCGGAGTGACGTCAGTAGTCAAGCCGCCAGCAGGGACACGCTGGACCAAGCGAGCGAACCCGCGCGGTCAGCAAAGCACAAGAACGGCGCGGCGGCGTGTCAGGCCGATGCGGCCAGGGCCTGGCTGTCCTCGGCGGCGAAGGTGTCCTCCAACTGCAGTGGCGAGTAATCGATGTCGATCTCGGCCAGGGGGCGGCCCCGTGCGCTGCTGATCGTTCCGAACCGGCGCATGCCCTTGTCAGCGGCGTACTGCTGGAACTCGTCCATGGTGAAATCGAACGGGATCTCGTCATAGAGGGCGAACGCATCGACGGTGTTCTGCAGGGCGAGCGGAATCAGTTCGTTCATCCGGGATTCGAACACCGCCCAGTTCGAATCGTCGGCGGCGACGTGGCGCCGACAGGTGAAGGTGCCCCACGCCATGTGGCGTCGCTCGTCGTCACCGATGCGGCGCACCAGCTCCTGCATCCCCGGCAGGATGCCACGGTCCACGCAAATCCGGTGCCACGCATAGTATCCCGTCAACGCCATCATGCCTTCGATGACGTGGTTGTAGGTCACCGAAGCCCGCACCTGCGCCTCAGCCGACGGGTCAGTGGCCAATGCGTCCAGCGATCGGGGCAGCTCGTCGTAGAACATCTGCCGATACGACGGGAGGTCGTCGAGATAGCACTGAAGGTCGCCGGTCATACCGACGGCGTCGAGCCACAGCCGGAACACCTGAGTGTGCTTGGCCTCCTCGAAGGCGAACTGGGTCAGATACATTTCGTCTCCGAGTCTCCCCTCGGCCCGCATCGCGGCCATGAACGGCTGGATGTCCTGGGTGACCGCTTCCTCGCCGGCGATGAACTGGGCGCACAACCGGGTGGCCCACTCCCGTTCCAACTCCGACAGGGATTCCCAGTCGGCGCGGTCGCGGGAGAAATCGATGTCGGCCGGGTTCCAGAACTTGGCGTTGCCGCCGGCGAAGAGCTTCAGGGGCATGCTGTCCCAGTTGAGCCCACCCGCGACCAATGATTCCGAATGTGTTCTGGCCATGGGTTTTTCCTCCTAGGTGGTGGCCGGATGATGAGGATGTACAGCAGCCTGGAATGCCGCCGCCAGCGCGGCGACATAGCGGCGCACCGCCAGTGCCGGCTGCTCCGGTGACATCTCGTCGAGTCCCAGAACCGGGTCCAAGCCCCTCACGTACGGCGCCAGCGCCAGGTGCGGCAGGATCATCAACAGCAGTGAGAGCAGGGTGTCGATGTCGGCGTCCGGGGCCAGGTCGCCGCGGGCGCGGGCGTCGTGCACCAGTGGTCGCAACACCTCGAGGTAATGGCGGTGGGTCACCGCCCGCACGCTCACCCGCGCGTCGGCGTCGACCTCGAAACTCGCTGCGGCGTGCAACGAGCGCTCACGCGGATGTTCCGCGAAGTAGGCGACCCATACGTCGAGCAGGTCGGTGAGGAACTCGAAGAACGGCCTGCCGGCGTCGAGTTCGCGGATCCGGTCCTCCATGTGGGCCCGCACGCGCTGGCTGGAGACATCGGAGATGAAGGCGTAGAGGTCACGCTTGTCGGCGAAGTACTGGAACAGGCTGCCTTTGGCGACTCCGGCGCGTCGGGCGATGACGTTCAGGCTGCCGCGGGAGAAGCCGTGTGCGGCGAACTCCGTCTCCGCAGCGGCGACCACCGCTGCGCGGCGTTCCCCATCGAGACGGGCCCATGTCACCGTCGGCATCAAGCCTCCACGTCGTATATGACCACTGGTCATATTACTGTGATCCACGCCATAGTCAACGGTCGTCGGACCGAAACAGGTCGAGGGCGGCACGCGAACCTCGCGCGGTGGGACCGTCAGGGCTTGAAGAGAATCCCGTCGTCCGACGCCGCCTTCATCAGCTGGGGAATCGTCAGGGCCCCGTAGCCGGTGTGGACCGGTCCCCGAGAGGTGCCCAGCCACGTCACCATGCCGGGGTCGGGCGCGACGTCCAGGTGATAGGCCTGCACCCCGGGCAGGTGGTACTGGAAGAAGTTCCCGAGGAAGTCCACCAGGAAGATGATGCTGCCGATCAGGCTCCTGCCCCACAGCGCCGATGCGTTGTACAGCGGCGTCATCGCAGCCGGCTCGCCGATCATCACGATCGGGCCGTAGTGCGGTTTGGAGCCGCCCCCGGGCACGTAGGCCGGCATGAACGGTTGCAGGCCGGGCAGGTCGGTGGACATGTACGGCGCCGTGCTCCCGTAGGTGCCGATGTTGACGAACATCGAGTCGGAGCCGTTGCCCGGGACGATGGTGTTGATGCCTGGAGCCTCGAACCCGATACCGGCGAGGCCGATCTGCTGCGCAACGTATTGGGCCTCCCAGCCCCCGAGCGAATGACCCGTGACGAAGATGTCTTCGGAACCGTAGCCCTGCAGAGCCGCCGCGGCCTGCACCCGCTGAGCGAATCGGAGCGCATCGTAGAACGCCCACGGTGTCGTGCGCGTGAAGATGACCTGCAGGTCGGCAAGAACCTGACTGATCGTGATGAGCGGGTTGAACAGCAGATGCGACCCGCCTGTCGTGCCCTGGTAGGCGATGATGACCTGCCCCTCCGGGGTCACCCAGGCCCTGCCCACCATGCCCGAGAATATGTTGGTGGAGACCACCTGGAATCCGTTGACGGTGAACGGCACCAACCCACCGGGGGTTGATCCGAGCACATATCCGGCCGCGGACGCGTTGAGGAACTGGGCCACCGTCGGCGTCGGTGCCGTCGTCGGACCGTCATAGGTCAGGGTCGGCACCGCCGGCAGCACGGGCGGCGTTCGGTCCAGCCCGAACAGCCGCTCCAGTTCCCGGAACGCCGCGAACAACAAGTTGTTGATCGGCTCGAAGTTGATGGGACTCTGGGGGCTGCTCGCCGACTCGGTCAGGTCGAACACCTGCAGCAGCACGTTGATCATGCGGCCAGGCAGTTGCAGCAGCTCGGCGAGCGGCGACAACGGTTGCGGCGCAGTGGGAGTCGCCTCCTCGACCGCGGTCTCACTTGTGACCGCGACGAGCGCCGACGTCGAGGTGTCCGCCTGCGTCGCTACCGATGGTTCGGCGAGCACTAGCTGCGCGCTGGGGACCTCGATGGTCAGAAGCCGGGCTGCCGGGGAGGGTGCCGCTTCTGGGCGGCCGACCGGGTGCTCATCGCGGTCGGGCTCCGCCTCCGCCGCGACGCCACCCTGCCCCGTGGTCGAATCTACTTCCGCGACATCATCATCCGGAATGACGGATTCGCTGGAGGGGGAACCAGCAGGTGGAGCCTGCTCGTGGAGATCCTCGGGCGTGGTCGCGGACTCGGGCTCGACTGGGTCGGCAACCTCGCCTTGTGGGCCTGCGGTGTCGGAGGAGTCGTCGGCGTCGGATGCGTCGGCGTCGGCGGCGGTCTCGGCGTCAGAGATCTCGGCGTCGGGATCCGCGTCATCCCCCTGGGGTCCCGCCGTCTCGGGCTCGTCCTGACCGTTCGCGCCTTCGCCGGGGTCCGACGGCGCGTCGTCCTTCTCGGCCTCGCCACTGACAGGATTGTCGGAACCGGCGGTCGCTCTGGAGGTCGAAGTGGAGCCGGTGGAGTCGGCCCATGCCACGACCGGCGCCGGCGTGACCACAAGTCCCACCCAGAGCGCCATCGCGGCGATGCCGTAGCGAAGCGGCCTGACCATTCGACGTGGTTCCTCGACACCGTCCATCGCGACGTCTCCTCCTGCACCCGACCGCCATCTGACTTTGACAACATACGATGTCTGTGAGAGAAGTCACAATCGGGCGGCCCACGGCCTCGCTGACGGTCGACGCGTCCACGCTGCCATGGCGCATAACCAGGGCGTAGCCATCCCGCCGTACCCTGATGTGGTGGTCGTCCCCGCTCCCGAACTGCACCCCGGCGTCGCCGTGCTGGCGCCGCTACTTGGAATTTGGGCCGGAGAGGGTTCGGGGGAATACCCGACGATCGAATCGTTCGGCTACACCGAGGAGGTCGCGTTCGGCCACACCGGCAAGCCGTTCCTGGCCTACGTCCAGCGCACGCATGCCGCAGACGACGGGCGGGCCCTGCACATGGAGACCGGCTACCTGCGCGTGCCCGCCCCGAACCGCATCGAGTGGATCCTCGCCCACCCGACCGGCATCACCGAGATCCAGGAGGGGCCGCTGACCGTCGACGGCGACACGCTGCAAATGGACCTCACCTCGACCGCGATCGGCCGCGCCGAGTCGGCGAAAGAGGTGACGGCCGTTGGCCGTTCGATCCGTCTCAGCGGTGACGTGCTGACCTACACCCTGGCGATGGCTGCGGTGGGGCAGCCGCTGCAACACCATCTGTCGGCCGTGCTGCGCAGGGTGACGGCCTGATCATCGAACGCGAGGGTCGCACAACGCTGCGAGACGTCAGCGTGTGCAAAACCCGAGCGCCCTACTGACCTGCATCACGACGCCAGCGAGTTGCCCTCTCGCGGCGCCGATGCCGACCCTGATCCTGCCCGGATTCGCGGTCGCAGGCCGTAGTCGTCCGCGCGAAGGGCGATGTCGCCGTAGCTCGTCAGGTCCTGTTCGGTCCCCAGCGTGAGCTCGGCCGCCGTCTTCGCCTGGAGGAGGGCTATCACCGCCTGCTGATGATGCTCGGTACCGAACGAGGTGAGTGCCAGCGAGAGCTTCCTGTCGACGTACTGCACCGACCGCTGCAGGTCCACATCGGTCGGCTCGACCGCGCGAGAATCCGTCCGTCGCGCCGATTCGGCGTCGAGCCCGCGGTACCAGCGGTGTCCGAGCGCGCCAAGGATGCCGGCGCAGACCGGCACCACCACGACTGTGCACATCAAACCCAGAGCATTGTCGAGCGCGATGGCACCCACGATGCCGAGGAGCATCAGCAGGACGGCGCCGGAGAACAGCTTCACGGCCGCGGGCACCGCTTCGAGCCGACGCCACAACGTTGCGATGACCCGGGCCCCGTACCGGGCAGCGCCTGCCACGGATCTGGCGATGGCCCCGACTGCCGCGAGCGCGATGTGGCCCGCCTCATCGGCATGCTTGCGGGTCACCGGGGACTTCGGTATCGACCACTTGGGTCCGGTCGGGCGGTCTGCACTCGCCGGTTCAGCTGCGGGATGCGCGACGGACGGCTCGTTCGACGCTTCGGCCGGCGGATCGATGTTGTTCACATTCGCATCAGCAGTCACATCCGTATCATCGCCCAGTTGCCTCGGATGCCGACGCTGGCGCGCCGACGTGTGGCCCTCTGCTCAGCCCTTCGACGGCACCGCATCGTTGGTGGGCAGCGGCCGGCGCACGGCCGGTATGACGAGGCGGCGACGCAATCGGAAGTCCGACTCCCGGAAAAGACAACTCATGGCGGCGACGGTGCCGCGAAGATCGTCGCGGGCGGTGAGGTAGGCCCAACGGTGCGCGTCGGGCAAGACGAAGAACTGCTCGAAGAAGCCGGGAACCTCGGGCGGGGGCATCCGCAGGAGTGCTTCCAGGCCGATCCGCCGGACGCGGTGAACCACCTGCGCTGCCCGCGGCCAGACGGTTCGTTGGGCTGCAGCCAGCGCCTCACCGGGACCATCGGGCAGGTGCGCGGCGATCGCGCCGGCCACCTGCGGGGCGAGCCGGAGGGATGCGGCCACGCTGAACCCGGTCGCCGGGTGAATGAGCGGTGCGGCCGCACCGAAGCCGAGCACCCCGGACCCGGCGTGTCGGGGATGGTCCACTCGGAAGGAGACCTTCTCGTTCGGTGCGTCTGTCGGCGGTGCGATGTCGTGGCGGGCTAGTCGGGCGTGGAGCCGCTGGCGCAGTGTTGAGATCGGCAGCCCCGGCCGGCGTGCCAGCGAGGTTTCTTCCACCAGCACTTGGCCACCACCCAGCGGAATCGCATAAAGGAAAGTGGGCCAACCGCTTTCACCGTGATCGGTGCGCCAGTCCATGAACAACGCATCCCCGGCCGCCACCAGCGGCTCGGCCGTTTGTTCGTCGACGATCAGTCCGTATGCCGTCTGCTCAGCGGGTGTCCCCCGCGACGGGGCGGGGTCCAGGGGACGCCATCGGCCTCCGGCGTCGACGACGACGGCGGCTCGAAGGTGTGACCCGTCGGCCAAGGCAACCACGCCGCGCTCTGGCGACCCGACCGCGCGCCCGGTGTGGATGTGCACCCCGGTGAGCTGGTCGGCGAGATGCGCTTGAAGCGCGGGCACGTCGAGGACGGCGTACTCCCAGCCCAATCGGTGTTCGGTCAGCGCGATCGCCCGGCCCGCGGCTCGGGCGGCGACGACGGATGCCGGTAGGTCGGTCGGCAGCTCCCGGCTCCACAGCCCGTAGGTCGCCCTCCACGGTCGCTCCGGAGCGGGGTCGAGCAACGTGGTCTCCAGGCCAACTCGGCTACAGGCACCTGCCAGCGCCGTACCCGCGGGTCCGCCCCCGACCACTAAAACGTCCATTTCATCCCATCGTGCCCCATCGTCTCCGAGCCCCCGCCACTGAACTCAACGGCGAAATGCGGACATCCGCCGCGGGGCCCTGGATGAACTCACCGGCGGCGGGGCGAGCCACCCTCGCTCAACGGCTCTGATTGCGATACCGCCGTGCGACGCAACCTGCTGCACTCAATGATTGCTGCGGGATCGATCGGCAGTGGGATGGTTTTCGTACATTCACGCCACCACGGCGAATCCCGAGAGACCCCCCGACCGCGGCCAGAAGGGTGGGGTAGACCGCTATGAGGACCCCGATGCGGTCGACGGGCATGCCGCTGGTGTCGAACAAGATGCACCGGAGAGGAAACCGGCGTGCAGGTCGGATCAGCAGCGAAACCCCGCTTGTCAGCCGCCTCATGAACCGCGCGTAAGTCGCGACTGACGTCGACGACCAGCGCCGGTCCGTCACCCAGGTCGACGAGGTTCGCCGAATTGCCCAGTCCTTCATCGACCATCGGTACCAGATCAACCCCGGCCAACATTATGCCCTCCGTTTCGCGGGCGCGTTCCTTCTATCGACGACGGTGTTGTAAATGAACGATGGAATGCAGAGGTTCGTGGTGCTGGCCAGTCCGCCGACGACAATCAGCAGGACACCGAGCGTGATCCCCACGATGTCTGCGCCGACGTAGAAAGCCCAGCCGGTCGCGATGAGCCAGACTGTCGCGACGACAAAAACAAAGTGCCGCTGCGGGCCAGAGTTGGGCAGCGGCACTGTGCGGGTCAGATAGCGCATTCCGTAGTTGTAGAGAAGATCAAACGGGTGGAACGGGAGGAAGATCCCCACGGATGTGATCGCCGCAAGCGACCACAGCACCACGGGAGACGTCACCACCACACCGACCAGTGTGACCAGGGTGCCAAGCGTGTATGTCCACCGCATCCAGGGCGCAAGTTGTGTGAGGGTTTCATCGGTGAGTCCGCAAAAGCCCTGAGCCTCAAGGCGATGTCGGACTGTAGGATTCACAGACATTGTCATACTCCTTGGCGCTAGGCCGGTCGTGCAGTTGTGCCCGGTAACGTCCGCCGGCGACCGCGATGAAGGCCCGGGATGAGCATCGGCACGTGGACGCGGTAGTCGCGATAACGATCGCCAAGCGTTGCAGTGAGGTCGCGTTCCTCCAATTGCAGCGCGATCAGGATGTAACCGGTGGTGGCAAGGGCGAACAGTAGGTGTCCGGCCGTCATTGTGGGGGCCGCCCAGAACGCGACGATGAACCCCAACATGAGCGGATGCCGCACGACTCGATAGAGCAGGGTCGCGCGAAATTCAGTGTTGGTGTATGGGATTCCGCGCCAGGCCAGGTACACCTGCCGAAGTCCGAACAGGTCGAAATGGCTGATCATGAACGTCGAGAGCAGAACGGTCGCCCAGCCCAGGCCGAACAGGATCCACAGTGCGACTCGCCCCGGCATCCAGGTGACGTCCCAGACGATCGCCGGCATCGTCCGCCACTGCCAGAACATCAGGAAGAGCACCAACGATGAGAGCAGAACGTAGGTGCTGCGCTCAATCGTCTTGGGCACGAACCGCGTCCACCGACGTTTGAATGCCGGGCGGGCCATCACGCTGTGCTGCACGGCGAACAGGCCGAGCAACAACACGTTGACCACAAGGGCTTCCCCGAGCGGCGCAGTGACGCCGTCATCGATGCTGCGCGGGACAACGATGTTGCCGACGAAACCGATCGCATAGAGAAACGCCGCCAGGAAGATGACGTAGCACACGGCCCCGTAGCCGATGGTGAGTAAGCGTGTCATCGTGGACCTCCTGGTGTTGTGACCCGTTACCTGATCGTGCGTACGGGCCGCCCCGAGAGCCACCACTCCGGGTAGCCCTCGGTGAGGCGCTGCGCCCTGAGCCCGTGTGCGCGCAGCACCGCGACAGCGTCGTCGGCGTACACGCAGTAGGGCCCGCGGCAGTACGCCACGTATTCCTTGTCGTCGGAAAACTCCGCCACCCGGGCCGAGATGTCCGAAACGGGGACAGAGTGCGCCCCGGCGATATGTCCTGCCGCGTACTCCTGCTCGGGTCGCACATCGAGCACCACGACCTCGTTATTGGTCATGCGACGCGCCAGCTCGTCAGGTGTCACCGGTTCGAAGTCGTCGCGCTCACCGAAGAAATCGTGCACGACCCGGTCCACCTCAGCGAGATGCTGTTCAGCGGTATGACGCAGTGCCACAGCAAGGCTCACGACCTCGCGTCCGGCCAGCCGGTAGTGCACGAACAGGCCCTCCCGGCGGGACAGCACAAGTTGGGCCTGCCGCAGTTGTTGCAGATGGCGGGACGCGTTGGCGATCGACAGGCCGGTCTCGGAGGCCAGCGATTCGACTGTGCGCTCACCCTGCGCAAGGACTTCGAGGATTTCTAGGCGGTGAGGACTGGCCAGCGCCTTGCCGATGCGGGCGAACTCGCCGTAGAGCCTGTCTTTGAAGGCACGCTTGGCGCCTGCCTCAATAATCACCTATTCAAGGTAATCCTTGAATAGGCTGTTCACAAGCCTCAATGTACGGCGGAATCGGTGCCCCCACTGGGACTCGAACCCAGACTTGGCGGATTTTAAGTCCGCTGCCTCTGCCAATTGGGCTATGGGGGCCACGCCGTCGCTGATCCTACGATGGCCCCCGAGCGCGCCCACGGCGAAGCTTGGACGAGGTCAGTAATGCTCCCGCGTCGGACCTCAGCTTGTCGGCGGCTCGTAATGGGCGTGCGGATGTTCCCGGTGCCAATCCACCTGCTGCTCCTGGGTCTTGCGATGCCGGAATGCCAGCCAAGCCAGTCCCGCGCCGCCGAGTAGCACCGCCAGCACCACTCCGATGATGCCGAGGGTCGTATCGCCATTGGCGAAAGCGAACAAGCCTGCGGACAGAGCCACCAGTCCGATGCCGATGGCGATCAGACCGACCGCATGCTTGCCCGCCTTCATGGTTTCGCCGGCGTGCTGCCGGGTGGTGCGGGCGTGGTCGACGGGATCTCGGGATGTGTCGGGCATGGGTTTCCTCCCTGACGTCATTCGTAGGGTTGATAGAGCGATTGCTGAAGCAGCCGTGCCAGATGCGCGGCGTTGCGGGCCGCGGCTGCCGTCGCCGACGCCACCGCCTCGGGCACCTCGTCGAGATCGGTGTAGTCGGTGGATTCCATCGCGGCACCGTTCCAGTACGTGCAGCCCTGCGCGGGGATGCTGAATCCGATGTCGTTGAGCCCCTGGAACACATCGGCGACGGTCTTGTGCGCACCGTCCTCATTGCCGACCACACTGACGATCGCCACTTTGCCGGCCATCGCCGGACGTCCCTGGGAGTCCTTGTTGGACAACTCGGCGTCCAGCCGCTCGAGAATCCGCTGAGTGATCGAGGACGGATGACCCAGCCAGACCGGGGTGCTGACGAGCAGGATGTCGGCGTCGAGAACCTTGTCGCGGATCTGCGGCCACTGGTCGCCACCGCCCATATCGGCTTCGACCCCGGGAGCGATGTCGAAATCGACGCAACGCACCGAGTCACAGACCATGCCCTGGGCACGCAGCGTCTCGAACACATGCTCAGCGATTAGTGCACTGCTCGACGGAGCGGGCGAGGGCTTGAGGCTGCCGATCAGCGCCAGGGCACGGAGAGATATCGACGTTTCTGCCATGGCGGGTTGATACCCGAAACCTCGGCGACCTCAAACAGCAGCGACCGGGAGACGTCCGTCTCAGGTCATCGATCAACCGGCGCGCACGCGTTTCAGGCGTGCCGCAGTAGGGCATGCCGTCGTGGCCAACAGAAATTGGAGGTACTCCCGTGAGTGAGCCGAATTCAGACAAGAGCGAACCCGACGTCGAGCCCGATCCCAAGGTCGCGAGCTCTCGAGCCAGTTCGGGCGAGGACGGTGACTACGTCGGCCGCACCGGATCCGACGACGACATCGACGCAGAGGAATCCGGCGCCGAGGCGCGCAGCCAGGACAGCTGAGCTCAGTCACCCTCCCACGGAGGGGTGTCACCCATCTTCTTGTAGTACTTGGCGAGGTGGCTTTTCACGCGGTCGATGTCGTTCTCGGGTAGGTCGACCCCACCGCGCGAGCCCTGCATCACCGCCGCTGCCGCCATCACCCCTCGCGGAACAGCACGCAGTTCGCCGTCGACCACGTCGGCGATCAGCAACTTGTACGCGGTGAAGTTGTCCTTTTTGTCATTGTCGTACCACACGTGGGCGTCGCGGTACTTCTCGTTGGGTGCCTCGTTGGCGTCTGACCAAGAGCGGACCCGTTTTTCGGCCGCCCCACCGTCCCAGTCGCGGTCACGGTCGGCCAGAGCCAGATCCTGAAAAGCGGTTACCGACACAGCAAATACCCCCGAAATCAGCAGTAGCGCAGTCTGAAGATGAGGTCTTCCTTCGTCAAGGTGGAGTATCCCGACATGCCGAGTTCCTTGGCGCGCTTCTTGAGTTGGCTGACACTCCAGTCGTAGTACGAACCGGTGTCAACGCGTCGCGCGGTCGCCCTGCCGCCATTACGAGTGGAGTTGGACACGGCCGACGTCCCGGCGCGCCCCGCGTACATCTTCTCGCTCCTGATCGACGCATTCGGCATCGCTAACCTCCTACATTTGACTCACGTTCTGTAGGGTGCCCCACTCGTCTCTTACCAAACCCGCTCTCACCGTGGGCTTTCCCGTTTCCGACCGTTCGCAGTTTCCGCCGACCCGACCGCGGGTATCGCCAGCACGGCCGCGACAATGCCGTACGGAAGCGACAATGGCGTACGGAAGTGCCCGACGACCGAACTCCCCGGGAAGGTTCACCGAAAATGCCGAGCTCATTGCTCGCCCCGAAACACGGGCCGTTGCGCCATGGCTGAGGACCTGACAGAGGGAAGCGCCGCGTTCGAAAGCCTGGTGTCCATGCTCGACTACCCGATGATGGTGGTCACCACCGCCGCAGGCGGACAACGGTCGGGATGTCTTGTCGGATTCAGTTCACAGACCAGCATCCACCCGCCCCGGTTCCTGGTCGGGCTGTCCCGCCGCAATCACACCTTCACGGTCGCCGGGGACGCCACCCATCTGGCCGTCCACGTCCTCCCCCGGCGCGAACTGCCTCTGGCCCGGCTGTTCGGCGGTGAGACCGGGGACACCACCGACAAGTTCGCCGAGTGCGCCTGGCACACCGGCCCCGAGGGCATGCCGATCCTGGACGGCGCGCAGGCCTGGTTCGTCGGCAAGATCACCCATCGGTTCGATGTGGGCGACCACGTCGGTCACCTCCTCGAGCCGGTGGCCGGCAGCGCCCCCGACGAGCTCGGCCAGCTCCTCACGTTCTCCGACGTCCGTGACATCGAACCCGGGCACGATCCGTGACGGAGTTGGGCCGCCTCGACGCGGGCGCCGCGGTCGAAGATCACGGCTATCGGCCGGCGCCCGAGGGACTGCGCGCCAACATGATCTTCAGCGCCGACGGCGCCGCCGGGTTCCAGGGTCGCGCCGGACCACTGTCGTGTCCCGCCGATCAGCGGCTGCTGGTGGCGCTGCGGGCCTACGCCGACGTCGTGCTGGTCGGGGCCGGAACGGCGCGCGCCGAACGGTACGGACCCGTCCGGCTGCGCCCCGACCACCGCGCCCAGCGCGTCGCCCTGGGGCTTTCCGAGGAACCGCCGCCGATCGCGGTCGTCTCGGCGTCCGGGCAGCTGCCCGAGACCATGTTCGGAGCGACGCCCCCGATCCTGATCACCAGTGCCCGCAGCGCGCGCGAGAACACGGCGTTCCGCGAGACCCCATGCCAGGTGCTCACCTGCGGGGAGGACGCCGTGGACATCGCCGAGGCACTGGCGCGGCTGCACAGCCTCGGGCTTCGCCGCGTGCTGTGTGAGGGCGGGCCGACGCTGCTCGACGAATTGGTGGCCGCCGACCTGGTCGACGAGCTGTGCGTGACGTTGGCGCCGCAGCTGGCCGGGTCTCAGCCCCTCGGCCGGGGCATGCCCAGTGGCCTACCGGCGCCGGCAGGGTTGCGGCTGCACCATGTGCTGGTCTCCTACGACGACTACCTGTTCCTCAGATACCGGCGTCGCGCTCACGGCGGAGGCGGGTGACGCCCCCCGTCGCGCATGGTCAACGGCAGCACCAGCCAGAATGCCGCGAACAGCACCAGCGCACAGCCGCCGGCGATGAGGGCGGCGGTCCGTCCCGCGACGACCTCGAAGATGATGACCGTCATCCCCGTCACCGCGACCCCGAGCAGCAGCACCCCGGCGTACGCGAATCGGTGGGCGGCGGTCACCACCTTGTCCAGCAGGTGGCGCCGGAACAGCAGCCGGTGCATCGCGACCGGGGCGACCAGCAGAGCGGTCGACACCACCGCCGAACTCACCGTCACCAGGTACACGATCTTCATGGGAGCGTCGAGCATGTCGAAGCGCGGCTGGAACGGCAACGTCAGCAGGAAACCGGTCAATAGCTGCACGCCGGTCTGCACGACGCGCAGTTCCTGAAGCAGGCTGGCCCAGTTGCGGTCCAGCCGTTCGGTATCGGTCTCATTTCGCAACCGTGGGCCGTCGCCGGGCCCCTCCACACCCACGAGGCGATCCTCCCACCTGCGGTGCCCGGCGCGGACGGAGTTCAAAATCATAGGGATTCCACAGCTATCGATGAGCAGTCTCTCAGACAGCGGTCGCACCGTGGAGTCATGACCGTCACACGGCATCGGGTTGGTCTCGAGACCTCCCGCGATTCGCTGCGGGCGGCACTGGCGGCCGTCCTGGCGCTCACCGCCGGAGCCATGCTGCTGAGCCTGGCCGGCAGCCAGTCGGTGTGGGCCTCCTGGGCCGCCTCGTCGGTCGCGGTCGCCGGCGCCCTGGTCCTGATCGTCACCGGGGAACGCGCCTGGGATCGGATGCTGGACAGCGCCCGCGCCGCCGGCGTCGTCGCCCCCCACTGAGTCCTCCGCAGCTCTCCGGCCTCCTTCGCAAGGACGCCGTAAAAACACCCCTCCCGGTCGTCAAGAAACCGTCAACGCCCAGCTGAACACCCCCGAACCCGGCATACGTTCGCCGCATAGCCGACGACGTCGGACGGGTGCGAACAAGCTAGGGAGTGCTGATAGCGGTGACGTCTGTGGTCGTGTACCTCGCGCTGACGGTGGCGGTCTTCGCCGCGCTCGGCGTGCTTCAGAAGTGGGTCGAGAACCTGTGATCCAGAACCTCGTCGGCCTGGCGCTGGCGGTCCTGATCGCCGGGTTCCTGGTCGCCGCGCTGCTGTTCCCGGAGCGGTTCTGATGGGCACCACCACGGCGGGGATTCTGTTCCTCGCCTCCCTCGTCGTCGCGCTGGCAGCGGTGCATGTGCCGCTCGGCGACTACATGTACCGGGTGTACACGAGCGCCGAGGACTCCCGCGCCGAACGCCTGATCTACCGGCTCATCGGCGCCGATCCGGAGGCCGAACAGACCTGGGGCGCATACGCCCGCAGCGTGCTGGCGTTTTCGGCGGTCGGCATCGTGTTCCTGTTCACCCTGCAGCTGGTGCAAGGCGAACTGCCGCTACACCTGAGCGATCCCGCCACCGAGATGACACCCGCGCTGGCCTGGAACACCGCGGTCAGCTTCGTGACGAACACCAACTGGCAGGCCTACTCCGGGGAGTCGACCCAAGGTCACCTCGTCCAGATGGCCGGGCTGACGGTGCAGAACTTCGTCTCCGCCGCAGTCGGCATGGCGGTCGCGGTCGCGTTCGTCCGCGGGCTGGCCCGGCGCAGCACCGGCGATCTTGGCAACTTCTGGGTCGACCTGGTGCGTGGTGGCCTGCGAATCCTGTTGCCGCTGTCGGTGATCGGCGCCGTCATCCTCGTCTCGGGTGGTGTCATCCAGAACTTCGGCCTGCACGACCAGGTGGTCACCACGATCGCCGGCGCCCAGCAGACCATCCCCGGTGGCCCGGTCGCCAGCCAGGAGGTCATCAAGGAACTCGGCACCAACGGCGGCGGGTTCTTCAACGTCAACTCGGCGCATCCGTTCGAGAACCCGACGACGTGGACCAACTGGGTCGAGATCTTTCTGCTGTTGGTGATCAGCTTCTCGCTGCCGCGGACGTTCGGCCGGATGGTCGAAAGCCGTAGGCAGGGTTACGCGATCGTGGCGGTGATGGCGTTGATCGCCACCGTCAGCGTCAGCCTGATGATGTTCTTTCAGCTGCAGCATCACGGGACGGTCCCGACGGCTGTCGGCGCCTCGATGGAAGGTGTCGAGCAGCGCTTCGGCGTCGCCAACTCCGCGGTGTTCGCCTCGGCCACCACGCTGACCTCCACCGGAGCCGTCGACTCGTTCCACGACTCCTACACCAGCCTCGGCGGCATGATGGCGCTGTTCAACATGCAGCTCGGGGAGGTGGCTCCCGGCGGTGTCGGTTCGGGCCTGTACGGCATGTTGATCCTGGCGATCATCACGGTGTTCGTGGCCGGCCTCATGGTGGGCCGCACTCCGGAGTATCTCGGCAAGAAGATCACGCCGCGTGAAATCAAGCTCGCGGCGACGTATTTCCTGATCACCCCGCTGATCGTGCTGACCGGCACGGCAGTGGCGATGGCGATGCCCGGCCTGGGCCCACACGCCAGTAGGGGACGCGCCGCGATGCTCAACACCGGGCCGCACGGCCTGTCTGAGATGTTGTATGCGTTCACCTCGGCGGGCAACAACAACGGGTCGGCGTTCGCCGGAATCAGCGTCGACACCACCTGGTTCAACACGGCGCTGGGCCTGGCGATGCTCTTCGGCCGGTTCCTGCCGATCATCTTCGCGCTCGCGCTGGCCGGCGCGCTGGCCAGACAGGGCAAGACCCCGGATTCCATCGGAACCCTGCCCACCCACCGACCGCAGTTCGTCGCCATGGTCGCCGGCGTGACGGTGGTCCTGGTCGCGCTGACGTTCCTGCCCATGCTCGCGCTCGGGCCCCTTGCCGAGGGAATCCACTGATGTCGATCACCACCGACGAAACCACTGAACGCCCAGCCGCGAACGCCGAACCGGCCCGCAGGCTCGGGGGCGGACTACTGGATCCCAAGATGCTGTGGGCCTCGCTGCCCGGCGCGGTGCGCAAACTGGACCCACGCACGCTGTGGCGCAACCCGGTGATGTTCATCGTGGAGGTGGGTGCGGCGTGGAGCACAGTGCTGGCGCTGCTCGACCCGTCCTGGTTCGCCTGGCTGGTCGTGGCCTGGCTGTGGTTGACGGTGGTGTTCGCCAACCTTGCCGAAGCAGTGGCCGAGGGACGTGGAAAGGCCCAGGCCGCAACACTGCGCAAGACCAAGTCGGACACCACGGCGCGCCGGCTCGTCGGCTGGCAGCCGGGGGCGCCCGCTCGCGAGGAGCAGGTCGCCGCACCGCTGCTGCAGCAGGGCGACATCGTCGTCGTCGAGGCCGGACAGACCATCCCCGGCGACGGTGACGTCGTCGAAGGCATTGCCTCAGTGGATGAGTCGGCCATCACCGGTGAGTCCGCACCGGTGATCCGCGAGTCCGGCGGCGACCGGTCCGCAGTCACCGGCGGCACCACCGTGCTCTCCGACCGGATCGTCGTGCGGATCACCCAGAAACCCGGCGACAGCTTCATCGACCGGATGATCGCCCTGGTCGAGGGCGCCAACCGGCAGAAGACGCCCAACGAGATCGCGCTGAACATCCTGCTGGCGTCGCTGACCATCATCTTCGTCTTCGCCGTCGCCACGCTGCAGCCATTGGCGATCTACTCGAAGGCCGACAACCCCGGCGTCCCGGACAGCCTGGCGCTCAACGGCGATGGCGTCACCGGCATCGTCATGGTCGCGCTGCTGGTCTGCCTCATCCCGACCACCATCGGCGCGCTGCTGAGCGCCATCGGCATCGCGGGCATGGACCGGCTGGTGCAACGCAACGTGCTGGCCATGTCCGGGCGCGCCGTCGAAGCCGCCGGCGACGTCAACACCCTGCTGCTCGACAAGACCGGCACCATCACCCTCGGCAACCGGCAGGCCGCCGACTTCGTCCCGCTGACCGGCGTGACACCCGAGGCGCTCGCCGACGCCGCGCAACTGTCCAGCCTCGCCGACGAGACCCCGGAAGGCCGCTCGATCGTCGTGTTCGCCAAACAGCGCTACGGGTTGCGCGCCCGCACACCCGGCGAACTCGCCCACGCCCACTGGGTCGAGTTCTCGGCCACCACAAGGATGTCCGGAGTGGACCTCGACGGTCACCGACTGCGCAAAGGGGCGGCCGGGTCGATCGCCGAGTGGATCCGCTCCGAGGGCGGGCAGGTGCCCACCGAGCTCGGCGACATCGTCGACGGGATCTCCGCCGCCGGCGGCACACCGCTGGCCGTCGGCGAGGTCCGTGACGGGAAAGCCCTGGTGCTCGGCGTCATTCACCTCAAGGACGTCGTCAAGCAGGGCATGCGGGAACGCTTCGACGAGATGCGCCGCATGGGCATCCGCACCGTGATGATCACCGGCGACAACCCGTTGACCGCCAAGGCGATCGCCGAGGAGGCCGGGGTCGACGACTTCCTCGCCGAGGCCACCCCGGAAGACAAGATGGCGCTGATCAAGAAGGAACAGGCCGGCGGCAAGCTGGTCGCGATGACCGGCGATGGCACCAACGACGCACCCGCCCTGGCCCAGGCCGACGTCGGTGTCGCGATGAACTCGGGGACCACGGCGGCCAAGGAGGCCGGCAACATGGTCGACCTGGACTCCGACCCCACCAAGCTGATCGAGATCGTCGAGATCGGCAAGCAGTTGCTCATCACCCGCGGCGCGCTGACGACGTTCTCCATCGCCAACGACATCGCCAAGTACTTCGCGATCATCCCCGCCCTGTTCGTCGGCCTGTTCCCCGGCCTCGACCTGCTCAACGTCATGCGGCTGCACAGCCCGCAGTCAGCCATCCTGTCCGCGGTCGTGTTCAACGCGGCGGTGATCATCGCCCTGATCCCACTGGCCCTGCGCGGCGTGCGCTACACCCCGGCCGGAGCGTCAAAGCTGTTGAGCCGCAACCTCGCGATCTACGGGCTCGGCGGCCTCGTCGCCCCGTTCATCGGCATCAAGCTGATCGACCTGATCGTCCAACTCATCCCGGGAATGTGAGCGATGAACCTCTCCAATATGGCCCGCCGACACTGGGCCGCTCTGCGCGCCCTGCTGGTCTTCACCGTGCTCCTCGGATTCGCCTACCCGCTGCTCATCTGGCTGGTGGCCCAACTTCCCGGCCTCTCCGACAACGCCGCCGGCTCCCTCATCGAAGCCGACGGGAAACCGGTGGGCAGCAGCCTGATCGGCCAGTCGTTCACCGACGCCGACGGCAGCCCACTGCCGCAGTACTTCCAGAGCAGACCCTCGGCGGCCGGTGACGGACATGACCCGATGGCCACCAGCGCAAGCAACCTCGGCCCGGAGAGCATCGTCGACGCGCCCGTCGGCGGTGCCGACAATCCGGGCGAAGCCAAGCCGAGCCTGCTGACCCAGGTGTGCGCACGAAGCGCCGCCGCGGGTGACCTCGACGGCGTCAGTGGGGCGCGGCCGTTCTGCACCGACAGCGGCGTCGGCGCCGTGCTGTCGGTGATCGGCCCACGCGACGCCGGCGGCAACGTTGTCCGGCCCACCCGGGTGGTCAGCCTCAACGAACCGTGCGCCACGACGACCAAACCGTTCCTGGACAGCTACGACGGGGTGCGCGTCGAGTGCGCCAGGACTGACCAGGACTACGGCGTCGGGCAGATCGTGCCGATCCGCGGGGCGGCGCCGTCCGAACCCCCGGTGCCCGCCGACGCCGTCACCGCCGCAGGCAGCGGTCTGGACCCGCACATCTCGGTCGCCTACGCCGGGATGCAGATCGACCGGGTGGCCCGGGCCCGCGGCATCAGCGACGAGCAGGTGCGCGCCGCCGTCGCCGCGCACACCGAAGGGCGCACGCTGGGATTCCTGGGCGAACCCCGGGTCAATGTCGTCGAGGTCAACCTGGCCCTCGACGGGGGATGATGGCAAGGTGAGCCCCTCCGACCACGGTGGCAAGCGCGGTGAGCTGCGCATCTACCTCGGCGCGGCACCGGGCGTCGGCAAGACGTACGCGATGCTCGGTGAGGCGCACCGCCGGCTGGAACGCGGCACCGATGTGGTCGCCGCGGTGGTCGAGACACACGGCCGGAAGAAGACGGCCGAGCTGTTCGACGGCATCGAGGTCGTGCCCCCCAAACTCATCGAGTACCGCGGCCGCACCTTCGCCGAACTGGACGTCGAGGCGGTGCTGCGGCGCCACCCGCAGGTGGTGCTGGTCGACGAACTCGCGCACACCAACACACCGGGCAGCCGAAACCCCAAACGCTGGCAGGACATCGAGGAACTGCTCGCCGCAGGCATCACCGTCATCACCACCGTCAACGTCCAGCACCTGGAAAGCCTCAACGACGTCGTCACCCAGATCACCGGCATCGAGCAGCAGGAGAAGGTGCCTGACGAGGTCGTGCGGGCGGCCGACCAGGTCGAGTTGGTCGACATCACCCCGGAGGCGTTGCGTCGCAGGCTCGCTCACGGCAACGTCTACGCTCCCGAGCGTGTCGACGCGGCACTGTCCAACTACTTCCGGCGCGGCAACCTGACCGCGCTGCGTGAGCTGGCGCTGCTGTGGCTGGCCGACCAGGTCGACGCCGCATTGGAGAAATACCGCGCCGACAACAAGATCACCGACACCTGGGAGGCACGCGAACGCGTCGTCGTCGCCGTCACCGGCGGACCCGAGTCGGAAACCCTGGTGCGCAGGGCATCCCGGATCGCGTCGAAATCCAGCGCGGAGTTGATGGTCGTCCACGTGGTGCGCGGCGACGGCCTGGCCGGGATCTCCGCAGTCCCCAGATCGGGCGCGGGAATGGATAAGGTGCGCCAGCTGGCCGCATCGCTGGGCGCGACGCTGCACACCGTCGTCGGTGACGACGTGCCCACCGCCCTCCTGGATTTCGCGCGGGAGATGAACGCCACCCAGTTGGTTCTCGGCACGTCACGGCGGTCCCGGTGGGCCCGGATCTTCGACGAGGGCATCGGCGCGACCGTCGTGCAGTGCTCGGGCAGGATCGACGTCCACATGGTGACCCACGAGCAGGCCGGTGGGGATTCCCTGTGGGCCAGGGTTTCTCCGCGGCAACGTCACGCCGTCTCCTGGCTGGCGGCCGTCCTCGTCCCCACAGCCATCGGCGCGGTCACCGTGCTGCTGCTCGACAGCTTCCTCGGCATCGGCGGCGAGAGCGCCCTGTTCTTCATCGGCGTCCTGGTGGTCGCTCTGCTCGGAGGCGTCGCACCCGCGGCACTGTCGGCGGTGCTGTCCGGTGTGCTGCTCAACTACTTCCTCACCGAACCGCGGTACACGTTCACCATCTCCGAACCCGACAGCGCGATCACCATCGTGGTGCTGCTGGTGGTCGCCGTCGCGGTCGCCGCCCTCGTCGACGGGGCCGCGAACCGGGCCAGGGAGGCGCGGGAAGCGGCGCGAGAGGCCGAGCTGCTGGCCCTGTTCGCAGGATCGGTGTTGCGCGGAGCCGACCTGAACACCTTGCTGGAGAAGATCCGCGAGGCGTACTCACAGCGGTCCGTCAGCCTGGTACGCGGCGTCGCTCACGGTGGCGGGATCGTCGGGTGCTCAGGGGCCGAACCCTGTGTGACCGCCGACGCCGCCGACACCGCGATCGAGGTCGGCTCCGAGGGCGAACCCGAGGACTTCTGGCTGCTGATGTCCGGACGCAAGCTCGCCGCCCGCGACCGCCGCGTCCTCGGCGCAGTGGCCAACCAGGCCGCCGGATTGGTCAGGCAGAAGGAGCTGACCGAGGAAGCCGGCAAGGCCGAGGCGATCGCCCGGGCCGACGAACTCCGCCGGTCCCTGCTCTCGGCGGTCAGCCATGATCTCCGCACACCGCTCGCGGCCGCCAAGGCCGCCGTATCCAGCCTGCGCAGTGGCGACATCGGCTTCTCGCCCGAGGACACCGCAGAACTGCTGGCAACGGTCGAGGAGTCGATCGATCAGCTGACCGCCCTGGTCGGCAATCTGCTGGATTCGTCGCGGCTGGCCGCCGGCGTGGTACGTCCGCAGCTGCGCCGCGTCTACCTGGAAGAGGCGGTGCCCCGGGCTCTCCTCGGACTGGGTTCCGGCACCAAGGGTGCCGGCCGTGACACCATCGAGCGGGTGAAGATCGAGGTCAACGACGCGGTGGTGATGGCCGACAGTGGACTGCTCGAGCGGGTGCTGGCCAACGTCATCGACAACGCCTTGCGCTATTCGCAGCACAGCCCCGTACGGGTCAATGCGGGGCGACTGGGCGACCGGGTACTGATCACCGTCGCCGACGAGGGACCCGGAATCGCGCGCGGCGCCGGCGATCAACTGTTCGCGCCTTTCCAGCGTCTCGGCGACCGCGACACCAGCACCGGCATCGGCCTCGGCCTGTCGGTCGCCCGCGGCTTCGTCGAAGCGATGGGCGGCACCATCGCGTCCACCGACACCCCCGGCGGCGGGCTGACGATCGAGATCGACCTCGCCGCACCACCGGACACCGGTGGACAGTGACCCCGACATCGCCGAAGACCCGCGTGCTCGTCATCGACGACGAACCACAGATCCTGCGGGCCTTGAGGATCAACCTCTCGGTCCGCGGCTACCAGGTGGACACGGCCGCCACCGGCGCCGACGCGTTACGTTCGGCCGCGACGCACCGTCCCGACGTGGTGGTGCTCGACCTCGGCCTGCCCGACATGTCCGGCATCGAGGTCCTCGCCGGGCTGCGGGGCTGGCTCTCGGCCCCCGTCATCGTGCTGTCCGCGCGCAGCGACTCCGCCGACAAGGTCGAGGCGCTCGACGCCGGCGCCGACGACTACGTCACCAAACCCTTTGGCATGGACGAGTTCCTGGCCCGGCTGCGCGCCGCGGTACGCCGGGCCGCAGTCGCCGCGGACACCGACGAGCCCGTCGTCGAAACATCATCGTTCACCGTCGACCTGTCCGCGAAGAAGGTCACCCGCAACGGCGCGGAGGTGCACCTCACGCCGACCGAATGGGGCATGCTCGAGATGCTGGTACGCAACCGCGGCAAGCTCGTCGGCCGCGAAGAACTGCTCAAAGAGGTGTGGGGCCCGGCCTATGCCAAGGAGACCCACTACCTGCGCGTGTATCTCGCGCAGCTGCGTCGCAAGCTCGAAGCAGACCCGTCACATCCGGTGCACCTGCTCACCGAGGCCGGGATGGGCTACCGCTTCCAGCCGTGACGCCTTACGGCGCTACTTAGGTGCGGTCTCTTCGGCAAGTGCTATCAGCTTGGCGCGCACCAGGTCTGGACGCTCATCGATGATGAAGTGGCCGGAGTCCACGAACTCGACCGTGTAGTCATCGGCTTTCGCGGTCTCGGCCGCCGCCAGTTCGGGGGCGATCGCGGTGTCGTTCCTGCCGAACAGGACCCGGATCGGCACCGTCGCACGCCGCCGCTCCCCGGCGCGCGACAGCTTCGGGATCTCGCGGAACAGGAACGTTCGGTAGGTGTCGCGCGCGGTGCGGGCGACCACCGGATCGCGGAACCGGTCGGTGTACACGCGGGCGGTCTGCGGGTCCAGCTCCGAGGCCGACCGGTACGCACGGTCGAGGAACGAGGTGCGGGTCTGCACCGGCACCCCCGCGATGGCGATCAGCGGCTGATACATCAGGAACCGCCACGCGTGCCGGGCCATCACCTTCGGCGGCACCCACGGGTGGGCGATGTTCAGTGCGAGGTAGCCGTCGATCCGCTCGGGCACCCGCAGGGTCAGCAGGTGGCCGATGAAGCCGCCCCAGTCGTGACCGACGAGCAGCACCCGGTCCAGACCCATGGCGTCCATCAGCGCCACCAGATCGCTGACGACGTCCTCCTTCGCCCACCGGTGCGGCGGCGGGCCGGACCAGCCGTAGCCGGGCAGGTCGGGGGCGATGATGCGCAACCCGGGGGGCGGGTCGGCCAGCAGATCCCGATACACCCAGTGATGCTGCGGCCAGCCGTGCAGCGCCAGCACCGGCCGCCCGTCCACCGGACCGGCCTCGGTCACGTGGAATCGCACCCCGCGGGCGGTCACAAAGCTCCTGCGCACCTCGTCAATCGGCGGGGGTTCGTTCGTCATGCCCCTGAGAGTAATCGGCAGGGTTTACGGTTCTTTCATGTCCGGGTATCGCGACCTCTTCGACGCCAGCATCAACGATCCAGCCACCTTCTGGGCCGACGCCGCCAAGGACGTCACCTGGACGAAGCCTCCGCAGCGCATCCTCGACGACGGCAACCCGCCGTTCTATCGCTGGTTCCCCGACGCCGAACTCAACACCTGCGCCAACGCGCTGGACCGCCATGTGGAGAGCGGGCGCGCCGAGCAGCCCGCGCTCATCTACGACTCCGCGGTGACCGACACCAAGCGCACCTACACCTACGCCGAACTGCTCGACCACACCGCGCGGTTCGCGGGTGCGCTGCGCGACCTCGGCGTCGGCAAGGGGGACCGCGTCGTCATCTACATGCCGATGATCCCCGAAGCCGTCATCGCCATGCTGGCGTGCGCCCGGCTGGGCGCGGTTCATTCGGTGGTGTTCGGCGGGTTCGCGCCCCATGAACTTGCGGTGCGCATCGACGACGTCCGCCCGGCGGTGATCGTGTCCGCGTCCTGCGGGATCGAGCCGTCACGGGTGATCGAGTACAAGCCGATGCTCGACGGCGCCATCGCGATGTCGTCCCATCCGCCCCGGCATTGTGTTGTGGTGCAACGGGATCGGCTCCGCTGCGACCTCATCGAGGGACGTGACCTCGACTGGGAGGACGTGCTGGCGAGCGCGACGCCCGCCGACGCCGTGCCCGTCGCCGCGACCGACCCGCTCTACGTGCTCTACACCTCGGGCACCACCGGGAAACCGAAGGGCATCGTCCGCGACAACGGAGGGCACGCGGTCGCGTTGATGTGGAGCATGCGCCACATCTACGACATCGCACCCGGCGACGTGTTCTGGGCGGCCTCCGACGTGGGCTGGGTGGTCGGCCACTCCTACATCGTGTACGCGCCGCTGCTTCTGGGCGCCACCACGGTGCTCTACGAGGGAAAGCCCGTCGGCACCCCTGACCCGGGCGCATTCTGGCGCGTGGCCGCCGAGCACGGCGTGAAGGCGCTGTTCACCGCGCCGACGGCGATCCGGGCCATCCGCAAAGAGGACCCGGAAGGCAAGTACCTGGCCGAGTACGACCTGTCGGGACTGAAATACCTGTTCCTGGCCGGCGAACGACTCGACCCCGACACCTACCACTGGGCTTCCGAGAAGCTCGGCATCCCCGTCATCGACCACTGGTGGCAGACCGAGACCGGGTGGCCGATCGCCGCCAATCCCATGGGCACCGAACAACTTCCACTCAAGCCAGGCTCGCCCACCGTCCCGATGCCGGGATACGACGTGCACATCCTGCACGACGACGGGTACGGATGCGACATCGGGCAGGAGGGTGCGATCTGCATTCGGCTGCCCCTGCCGCCGGGCACATTGCCCACGCTGTGGCATGCCGAGGACCGGTTTCAGGCGTCCTACCTGTCCGAGCACCCGGGCTTCTACCTGACCGGCGACGGTGGCCGCTTCGACGAGGACGGCTACCTGTTCGTCATGGGCCGCATCGACGACGTCATCAACGTCGCCGGACACCGGCTGTCGACGGGCGCGATCGAAGAAGTGCTCGCCACCCACCCGTCGGTGGCCGAGTGCGCGGTGATCGGGATCGCCGACGAGATCAAGGGCCAGGCACCGCGCGGCCTCGTCGTCGTGAAGGCCGGCGCACCGACCGAGGGACTCGCCGACGAGCTCGTGCAGTTGGTGCGCGACGAGATCGGCGCGGTCGCGTCGCTCAAGCTCGTCGACATCGTGCCGGCGCTGCCGAAGACCAGGTCGGGCAAGATCCTGCGCAAGACGATGCGCGCGCTCGCGGCGGGCCGCGACGAGCCTGTGCCGTCGACCATCGAGGACCCAGCCGTGCTCGACGCGCTCGCACCGATCCTTCGTCCCTGACCTGATGTTCACTTCCGGCCGCGCCTGGGTATCTCCTCAACACGCACGTCAATAACTCGGCGTCGAAGGAGGGCAACATGTCCGCGCCGAAATACATGGCGGTTCAGGGCGCAGCGATGATCATGGCAACGGCGTTGGCGGCGATCGGCGTGCTGGGGTTCCTCCCCGGCGTCACCACCCATCTCGACCAGCTCACCTGGGCCGGACAACGTTCCGGAGCCATGCTCTTCGGGACGTTCGCGGTATCGGCCCTGCTCAATCTCGTCCACGTGGTGATCGGCCTCGTGGGCTTCCCGCTGGCCCGGTCCTACGCGGGTGCGCGCGCCTACCTGTTGGGTGCCGGCGTGATCTATGTGGCGCTGTGGCTCTACGGGGCGTTCGTCGAACGCGGCAGCGACGCGCACGTCATTCCCCTCAACACCGCCGACAACTTGCTGCACATAGGACTGGGCGGGGTGATGCTGCTTCTGGCGGTCACCCTCGGTGGCCAGCACGACCCGACCAAACGCCGCTCCCGGGTGCGACAACGCCCGAGCACCGCGGGGGAAGCGACCTAGGCGATCGACAACGCGATGCCGTCGAGGATGTCGTGCTCGCTGACCACCAGTTCGTCGATGCCGGCCCGCTCCCCCAGCACCGCCGCCAACTCCTGCACGATGATCGCCCCGCCGCCGATGACATCGACACGGCCCTCGTGCATGGGCCCGAGCGCGGCCCGCTGCTGACGGGTCATCGCCAGCAGATCCGCGCACACCTGCGCCAGATCGCCGAAGCCGACCCGGGACAGATGGATGGCGTCGGAGTCGTAGGTGGTCATGTTGTGCGCGAGGGCGGCCAGCGTCGTCATCGTGCCCGCCACTCCCACCCAGGTGTGGGCCCGCTCGACCGGCACCAGTCGCAAGGCCTCCGCGAGGGCCTCGCGGACGACGGCCCGCGCGGCGGCGATCTCGTCGTCGGTCGGCGGATCGGAGTGCAGGCAGCGCTCGGTGAGGCGCACACAACCGATGTCGGCGGAGTAGCCTGCCACCACCTCATCGGAATCCTCGGCACCGAGTACCACCTCGGTGGACCCGCCACCGAGGTCGACGACCACGAAAGGCGCTGCGGCGGAGTCCAACTCACCGACCGCCCCGTGGAAGGACAGCGCCGCCTCGTCGGCGCCGGTGATCACCTCCGCGACCGCCCCGGGCACCACGGTGCCGAGCACCTCGGAGGTCATCGCGAAGAACGCGTCCCGGTTGGACACATCGCGGGCCGCCGACGTCGCGACCATCCGGACAGCGGCGACGTCATGGCTGCGCATCAACTCGGCGTAGTCCGACAGCGCACCGTGGGTGCGCGCCAGCGCATCCGGGGCGAACTCCCCGGTCGCGTCCACCCCCTGGCCCAGGCGCACGATGCGCATCTCGCGGTGCACATCGGTCACCCTGCCATCGGCGACGTCGGCGATGAGCAACCGGATCGAGTTGGTGCCGCAGTCGACGGCCGCAACCCTTTTGATGCGTTCGTCGATCACGTCCACCGCTTCCTGTCCAGGATCCCGGCCATGCCGGGTTCTGACGCCAATACCGCCAATGCTTCGTCACCGAATGGGTTCACACCCGGTCCCTTCGCCAATGAATGGGCAATCACCACGTGCAGACACTTGACCCGATCGGGCATCCCGCCGCCGGAGAACGTCGTGCCGAGCGGTTCGATCGCATCGCGCTCCGCCAGGTACGACTCATGTGCGCGACGGTAGGCCGCGGCCAAATCTGGATCCTGCGCGAGGCGATCGGTCATGTCCCGCATCATCCCCGAGGATTCCAGCCGGCTCGCCGCCGCCGTCAGCACCGGGTGGGTCAGATAGTACAGGGTCGGAAACGGTGTTCCGTCAGGCAGTTTCGGCGCCGTCTTCACCACCGCGGGTTCGCCGTTGGGGCATCGGTAGGCGATCTCGAGCACGCCGCGGGGCTCCCGGCCCAACTGCCGCGCGACGGCCTCGAGATCGGGGGGCTCAACCACCGGGCGGGGGCGCGCTGGGCGCGACGGGTTCCGGGGCGCCGGGTGCGCCCGGCGGGCTCGGCGGTGCGGTCGGCGAAATGCCATGCGGCGCATCGGCGATGGTGTGCCACAGCGACGTGTACCACGGGTCGCCGCTGTTCACCGCGGCCTGCTCCTCAGACGGCGCGCCTGGCACCGCCGCCCCGGGAGGAAGCTGCACCTGGTACGGGATCTCCCCCGGCATCACGAAGCCCAGCCGTTCACGGGCCTGCGCCGCGATGTACACCGGGTCGGCCAGCTTGTCCTTCTGTTGCTCGAGCTCGGCGATCTGTTCGCGCAGTTGGGTTTCGGCGGCCTGGAGCTGCTTCATCTCGGTACGCTGCGCGAAGTACGTCCGAACCGGCCCGGCGATCGTCAGGGTCAGCACACAGACCACGGCAGCCAGGATCGCCGCCCGCCGTGCGGCCGACCCGAAGCGCTGCTCGGAGGCCCGTTCCGCCGCCGCCGCGATGGAATCCCGAATCGAACCGCCGGCGATGTCGTCGGCAGGACCGTCGACGGCACCGGAGCCGGCGGGGGCGCCCGAGTCGTCGGTGACCCTGGCGACCTCCTTACCCGGACGCCCCTCGCTGCGTCGCGTCGGCGCGATCGCCCGCGGCTTGGCCCGCCCGGCATCGGCGGACTTGCCTGCCTTACCGGCCTTGCCTGGCCGGGACGCCGGCGAGCGCCGCCTGGGATCGGGTCGTTTCGCTTCGGGCACGGGCTATTTGGTCTCCAGCGTGAATCGCGGGAAGGCCAGGTCCCCCGCGTAGCGGGCGGCGTCGCCGAGTTCCTCCTCGATGCGGAGCAGCTGGTTGTACTTGGCGACGCGCTCGCTGCGGGCCGGGGCTCCGGTCTTGATCTGGCCACTGCCGACGGCGACCGCGAGATCGGCGATGGTGGTGTCCTCGGTCTCACCAGAGCGGTGGCTCATCATCGTGCGATAGCCGCTGTTGTGGGCCAGGGACACCGCGTCGAGTGTCTCGGTCAGGGTGCCGATCTGGTTCACCTTCACCAGCAGCGCGTTGGCCGCGCCCTTCTCGATGCCGTCCTCGAGGCGTTCCGGGTTGGTGACGAACAGGTCGTCGCCGACGATCTGCACCTTGTCGCCGATGGCGGTGGTCAGCGCGACCCAGCCGTCCCAGTCGTCCTCCGACAGCGGGTCCTCGATGGACACCAGCGGGTAGGCACCGATCAGCTCCTCGTAGTAAGCAGTCATCTGCTCGGCGGTGAGCGTCTGCTTCTCGAAGGCGTAGCCGGTGCCCTCGGTGTGGAACTCGGTCGCCGCGACGTCGAGCGCGAGCGCGACGTCACTGCCCACGGAGAACCCGGCCGACTCGATCGCCGAGCCGATCAGGTCCAGCGCGGCCTTGCTGCTCTGCAGATCGGGTGCGAATCCGCCCTCGTCGCCCAGGCCGGTGGCCAGGCCCTGCTTCTTCAGCACCGACTTGAGCGCGTGATACACCTCCGCACCCCAGCGCAGCGCCTCCTTGAAATTAGGGGCGCCGATCGGGGCGATCATGAACTCCTGGACGTCGACCCCGGTGTCGGCGTGCGCGCCGCCGTTGATGATGTTCATCATCGGCACCGGCAGGATGTGCGCGTTGGGCCCGCCGAGGTAACGGAACAGCGGCAGCTCGGCCGACTGCGCCGCGGCCTTGGCCACCGCCAACGAGACACCGAGGATGGCGTTGGCGCCCAACCTCGACTTGTCGGGGGTGCCGTCGAGGTCCAGCAGCGCCTGATCGACCAGCCGCTGCTCGTCGGCGCCCAACCCGATCACTGCCGGGGCGATCTCGTCGAGCACCGCCTCGACGGCCTTCTGCACACCCTTGCCGAGGTAGCGGGACCCGCCGTCACGAAGCTCGACGGCCTCGTGCTCGCCTGTCGACGCGCCCGACGGGACGGCGGCACGGGCAACGGTGCCGTCCAGCAGGCCCACCTCCACCTCGACCGTCGGGTTTCCCCGGGAGTCGAGAATCTCGCGGGCTCCGACCTGCTCGATGATGGGCACTGTTGCCTCCTTGGTCTGTGGAACAGAAGGGCCCTCAGGCGGGCTCGAAAACGGACTCGGCCTTGAGCCTAGAGCGTGGGCCCGCCCCGGGTGTGCTCAGAGCGCATGTCCGTCGGCGTAGGCCGTCGCCCAGTCCCGCACCGTCCGGGCGTACTGCTCGGAGTGGTTGTACGCACGCAGCGCCTCCATCCAGCCCCGCGGCGTGGCCAGGTCTTTTCCGCGCCAGCACAGATATCCCGCCGCCGAAAGCGCCGCGTCGTCGATGTTGTCCACGTCGACTGCGCGGTCGTTGTTCGCGTCGACGCCGTAGAGCCGCCACGTCTCCGGGATGAACTGCATCGGCCCCATGGCGCGCGCGAACGGCTCGTCGCCCTTGTTTTCGACGGCCGGGTCGTGGCTGACCGAGTCGTGGTCCATGATCTCGAGGTTGCCGTTGGTTCCGTCCAGCAGGACACCCCGGATCGGGGGCGAGATGTCCCCGTTGGGGGCGATGGTCGCGCCGCGGTAGGTGCCGTGGTGGCTTTCCACCTGGCCGATGCCCGCCAGCGTCGTCCAGGCCAGGTGACAGTCGGGATTCTCCACCTCGGCGACCCGGGCGGCATAGGCGTAGGCCTCCAGCGCCGTCGCCGGGATTCCGAGGGCGGGCGCACGTTCGGCGGCCCACTCGCGCAGCTGGTCAGCGGGCCGGCCGCGGGCATACGTGTCGATCTGCGGCACCGCAGCGCCGGCAGGCGGCGGCACGCCCTCCGGGATCGGCGTCCCCAGCTGCCATGAACAGCTGGCAGCCAAGAGCAGCGCTGTCGCGCCGATCACCGCTATGGCCTGCAGCCAACGCACCCGCGTCACCAAACTCCCCAACCCACTCTGGTTCTAGCCCATGTTCCCACGCGGCTCGGGACTAAAGACTCATCCCGGGCCGCAGGAGCGGGGTGTACATTCACTGTGCACCGAATGAGGTGAGCCACACCTCACTTTGGACAGCCAATGCTATGTGCCCGGATTCAGCTAGCGAGGACTCATCGATGTTCGCGGCCACCGACTTCACGGTCACGCTGCACGCTGCCGCGCCCGACATCTCGTCCCAGCTGTTCGGAAGCGGTCTGATCGGCCTGCGCGAAGGCCTCGAGGCCGCGATCGTCGTGTCGATCCTGGTCGCCTTCCTGGTCAAATCCGAACGCCGGGACGCACTGAAGTGGGTGTGGCTGGGTGTGGGCACGGCCGTCGCGATGACGGTGATCGTCTTCCTCGCCATCCAGGTGGGTGAGAACACGATCACCGGGCTCGCCGCGGAGGCCATCGCCGGGGTGGCCTCGCTCATCGCGGTCGCCATCGTCACGACCATGGTGCTGTGGATGAAGAAGGCGGCCGCGTCGATGTCGGGCGAGCTGCGCAGCGGCATGTCGCGGGCGCTGGAGACCGGCCCCGCGGCGGTCACCCTGCTGGCGTTCCTGGCCGTCGGCCGTGAGGGCGTCGAGACCGCACTGTTCATGGTCGGCTACGCCGAGGCCCAGACCTCCTGGCCGCTGATCGGGCTCATCACCGGGGTTCTCGTCGCCGGTGCCATCGCCTACGGCATGTACCGCGGTGCGCTGAGCATCAACCTCGGGAAGTTCTTCTCCTACACGGGCGTGTTCCTCATCGTCGTCGCCGCCGGCATCCTGTCCTACGGCGTCGGCGCGCTGCAGACGGTCGGATGGCTGCCGGGCCTGGCCGACAAGGCTTTCGACGTCAGCACCTGGTTCAGCTGGTCGTCCTGGTACGGCGAGGTCATCCAGGGCATCTTCAACGTCACGCCCACCCCGACCGTGCTCCAGCTCCTCGGCTGGTCGGCCTACCTGGTCATCGTGCTCACGCTGTTCCTGCGTCCGACCACTTCGTCCCCGCACTCGACACCAACCACGACAACACCCAATCCATCACCCGAAAGGTCCACCACGTGAAGGTTCACCCCTCCGCCGCGGCACTCGCAGCGGCACTGGCAGCCCTGGCACTGACCAGCTGCCAGGCCAAGGAGAACGAGTCCACCTCCGCCGAAGACGGTGCGGGTGCTCCCGCCGAGATCACGGTCGAGGCCTCCGACACCGAGTGCACGCTGTCCGGCACCGAGGGCACGACCGGCGCGAACACCTTCGTGATCACCAACAACGGCACCAAGGTCACCGAGTTCTACGTCTACAGCGCGGGTGAGAGGGTGATGGGTGAGGTCGAGAACATCTCCCCCGGACTACAGCGCAAGCTCATCGTGCAGCTCACCCAGCCGGGCACCTACACGACGGCGTGCAAGCCGGGCATGATCGGCGACGGCCTCCGCGGCGAATTCACCGTCACCGGCGAAGAGCTGCAGATCGACACCGAGGGCAAGTTCAAGGAAGCCGCCGACAACTACAAGCGGTACGTGGTGTCCCAGAGCGACGCCCTGGTGCCTGCGGTCGAGTCGTTCGTCGCCGCCGTCAAGGCCGGCGACGTCGAGGCGGCCAAGGCGCAGTACCCGACGTCGCGGGTGTACTTCGAGCGCATCGAGCCGGTCGCAGAGTCATTCCCCAACGACCTCGACCCGCGCATCGACCTCCGTGAAGCCGACCTGGAGCCCGGCCAGAAGTGGACCGGCTTCCACGCACTGGAGAAGCAGCTGTGGGTCACCGGGTTGCAGCCCGATGCCAACGCGCTCGCCGACCAACTGGTGGCCGATGTCAAGGAGCTCAACGACGGTGTGAAGGCGCCCGACTTCACCGTCGACTCCACGCAGATCGCCGGCGGCGCCCAGGGACTGCTCGACGAGATCTCCACCAGCAAGATCTCCGGCGAAGAGGACATCTTCAGCCACACCGACCTGTGGGACTTCAACGCCAACCTGCAGGGATCGCAGACCGCGGTGGCCTCGGTGCGGCCGATCCTCGACGAGCGCAACCCGGATCTGGGCCAGCGCGTCGATCAGCGCTTCGAAGAGGTCGAGGCCCTGCTGGAGCGCTACCGCGAGGGCGACGGATTCGTCCTCTACGACAAGGTCACCGAGCCGGAACGACAGGAACTCTCGCGCGCCATCGACGCGCTCAGCAAGGAAGTCAGCCAGGTGCAAGGTGTCATCGCCCCCCAGTAACGCAGCGGGTTCGCCGCAACCCTCGTCGCAGCCCGAGCAGCGATCCGGCCTGAGCCGGCGCAAGCTGTTCGGCGCGGCGGGGGCCACGGCGGCGGTGGTCGGCGCGGCCGGCGCGGGAGCGCTGGCCGGTCGGGCCTCCGCCGCCAGCACGACCGACCATCTCCACACCGCCGTGCCGTTCCGCGGTGCGCATCAGGCGGGCATCGTCACCGAGGCCCAGGACCGGATGCACTTCGCGACGTTCGACGTCACCACCGACAGCCGTGACGACGTCATCAAGATGCTGGCCGACTGGACCGAGATGGCCGAACGGATGACGCAGGGCAAGGAGGCGTTCCCCAACGGGTCCACCGGCCAGAACCCCTACTCCCCACCGTCGGACACCGGTGAGGCGCTCGGACTGCCCCCGTCACAGCTGACGCTGACCATCGGGTTCGGACCGTCGTTCTTCGTCAAGGACGGGGTCGACCGCTTCGGCATCGCCGACAAGAAGCCCGCCGAACTCGTCGATCTGCCCAAGTTCCCCAATGAGTCGATCGATCCCGCCAAGAGCGGCGGCGACATCGTCGTGCAGGCGTGCGCCAACGATCCGCAGGTCGCGGTCCACGCGATCCGCAACCTCGCGCGCATCGGCTTCGGCACCGCCGCGGTGCGCTACTCCCAGCTGGGTTTCGGTCGCACGTCCTCGACCACGCGCGAGCAGACCACCCCGCGAAACCTGTTCGGGTTCAAGGACGGAACGGCCAACCTGCGCTCCGACGAGAACACCAAGCTCAACGACTTCGTGTGGGTCGCCGACGGCGACGGCCCCGTGTGGCTCACCGGCGGGACGTACCTGGTGGCACGCCGCATCCGGATGCGCATCGAGCAGTGGGACCGCACCACGCTGCTCGAGCAGGAACGGGTCATCGGCAGGCAGAAGGGCAGCGGCGCGCCCATGGGGCTGACCGACGAGTTCGAGGAGCTGAACTTCGATCTCGTCAACGACAAGGACGAACCGCTGATCGATCCGCTGGCCCACGTGCGGCTGGTCTCCCCCGAACACCTGGGCGGCATCGAGATCCTGCGTCGCGGCTACAACTTCACCGACGGCTCGGACGGATTCGGGCACCTCGACGCGGGGCTGTTCTTCATCGCGTTCGTGCGCAACCCGGTCACGCAGTTCGTCCCGATGCAGAACGAGATCTCCCGCAACGACGCGATGAACGAGTATGTGCTACCGACGAGTTCAGCGGTGTTCGCGTGCCCACCGGGAGTTCCCGAGGGAGACAGGTCGACGTTCTGGGGTTCGACGATCTTCGACTGACGGGTCTGGGCGTCGCCAGCGCGCCCAAATCCACCTTTTGCAGACGAAGTGCGAGTAGAGCTCTGCAAAACGTGGATCTCGGCGCGAAACTAGGCGCGGCGCTCGACGTCCTCGGGCTCGACGTCCTCGGTGATGGGCGCGACCGCGCCCGGCCAGTGGGCGCGCCATTCGTCCTCGCTGATCGACTCCAGCGGCGCGTCGTCGAGTTCCTCGGCCACCTCGGCACCACGCCTGGCCGCGGCCACCGACCGCTCGGCGGCCCGCACGTCGTCCATGAACTCCAGAACCGCTGAGCGCAAGGCATTCTCGGCATCAACCTCGGCGGACACCGTGATCGTCGTGACCGCTTCGGGGATCAGGTCGTCGGGGACTCCGGCGGTGGCGGCTCGGGCGAGCACCTTCTGCGCCAACGCCAACGACGGCTGCCCGGTGGGAATGTCATCCATCACCGAGGCGGAGGCTTTCACCCGTTTTTCCAAGGCCTTGCGCTGCTCCCACTGAGCGAGCTGGTCCTCCAACGTGATCGACTCACCGGCCAGCACCGCGGGCACCCGGTTGCCGAGCTTGCGCACCAGCGCGTCGGCCACATCATCGATTCCGAACGCGTTCTCGGGCGCATCCTCGGCGATGCGCGCGTGAAAGAGCACCTGCAGCAGCACATCTCCGAGTTCGTCGCGCAGCTCGGAGAGGTCGCCCCCGTGCACCGCGTCGAACAGTTCGTAGGTCTCCTCCAGCAGGTACCGCCGCAGCGAGTCGTGGGTCTGCTGGCTCTCCCACGGGCCTGCGGTGCGCAATTTGTCCATCAGCGCGACCGCGTCCACCAGACGCTCACCGGGTTGCGGTGCGGGCACCGCGATGACCCGCTCCCCCGCCGCGATCCGCGCCGCCACCGAGGGATGATCGGCATCCGACGACAGCAGCACCGCGGCGGCCTCACCTTCGTAGGCCGGGCGCGCCGACGGCAGCGACCACGGCACCTTGATCGGCAATTCCTCGGTGTACTGGATGTCACCGGCCAGCAGTTCGATCGCCTCGACAGGGATCAGCGACGGGCGGCGTGGGTCGACCAGGACGACCGTCATCGGCTCCAGCTCATGTCTAACTCATATCGTTCATTGGCTAGGAGTACCTCCGAACTTGGTTATATCAACTTCTTCCTGCGGTTTCCCGTCGATGGCCAGCAGTAACCCTGCCACGAACACCACCAGTTCGAGATCGCGGATCCGCGGCGCGCCCACCCCACTGCCCGCCCGCGGGATCGGCACCTGCACGGTGGACGTGGTGGCACGGTAGTTCGCGCCGGCATAGAGCCGCTTGAGCCGCAGCTGCGCGGAGTCCGGCAACGTCAGCGGGGACATCTTGACCGTCGACGCCGACACCGCCCCGATCTCGGTGACACCGTGCGCGCGCGCCAACAACCGCAGCCGCGCGACCGCGACCAACCGCTGCGCCGGTTCCGGCAGCGGGCCGTACCGGTCGACGAGTTCCTCGATGACGGAGTCGACCGCGCCGTCGTCGGACGCCGCGGCAAGCCGACGGTAGGCCTCCAGCCGTAGCCGGTCACTGCCGATGTAGTCCGGCGGCAGATGCGCGTCGACCGGCAGGTCGATCCGGACGTCCTTCGGCTCCGGGGCGGCGGCAACGGTTTTCCCGTCAGCTGCCGCTCGATAGGCCTCCACGGCCTCGCCGACCAGCCGCACGTAGAGGTCGAAGCCGACGCCCGCGACGTGACCGGACTGCTCGGCGCCCAACACATTTCCGGCACCGCGGATCTCGAGGTCCTTCATCGCGACGGCCATACCCGCACCCAGCTCGTTGTTCTGGGCGATCGTCGCGAGCCGGTCGTAGGCCGTCTCGGTCAGCGGAACCTCGGGCGGGTACAGGAAGTAGGCGTAACCCCTTTCACGCGAACGCCCGACCCGGCCACGAAGCTGGTGCAGCTGCGAGAGGCCGAACGTGTCGGCGCGCTCCACGATCAACGTGTTGGCGTTGGAGATGTCCAGTCCGGTCTCGACGATCGTCGTGCAGACCAGGACGTCGTATTCGCGATTCCAGAAGCCCTCGACGGTGCGTTCGAGTTGCTCTTCGGGCATCTGCCCGTGGGCGACGATGACACGCGCCTCGGGTACCAGCGCCTGCACCTTCGCCGCGGCCTGGTCGATGGTGCGCACCCGGTTGTGGATGTAGAACGCCTGCCCGTCGCGCAGCATCTCGCGGCGCAGCGCCGCGGCGACCTGTTTGTCGTCGTGCGGACCGACGTAGGTCAGCACCGGGTAGCGCTCCTCGGGCGGCGTCAGGATCGTCGACATCTCGCGGATGCCCGCGAGGCTCATCTCCAACGTGCGCGGGATCGGCGTCGCGCTCATCGTCAATACGTCGACGTGGGTGCGCATCGACTTGATGTGCTCCTTGTGCTCGACGCCGAACCGCTGCTCCTCGTCGACGACGACCAGGCCGAGGTCCTTCCACGTCACCCCGGTCTGCAGAAGCCGGTGGGTGCCGATGACGATGTCGACGGAGCCGTCCTTCATCCCCTCGAGCGTCGCGCGGGACTGCGCCGGGTCGGTGAACCGCGACAGGCCCTTCACCGTGACGGGGAAACCGGCCATGCGCGCCGTGAACGTCTGCAGATGCTGGTCGGCCAGCAGCGTCGTCGGCACCAGCACCGCGACCTGCTTGCCGTCCTGCACGGCCTTGAACGCCGCCCGCACCGCGATCTCGGTCTTGCCGTAGCCGACGTCGCCGCAGATCACCCGGTCCATCGGGACCGCCTTCTCCATGTCGGACTTGACCTCGGTGATGGCGGTCATCTGGTCGACGGTCTCGGTGAACCCGAACGCGTCCTCCATCTCCGTCTGCCACGGGCTGTCGGGGCTGAACGCGTGCCCGGGTGAGGCCTGCCGTTTGGCGTACAGCGTCACCAACTCGGCGGCGATCTCACGGACCGCCCTGCGCGCCTTGGTCTTCGTGTTCGCCCAGTCGCTTCCGCCGAGCCGGGACAGGGTCGGGGCCTCCCCGCCGACGTAGCGGGACAGTTGATCGAGCGAGTCCATCGGCACGTACAACTTGTCGGTGCCACCCCCGCGCTTCGCCGACGCGTACTCCAGCACCAGATACTCGCGGCGGGCGCCGCCGATGACGCGCTCGGTCATCTCGACGAACTTGCCGATGCCGTGCTGGTCGTGCACCACGAGGTCGCCCGCGGTCAGCGCGAGCGGGTCGACGACGTTGCGCCGCTTGGCCGCCAACCGCTTGCCCTCGGTGGCGGTGGTGCGGTTGCCGGTGAGGTCGGTCTCGGTGATCACCACGAGGTTGGCGCCGGGGATCACCACACCGTCGTGCAGCGGACCCTTGATCACCCCGACCACGCCCTCCTTCGGCGCGGAGCCGGGCTCCAACATCGTTGCGGGAGTGTCGGCTTCGGCCAGTTGCTCGACGACGCGCATCGCGGTTCCGGCGCCGGGGGTGACGACCACCGCGTGCCCACCGGTGGCCACGTGGGCGCGCAGCATCGCGAAGATCTCCTCCACGGTGTGCTGCTGGCTGCGCGCCGAGGGCGCAGGCCGGATGTCGAGCCGGAACGCCTCGCCTGCCCCGGCGTCGAGCTGGCTCAGGGTCCACCACGGGTGCCCGCCGGCGCGGGCGGCGGCCCGCGCGTCGTCGAACCCGATGAACCCCGACACGCCCAGCGCCTCGATGTCGATGGGCACGTCCCCGCCCACGGCCGCCGTCGACCACGACGCCTCGAGGAACTCCCGCCCCGTCTTGATCAGGTCGGACGCGCGGGTCCGCACCTTCTCCGGATCGCAGATCAGCACCGGCGTGCCCGCGGGCAGGTGATCCGACAGCTGAGCCAGGTCGGCGGGGC
The DNA here is from genome assembly GCF_025821625.1 of Mycolicibacterium pyrenivorans. Taxonomy (GTDB): domain Bacteria; phylum Actinomycetota; class Actinomycetes; order Mycobacteriales; family Mycobacteriaceae; genus Mycobacterium; species Mycobacterium pyrenivorans. The sequence goes on from NZ_JACKSH010000018.1 coordinate 40,338, forward strand.
GCAGCAGGGGAAGCAGCGCCTCCATGCCGTCGACCGGGATGCCCTCCGCCAGCTTGGCCAGCATGTCGGGCACGCTTCCCGGCACGCTGTTCTCGAGCACCGGATGCTCGGCGGACAACACAGCCGCGCGGTCACGGACCTCGGCGGTGAGCAGCAGCTCCCGGCACGGCACCGCGATCATCGAGTCGATGTCGATCTCGGGGATGGACCGCTGGTCGGCGACGGCGAACATCCGCATCTCCGAGACCTCGTCACCCCAGAACTCGATGCGCACGGGATGCTCGGCGGTCGGCGGGAAGATGTCGAGGATGCCGCCGCGCACCGCGAACTCGCCGCGCTTGCCGACCATGTCGACGCGCGTGTACGCCAGGTCGACGAGCCGCGCGACGAGGGAGTCGAACTCGATCTCGGCGCCGACGGTCAGCGAGACCGGTTCCATGTCCGCGGTGTCACCGGGGCGCTGGGCCATCGGTTGCAGCAGCGACCGCGCGGTGGTGACGACGATCCGCAGCGGGGGGCCGAGCCGGCTGTCGTCGGGGTGGGCGAGGCGGCGCAGCAGCATCAGCCGCGCACCGACGGTGTCGACGCCGGGTGAGAGTCGCTCGTGCGGCAGCGTCTCCCACGACGGGAACATCGCCACGGCGTCCCCGAACACGCCGCGCAGCTCCTCGGTCAGATCGTCGGCCTCGCGACCGGTGGCGCTGACGACCAGCAGCGGACCCGCTTCGGCCGGCGTGGCGAGTGCGGACGCGACGTAGACCCGGGCGCTGGCCGGGCCGACAAGGGCGAGATCGGCGGGCCGCTCGGCGGCACGACGGACCATCTCCTGCAGGGAGGGGTCACGAAGCGCCAGGTCGACAAGGCCCGCGATCGGGGTGTGGACGTCGATCGTCCCCGATGCGGTCATGATCCGTCCATCGTAGGCATCCGCCGGAGTGGTTGCGGCACTGGGCGACGACACCTGAACACCGCACAAAACCGGTGCGCAGCGCTACTCCTGGTGCAGCACCGGGTCGGACTCGAGGTGGGTGAGCCCGTTCCAGCACAGGTTGACCAGATGCGCGGCCACCACCTCTTTCTTGGGCTCGCGCACGTCGAGCCACCACTGCGCGGCCATCGACACCGAGCCGACGAGCGCCTGCGCGTACAGCGGGGCCAGGTCGGGATCGAGCCCGCGGCGGGAGAAGTCACCCGCCAGGATCGAGGCCACCTGGCTGACCGCGTCGTTGAGCAGCGTCGAGTAGGTGCCCGAGGTGATGCTCGCCGGCGAATCGCGGATCAGGATGCGGAAGCCGTCGGTGCGCTCCTCGACGTAGGTCAGCAACGCCAGCGCGACCCGTTCGATCCGCACCCGGGAACGGTTCTTGGTCAGCGAAGCCGTGATCCCGTCCAGCAGGGCCGACATCTCGCGGTCGACCACGACGGCGTAAAGCCCCTCCTTGCCGCCGAAGTGTTCGTAGACCACGGGTTTGGACACGTTGGCCCGCAGTGCGATCTCCTCGATCGAGGTGCCGTCGAAGCCACGCTCGGCGAACAGCGACTTGGCGATCTCGACCAACTGCTGGCGACGTTCGCTGCCGGTCATTCTGGCGCGCGGTGCACGCATTTCCTTCTCAGGCCCAGCCACGGTTGTCAGGGTAAGCCTCACGTCGGCTTGGACTAGAGTCTCTGGGTGATCAGTCCGTCGTGGTGTAATCGGCAGCACCTCTGATTTTGGTTCAGATAGTTCAGGTTCGAGTCCTGGCGACGGAGCATTAGCGAGGACATCTATGCGTGAAGCCGCGGTCCTGGTCCTGGCGGCGGGTGCCGGCACCCGGATGAAGTCCGACACCCCGAAAGTGCTGCACACCCTCGGCGGTCGCAGCATGCTGGCGCACTGCCTGCACGCGGTGGCGAAGGTCGCGCCGCGGCACCTGGTGGTGGTCGTGGGGCGCGACCGCGAGCGCGTCGCACCCGCGGCCCTGGAGATCGGCCACAAGCTGGGTCAGTCGGTGGAGATCGCCGTCCAGGAGCAGCAGCAGGGCACCGGGCACGCGGCGGAGTGCGGGCTGTCGGCCCTGCCACCCGATTTCGACGGCATTGTGGTCGTGACCTCGGGCGACGTGCCGCTGCTGGACGCCGACACGCTGGCCGACCTGATCGCCGCGCACAGCGCCGAGTCGGCCGTCGCGAGGGTGCTGACCACGACGTTGGCGGACCCGACCGGCTACGGGCGGATCCTGCGCACCCAGGACGGGGCGGTGATGGGCATCGTGGAGCAGACCGACGCCAGCCCCTCACAGCGGGCGATCACCGAGGTCAACGCCGGTGTGTATGCCTTCGACATCGGGGCGCTGCGCTCGGCGCTGGGCCGGCTGCGCTCGGACAATGCGCAACACGAGCTCTACCTGACCGACGTCATCTCGATCGTGCGTTCCGACGGGCGCATCGTGCGGGCCCAGCATGTCGACGACACCGCGCTGGTCACCGGCGTCAACGACCGCGTCCAACTGGCCGAGCTGGGCGCCGAACTCAACCGCCGCATCGTCGCCGGGCATCAGCGCGCGGGCGTGACGATCATCGACCCCGCGTCGACGTGGATCGACGTCGACGTCTCCATCGGCCGCGACACCGTCGTGCACCCCGGCACCCAGCTGCTGGGCGCCGCGCGTATCGGCGGCCGCTGCCAGATCGGGCCGGACACCACCCTGACCGACGTCACCGTCGGCGACGGCGCCGAGGTGGTCCGCACCCACGGCACGTCGTCGGTGATCGGTGACGACGCCGTCGTCGGCCCCTTCACCTACCTGCGGCCGGGCACGGTGCTGGGCGTCGCGGGCAAACTCGGCGCATTCGTCGAGACGAAGAACGCCTCGATCGGCGACGGCACCAAAGTGCCCCACCTGACCTACGTCGGGGACGCCGACATCGGCGAGAACAGCAACATCGGCGCGTCCAGCGTCTTCGTCAACTACGACGGAGAAACCAAGCGCCGCACCACCATTGGCTCTCACGTCCGCACCGGGTCGGACACCATGTTCGTGGCGCCGGTGACCATCGGGGACGGCGCATACACCGGCGCGGGAACGGTGGTCCGCGAGGACGTCCCCCCGGGTGCGCTGGCGGTGTCCGCGGGACCGCAACGCAACATCGAAGGCTGGGTGGGGCGGAAGCGGCCCGGCAGCGCTGCGGCGGCCGCGGCAGCCGCGGCGAACCGGACTCCTACCGACGCCGCCGACACGCAGGACGGGGAACCTACCGACCAGTAGCAGCCGGTCGCCGTTTGTTGGCATTCTGGTAACCCGGCAGCGTACGGGTGTGAGCGCTACGTACGATGGCCCCGTATCGATACCCCGACGCCAAGGGCAGCCTGTGAGTCACGACTGGACCGACAACCGCAAGAACCTGATGCTCTTCTCTGGTCGGGCGCACCCCGAGCTGGCCGAGCAGGTCGCCAAGGAGCTCGACGTTCCGGTCACCGCGCAGACCGCGCGGGACTTCGCCAACGGCGAGATCTTCGTTCGCTTCGACGAGTCGGTGCGCGGGTGCGACGCGTTCGTGCTGCAGAGCCACCCGTGGCCGCTGAACCAATGGCTCATGGAACAGCTGCTGATGATCGACGCGCTCAAGCGCGGCAGCGCCAAGCGCATCACCGCGATCCTGCCGTTCTACCCCTACGCCCGCCAGGACAAGAAGCACCGCGGCCGTGAGCCCATCTCCGCGCGCCTGGTCGCCGACCTGCTCAAGACCGCCGGGGTCGACCGGATCGTCACCGTCGACCTGCACACCGATCAGATCCAGGGGTTCTTCGACGGGCCCGTCGACCACATGCGGGCGCAGAAGCTGTTGACCGGCTACATCGCCGAGAACTACTCCAACCACGACATGGTGGTGGTCTCCCCCGATTCCGGCCGGGTGCGTGTCGCCGAGAAGTGGGCCGACTCCCTCGGTGGCGTCCCGCTGGCCTTCATCCACAAGACCCGTGACCCGATGGTGCCCAACCAGGTGAAGTCCAACCGTGTCGTCGGCGACGTGGCCGGCAAGACCTGCATCCTCACCGACGACATGATCGACACCGGTGGCACCATCGCCGGGGCGGTACGCCTGCTCAAGCAGGACGGTGCGGCCGACGTCGTCATCGCCGCCACCCACGGTGTGCTGTCGGACCCGGCCCGCGAGCGACTGGCCGAATCCGGCGCCCGTGAGGTCATCGTCACCAATACGCTGCCGATCGGTGAGGAGAAGATGTTCCCTGCGCTCACCGTGCTGTCCATCGCCCCACTGCTGGCGAACACCATCCGGGCGGTTTTCGACAACGGTTCGGTGACAGGACTTTTCGACGGATCGGCCTGACATGCCCGAGCGTGGCGACTCCGTCATCTATCACAACCCGAAGTGCTCCACGTCGCGCAAGACGCTGGAGTTGTTGCGCGACAACGGCATCGAGCCCGAGATCGTGCAGTACCTCAAGACGCCGCCGTCACGCGCCGAGCTGATCGAGCTGATCGACGACGCCGGCATCGAGGTGCGCGCGGCGGTGCGCAAGCGCGAACCGCTGTACGTCGAACTCGATCTGGCCTCGGCATCCGACGACGAACTGCTCGACGCGATGGCCGCGAATCCGATCCTGATCGAGCGGCCGTTCGTGGTGACGCCCAAGGGCACCCGCCTGGCGCGACCGCTCGAGAGCGTGCGAGAGATTCTGTGACGTTTCGAGCACGGCTGGCGGTCGCTGCCGCGCTGGCGGCGCTCGGCTGCGCGGGCTGCGCGACGGCGGCGCCCGACTACCAGTCCGTGTGGTCGACGCCGAGCGCGACGACCACGGCCCCGGCCGCCACAACCGATGCGGATCGGGTGCCCATCGCCGCATTCCTGGAGAAGGCCGGCGTCATCGGCGAGCCCGTCGTCTTCGACAAGCTGACCGACCTCACCGTCTCGATGCCCACCCCGCCGGGATGGACGCCGTACCAGGGCACCAACCTCGCCCCGGGCGCCCGGATGATCGTCAAGGGCGACACCTATCCGACCGCGATGCTGATGGTGTTCGAACTCGACGGCGACTTCGACGCCCGCGAAGCCGTCACCCACGGCAACGTCGACGCCGAGATGTCGGAGAACTTCACCGAGCTCAACTCGTCGGCCACCGATTTCGGCGGCTTCCCGTCGTCGATGATCGAGGGCAGCTACGACCTCAACGGCTCCCGGATGCACACCTACAACCGCATCGTCATCGCCACCGGCGCCCCGCAGAAGCCCGGTGCCGGTGGTCAGCGTTACCTGATCCAGTTCACCGTCACCGGCTACGCCGACAAGGCGGCCGAGGAGTCGACGGACATGGAGACGATCATCAGCGGCTTCACCGTCGAGGTGCCGAAGTAATCACCGCCGAAACGGCATTCCGTCAGGTCCGCACTCGACCTTTGGCTGCTGGAATGCCGTTTCGGCGGGGTGGCGGTGTTGTCCGGCCCCACTAGGGTGGTGGACATGAGCGACTGGACCGCCGCCGACCTGCCCTCTTTCGCCGGACGCACCGTCATCGTCACCGGCGCCAACTCGGGGCTGGGCCTGGTGACCGCCCGCGAGTTGGCCCGCGTCGGCGCCAGGACGATCCTGGCGGTGCGCAACCTCGACAAGGGCAATGCGGCCGCGGCGCAGATGGCGGGCGACGTGGAGGTGCGCAAGCTCGACCTGCAGAGCCTGGCCTCGGTCCGGGAGTTCGCCGACGGCGTCAGCGGCGTCGACGTGCTGATCAACAACGCAGGCATCATGGCGGTTCCGTACGCGCAGACCGCGGACGGATTCGAGAGCCAGATCGGCACCAACCACCTCGGCCACTTCGCGCTGACGAACCTGCTGCTGCCCCGCCTCACCGACCGGGTGGTCACCGTGTCGTCGATGATGCACCTCCTGGGCTACATCAGCCTCAAGGACCTCAACTGGAAGTCGCGGCCGTACCTCGCCTGGCCGGCCTACGGCCAGTCGAAGCTCGCCAACCTGCTGTTCACCACGGAGTTGCAGCGCAGGCTGGACGCTGCGGGGTCCACCGTCACGGCGGTGGCCGCCCATCCCGGGTACTCGGCGACCAACCTCCAGGGGCAGACCGGAAACAAGTTCGGCACCCCGATCTGGAACGCAGCCAACCGGCTGATGGCCACCGACGCCGACTTCGGCGCCTGCCAGACCCTCTACGCGGCCTCGCAGAACCTGCCAGGAGACAGCTTCATCGGCCCGCGGTTCGCGATGCGCGGCCCCACCGGCCGGGCCCAGCGCAGTCCGCTGGCGCGTAATCGGGACAAAGCCAGGGCGCTGTGGACCCTTTCCGAACAGCTCACCGGGGTCGAGTTCCCGCTGTAGATTTTCTCCGGCGGCATGAGGTGCGCTACCCTTGCGGACGCGTCACGGCGAGGGTGGCTTGATTTCCAGCCTGATTTCTGAGGCCACCGTTATCGACGGGAACAGCATCTGACGGGAACCAGCGTCTCTTAGGTGTGCAACCCCTGGCCGTGCCCGACACCGATCACCGGCACAGGAGCACCGAAAATGGCGAAGAACGCCCCCAATAATCTGACCGCGCAGGTCCGCACCGTCACCGGCAAGGGCGCCTCGCGCCGTGCCCGCCGCGAGGGCAAGGTTCCCGCGGTGCTGTACGGCCACGGCTCCGACCCGCAGCACCTCGAGCTCGACGGCCGCGACTTCGCCGCCGTGCTGCGTCACGCAGGCACCAACGCCGTGCTCACACTGGACATCGACGGCAATGAGCAGCTCGCCCTCACCAAGGCTCTGGAGATCCACCCGATCCGGCGCAACATTCAGCACGCCGACCTGCTCGTGGTGCGCCGCGGCGAGAAGGTGACCGTCGACGTCAACGTCGTGGTCGAGGGCGACGCCGCCCCCGGCACACTGGTGAACCAGGAAACCAACACCATCGAGATCGAGGCCGACGTGCAGTCGATCCCCGAACAGTTCACCGTCTCGGTGGAGGATGCCCAGGCCGGTACCCAGATCACCGCCTCCGACGTCGAGCTGCCCTCCGGCGTGACGCTGGTGTCCGACCCCGAGCTGTTGGTCGTCAACGTGATCGTCGCGCCGACCGCCGAGGACCTCGAAGCCGAGGGCGCCGGTGAGGAAGGTCCGGCTGCCGCCGAGGAGACCGCCGCCGAGGAAGTCTCCGAGGGCGCCGCGTCGGAGTCGGAATCCGAATCCGCTTCCGAATAGTCCGGGCAGAACGGACCGCTGTCGTGGCAGAGCCGTCCCCCGCCGAAGGGCGGGGGCCCCTGCTGGTGGTCGGCCTGGGCAACCCCGGACCGAACTACGCCACGACCCGACACAACCTCGGCTTCATCGTGGTCGACATTCTCACCGACCGCATCGGCGAGAAGTTCAAGGTGCACAAGAAGTCTGGCGCCGAGGTGGCCACCGGGCGGCTCGCCGGCCGTTCGGTGGTGCTCGCCAAGCCCCGCGTCTACATGAACGAGTCCGGGCGTCAGGTGGGTCCGCTGGCGAAGTTCTACTCGGTGCCCCCGGCCGACATCGTGGTGATCCACGACGAGCTGGACATCGACTTCGGGCGCATCCGGCTCAAGGCAGGGGGCGGGGTGGCAGGACACAACGGCCTCCGCTCGGTCGCATCGGCGTTGGGCAGCAACGACTTCCAGCGGATCCGGATCGGCATCGGCAAGCCGCCCGGGCGGATGTCGGGCGCCGGCTTCGTGCTGGAGAACTTCAACGCCACCGAGCGCAAGGAAGTGCCGACGATCTGCGAGCAGGCCGCCGACGCGGCGGAGTTGCTGATCGCCCAGGGACTCGAGCCCGCGCAGAACGTCGTCCACGCCTGGGGCTGAGCCCAACTGGGCTTCGCCCCACCGGGTCACACACCGCGAATTCCGCTGTCGACCCGTTTCACCGGCTTGTGCGGGTACCGCTTGACTGCGTGCGCCTCGGCCTCGGAGTTCGGCAGCACGTAGAGCGTTTCCACCTTGTCCTGCAGCGGTTTGAGCACCAGGTCCATGAAGCCCTTGCGGTCGTCGAGATACGGCTCGATGACGTCCTCGCCCGCGGGGCAGACCGCCAGGCAGTAGGCGGCCTTGTAGTTGGCCTTGAACGACAGGCTCTGCCACATCGACGCGTTCTCGGAATCGCTGACGCGGGAGCGAAAGTCGGCGGCATCTTCGCTGTCGGCGATGGTCTGCGCCCAGTCGGTGAAGCCGCCCATGAACTCGCGGTAGTTGTGCACCGAACAGGCGATGAAGTCGAAGTCACCGTTCTTCTTGATCGCACCGACGGGGCACGCCGCCACGCACAGCTTGCATTCCAGGCACGGTGAGTAGTCGAGCGGTTCACCGTAACTGCTGATCTCCGAGGCAACCAGCACGGTGCCGAGCAGGATGAAGTTGCCGAACCGCGGATGAATCACGTTGCGGTGGATGCCCATCGCGCCGAGGCCCGCAGCGACGGCGACCGGCTTGTGCGCCACCACCCAGATTCGACCGGGGAAGCGATCCATCTCCATCGGGAAGGTGGCGGACGGGTTGACCACCCGGTGGCCTGCGTCCTGTAGCACACGGGTGATGCGGTGCGCCGCCTCGTTCATGATCTCGCCGCTGCGGTGGAACTCCTGGTTGGCGATACTTCTTTCGCTCGATCGCACGTTGTCGCGGTTCATCCTCACGACGAGGGAGATGTAGCTCACGGCGCCGGGCAGGGCCGCCTCGACGTGCGGTCGTTCCGAACTCAGCGCGGGGTCGGCGACGCTGGCGAAGCCGACGTCGTCGGCGCCCGCATCCAGGCACACCTGCCGCAGCCAGTCGGCGTCGATCACCACGGGCTCGGACTTCGGGCGGGACCGCACCGTGCGCACCGTGGGGTGTTCGGCCAGACGTGTGGGCAGCTTCTCGACCATGCTAGGTATAGTACACAATACTCAGCGCGCGTGCGGGCGCGCGCGTGCCGGGTCCACCGACGGCCCTAGCCGGAGGTGCGGCGCCGGTAGGCGTACAGCGCGACCGGCGCGAACACCGCGGTCAACGCGAGCGACCACAGGATCGTCGACAGCACCGGATGCTGAAGCGGCAGTTGAGCGCTCGCGGGAGCCGGTCCGCCGTTGCCCCACAGTTCCCGCATCGCCTGCGCCAGCGACGACACCGGGTTCCATTCGGCGATCACGCGCAGCCAGTGCGGCATCGGTTCGGTGGGCACGAACGTGTTGGCGAGAAACGTCATGGGGAACAGCGCGGTGAACATCACCCCGTTGACCGCTTCCACGGTGCGCATCAACGAACCGATGAGGATGCCGAACCAGATCATCCCGAAGCCGAACAACAGCAGAAGGGCGAACGCCAGGATCGCCTCGCCGATGCTGTTGCGGATCCGCCATCCGATGGCCAGGCCGGTCAGTGCCATCACGACCACGCCCAGCGACGAGTGGATGACGCTGGCGATGCTCCGGCCGATCAGCACCGAGGAGCGGGATATCGGCAGCGACCGGAACCTGTCGATGATCCCCTTCTCGACGTCGGCGGTGATTCCCGAGGCGACCACGAACGCCGAGAACACGATGGTCTGCGCCTGGATGCCCGGCAGCAGGAACTCCCGGTAGGACGCGCCGCCGGTGTTGGTGATCGATGCCCCGAAGACGAACGCGAACAGCAGCACGAACATGATGGGCTGAGCGGTGACGTCGCTGAGCATCTCGGGCATCCGCTTGGTGTGGATCATGTTGCGCTTCACCATGATCCACGACTGCTGGACGAGATTGGTCGGGTGGGTCGGGACGGGTCGGACCTGGACGGGCGCTTGTGCCGTCGTGTCGAGCGCGGTCATACCTCGACCTCCTCGGTGTCTTCGGTGCGGTGCCCGGTGAGCGTCAGGAACACGTCGTCGAGGCTGGGGCGGGACAACCCGATGTCGTCCACGCCGATGCCGCTGTCGCGCAACCACCCCGCCACATCGATCATGTCGCCCAAACCTTCGGCCGAGGCGGAGAGCCGGCGGGCACCGACGTCGACGAACACCTCGGCCCCGGTCCGCGCGAGCAGGGTCTGGGCGGGCTCCAGGTCCGCGGCGTCGGCGACGGTGACCACGAGACTGGCGCGCCCCGCCTGCTGCTTGAGTTCCATCGGGGACCCCTGGGCGATGATCCGGCCCCTGTCGATCACGACGATGTTGTCGGCGAGCTGATCGGCTTCCTCGAGGTACTGGGTGGTCAGCAGCAGTGTGGTGCCCTGGGCCACCAGGCCGCGCAGCACCTCCCACAACTCGTTGCGGCTGCGGGGATCCAGCCCGGTGGTCGGCTCGTCGAGGAACAACACCGGTGGCGACGCCAGCAGGCTCACCGCGAGGTCCAACCGGCGGCGCATCCCACCGGAGTAGGACTTGACCACGCGCTCGGCCGCGTCGGTGAGCGAGAACTGTTCCAGCAGTTGGCTTCCGAGCTTCTGCAGGTCTTTGCGCCGGATACCGTAGAGCCCCCCGATCATCCGGATGTTCTCGCTCCCGGTGAGGAGTTCGTCGACGGTGGCCACCTGACCGGTCAGGCCCATGTGCCGCCGCACCTGGTCAGGGTGGGTGCGCACGTCGAAGCCGGCGACGCGGGCGGTGCCGCTGGTGGGCTCGGTGAGCGTGGTCATCATCCGCACCGTGGTCGTCTTGCCCGCCCCGTTGGGGCCGAGCAGCCCGAGCACGGTGCCCGGCGGCACTGTGAAGCTGACACCGTCGACGGCGGTTTCGCGGCCGTAACGCTTCACCAGGTCGATCGCTTCGATCGCGGATTCCATGGCATCGACGGTATAGGCGCACACCGACATCGGACCAATGCTTTTGTCCGCCATCCCGGCCCGCAACGGCGTCTACTGGAGACGTGCACGCGGACTGGTTCGACGCACCCGGGTACTGGCTGGCCCGGGAGGTGCTGCAGCGCGGTGTGGCGGCGATATACCTGATCGCGTTCGTCGGCGCGGCCCGCCAGTTCCGCGCGCTGATCGGTGAACAGGGAATGCTGCCGGTGCCCCGGTTCGTCGCCCAGGTGGCGTTCCGGGTCGCCCCGAGCGTGTTCCATCTCCACTACTCCGACCGCTTCTTCACCGCCGTGTGCTGGAGCGGGGCGGCGCTGGCGGCCGCCCTCGTCGCCGGCGTCGACGACCTGGTACCGCTGTGGGCGGCCACGTCGGCGTGGCTGGCGCTGTGGGTGCTGTACCTGTCGATCGTCAACGTCGGGCAGCGCTGGTACGGCTTCGGTTGGGAGTCGCTGTTGTTGGAGGCGGGCTTCCTGGCCATGCTGCTGGGCAATGACGACACGGCGCCGCCGGTCCTGACGTTGTGGCTGGCGCGCTGGCTGTTGTTCCGCGTGGAGTTCGGCGCCGGGTTGATCAAGATGCGTGGCGATCCGTGCTGGCGCGATCTGAGCTGTCTGGACTACCACCACGAGACCCAGCCGATGCCGGGCCCGCTGAGTTCGTTTTTCCACCACCTGCCCAAGCCCCTGCACCGTGTCGAGGTCGCCGGCAACCACGTCGCCCAGCTGGTCGTACCGTTCGCGTTGTTCGCTCCGCAACCGGTGGCCTCGGTGGCAGCGGGGATCGTGATCGTCACGCAAGTGTGGCTGGTGCTGTCCGGGAACTTCGCCTGGCTCAACTGGCTGACGATCATCCTTGCGTTCAGCGCTGTCGACCAGACCGCGTTCGCCCGGGTGTTGCCGCTGTCCGCGCCTCCGGCCCAGCCCGGGCCGCCGCTGTGGTTCGCCGTCCTGGTGATCGCAGGCACGGTGCTGACGGTGTCCCTGAGCTACTGGCCCGTGCGCAACATGCTCGGACGCCGGCAGCGGATGAACGCGTCGTTCAACCCCTTCCATCTGGTGAACACCTACGGGGCGTTCGGCACCATCGGGCGGGTCCGGTACGAGGTGGTCATCGAGGGGACCGACGAGTCGGAACCCACCGAGGCGACGGTGTGGAAGGAGTACGGCTTCAAGGGAAAACCCGGTGACCCGCGCCGGATGCCCCGGCAGTGGGCGCCCTACCACCTGCGCCTGGACTGGATGATGTGGTTCGCGGCGCTGTCACCGGCCTACGCGCGCGACTGGTTCCGTCCGTTGGTGGTACGGCTGCTGCGCAACGACGCCGCGACGCTTCGTCTACTCGGGCACAATCCGTTTCCCCACGGGCCACCCCGATGCATCCGGGCGCGGCTGTACGAATACCGGTTCACGACCTGGCGGGAGTTGCGCGAGGAACGGTGCTGGTGGCACCGAACCCTGGTCGGTGACTACCTGCCGGCCGTCGCGCTGGGCTCGGGCGAATCGCCACCCGCACGGTGAGCGCGCGTGGAGTAGCGAGAGTCTGCGGCATGTCGGGTGCAGACCCGCCCGCTCGCGCTGAGGTGCGCCGGGGAACTGGCTAGGTGACCAGCGAGACGGAGGTCGAGCGCCGCAGCTTGCCCGACGGCGTCTTGGGGATGCTTCCCGGCCCGAGCACGACCACGTTGCGGGGGCGCACGTCGACCTCCGCCACCACCTCGTGGGCGACCTGGTGCTCGATGCGACGCACCTCGACGGGATCCTCCCAGGCGTTGGACTCGACGGCGACGGCGAAGGTCTCGCGCGAGTGCCCGGCGTCCAGGCGGACCGCGACCGCGCAGCCGGCCCGCACCCCTTCGACGCGGCCTGCCGCGCGTTCGATGTCTGTCGGGTAGATGTTGCGGCCCGCCATGATGATGACGTCCTTGACACGACCGCAGACCACGACGTGGCCCTCCTCGGTCAGGTAGCCGAGGTCGCCGGTGTCATACCAGCCGGCCTCGTCCTGGGCCGGGATGAAGCCGCCCATGGTCAGGTAGCCGGGGGTCAGGCATTCGCCACGCAGTTCGATGACGCCGACCCCACGCGCAGGCATGACGTTGCCGTGGTCGTCGATGATGCGGGCTTCCAGGTCGGTCAGCAGCGGGCCCAGCTTGGCCAGCCGCTTGGTGTTGCCCTTGGAGGACGGCACCGCCCGGCGCAGCGCCGCCAGCAGGTCGGCGTCGACCTCGTCGACGACCAGGCCGGCACCGCACGGCGAGAACGACACCGCCAGCGTGGTCTCGGCCATGCCGTAGGCCGGCAGGATCGCCTCGGGACGCAGGCCGAACGGCTTACCCGCGTCGATCAGGTCCTCGACGTCGGCCGGTTCGACGGGCTCCGCGCCGGACAGCGCGAACCGCAGCGTGGACAGGTCGAACTCGCCGGGCTTGGCCTGGCGGCGCAGCCGCTTGGCGAACAACGCGTAGGCGAAGTTCGGCGCCGCGGTCATGGTGCCCTTGTACTTGTCGATGAGCTTGGCCCACAGCAGGGTGTCCCGCAGGAAGTCCATGGGCGTGACCTTGACCAACTCGGCGCCGAAGTACATCGGGATGGTCAGGAAGCCGACCATGCCCATGTCGTGGAAGCAGGGCAGCCAGCTGACCATGACGTCGGTGTCGACGTCGTACTGGGCGCCGATGAACATGGCCTCGGCGTTGGAGTAGATGTTGCGGTGGGTGATCTGCACGGCTTTAGGTGAACCAGTAGATCCGCTCGTTAATTGCATCAGCGCCAGATCGTCCTCACCCACGTCGATGGGATCGATCGGGTCGGAGGCCAGCAGGTCGCCGACGGTCAGGACCTTGATGCCCTTTTCCTCGAGGACCGGGATCGCGACCAGGAACGGCTCGGAGACGATGACGGCCTTGGCCTCGATCATCCCGATGACCATCATGGTGTCGTCGGCCCACATGGCCAGGTCGGTGCGCGGGGTCGGCTGGTGCAGCATGGTCAGGCTGGCACCGCGCATCCACAGACCCTGGGCGGTGGGGGCGATCTCCACCGGGAACCCGGCCAGCACGCCGACGGCGTCACCGAGACCGACTCCGGCTGCGGCGAGCCCACCGGCGATGCGCCGCGCCCGCTCGTGCACCTCGCCCCAGGTGTGCCGAACCGGCTCATACGGCTCGCCGGTGACCATGCCCCTGCCGGTGGTGCGGGCATTCCGGTACATCTTCTCGGTGAATCTGCTCACCACGACCTCCTCGCCGACATTTGCCCCGGTATGTATGCCCGTGGGCAATGCTCCGCCTGATGGGAGGCCTTTTCACGGAGGCGCGCACACATTTGGGGAGCGGTTGTGTCTCGAATCGGTGATGTCCCATAACCGCGGGCGAATCCAGTCCATCGCCCACCGTTGTCGCCGGTGGGGGAACTCATCGCGTCCAGTGCTCGACCGCTAGCTCTCACCGTCGCTCATCTTAAGCAACTCTTAAGTAACTGCCAAACGGACGCGACTATTGAGGCATTAGTCACACCAATTCGTGATGAACAAGCAGCGTGCTGGTTCCACACAGAAGCTGGGTTTCTACACAGACGCTGATGGGGTCGGTACGACGCGGGCCCCCTGCACCGGCCCGCTGGCCACCCGCACCGTGCGACATACACCCGCGCCCGCGAGCTCGGTGCCCACGTCCACCGCGGCACCCGCCGAGGGACACAGGAACGCGCAGGTGGGGCCCGAGCCCGACACGATGCCCGCCAGCGCGCCCGCGTCGACCCCGGCGCGCAGCGTGCGGCGCAGCGACGCGTCGAGGCTCAGCGCCGCGGCCTGCAGGTCGTTGCCGAGCAGCGGCGCCAGTTCCGCGGGATCCCCCGACGCCAGCGCGGCCAGCACCGGTTCGGCGGTTTCCAGGCGCGGCGGCAGGTGCCTGTCCCCGGCGGCGCGCAGCCGGTCGATCTCGGCGAAGACCTTCTTGGTGGACAGCCCGCCCGCGGAGAACGCCAGCACCCAGTGGAACGTGTTGCGCGCCAGCACCGTGGCGAGCTCCTCGCCACGGCCGGTGCCCAGCGCCGTGCCGCCGTGCAGGGCGAACGGCACGTCGCTGCCGAGCGCGGCGGCCAGCGTGTGCAGGTCCCGCCGCGGCACGCCGAGCTCCCACAGCGCGTTCATCGCCACCAGGACGGCCGCCGCGTCGGCGCTGCCGCCGGCCATCCCGCCCGCGACCGGGATCGTCTTCTCGATCGAGATCGCGACGTCCGGGGTGCGGCCGACGTGCTCGGCGAGCAGCTCGGCTGCGCGCCACGCGAGGTTGCGCTCGTCGGTCGGCAGGGATTCGGCGCCCTCACCGGACAGCTCCAGCGACAACATGTCGGCGGTCGTGACCGTCACCTCGTCGAGCAGCGACACCGCGTGGAAGACCGTCGTCAGCTCGTGGTAGCCGTCGTCGCGGCGGTCCCCCACCTCGAGGTAGAGATTGACCTTGCCCGGAACCCGGACACTGACCGACCCGGTGGGAACCCACTCGGGTGCCGTACTCCCGTCACGCGCGGACATCGAACGACACTAACGCCGCGACGCCGAACGGGTGAACTCGCCACCGGAAGCGACCCAGGAAGCGACTCTGAAAGCGACTCAGAGCGCGCTGATCTCCGACTGCTTCGTGCCGACCGCGGGTTCCTCGGCCGGCTTGGCCGCCTCGGGTGCGGCCTTGGGAGTGACGTGCCAATCCTCGGAGCGCTGCAACAGCCGCACGAAGTCGGCGATGCTCAGCGTCTCGCCTCGGCGGGACGGGTCGATGCTGGCGGCAAGCAACCGGCTGGCCGACTCGTTGCCCGAACCCGCCCACTCGGCGAATGCGTTGCGCGACGTCTTGCGCCGCTGCGCGAAGGCCACGTCGATGAGCTCGAACACCTGCTCGCGGAACTCCGGATCGGTGGGCCACGGCGACGTCTCGTGACGGTCGATGCGCACCAGGCCGGAGTAGACCCGCGGAATCGGCCAGAACACCGTCGGCGACACCATGCCGTAACGGCGGACGTTTCCGAAGAACCGCACCTTCACGCTGGGCACGCCGTAGTCCTTGCCGCCCGGTTCGGCGGCGAGGCGCTCGGCGACCTCCGCCTGCACCATCACCATGACGGTGCGGATCGACGGGAACTCGGCGAGCAGGTGCAGCAGCGCCGGGACGGCGACGTTGTACGGCAGGTTCGCGACCAGCGCCGTCGGCATCTCGTCGAGATCGGAGCGCTTGAACGTCAGGATGTCGCGGTTGAGCACATGCAACCGGTTGATCTCGCTGTGCGAATGATCGGCAATGGTCGTCGGCAGCTGGCGGGCGAGCACCGGATCGATCTCGACGGCGGTCACCTTGGCGCCACGGTCGAGCAGCGCCAACGTCAGCGAACCCAGGCCGGGTCCGACCTCGAGCACGTGGTCGGAACGGTTCACCCCGGAGGCCGACACGATGCGGCGCACCGTGTTGGCGTCGTGGACGAAGTTCTGACCAAATGACTTGCGGGGCCTGAAGTCCATGGCCTTGGCCAGATGGCGTATCTCAGTTCGCCCGAGCAGCCGAATTGTCACGACGCACCGATCCTCCCGCTACAGGTCGGCCACGCCCCCCAACCTTGACGCGCCCGAGTAACCTCAGCAATCGCGATCTGCTCTTCTCTTGTGGCCAGATCCGCCCTCGCAGCATACCTCAGACCACCGTTGCGCTCCCACGTGTTTTGGTCAAATTGGACGCCACCGAAATATCCGTTGCCGGTATTGATGGCCCAATTACCTCCGGCTTCGCAGCGTGACAGCGCGTCCCAGGTCGCTCCGTTGGAGACCGGGGGCACCTCGGTACCGGGCTTCGCGCCGACCCTTAGCACACCGTCACGTGCCGGCGAAACGACGACATTGGCTACTGGCAATCTGCCGGTCTCGACGCCGTTGACCGTCGCGACCGCGAAGGTGACGTCCTGAGCGCCGGGAGCGCCCGGGTCCTCGACGATCTGCCGGCTCATGTTGAGCGTGACATCCTCGATGCGCTGGTTGTTCGGGGCGAGCGGGGTGCGCTCGGTGATCTTGTGGATGCGGTTCCGGGTGACCGCGACCTGCATTCCGTCGACGACGGGTGACGCCGGTGCCGGCACGACGGTATCGCTTTGCTGCAGCGGGATTCCCGCGGCATCGAGCAACGCGGCGACGTTGGGTGCGGCCAGACGCACCGTGCGGATCGCGCCACCGTCGTTGATCTGCACCGTCCTTGGGCTCACGACGGGCAGCGACATCCCGCCGAGCGGGACACGGCTACCACGCGACGCCGCCAAGGGCGCCTTGTCGGTCATCTGCAGCTGAGACAGCGCCTCCTGAACCGTCGACGCGGTGGTCCACACCTGTTCGGTGCCACCGCCGTCGGTCGATATCTCCAGTGGTCTGCTGCGACGCAGCACGATCGTCTCGGACTGCGAAACGGGCGCATCCGCCGCCGGATAGAGGTCGTCGCGGTCCCCGACCTCGAAGCCGTTCTCGGTGACGACGTCGATGACGCGGGTCTTCATCGTCGGCACGGTCATCGATGCGCCGTCGACGGACAACGTCACCGTCTTGTGTGCGGCAACCGCGGTTCCGCCCGCGAAGATCAACGCCAGCAACGTCGCAGCGACCAAGAGCCGCAGCAGCGGCGAGCGCGTTTCATGAAGTTTGTTCACAGCGTTCAAAATGTCGTCTATCCCCGACTAGGCACTACAGGCAGCAGAGCGGCCAACCCGTATTTGATTACAAGACGGTAACGAACAGGCCTAGGTTCAGCAACTCTGAAGGCCGTACACCCGCTCCGCGGTCGCGGAACTCTCCTCGGCGATCGTCTCCGCAGGCCGGCCGACGACGTCGGCCAACGCTCGCACAGTGTAGGGCAGGCAGTACGGCTCATTGGGCGCGCCGCGGTACGGGTGCGGGGTCAGAAACGGCGCATCGGTCTCGACGAGCAGTTGCTCCGGGGGGATCAGCGCAGCGGCTTCCCGCAGCGCACGGGCGTTTCGGAAGCTCACCGTCCCGGACAGGCTCAGCACCCAACCGGCCGCCACGCACGTCCGCGCCATCTCCACCCCCGACGAAAAACAGTGGAAGATCACAGTCTCGGGCGGGCCCTCGGCCCGCAGCACGTCGAGCACCTCCGCGTCGGCGTCGCGGTTGTGGATCATCAGCGGCTTCCCGGTCCGCTTGGCCAGGTCGATGTGCCAGGCGAACGCCTCCCGCTGTTCACCGGGCTCGGCGCACCCCTCGAGCCGCCCCGGCCAGTACATGTCCATGCCCGTCTCGCCGACGGCGACCACCCGCGGATGTCCGGCCAGTCGCTCGATCACCGTCCGCGCCTCCTCGGTGAGCGCGTTGGCACGGGTGGGGTGCAGCGCCACCGCCGCGTACACCCGCGGATCCCAGTCGGCCGCCTCCACCGCCCACCTGGCCGCCGCCAGGTCGTCGGCGATGGTGACGACCGCCCCCACGCCCGCCTGGCCCGCGCGGTCGAGGATCGCACGCACGTCGTCGGCGTCGGTGGCGCCGCACGCGTCGAGGTGGGTGTGCGCGTCGATCAGCGGCGCGAGGCGTTCCGGCAGGGGCGGCGGCTCGCGCTTTGAACTCACGGCCACACTCTAGGGTGAAGCTCAAATGAGCGAGCCGTACTACATCACCACAGCGATCGCGTATCCGAACGGTGCACCGCACGTCGGGCACGCCTACGAATACATCGCCACCGACGCCCTCGCGCGGTTCAAGCGCCTCGACGGGTTCGACGTCCGCTTCCTGACCGGTACCGATGTGCACGGGCTCAAGATGGCCGAGACCGCGGCGGCGGAGGGCATCCCCACCGCCGAGCTGGCGCGCCGCAACTCGGATGTCTTCGAGGCTCTGCACAACAAACTGAACGTCTCGTTCGACCGGTTCATCCGCACCAGCGACCCCGACCACTACGAGGCGTCCAAGGAGATCTGGCGCCGGATGGTCGCGGCGGACGACGTGTACCTCGACGTCTACTCGGGCTGGTACTCGGTACGCGACGAACGCTTCTTCACCGAGGCCGAGACGACCGTCGGCCCCGACGGGATCCGGATGGCCACCGAGACCGGCACCCCGGTGACGTGGACCGAGGAGCAGACCTACTTCTTCCGGCTGTCTGCGTACGCCGAACGACTGCTGGCCCTCTACGCGGAGCACCCCGAGTTCATCGAACCCGAGGTGCGGCGAAACGAGGTCGTCAGCTTCGTCTCCGGCGGGCTGCGCGACCTCTCCATCTCCCGCACGACGTTCGACTGGGGCGTCCCGGTGCCCGGTCATCCCGACCACGTCATGTACGTGTGGGTGGACGCGCTGACCAACTACCTGACCGGTGTCGGCTTCCCCGACACCGACTCGGAACTGTTCCGCCGGTTCTGGCCGGCCGATCTGCACATGATCGGTAAGGACATCATCCGGTTCCACACCGTGTACTGGCCGGCGTTCCTGATGTCGGCGGGCATCGAGCTGCCCAAGAAGGTCTTCGTGCACGGCTTCGTGCTCAACCGCGGCGAGAAGATGAGCAAGTCCGTCGGCAATGTCGTCGACCCGGTGAACCTGGTCGACACGTTCGGCCTGGATCAGGTGCGCTACTTCTTCCTGCGCGAGGTGCCGTTCGGCCAGGACGGCAGCTACAGCGAGGAGGCCATCATCGGCCGCATCAACGCCGACCTGGCCAACGAGTTCGGCAACCTCGCGCAGCGCTCGCTGTCGATGGTCGCCAAGAACCTCGACGGCGTCGTGCCGCAGCCCGGCGAGTTCAGCGCCGACGACCTCGAACTGCTCGCGGCCGCGGACGCACTGCTGGAAAGGGTGCGCAGCCACTACGACGCGACGGCCATGCACCTGGCACTCGAGGCGATCTGGTCCGTGCTCGGCGCGGCCAACCGGTACTTCTCCGCGCAGGAACCGTGGGTGCTGCGCAAGACCGACACCGACGAGGCTCGGCTGCGCTTCGGCACCGTGCTCTACACGACGCTCGAGGTGGTGCGCATCGCCGCGCTGCTGAGCCAGCCCGTGATGCCGGAGACGATGGCCAAGCTGCTCGACCTGGTCGGCCAGCACCCCGACGAAAGGACCTTCGCCGCTGTCAGCACCCGACTGGAGCCGGGCACTGCCCTACCGGCCCCGGCCGGCGTGTTCCCCCGCTACCAGGCTGAGTGACTCGAAAAGTGAACGGACTACACGAGAAATTGCACGACCTCTACGACGAGGTCGCCAGGCGCAACGCAGGAGAGAGCGAATTCCATCAATCCGTGTACGAGGTGCTCAACAGCCTCGGACCGGTGGTGGAGAAGCACCCCGAGTACGTCGACTCCGAAGTGATCCGGCGGCTGTGCGAACCGGAACGCCAGATCATCTTTCGGGTGCCCTGGGTCGACGACCGCGGAACCGTCCAGATCAACCGCGGCTTCCGCGTCGAGTTCAACTCCGCTTTGGGCCCGTTCAAGGGCGGCCTGCGTTTCCACCCGTCGGTCTACCTCGGCATCGTCAAATTCCTTGGCTTCGAACAGATCTTCAAGAATTCGCTGACCGGCATGCCGATCGGCGGCGGCAAGGGCGGCGCCGATTTCGACCCCAAGGGCCGCTCCGACGACGAAGTGATGCGGTTCTGCCAGTCGTTCATGACCGAGTTGTACCGCCATCTCGGTGAATACACCGACGTGCCTGCCGGTGACACCGGCGTCGGCATGCGCGAGATCGGTTATCTGTTCGGGCAGTACAAGCGGATCACCAACCGCTACGAGTCCGGCACCCTCACCGGCAAGGGGTTGACGTGGGGCGGTTCGCAGGTCCGGACCGAGGCCACCGGCTACGGGACGGTCTTCTTCGTCAACGAGATCCTGCACGCCCGCAACGACACCTTCGAGGGCAAACGCACCGTGGTGTCAGGTTCGGGCAATGTCGCGATCTACGCGATCGAGAAGATCGAGGAACTCGGCGGCATCGTGGTCGCCTGTTCGGACTCGAGCGGCTATGTCGTCGACGAGAAGGGCATCGATCTCGACATCCTCAAGGAGATCAAGGAGGTGCGTCGGGGCCGGGTGGCCGACTACGTCGAGATGCGCGGCGGCGGAGCGCACTTCGTCGAGGACCGCAACGTGTGGAACGTGCCGTGTGAAATCGCGCTCCCCTGCGCCACGCAGAACGAGATCAACGGCGAGGAAGCGCTCGCGCTGATCGAGAACGGCTGCCGCATCGTCGCCGAAGGCGCGAACATGCCGTGCTCGCCCACCGCGGTGAAGCACTTCGCGGGAGCCGGCGTGACGTTCGCACCGGGTAAGGCGGCCAACGCGGGTGGCGTCGCCACCAGCGCACTGGAGATGCAGCAGAACGCGTCGCGGGACTCGTGGACGTTCGCCGACACCGAGACGCGGCTGGAACAGATCATGCGCCGCATCCACAACCGCTGCCTCGTCACCGCCGACGAGTACGGCCAACCGGGCAACTACGTGGCCGGGGCGAACATCGCCGGGTTCATCCGGGTGGCCGACGCGATGCTGGCCCTCGGCGTGGTCTGATCATGGCAGGTGTGACACACATCACTATCTGTCACGCCCGGCCACCCCGCGGTGTCTAGAGGGCATGACTGATTTCACCGCATCCAAGACGCACAACGCACGCGCCAAAGTCGTCGTCATCGGCGGCGGCTACTCCGGAACGCTGGCGGCCAACCAACTGCTCGTCGGCGGTGACGGGGAAACGCCGGACATCACGCTGGTCAACCCCCGCCCGAAATTCGTCGAGCGGATCCGCCTGCACCAGTTGCTGGCCGGTAACCACGACGCGAGCGTCGACTACGGCACGCTGCTCGGCGAGGGCGTCCGACTCGTCGTCGACACCGCGACCCGCATCGACACCGTCGCCCGCACCGTGGCACTGGCGTCGGCACGGGCGCTGGAGTACGACTACGTCATCTACGCGGTCGGCAGTACCGGTGCCGTCCCGGCGGCGGTGCCCGGCGCCGCCGAATTCGCCTATCCCGTAGCGGAGTTGGAGCAGGCGCAACGGGCACGGGATGCACTCGTCGAGCTACACCGTGACGCACCGGTGACGGTGGTCGGGGGCGGGCTGACCGGTATCGAGGTCGCCACCGAGCTCGCCGAGCAGGGCCGCAGGGTCACGTTGGTCTGCGGCGGCCGGCTGGGACCGTCGCTGTCCGCGCCGGGCCGCCGATCGGTGGCCAAGGTGATGGCCAAGCTGCGGGTCGCGGTGCTGGAATCCGACGTGGTGACCGAAGTCCGCCCCGACGCGGTGGTCTTCGCCGACGGCGCCGTCCGCCCGAGCGCGCTGACCATCTGGACCGCGGGCTTCGGCGTACCCGATCTCGCGGCCACCAGCGGACTGCGCACCGATGCCATGGGTCGCCTGCTCACCGACGAGACGCTGACCAGCGTCTCCGACACCCGGATCATCGCCACCGGGGATTGCGCGTCACCGTCGGGAGTTCCCCTGCGGATGTGCTGCGCGACGGCCTCACAACTCGGGCCGCAGGCGGGCAACACCGTACTCAGCCGGATCGCGGGTGCCGAACCGGCGGTGCTGGAGTACGGCTTCGCGGGCAACTCGTGCACCAGCCTCGGCCGCCGTGCCGGCATCCTGCAGTTCGGCCGCAGCGACAACACGCAGATCAACGCCTACCTCGGCGGTCGCGTGGCCGCGACGGTGAAGGAGATCATCTGCAGGGGCACGATCTGGGGCCTGCGCCGCCAGGCCGGCAAGCCCGGCTCCGCCTATTTCGCCAAGGGCGCACCCCGGCCGGGGCAGCGCGCGTTCGAGGAGGTCGCGGGAACGTGACCACCACCGGCCCGGCCGACGGTGACCACGCCGCGCGCTTCACCCACCTGCGGCCGCTACTGTTCACGATCGCCTACGAGATCCTTGGCTCGGCAACCGAATCCGACGACGTGCTGCAGGACAGCTATCTGCGCTGGGCGGATGTCGACCTCGCCACGGTACGGGACTCCAAGGCGTTTCTGGCGCAGTTGGTGACCCGGGAGGCGCTCAACGCGGTACGCACCCGCACGCGTCGACGGGAGGACTACGTCGGCCCGTGGCTGCCCGAACCGCTGCTGCTCGACGACCGCGACGCCTCCGCCGACATCGTTCTGGCCGAATCGGTTTCGATGGCGATGCTCATTCTGCTCGAGACGCTGACCCCCGATGAGCGCGCGGTGTTCGTGCTGCACGAGGTCTTCGGCTTCGACTACGACGAGATCGCCTCCGCGGTGACGAAGTCCGTCGCCATGGTGCGTCAGATGGCGCACCGTGCACGGGAACACGTACACGCGCGCCGGAAACGGTTCGGGCCTGTCGACACCGCCTGGACGGCACAGATCACCGAACGGTTCCTGGCCGCGGCTCACACCGGCGACGTCGACGGTCTGCTCGGCCTGCTTGCGCCGCATGTCACGTGGACGGCCGACAGCGGCGGCAAGGCCAAGGCGATTCGGCGGCCGGTGGTGGGCGCGAAGCGGGTTGCGGCACTCATCGCGAGCTTCTTCCGGGTGGCGCCGCAGGTGTTTCCCGACCTTCGCGTCGAGACGGCCGTCTACAACAACGCCCCCGCGGTCCTCGCCTACAGCGGCGACCGCCTGCAGGGAATGTTCCTGGTCGAAGTCGTCGAGGACAAGATCACCAACTTCTACGCGGTGGTGAATCCGGACAAGCTCGCCGGGATCACGATCCCCAGGAAGCTCAGCAGACAGTGATCTCCACCACAGCCGGCCCAGATGGTGTCACACTCCGATGATGCGAGGTGTCTCGAGGTCAGACCGGCCCGACGATGGGCCGGGAAACCTCGAAGGAGCAAGAAGAATGACCTCGAACCAGACCACCGTGTTGGTGATCGGCGGCGGGTACGCCGGTGTGATGGCGGCCAACCGACTGAAGTCACGTGACGATGTGCGCGTGAAACTGCTCAACCCGCGCCCGCAGTTCGTGGAGCGGATCCGGCTGCATCAGCTTGCCGCCGATGGCCGGCCAGACAGCACTGTCGCGGTCGCGGATTTCGGCAAGGTCCTCAACGACGGCGTGCAGTTGGTCGTCGACAGCGCCGAACGGATCGACGCCGCCGCCCGTCAGGTTTTTCTGAGTTCCGGCGAGACGATGGACTACGACTATCTGGTGTACGCGGTCGGCAGCACCGGGGTGGTGCCGACCTCGGTTCCCGGCGCGGTCGAATTCGCCTTCCCGCTGGCCGAGTTGGAGCAGGCGCAGCGGTTGCGCGGGCGGCTGGCCGACGTGCCTCAGTCGGCGCCGATCGTCGTCGTCGGCGGCGGGCTGACCGGCATCGAGGCGGCAGCGGAGTTCGCGGAGGCGGGCCGGTCGGTGACGCTCGTCGGCGAACTGGCCCCGTCGTTGAGCGAACCGGGACGGCGGTCGGTGGCCAAGCGGCTGCGCAGGCTCGGCGTCGCGGTCGTCGAAACGATGGTCACCGAGGTGACCGCATCGGCGGTGGTGCTCGCCGACGGGCGCGCGGTGCCGAGCGCGGTCACCGTGTGGACCGCGGGCTTCGGGGTGCCCGGCCTGGCCGCCGCCAGCGGCCTGACCACCGACGGCGACGGTCGTGTCGTCACCGACGAGACGCTGACCTCGCTGGACAGTCCGTACATCGTCGCCGCCGGGGACGCCGCGTCGCCGTCACGGCTTCCCTACCGGATGAGCTGCCAGGCGGGCCTTCCGCTCGGCGCTCAGGCGGCCGACACCGTGCTGGCCCGGATCGCGGGCACCGAGGCGGCCGACGCGACGGTCCCGATGACGGGACAGTGCATCAGCCTGGGCCGCGGCGCCGGAACCGTGCAGATCCAACGCAAGGACGACACGCCGATGAACATCTACGTCGGTGGCCGCGCGGGTGCGTTCGTCAAGGAGCAGGTGTGCCGGTGGACCCTCAAGTGGCTGGCCGGAGAAGCCACCAAGCCGGGTTCCTACAAGTCACCCAACGGACCCGACCGCACCGAGCAGATCGCCGCGGCCGAGGGGGTGCAGATCCGATGACGACCAAGCCGGGTGACGAACACGTCGAACGATTCACCGCCCTGCGGCCGCTGCTGTTCACGATCGCCTACGAAATCCTGGGCAGCGCAACCGAATCCGACGACGTCCTGCAGGAGAGCTACCTGCGATGGGCCGAGGTGGACCTGTCGAGGATCACCGACACCAAGGCCTACCTCGCCCAGCTCGTCACCCGGCAGTCGTTGAACGCGCTGCGGGCCCAGTCCCGGCGCCGCGAGGACTACATCGGCCCGTGGCTGCCCGAGCCGCTGTTGACCGAACAGGACGCGTCCGCCGATGTGGTGCTTGCCGAATCCGTGTCGATGGCGATGCTGGTGGTCCTGGAGACGCTGAGCCCCGACGAGCGTGCGGTGTTCGTGCTGCGGGAGGTGTTCGGGTTCTCCCACGACGAGATCGCCTCGACGATCGGCAAGTCCACCGCCGCGGTGCGCCAGATGGCGCACCGGTCACGCGAACATGTGCAGTCACGACGCAAGCGGTTCGAGCCCGTCGACCCCAAGGTGTCCACCGAGATCACCACGCGCTTCTTCACCGCGGCGGCCACCGGTGACCTCGACGGGCTGATGGCCATGCTGGCGCCGGACGTGGTGTGGACCGCCGACAGCGACGGCAAGGTCAGCGCGGCCCGCAGGCCGGTTTCGGGCGCGGACCGGGTCGCGCGTCTGATCCTGGGCTTCGTGCGACTCGCAGGCGCCGAGGGCAGGGTGGAGTCCGCGGTCTACAACAGCGCACCCGCGCTGCTGCTCTATCTCGGCGAGCACCTCGAGGGCGTGGTGTCGTTCGAGGTGATCGACGGCAAGATCACCAACTTCTACGCGATGCGCAACCCCGAGAAGCTGAGCACCGTCACCGTGCCCCGGCGCATCAGCCGATAGCCCACGTCACGGCCGGGGCCGGTCAGGCGTGCAAGGCTTAGGCGGTGCGCATCGAGCGACTCACCGGCCTGGGCGACCCCCCGTCGGTGCTCTGCGCACTGGCCACGGCGGCGAGCCGCCTGGGCCTCGCGCCCCCCGCCGCGCTGATCGGTGAGTGGTTCGGATCGGGCGCCGTCATCGCGCCGACGCTGACCGCGTCCGAGGTGCCTGCGGAAGACGTCTTCGACGTGACGCCCGGCGGCCGGGCCGACGGCCCCGTCGGCGGCGGCTGGTTCGGCTACCTGTCCTATCCGGACCCCGCGGCCGACGGGCTGGGTCCGCGGATCCCGGTCGCCGCGGGCGGCTGGTCGGACTGCGTCCTGCGATGTGACCGCAACGGCGCCTGGTGGCACGAAAGCCTTTCCGGTGCAGCGCTTCCCGAGTGGGTTACCGACGCGCTGCACGTCGTTCCGGAACATCGCCACGCCGCCATCACCTGGGGCGAGGCCGATCGGCGGGCACATCACGGGGGTGTGCTGGCTTGCCTGGAGGCCATCGCGGCAGGCGAGGTGTACCAGGCCTGCGTGTGCACGCAGTTCACCGGAACGCTCGACGGAACGGCCATCGACTTTTTCGCCGAGTCCGTGTCCCGGACCGATCCGGCCCGGGCGGCCTACGTCGCTGGACAGTGGGGCGCGGTGGCGTCGCTGTCACCGGAGTTGTTCCTGCGCCGGTGCGGGGAGGCCATGACGTCGAGCCCGATCAAGGGCACGCTGCCTGCTCATGCCGACCCCGCCGCGTTGCGCACGTCGGTCAAGGACGTCGCGGAGAACATCATGATCGTCGACCTGGTCCGCAACGACCTGGGCCGGATAGCGCGCACCGGGTCGGTGACGGTGCCCGAACTGCTGGCGTTGCGGCCGGCGCCGGGTGTCTGGCACCTGGTGTCGACCGTGTCGGCGCGGGTGCCGGTCGACCTGCCGATGACCGCGGTGCTCGACGCGATGTTCCCACCGGCGTCGGTGACCGGCACACCGAAAGCGCGGGCGCGGGAACTGCTCACCGGATGGGAGCCGCATCGGCGTGGGGTCTATTGCGGCACAGTCGGGTTGGCGTCACCGATCGCGGGCCTCGAGCTGAACGTGGCCATCCGCACGGTCGAGTTCGCCGCCGACGGCACCGCGGTGCTCGGCGTCGGCGGCGGCATCACCGCGGACTCCGACCCGGCCCGCGAGTGGGACGAGTGCCTGCACAAGGCGGCGCCGATCATCAGCGCGCCCGCCTCAGTCACGCGCGCGTAGCACCGCGTCGTAGAGCTCGCGGCGTGACGGGGCTCCCGGATTCGCGGCGATCACCTGGGCGCAGGCGTCCTTGACCCGCAAGCCGTCGTCGACCAGCCGGTTCACCTCGGCCACCAGCGCGTCGGGATCGGCCTTCGGGGTGGCCCCGGCCAGCACCACGGTGATCTCACCCAGCACGCCGCCGGCGGCCCAGTCGGCGAGCTCGCCGATCGAGCCCCGCACGACCTCCTCGTGGGTTTTCGTCAGCTCCCGGCAGACCACCGCCCGCCGCTCGGGCCCGAGGACCTCCACGGCGTCGCGCAGGCAGTCGGCCAACCTGCGGGGCGACTCGAAGAACACGCAGGTCCGCGGTTCGGCGGCCAGCGTCCGCAGCCAGGACGTGCGTGCCGACTGCTTACGCGGCGCGAAACCTTCGAAGCAGAACCGCTCCGAGGGCAGGCCTGCGACGGCCAGGGCCGTCGTCACCGCGGACGGGCCGGGAAGGCACTGCACGGTGAGGTCGTTGTCGACACACGCCGACACCAGCCGGTAGCCGGGGTCGCTGATCAGCGGCATCCCGGCGTCGCTGACCAGCAACACCGTCGCGCCGCCACGGATGTCCTCGACCAGAGCAGGCACCCGGGACGCCTCGTTCTGGTCGAACAGGCTGACGACCCTGCCCGCGAGGCGGACCTCCAGCGCCTGCGCCAGCGTGCGGATCCGCCTGGTGTCCTCTGCGGCGATCACCTCGGCACTGCCCAGGGCCCGCACCAGCCGCGCCGAGGCATCCGACGGCTGACCCAACGGCGTGGCAGCGATGAGCAGTCGGCCGGCGGTCATTTCGGCGGGTTGGGCCCACGCCCGTAGGGCCGGGGAGAGCGTAGCGACCGGGGGATCGTCATCAGCACAGCCTACGATCGCAGGCGTGAGTGTCCCGACCGACGAACTCGTTGTTCGCCACCGGTCGGCTCCCGTGATCAGCCCAGGGCCGCTGGTGCCCGCCGCGGATTTCGGTCCGCTCGACCGGCTGCAGGGCTGGGTGATGACCGTGGTCGTCACCGCGCTTGCTGCGGTGACGCGCTTCCTCAATCTGGGGTCACCCACCGACGCCGGCACCCCGATCTTCGACGAGAAGCACTACGCGCCGCAGGCCTGGCAGATGGTGCACAACAACGGCATCGAGGACAACCCGGGCTACGGGCTCGTGGTGCATCCGCCGGTGGGCAAACAGCTGATCGCCATCGGCGAGGCGCTGTTCGGCTACAACGGGCTGGGCTGGCGGTTCTCCACTGCGGTGTGCGGCGTCGTGCTGGTGCTCCTGGTGGTGCGGATCGCGCGCCGCATCAGCAGATCCACGCTCGTCGGCGGCGTCGCGGGTCTGCTGCTGATCGCCGACGGGGTCAGTTTCGTCACCGCGCGCACCGCCTTGCTGGACGGGTTCCTGACGATGTTCGTCGTCGCCGCGTTCGGCTGCCTGATCGTCGACCGCGATCAGGTGCGCGAGCGCATGCACGTCGCCCTGCTCGAAGGGCGTATCGGCGAGACACCGTGGGGCCCGCGGCTGGGGGTTCGGTGGTGGCGGTTCGGCGCCGGTGTGCTGCTGGGGCTGGCCTGCGCCACGAAGTGGTCCGGTCTGTACTTCGTGATGTTCTTCGGCTTGATGACTGTGGCGTTCGACATCGCCGCGCGCAAGCAGTACCGCGTTCCGCGGCCGTGGCTCGGGGTGTTCCGCCGCGATGTCGGCCCGTCGCTGTACGCGCTGGTGCTGATCCCGTTCGGGGTGTACCTGGCGTCGTACACGCCGTGGTTCGCCTCCGAGACGGGGATCGACCGCTACGAGGTGGGCCGGTCCATCGGCCCCGACAGCGTGGTGCCGATTCCCGACGCGCTGCGCTCGCTGTGGCATTACACCTACGCGGCGTACCGCTTTCACTCCGGGCTGACCAACGCCGACGGCAACCATCACCCGTGGGAGTCCAAGCCGTGGACGTGGCCGATGTCGCTTCGGCCGGTGCTCTACGCGATCGACACCGAGAACGTGCCAGGGTGCGGTGCCCAGTCGTGCGTCAAGGCCGTGATGCTGGTCGGCACCCCTGCGATGTGGTTCATCGCGGTGCCGATACTGGCGTGGGCGGTGTGGCGCGCGTTCGTCAAGCGGGACTGGCGGTACGCGGCGCTGCTGGTGGGGTACAACGCGGGCTTCCTGCCGTGGTTCGCCGATATCGACCGGCAGATGTACTTCTTCTACGCGTCGACCATGGCGCCGTTCCTGGTGATGATGATCGCCATGATCCTCGGCGACATCCTCTACAAACCGGGGCAGAACGCCGAGCGACGAACGCTCGGGCTGCTGGTCGTCTGTTTCTATGTCGCCCTGGTGATCACGAACTTCGCGTGGATGTACCCGATCCTCACGGGTCTGCCGATCTCGCAGCACACCTGGAACATGCAGATCTGGCTGCCCTCGTGGCGGTAGGCGATTTCACTCCTCTGCGCCGAGCGTGCACACACTGTAGTCGCCGCCGCGTTTTCGCGACAGGGAATGCACGTTCGCGAAAGTCCCCAACCGGCTAGAGCGGGTCGCGGGCGACCGGGCACGACATACACCGGGGCCCGCCGCGGCCGGTGCCGAGCTCCGAGGCGGAGATGGGCAGCACCTCGATGCCCGAATCGGCAAGGCGGGCATTGGTTTCGGTGTTGCGCTCATAGGCCACCACCACGCCGGGCGCCACCGCCAACGTGTTGTTGCCGTCGTCCCACTGCTCGCGCTCCGCGGTGACGGGGTCCAGGCCGGTGTCGATGACCCGCAGCTTGCCGATGCCCATCGCCTCCGCCGCGGCGTTGACGAACGGCGCCGCGCCGTCGATCTTCACTCCGCCGGACGAACTGCGAATCGTGAACGCCGTCAACGAGTCCACGATGTTGGGGTACATCACGACCGCATCGGTGTCGACCATCGTGCACACGGTGTCGAGGTGCATCTGGGCACGCTCCTGCGCGATCGGCACCGCCAGCACCGTGTGCGCGAGGCCGTCGTCGAACAGGGTGCGGGCCAACGCCTCCGCGCCCGCGGGGGTGGTGCGCTCGCCCACGCCCACTGCCACCACCCCGGGCGCCAGCAGGAGCACGTCGCCGCCCTCGACGGGCGCCGATCGTGACTCGTAGGCCCGGCGCACGCCGAGGAACCGCGGATGGTGGGCGTAGATCACGTCGGTCAGCGACGTCTCACGCCCCCTGGCAGGCAGTGCCAGCGACGTGATCGCCACGCGCGGCCCGATCCAGAACGACGAGTCCCTGGCGAAGAGCAGGTTGGGCAGTGGGTCGATGACGAAGTCCCCGCCGTGGTGCATGCGCCGCACCAGCGACAGTTCGTTCTCCCCGAAGGGCAACTCGTCGAACGTCATGCCGGCCATCAGCACGTGCGCAAGGGCGTCCGCGCCGAGGGTCCGCAGATACGTCGAGAGCTCCTGGGCCAGAGGCAGACCCAGCCGTCGGGCGTCGACCGCGGCCGAGATTCCGTGCATGCGCGCCGCGCCGCTGTTGGCGAGCGCCTCGGTCAGCAGGTCACCGAGCAGCAGCACCTCGACGCCCCGCGACCGCAGCAGCGCTGCGAACGCGTCATGCTCCTCCTGGGCCCTGGCCACCCACGGCAGGCCGTCGAACAACAGCGTGTCGTTGTTTCGTGGTGTGAGCCGCTGCAATTCGGGTCCCGGCCGGTGCAGGATGACGACCCGCAGCGTGCCGACCTCCGAATTGCACCCCAACACAGCGTCCGTCACATCTAGCACCGTAACCCCAAAAGGCCACCTCAACTATGGTTGAGGTCATGGACATGGCACACGAGCTGACGCCCGGTGAGATGTCGGTCCGCAGCGGGGTTGCGGTTTCGGCACTGCATTTCTACGAGCGCGAGGGCCTGATCGCCAGCAGGCGAACCACCGGCAACCAGCGCAGGTACAGCCGCGACACCCTGCGACGGGTGGCCTTCATCCGGATGTCGCAGCGCCTCGGCATCCCGCTGTCGCGGATTCGCGACGCATTGTCGACGCTGCCGTCGGATCGCGTACCCACCAGCAAGGACTGGGCGCGTCTGTCCGCGGGCTGGCGGCAGGATATCGACGACCGCATCGTGCATCTGCAGCGGTTGCGCGACAACCTCACCGGATGCATCGGCTGTGGGTGCCTCAGCCTGAAGGTCTGCGCGCTGGCCAACCCCGGGGACGCGCTCGCCGGGCAAGGGCCCGGCGCCGTCCGGCTCTGAGATTTCGAACGCCTGTGCGATAGACTTTGGCTCATGGAGCCGGCGCTGCAAAGCTCTCTGTTCGACCACGCCGACCGTCGCGACCTCGGCAACGGTGCGTGGCTGGAGGTTCGTTCCGGGTGGCTGTCCCCGCACACCTGTGACGATGCGCTGTTCGCCGAGTTGCGCGATTCGATCCCGTGGCGCGCCGAGCGCCGCCAGATGTACGACAGGGTGCTCGCGGTTCCCCGCCTGGTCAGCTTCATCGATTTCGCGGATCACGCCGCGACGCCGCACCCGCGCCTCAAGCAACTCCGGCGACGACTCAACGATGCCTACGCCGGCGAACTCGGCGAACCGTTCGTCACGGCTGGGCTGTGCCTCTACCGCGACGGCAACGACAGCGTCGCCTGGCATGGCGACAACATCGGCCGCAGCAGCACTGAGGACACCATGGTCGCCATCGTGAGCCTCGGGGCCACAAGGGTGTTCGCGTTACGGCCCCGGGGCGGCGGGCCCTCGCTGCGTCTGCGGCACGGCCATGGCGACCTGCTGGTGATGGGCGGATCGTGCCAGCGCACGTGGGAGCATTCGATCCCGAAGACGGCCAGGCCCACCGGGCCGCGCATCAGCATCCAGTTCCGGCCCCACGACGTCCGCTGAGCTCAGCCCTTCACCAGGTCGACCGCCTGAGTGACGAGGTCACGCGCCCGCTGCGTGTCGACCTGGGCGACGGGCTTGTCGGCGATCACGAGCGGGTTGGCGGTCACGATGACGATGAAGTTGCCGAAGTTGGCGACGTAGTTGTAGATCTCGCCGGTCCGCGGCCCCTCTGGCGTGGCGGTCCGCAGGACGCGGTGGGTGCCGACGGTGTGCACTCCGTCGATCTGCGGCGCGTCGACGACCTCGACCTCGCCGCGGACCCCGGCTCCGGTGAACGTCACCTTCCGGCACTGTTCGGCGGGCGTGTTCACCGGTACCGGCTCGGAGGTCTCGACCGCGATGACGATGAAGCGGACGCCCTCCCCCTCCGCCGTGGTCGCCGCCATGTTGCCCTGGACTCCCTGCGGGAGCGTTTCCCGGCTGGCCGACTTGCCGCAGTCGGCGGGATCGAAGGCCAGGCCGGGGGGCAGCGTCTGCGGCCCGAGGAGCCGCGGATCGATCGCCGCCGGTCCGACGGTCTCGACCATGAACGGCGGCGCGAAACTGGACTCGAGCTCGCCGACGTTGGCGATGTCGGCCTGCGAGAGATCCTCCGCCTCCCCCGGACCACAACCGGTCACCAGCCCGACGCACGCCGCCAGGGCCGGCGCGGCGCGGATGATCTTCGCGTTGGACATCGCCGCCAATGTACCTGCGCCACCCGCCTCAACCCCGCAGCGACGACACGACCGCGGTCAGCAGGCCCGCCGCGAAGTCGGCCTCCAGCGCGGGATAGGGCGAGCCGGGATCGGTGACGACGGCAACCAGGCAGACGTATTCGTCCAGATAGGCGACGAACGTCTCTGCGTGCGAACGTGTTTCCGTACCACCCTCGACGACCGTGGTCGCGGCGGTGCTCATCGCGACGGTCTGCGCCGCATCGACGGCAGGCCCGGTCCGCCCCGACACCGTCCCGGTCGTGTGGCCCGAGCTCACCGTCCACTGCGGGCACTCGGCGAGCAGCACGGCGGTGGGCGTCTCGGGAGGCACCGCCCGGCTCACCACGGCGTAGACGATCCCTCCGGGCCCCGACGCCGACCACCCCCTGGTGGTCGCGGGGTCGACGGCGGGGGCCGACAGCGCCCCGCACTGCGGCGGCTCGGAAACCGCCGCATCGCCGAAGCCCCACAACGTGATCGGCGCGGGCGATCCGCTGTATCCGGCGACCTCGTAGCCGTCGGGCAACTGGTCGCGGGACCGCTCGATCCTGGCCGGATTGATCTCGACGGCGCGCGCTGTCGTCGTCGACGACGGGGGCGCGGGTTCGGGTGGCGTGCCGCAGGCGGCGCACAGCACCGCCAGTGCGCAGACGGCGAACACCCTCACGGCCCGTTGATACCACGCCGTCGCCGCCGGGAGCCGTCGCGACGCTCAGGCCGCGTCGGCCTCGTCATCGCCGGCATCCTCGGTCGCGGCGGACGAGTCGGTGTCCGCAGTGTCGGCGGCGGACTCCTCCTCGGCTTCGTCGGGCGGTGTCGACACCTCAGGGTCGAGTTCGTCGGCAGCGTCGCCGGTGTCTTCGATGTCGTCAGCCGGGTCGATGACCGCGGGCTCGTCGATCGGGGGCGCGACAGGCTCGGCGGGCTCGACCGGCCCGACGGGATCGGCGGATGCGGTGTCGGTGAGGGTTTCGGTGCCGGATCGGGTGTCGCTGTCGGAGGCCTCCGACGACGGAACAGCTTCCGGCTCAGGCGATTCCGGGCCCACACGCTGAGATGCCGTGTCCGGCGGCGCTGCGACATCGGCGGCGTCGGGCAGGTCCGGCCCCCCGACGCCGTAGGCGCCCGGCGCCTGGGTGCCGAGCACCCGGTGCAGGCCGAATCCCTCGAAGAGGTTGTCGACGGCAACCGGCAGCGACTTGAGCAGGTTCGCCGTCAGCCCGAACAGGTCGTGGGTCGGCCACCAGCTGAACGGAGTCGGCGTGCCCGGGCCGATCTCGCGCTCGTAGGCATCCTCGATGAGGACCCGCAACGGTGCGTCGAGCGCCTTGAGGATCGGTTTCGGCACGAACAACGCCAGCGGTTGGAGCAGCGGCACGATGTCGGTCTCGATCAGGTAGTAGGTCGTGTCGCCTTCTCGACCCTGGTACCGCGCCTGCTCGAACGGCACGTCGACGGTGGGGCTGTGCAGCAGGGCATAACCCAGCAGCGCGTTGACCAACGCGATCAGGTTCAGCGGACGGACCGGGAAATCTCCACCGAGGCCGTCGTACTGCCTGGCGACGTCGACCGTGGGGTTCACGTACCTTCCGTCGGGCAACTGGGCGCTGTCGGTCGGTGATGCGCCGGTGAACGAGATGCCCATGATCGGAATGGTCGGCCAGCCCTCGCCGCGCATCAGCACGCCACCGTTGGGCCGCATCGGGTTGGCGACCAGCATGAACGGAATGACCGGGTCGCCGGGCTCGTACCCGTCGATCAGATTCTGTTTGGCCAGCGAGGCGATGATCGCGCTCTGCGAGAACCCGAACACCATCAACGCATCCTCGGGCGTCGGCGCGACCGAGCCGACTTCCGCCGCCGCGGCGGGGTCGTCGTTGACCACACAGCCGGCGTCGGCCGACAGACACAGGTGCAGGTTGGCCAGACCCAACGCGACGGATTCGTCGAGGGTGAGCCGGCCGAGCGGGAAGAACTCCTCCGGGGTGAACACGGCGACGGCGTTGTCCAGCGGGTCCCCGAAAGCCGAATCGAGGTGATTGCTCACCGCGTTGTCGAGGTAGGAGGCGACGAAATCCGGCTTGTCGGCAGGCCCCATCAGCGAGTGAAAGGTGCCGCCCATGACGAGCGCACTGGTGTTCGCCGCCAGCAACGGTATTGCGGTGGCCATCGCCCACGACGCCGACACCGCCAGGACGCTGCCTAACGCGAGGAAGATCGCCGCGACAGAACGAATTACCGGCTGCATACCCGACCCACCTTTGCACAAGCAGCAAACCGATGATGCACCTGAATGCGGCGCCGCCGGAGCGAAATGACCAATTCGACACATCTGACCGAGCGGATTCGTGTGCCTTATCCGTGAGATCTCCGTTCCTGGCGGTTATGCTGCGTCGCGATCCGGCCTTTGGTCGCGCGCAGACGGCGTCGACGCCACGGGGCCGACGAAACAGGAGACGACATGACCATCCCCATGCGGGCAGGCGTCATCGCCATCGCGGCCGTCGCACTCGGAATCGGCCTCTCGGGCTGCGGGTCGGACACCCAGACAGAGGAGTCGACCGCCACGTCGGCGACGGAGTCCGAGACAACCTCGAGCGAGGCGCCCCCCACGTCGGCCGAGGCCGCTGGGCCGGCGAAAACGATCGTCGACTACATCAAAGAGAACAACATCACCGAGGCCCCGGTGAAGCGCGGCGATCCAGGCGCCCCGACCATCGACCTGCCCTTCCCTGACGGCTGGGAGGACATGGGCCCCAACACTCCTGAATGGGCGTACGGCGGCATCGTGTTCACCGCCGACCCGGCGATGGCCCAGGATCCGCCGACGATCATCGCGATCGTCTCCAAGCTGACCGGCAATGTCGACCCGGCCAAGATCCTCGAGTACGCGCCGGGTGAGATCCAGAACCTGGAAGGCTTCGAGGGGCCCGACACGGGTCAGCCCGGCGAGCTCAGCGGGTTCGACGCCACACAGATCGGCGGCATGTACGTCAGAGACGGCGTGACCCGGATGATCGCACAGAAGACCGTGGTGATCCCCGGCCAGGACGGCCTCTATGTGTTGCAGCTCAACGCCGACGGCACCGAGGACCAGGCGATGCCGCTGATGGACGCCACCGCCGCCATCGACGAGCAGGCCAAGATCACGCCCTGATCCGGGGTTTCAGGCCCTCGACAACGCGGACGCCTCGGCGATCTGCTCCGGGGTAGGGCGCACCCCGGTGTAGCGCTCGAACTGTTCGGCGGCCTGCAGCGCGATCACCTGCGCGCCGGTGATGACGTCGACGCCCGCGGCGCGCGCCGCGGTGATCAGCGGGGTCTCGGAAGGCAGCGCAACCACGTCGAACACGGTGTGCGCCCTGCGGATTGTCTCGTCGGCGAACGCGACGTCGTGTTCTTCGGTCCCACCGGCCATGCCGATCGGGGTGACGTTGACGATGACGTCCGCAGTGCGCGCACCGACGTCTCCGGCGTACTCGTAGCCGAGCCGATCGGCCAGCGCCGGTCCGGCCACCGGGTTACGCGCGACGACAACACCGGAAGCGAAACCGCGGTCGGCGAACGCGGACCCGACAGCACTGGCCATGCCGCCGCTTCCCCGGATCAACACCGTCTGCTGCGTGGTCAGCCCGTGTTCATCGATAAGCTGTTGCACCGCAAGGTAATCGGTGTTGGACGCGGTGAGCCGGCCGTCATCGTTGACGATCGTGTTGACCGCCTGGATCGCCGACGCCGACGGTTCGACCTCGTCCACGAGGCTCAGCACGTCCTCCTTGAACGGCATCGACACCGAACAACCACGGATTCCCAGCGCACGCACCCCTGCCATCGCGGCGACGATGTCGGTGGTGGTGAACGCCTTGTAGACGAAGTCGAGGCCGAGCACCTCGTAGAGGTGGTTGTGAAAGCGCGTGCCGATGTTGCTCGGCCGCCCCGCCAGCGAGATGCACAGCCGGGTGTCCTTACTCAATGGCGGCCTCCTGCCGCCGGCCCTCACGTGGCGGCCCTCCGGCCGCTGGCCCTCACGTGGCGGCTCTCCGGCCGCTCGCGCTCACCCGACCGCCCGGATGACCTGTCGGGCGACATCGCGGATCTGCCGGGTCAACTCGGGCGGGAACGGGAGGTCGTCGGGTTTGGGCACATCGATCTCCGTGATGACGACGCCGAGGTCGTCGCGGTGCCAGGTCGCGCCGAAGTGGTCGAGGATCGCCCGCATGGCCTGGTTGTTGCTGAGCACCCGCGCGGTGAAGCGCCGCACACCGTCGTATCCCGCGGCCACCGAGATGGCCCTCATCAGGAAGGTGCCGATGCCCCGCCCCTGGTACGCGTCGGCGACGATGAACGCGACCTCGGCTTCGGCCGAGTTGGCCTCGTCGCGGACGAAGCGGGCATCGGCGACCACCGGACCGTCGACTCCGTCGGTCAGCACGAACACGAAATGTTCGAGGTAGTCGACCGCGAACAGGTAGTCCATCAGGGTCTTCGTCGGCGTCCTGATCGACTGGAAACGGCGGTAGAGCGTCTCGCTGGAGAACTCGACCGGCCCGTTCACGGCGCGCTCGCTGTCGCCGGGCAGCACCGGGCGCAGGTATAGGACGGAACCGTCACGCATCCGCGCCGGGATGGGGGTGACGAACGCGGCGACGCGCTGACGAGCGGTGCGCACCAACCTGTCCATGATCCCCGGGATCTCGATCATGGTGGCGAACGCTTCACGACCGCCGACCCAGCCCGTCAGCGGTTCGGTGGCCACCACGGTCGCGGTGCGGGGCGCATCCCGCAGCAGCGCGATCTCACCGACGATCAGGCCGGGTGTCACCTCGACGACGGTGTCGTGACCGTCGACACCGGTGTGGGTGACCTCGGCGCGACCGGACGCGATCAACAGAAACGACACCGCGAGTTCGCCCTGCTGCATCAGCACCTGACCCGCCACGGCCGACAACGGCCGCAGTTGTGCGGCCAGCGGGCCGAGAGCCTCGACCGGCGTTCCCGCGAAGACGTCCAGGACGGCGAGGTCATCGGCTCGGACAGCGGTCAGGCCGGACACGTCACGAGGTTACGGCGGCTTGTGATGGCGGGCAAGAACCCGGGCGCGGCGACCTGCGCGTCTGATCTCCGGACGAAGTCGTGATCACCCCGGACCCGCTATTGTCGCCGCAATCACGGTCTTCGGGAATCAGCTATGCGCTGCGTCGAATGCTTCGACAATCTCAGATTTAATGCGCCCGCGATCCGCGACCTCGTGCCCATTCTTACGAGCCCAGTCACGAATCGCC
Source organism: Mycolicibacterium pyrenivorans (assembly GCF_025821625.1). Classification (GTDB taxonomy): domain Bacteria; phylum Actinomycetota; class Actinomycetes; order Mycobacteriales; family Mycobacteriaceae; genus Mycobacterium; species Mycobacterium pyrenivorans. Next base: position 78,164 of record NZ_JACKSH010000018.1, read on the forward strand.
GCCAGTTGCTCCGGTGACGACTTGCCGCTGCCGTTGAGCTTTGCGCGGCGAGCGCGACCACCACTTCGAACCTTCGCCGCCGCATCGATGTACGGCTTCAGCGCCTTTTCGAGTTTGGCGATATTCGCCGCGGATAGGTCGATTTGATAGTCCGCCCTGCGAAACGAGAAATCAACCCGCTCACCACCGCCCTCGCGGATTTCAGATCCGTCAATATCATCGATCAGTTGGCGGACGATTACCTCGGCCATAACAGCTCCTCATCGAACTTAATTACTGGCCAGTAACACTACCATTGAATTTCGGTAATGACTCTCACCGATTTTGATCGGATAGGCCATTAACCCGGCATCAATCGATTTACTGCCGGGCCATCGCGATCCGAAACCTCTCGTCGGGGTCGATGTAGTGGTCGGCGTCTTCGGCGTCCTCGCCGAGGTCGATTCGTACCCAGTGGATCTTGCCGCTGAACCTGCTGGTGTGGGACGTGTAGTCGGGGCTGACGGTGGTTCCGGATTCATAGCCCACGTCGGTGGTTTCGTCGGCGGAGAAGATGAAACCCTGCGTCTGGTCGACGCGTCCGCCGCCCACCCTTCTGCCGTCGTAATACAGCGTGACGGTGCCGCCTCTGCCCATTCCGCCGCCGTCGTACTCGAACTCCATCCGCACCTGGGAGGTTCCGACGGGAACAGCCTCGGTCGCTTCGATGTCATAGGACTTGATGCCGAGCACGTTGTAGTGGAACTTGGCGCGGCCGTCCTTGGAGTACAGACTCCACCCGCCGAACCTCCCGCCCTGGGCGATGATCACCCCTTCGGCGCCGCTCGCCGGCACATCCACCTCGGAGGTGACCGCGAACGACTTGTTCTTGATGTCGAGCACACTGTTCTCCGACAGTCGCCCCATCCCGGCGAACAGCAACTGGCTGTTGCCCTTGATCAAGGACGGCCGGCCGGCGGTGGCGGGGTTGATGCGTTCGATCTGCCGATCGTCGAGTGGAAGCACGTTGTACTTGACGGCCTCGATCAGCCAGAGGCGTTGCAGCTCATGCAGTTTGTCAGGGTGTTCCTTCGACAGGTCTCGGGACTGCGTCCAGTCGACGTTCCCGTTATAGAGTTCCCACACGTCGTCGTCGAAGGCGGGCATCGCCTGTCCGCCCATCGCCCACGGGGTGCGGTGCTTGGTCACAGCACTCCAGCCCTTGTGGTAGATCCCGCGATTGCAGAACATCTCGAAGTACTGCGTCTCGTGCCGCTCCGGAGCAGCGGCGTCGTTGAAGCTGTACACCATGCTGGTGCCCTCATAGGGGCTCTGCATCACACCGTTGACCATTGTGGGCGCAGGGATTCCCGCGGCCTCCAGCACGGTCGGGGCGATGTCGATGACGTGGCTGAACTGGTTGCGGTGGCCGCCCTTGTCCCCGATCCCGTTGGGCCAGTGGACGATCGTCCCGTTGCGGGTGCCGCCCCAGTGTGACGCGACCTGCTTGGTCCACTGATAGGGGCTGTCCATCGCCCACGCCCAGCCGACGGCGTAGTGCCCGTAGGAACCTTCGCCACCGAACTCGTCGAGCTTGCTGATCAGAAACTCCGGTGTCTCGATGCCGGCCATGCCGTTGAAGTTGGCCATTTCGTTGAACGCGCCCTGCAGCGTGCCCTCCGCCGAGGCGCCGTTGTCGCCGATGATCAGATACACGAGCGTGTCGTCCAGTACGGGTTCGAGCGCGTCGAGCAGGCGACCCACGTGGTGATCGGTGTGTTCCATGAAGGCGGCGTACACCTCCATCTGACGCTCGAGGGCCGGCCTGAGCTCAGGATCCATGTCGTCCCAGGCCGGGATCTCCGCGTCCCGCGGTGTCAGCACGGCGTCCGGCGGGATGACACCCAATTCCTTCTGCCGCTCAAAGGTGATCTCCCGCTGACGATCCCACCCGTGAGAGAACTTGCCTCTGTACTTGTCGATCCACTCTTGCGGCACCTGATGCGGCGCGTGCGTGGCACCCGGGGCGAAGTACATGAAGAACGGCTTGTCCGGCAGCAGCGCCTTCTGCTGCCGCACCCAGTTGATCGCCTTGTCGGCGAGGTCCTCGGTCAGGTGGTACCCCTCGGCCGGTGATCTCGGCGGCTCGATCGGGGTGGTCCCCTCGTAGAGCGCCGGATCCCACTGGTTGTTCTCACCGCCGATGAAGCCGTAGAAGTACTCGAACCCGCCACCGCCCGTCGGCCATCCGGTGAACGGCCCGGCCGGGCTGGTCTGCCACACCGGAACCTCATGGCACTTGCCGAACTGCGCCGTCGAGTAGCCGTTGAGCTTCAGTGTCTGCGCCAGCGGCGCCTTGGTGTTGGGCAACACCGACGTATACCCAGGCGCCGCGGTGGCCGTCTCGGTGATGTTGCCCATGCCCACCGAGTGGTGGTTGCGTCCGGTCAGCAGTGCCTGCCTCGTCGGCGAGCACAACGCCGTGGTGTGAAAGCGGTTGTACTTCAGGCCGCCCGCCGCAAGCTTCTCGAAGTTCGGCGTCTGGCACGGCCCCCCGAAGGCGCTGCTGGCGCCGAAACCCACGTCATCGATCAGGATTACGACGACGTTCGGTGCGGCGGCCGGCGGACGTACGTCCCTGATCGGCGGGTAACTGGTGTCCGGGTCCTTGGCGTCGTAAGTCGTCAACCCCACGTGCGCCACGTCGGGGATAGGCAGGATGTCACGGCGAACGGAGTCTGCGCGCTGCGCATCGGTCATCGGGGGCCTTCCGCACACGGAGGCCGACGCGAAGGGCTGAGCGCCCGCCTCCTGGAGCACCCGCTGTGAAATCGTAGGCACAAAAGCCGGACCGCGTGAGGCGATCGTCGACGCGGCGATCCGGACATCTCGGCCCGCCGTGCAGACCTGGTGGCCGGCTGGCGCATGATGCGAAGACACGATTGCGACGCGAAGAGGGAGTGACAGCAGTGCGGACCTTCATCACCGGAGTCGACGCCGACGGCAAGTCCTGTGTGGTCAGCCAGGAGGATCTGGCGCTGGACCAGATGGCGCCCGGCTTCGCACTGGGCATTCCCTACGCGACGGCGGCGAGCCCACCACCGGCCCGGCCCGCAGGTGCCGCCCCGCTGATCGACCAGGGCATCGCCCCGGGTCTCGTCAGGTGGATGGTCGTCGACCTCGGCCCCGGCTCCGAGACGCCGATGCACCACACCGACACCCTCGACCTGCAGACGGTGCTGTCGGGCAACGTCGACCTGCTCCTCGGCGACGGTGCCCACCGACTCGAGCAGGGTGACCTGGTGGTGTTGACCGGTGTCGACCACGCATGGCGGGGCGGCCCCGACGGCTGCCGCCTCAGCGCGGTTCTCGTCGGCACTCCCCCGCCCGCCACTGAGGCGGCCCCCCGATGACCGACGCTCGATTCAGTTCCCACACAGCGCTTTTCGACCTCGCCGGAAAGCGTGCGCTGGTCACCGGCGGCACCCGCGGCATCGGCCTGATGATGGCGCGCGGGCTGCTGCAGGCAGGTGCGCGCGTCGTGATCAGCTCACGCAAGGCCGACGCGTGCCGTGAAGCGCAGTCCCACCTGTCGGCGTTCGGTGACGTGCACGCCATCCCCGCCGACCTGTCACGCCACGAGGAGTGTCTCCGGCTTGCCGACCTCGTCACCGCGGACGGCGAGGGACTGCACATCCTGGTCAACAACGCGGGCGCCACGTGGGGCGCGCCCCTCGAGAGCTTCCCGGACTCGGCGTGGGACAAGGTGCTCGACCTCAACGTCAAGTCGCCGTTCTGGATGGTCCAGGCCCTGGTGCCCGCGCTGCGCGACGCGAGCACCGCGGACGATCCCGCGCGGATCATCAACATCGGCAGCATCGACGGGCTGCGCGTCAGCCCCCTTCCCGCCTACTCGTACGCCAGCAGCAAGGCGGCGTTGCATCAGCTGACCCGGGTGCTCGCGCGGGAACTCGGCCCCCAGCACATCACCGTCAACGCCGTTGCCCCAGGGCCATTTCCGTCGAAGATGATGGCGGCCACACTCGACGAGTTCGGCGACGCGATCGCCGCGTCGGCGCCGCTGCGCCGGATCGGGCGCGACGATGACATGGCCGGCATCGCCGTGTTCCTGGCCAGCAGGGCGGGCGCCTACCTCACCGGGGCGATCATCCCGGTCGACGGCGGCATCTTCACGACCGCGAGCGACTAGCCGTGGCCGTCAGCGAGCAGCGCGCGGGGGTGAACCTGACCAACCTCGACGAGCCGCTGAGCGCGGACGCCGGGGCATCCAAGCGCGACCTCGTCGACTACCTGGACGCCGTCGCGGACCACATCCTGCCCGGACTGGCGGGCCGACCGCTCACGGTGTTGCGGGTGCTGCGCGGCCAGAAGCCGTTCATGCAGAAGAACGCGCCGAAGTACACGCCCGACTGGGTACGCACCGTGGCCATCTGGGCGGAGACCTCCCAGCGCGAGGTGCACTACGCGCTGTGCGACGACCGGCGCACGCTGCTGTGGTTCGCGAACCAGCGCGCCGTCGAATACCATCCGACCCTGGGATTGGCCGACGACATCTACCGGCCCACCCACCTGGTGCTCGACCTGGATCCGCCGGACGACGACTTCGCCAAGGTGGTGGCGGTCGCCGACCTGGTCCGGCAGGCCCTGGCCGACAGCGGGCTGTCCGGAGCGGTGAAGACCAGCGGCGCCAAGGGAATTCACGTCTTCGTCCCCATCGACGACAGCGTCCCGGTCGACGACGTGGCCGCGGCGACGCGGGCGCTCGCGGCCCGGGCGGAGGCCATCGACCCGTCGATCGCGACGACGGCGTTCATCGTGGAGGACCGCGAAGGCAAGGTGTTCGTCGACTCCACCCGCGCGGGCGGGGCCACCGTGGCCGCTGCGTACAGCCCTCGGCTGCGCCCGGGCACCCCGGTGTCGTTCCCGCTGGACTGGGCCGAGCTCGAGCAGATCACGCCGGGTGACTTCACGGTGCACACGGCCATGGCTGCCCTCGACGGCCGGCCGTCGTGGGCCCAGGCGATGCCGGAGCCACAGCGGCTGCCCACGGAGTTGATCGAGTTCGGTCGCACCATCCCCGTCGCCCAGGTGGCGGCGATGCACGAAGGCAAACGGCGGGCCCGCGTCCGCCGGCAGTCGCCCTGAACCCACGCGCCGACTCCCCCGCCGGAATTGCATTCCAGCAGGGAATTTCCGAGATACTAGCTGCTGGAATGCAATTCCGGCGGAGGTCAGGTGGGAACGCCGAACGCGAGCACCGCGGCGGTGGTCGGGGCACAGCCGACCGCGAGTCTGAGCAGCGCGCAACACAGCGACCCGCCGCGAGATCAGGGGCTATGGCGCAGCGCGCTCGGTACCCGGGGTGATTGCCCTAGGCGCACAGATGGCCTTGACGAAGTCGACGATCGCATGCTCGGGAAGGTGCCGCGCGATGTCGGCCTCAGTGACGATGCCTATCAGCCGATGGTCGTCGATGACGGGCAACCGGCGCACCTGATGCTCCTCCATCACCAGGAGCATCTCGTCCACTCCGGCGTCTGCATCGACATAGTAGATCCGGCCCTGGGCGAGCTCACCGGCACTCGTAGTGCGTAGATCCTTGTCGGCCGCAATGGCTTTCACGACGATGTCGCGGTCGGTGAGCATCCCTTGAATCCGGTCGTCGTCACGGCAGATCGGCAACGCGCCCACACCGAGGTCACGCATACGCTTCGCCGCCTCGACCAGATTCGCGTTCTCGAAGACGCACGTTGTGTCGGGGTTCATGATGTCGCGTGCGGTGTTCATGATCGCCCTCCGATGTGAGTGGATTTTCCTGTGGCTCTCGGGCGACCCCGATGCTACGCCGCTGACGTCCGTCGACTTAGGGCCAAAGGGCCCCGAGCGACCCGCCTTCCGGGCGCGGCGGCCCCGCCTGCTGCCGGCCCTCGTCCGCCGAGGCGTTGCGGTGCGGTTGGCGGCGCCGCCGCGAAGGGACCATTTGCCCTGGCGGGGAACCGACCCGCGCCCCATCCTTGATGGGTCAGTACCCGTCGAGAGGGGCCCCATGCCCAAGACGACGATGCCCACGACGGTCATCGAGGACGCCGTACACCTGGCGTGTCGCGCACCGTCGTACCACAACACGCAACCTTGGCGGTGGGTTGTCGGAGGGGGCCGACTCCACCTGTTCGTCGATGCCGATCGCGTGGTCGCGACGGACCACGGCGGCCGCCAGGCACTGATCAGTTGCGGCGCCGTATTGGATCACCTCCGTGTGGCGATGGCCGCCGCAGGCCACAAGAGTCACGTCCAGTACTACCCGAATCCCGCCGACGACAAGCACATTGCGGCAATCGAGTTCACCCCGACCGCCCACGTGACGACTGGTCGCCGTCGCCGGGCCGACGCGATCATGCGGCGGCGCACCGATCGACTTCCGTTCGGACCGCCGGCGCACTGGGACGCCTTCGAACGACTGCTGCGCAAGTCCGTCGATCCCGACAAGGCCGCCGTCGACGTGGTCAGCCCGCGCGACCGCCCCACTCTGGCCGAGGCATCGGCGCTCACCGATACGATGCGCCTCTACGACTCGGCCTATCACGCCGAGATGCGTTGGTGGACTGCACCCTATGAGGTCAATGACGGGATTCCCCACTCGGCCCTGGTATCGGCCGCCGAGAGCGACCGGGTCGACGTGGGGCGCACCTTCCCCGTCACCCACAACGAGGAGCGGCGGGTGGAGCTCGGAGACGACATGTCCACGATGCTGGTCGTCTCCGCCCTCGGCGATGTCCGCCGCGACATCCTGGGCTGCGGAGAGACGTTATCGGCAGTGCTGCTCGAAGCCACGTTGGCAGGCCTGGCGACCGGCACGTTGACCCACGTGACCGAGGTGCCCGCAGCCCGCGACATCGTCGCCGCCGTCACCGGCAAACCGCTCCCGCAGGTGCTGGTGCGGGTGGGGACAGCTCCTGCCCTCGAGGAGGCGCCGCCTCTCACCCCGCGGCGACCGCTGTCGGATGTTCTGCATTTCAGCGTGGGATAGTCCAGCCAGCGCAAGGGCCGACCTGCTGACTCTCTGTGGAGCTAAGGGGAATCGAACCCCTGACCTTCTCGATGCGAACGAGACGCGCTACCAACTGCGCTATAGCCCCTGATACCGGTAGCAGGCTACCAGTCGCCGGACACCGGCTGAAATCGTCTCGCTGTTCCCTCGCGCAACCGCGCCGTGCTACTGGCCGGCCGCGCGCGGCAGGTCGTAGTGACGTGCGAACGGGACGTATTCCAGGTGTTCGAACTCGGGATCCTCGTCGTCGATCTCCAGCACCGCAGCCCCCGGCCTGCGCAGCCGCGACGGGACCACATCGAACTCCTGATCAGCGGTGTTCTCGACACCCAGCCGCGCCCTGGCGATCCGCTGGGCGCGACGGCGCCGCACCCGCTCCTCGATGCGGGTCTGCCTGCGCAGGTACGCCAGGTACAGCAGCGTGACGGCGCCCGCCGACCCGCACGCCCACCACATGGTCGACGACCAGGTGAACGCCGCCACGGCACTGGTGAGCAGCAGCACGCCCAGCACCGTCAGGGTCCGCGCGCGGAACCGGTATTTTCGGGCCGTCACCGCTTCGGCGGTGGCCGACTCGTAGCGGCGCCGCCGCGACGCGCTCATCGAGTCGGCGATTCGGGGATCGCCTTCCGACGATGCCTCGAGACCCGACGAATCGGCGACATATTCGTACTCGTCGCCTTCATACTCGTCGTCATCGTCGTAGTCCGACTCGGTGTCGTCCGCGTCAACCGCGTCGTCGGTGTCGTACGTGTCCTCGGTGTCGTGGTAATCCAGGGTCAGCTCGTCGCTTTCGGCCACGACCACCCGCTCGGGCTCGGCCGCTGCGATGGGCAGAGCACCGGAGTCCTCCACCACGTCGACGTCGAGGTAGTCGGGTTCGCCATCGCCTTCGTCACCGCCCTCGTCGGCTTTGGTCGCGACCATGACGACCGCCCGGCCGGGCGCGTCGTCCTCGAGGTCGTCGCCGTCGAGATCGTCGCGCGAGGGCCGCCAGTCCGGATCGCTTCGGTGCCCGGATGCGGGGCCGCGCCGACGGAGCCGGGCGGTGCGGCTGCTGTTGAGCACGCGGGTCGCCAGCGCGACGTCGCTGGTGCGGCGGACCGCGTCGCGCTTGCTGATCAACATGGGAACAAGCACGAACAACCAGAGGACGACAAGGGAGATCCAGAGGAGAGATTGGGGGATGCTTGGCATGGCGCCTGCTCCTTTCCCCATCAGGCTAGGGCTGTGACCAGCGCATCCAAGGGCGGCGCGCCGAGGACAATTACACACCTGTAATTCGCTGGAGACAAGCACCAAACGTCACATGTGTCACATCAGTAACACGTTGCGCCGTGGTCCGGCAGCGTCACGCCCAGGACGCGTGGCCCGAGCGGACCAGCGCAGAGGCCACCGACCCGTTCAATTCCTCGACGGTGATCGCCACGAGCAGGTGGTCGCGCCAGGCGCCGTCCACGTCGAGATACCGCTTCAACAGGCCTTCCTCCCGGAAGCCGGCCTTTGCCAGGACCGCGCGACTCGCCGCGTTCTCAGGCCGTACCGTCGCCTCGACACGGTGCAGCATGACCGGGCCGAAGGAGTGGTCCAGTCCCAGCGCGAGCGCGGCGGTGGCCACCCCGCCGCCCGTCGACCCACTGGCGACCCAGTACCCGATCCACGCGGAACGCAGCGCGCCGTGCGTCACGTTTCCGATGGTGAGCTGACCTGCGAACTCGCCGTCCAGCTCGATGACATAGGGCAGCATCCGGCCCCTGCGGGCTTCCGCCCGCAAACCCGAGCACACCGACGGCCACGCTGAAACCGAGTGCCGCACTTCCCAATCGAGATCGGTCGACGGTTCCCACGGTTCGAGGTGACCGCGATCCGCCAACCGGGTCCTGCTCCACTGCGCGGCGTCGCGAAGCCGCACCGGACGCAGCCGCACCAGTCCGGCGGACACCCGCAACGGGCCCGCGGGCAGCGGCCATCCCGGATGCTGCGAGCGGGAAGTCAGGAGATTCATGACGGCGGCCATCCCGCGATCAGCCGCGTTGAGCCAGAAACGCGACGTCGACGACCTCGCCGGTCCGGATCTGCTCCGCCTCGGTCGGGACGATAACCAGACAGTTTGCCTCGGCGAGCGTGGCCAGCAGATGCGACGACGCGCCGGGCGCGCCGCCCAGGGCCTGCACCAGGTACTCGCCGGTGTCCTGGTCGCGCATCAGCTGCCCCCGCAGGTATCCCTTGCGGCCGGCCACCGAGCTGATCGGCGACAGCGTGCGGGCCTGCACGACACGCCGGGTCGGCTGCCGTTTGCCGAGCGAGAGGCGGATGAGCGGGCGCACCATCACCTCGAAAACCACCAACGCACTGACCGGATTGGCGGGGAGCAGGAACACCGGGACCCCCTCGGGGCCCAGCTGGCCGAAGCCCTGCACCGATCCCGGATGCATCGCGATCCGCGCGACCTCCATGTCGCCGAGCTGGCCCAGCACCGACCGCACCCCCTCGGCGGCCGCTCCACCGACCGCGCCCGCGATCACCACGGCCTCGGCGCGGTTCAACTGGCCTTCGACGACCTCCCGCAGCTGCTTGGGGTCGGTCGAGACGATCCCGACACGGTTGACCTCCGCGCCGGCATCCCGACCGGCGGCAGCCAGCGCATAGGAGTTCACGTCGTACACCTGGCCATTGCCGGGCGTCCGTGAGATGTCGACGAGCTCGCCGCCCACGCACATCACCGACAGCCGCGGCCGCGGATGCACCAGCACGCGCTCACGCCCCACTGCCGCGAGCAATCCCACCTGCGCCGCGCCGATGATGGTGCCCGCCCGCACCGCGACGTCGCCGGGCTGCACATCGTCGCCGGTGCGGCGCACATAAGCGCCCGACCGGACCCCCCGCAGCACCTTGACCCGGGCCTCACCGCCGTCGGTCCAGCGCAGCGGCAGCACCGCGTCGGCCAGCGTCGGCATCGGCGCGCCGGTCTGCACCCGGGCCGCCTGCCGCGGCTGCAATCTGCTGGGAGTTCGTGCCCCGGCCTCGATCGAGCCCATCACCGGCAGGCTGATCTCCCGGTTCCCGGGCTCGTCACCGTCAGCCCCCTCGCCCACTGCGCCGATGCCGAGCACGTCGACGCTGCGCACCGCATAACCGTCGATGGCGGCCTGATCGAACCCGGGCAGCGGACGCTCGGTCACCACCTCTTCGGCGCACATCAAGCCCTGCGCTTCCGCGATCGCGACACGCACCGGCCGTGGGGCCACCGCGGCGGAAGCTACTCGAGCCTGCTGCTCCTCCACCGAACGCAAAGCACGCCTTTCTCCCGTTCGACCGCACCCCGGCCGACACCGGCTGACACCAATCGGCGCGCAGCGGATCCGCCCGGGCGGTCTAGCCGCTAGTGCTCGGTCTCCGCGGGAGCGAGGCCGAGCCGCTCGACCAACCACCGACGCAGTTCGGGCCCGTAGTCGTCTCGTTCCAACGCAAAGTCAACCGCAGCCTTCAGGTAGCCGCCGGGATTTCCCAAGTCGTGTCGAGATCCCCGGTGCACCACCACATGCACCGGATGTCCCTCCTTGATGAGCAGCGCGATCGCATCGGTGAGCTGCAGTTCCCCGCCCGCACCCCGCGGGATGCGCTTGAGCGCGTCGAATATCGCCCGATCCAGGATGTAGCGTCCCGCTGCCGCGTACAGGGAAGGAGCATCCTCGGCATCGGGCTTCTCCACCATGCCCTTGACCTTGAGGACATTGGGGTTCGCGGCGTCGGGGACGGTCTCGACATCGAACACGCCGTAGGCGCTGATCTCGTCCTTGCTCACCTCGAACGCGCACAGCACCGACCCGCCGCGCTTGGCCCGCACCTTCGACATCGTCTCCAACACACCCGTGGGCAGCACGAGGTCATCGGGCAGCAGCACCGCGATCGCGTCCTCGTCGGGGTTCAGGCTGGCCTCCACACAACCGATCGCGTGACCGAGGCCGAGGGGTTCGGCCTGCACCACCGACTCGACCTTGATCAACGCCGGCGCGCGGCGCACCTTCGCGAGCATCGACCTCTTGCCGCGGGCCTCCAGCGTCCCCTCGAGGACCAGGTCCTCGACGAAGTGCGCGACCACGCTGTCCTTGCCTTCGGAGGTGACGATGATCAGCCGTTGGGCGCCGGCTTCGGCGGCCTCCGCGGCGACCAACTCGATGCCCGGCGTGTCGACGACCGGCAGCAACTCCTTGGGAATCGTCTTGGTGGCGGGAAGAAAGCGCGTTCCCAGGCCCGCCGCGGGCACCACCGCGGTGTACGGGATCGGAACCTCAGGCCGACTCATCGTTCACACATTAACCTCTCTGCGTTGGATGTTCCCTCCCTACCCGCCTCCGGAGGACTCGCGGTGCACAGCACAAAGGCACAGCTGAGGGCCGCGATCCTGGCCGCCAGACGGTCCGTGGCCCCGCAAACGCGCGCCACCGAGGCGGCCGCTCTCGCAGGCCGTCTGTCGGCTTTCATCGACCCTGGTCAGACGGTGTGCGCCTACGTTCCCGTCGGCTCCGAGCCCGGCTCGCTCGATTTACTCGATGCGACGGTGCGCCGGGGCGTCGAGGTACTCCTCCCCGTCGCCCGCCACAGCCAGGACGGAACCGCGCTACCGCTGCAGTGGGGGCGCTACCGTCCCGGCAAGCTTGTCGGGGCGCCGTTCGGTCTGCGGGAACCCCCGCAGCCGTGGGCATCGGCCGAGGCGATCGCCGAGGCGGCGGTGGTGCTGGTTCCCGCCCTCGCGGTCGATAGACAGGGAACCAGGCTGGGTCGTGGCGCCGGGTTCTACGACCGGACATTGCCGATGGCCGACGCCGGCGCGCTTCTGGTCGCCATGGTGCGCGACGACGAACTGCTCGAGCACCTGCCGTCGGAACCGCACGACGTCCCGATGACGCACGCGCTGACACCGAGGGAGGGCCTGGTCGTGCTCGCTCGTCGCGGGGAATCAACGGGGCCGCCTGGCGGTTCTAGCACTTGAGCCGGTAGAGTGCTAACAAGTTTGACCACCTCGGAGGGTTCTCGTGCCTACCTATTCCTATGCATGCACCGAATGCGACAACAAGTTCGATGTCGTGCAGTCGTTCACCGACGACTCGATGACGGAGTGCCCCCAGTGCAACGGACGGCTGCGCAAGTTGTTCGGCAAAGTGGGCGTGGTCTTCAAGGGCAGCGGTTTCTATCGCACCGACAGCCGCGAGGCGTCCAAGAATTCCGCCAAGAGCTCGAGCAACTCGAGCAGCAGCTCGGAGTCTTCCTCTTCGGCGGCGTCCTCGAGTTCGACGGAAAAGTCGACCTCCTCCGACAAGTCCAGCTCGTCGAGCAGTTCTGCCGCACCGGCCGCCGCGGCTTCGAGCTGACGTTATCCACAGCAGCGGAAACACCGGCTGACCGAGAGTCCCTGGGCTCTCTAGCGTGATCCCATGGGGGATTCACTCGACCCGTCGCCACTGAGCCGGCTCACCGGCGTCCTGCGACCCGACTGGTCACGCACGCTGGCGGCCAGACGGGCGCTCGCGGGCGGCCTCGTTGTTCTGGCCGCAGTGGCCGCCTGGCGCGACGATCCCCGCGCTCACCAGGTCGACGTCGTCGTCACCACCCGCGACCTGGCGCCGGGCACCGAGCTCACCGCCGACGACGTTCAGGTCGAAACACGCCCGACATCAAGCCTTCCCGACGGTTCGCGCACCGACGCCGCCTCGGTGATCGGCACCACGCTGGCCGGGCCTGCGCGCCGCGGCGAGGTCGTCACCGACGTGCGCCTGCTGGGGCCGCGGTTGGCGGAGTCCGCGGCCGGGCCGGACGCCCGCATCGTGCCGCTGTCGCTCGCCGACGCGGCCCTCGTCGACCTCGTCAGGCCCGGAGATGTGGTCGACATCGTGGCCGCGCCTGCATCCGCCGACGCCGAGAGCAGCGCCCGGTTGATCGCCACCGACGCGGTGGTGGTGCTGGTGTCGGCGAAGGAGAACGGGACCGTCCGGGGTGGCGCAGGCCGCATGGTGCTGGTGGCGTTGCCCGCTGCCGCGGCGAAGACGGTCGCCGGCGTCGCTCTGGTTCAGGCCATCACGCTGACGCTGCACTGATTCCGGCGCCGAAATGATTCAGCCCCCGGCTGGCTGCCGAGGGCTGAATCGTGGAGTCGAGAGGTCAGAACGGGTTTGCGCTGCCCGGTCCGCACTGCGGACCAGTGCTGGTGTTCCGGGGGTCGAAGGCACCACCCCAGGGGTCCGAGGGTGACACACCGACGGCCTGCCAACCCCGCGACCCGACCCATTCCGGCCCGGCCTCTTCGGCCTTCTGCGTGGGAATGCCGATGTCGCTGCTGATGGTGGAGGCGGTGCCGAGGGTACCGGGGCTGACAGCGCAGTAGTCCGCACCGGCAACAGACGCCGACTGCCGCGAGTTCACGACGCCGTCACCGCCCACTTCCACCATCGACGGATCGTTGGGATCCGCGCTTGCCGTCCCCGCACCGAAGGCCAGGAACGCACTCGACAGCGCGAGCGCACCGAAGCCGAGAGCGCCCAGCTTCTTCGAATTGTGGGTGAGAGCGGCCATCGGCCTGCCCCTTTCTGTGAACGGAATCGCGGGCGTTGCAAAGCTCAAAAACAGTTCAAGTCCAGGCAGAAGACTATCAGGCCGGACCCCACTGCGCATGCCATCGCAGAGCAAAGCACTCGCTTCGGAACGGCTTGGATTCAGCGAACTCCGCCAACCCGCTTTCCTGCATCGGGGGTGTGATGCCCAGCCGCTGAGAAACGGGCAGAATCAAGCCCCTCACGGTCCCGCTGGGAGCCCTTCGGCTGCAAACGCCGTCCGGCGCTGTGGGCAAAGCCAATCGGCGGGTTCGATTTCACCGAAACAAGGCCGGATCGCCGCGGTCCGGTTGGGTTTGGATCGACCCGGGGACATCGGGGGCCGACCGGATATCGCCGGCTACGTCCCGGGCACCGTCGGCGAGGCTACCGTTCTTCTGATCTGTATCAGTCACACATGAAGGGGAACGACCCATGTTGAAGGGGTTCAAGGAGTTCATATCGCGGGGGAACGTGATCGATCTGGCCGTCGCGGTCGTGATCGGGGCGGCCTTCACCGGTCTCGTCACGGCGTTCACGGAGAACGTCATCCAACCGCTGATCGACCGGATCGGCGCGGGGGGCGATGCCGAGTACGGCATCCTGAGGATTCCGCTCGGAGGTGACCAGTTCGTCGACCTCAACGCGGTGCTGTCCGCTGCGATCAACTTCCTCATCGTGGCCGCGGTGATCTATTTCGTGATCATCGTGCCCTTCAAGAAGATCAAGGAGCGGGACAAGAAGGTGGAGGCGGAAGAGACCGAGTTGACGCTGCTGACCGAGATCCGCGACCTCCTCCGCGAGGACGCCAACGGTGGTTCGGCCGGGAGGCACGGCGGCCCGACGACCCGGATCGATCATTCGGAGTGACCGCACCCTGGTGATTTCACCGGACACAACGAAATCGGCCCCCGGCAGTTGCCGGGGGCCGATTGTCGTCTAGAGCTGTGTCAGTTCATGTTCCACGGCTCGCCGTAGGTGGTGACGCTGTCACCAGCCGACGACACCAGCCGAGCGAACGGACGCAGCAGCACACCACCGGCAGCACCGGTCACGGTGCCGTGGGCGTTGGACACGGCCACCGAACCGCCGGGACCCGCGACGTCGACGGAGAAGGTCGCGACTTCCTGGATACCCGGGCCGTTGCCGAGGTCAGCCGAGATCGACACACCGGGGAACAGCGGCGGGGTCACGATGCCAGCGAACTCGTCACCAAGCGTGGGGTTGAAGAAGCCCTCAGTCCCGAGGCCGTCGAACGCGATGTTCGGCGTGGTGTAGCTGAAGTTGATGCCGACACCCAGCGACCACGGGAAGCCGACCTGGTAGCCGAGCTCGAGGGTGCCCTCGAAGTCCTCGGCGCCCTCGCCGGCCACGATGTAGGTGGCCTTGCCCGAGTGGAACCACTCACGGGTCAGCCGGTTGCGGTCCAACGGAAAGACGCCGTTGAGGAATGTGTCCCACTGCTGGATCGTCAGCGTGTTGCCCTGGCCGTCGACCAGGCTCAGCTCGTTGTCCAGCCCTGCGTGAGAGGTGCCAGTGCTCACGAACAATGCTGCGATAGCCGCAACCATCGCGATCAGCACCCGACTGATTGCCTTCATGTTCTCCCTTGATTTCTCGACGGAACCCCGGGCGGGGGTACCGAGTTGTCCGTGCCTGGCCTAGCTACACCACACACCTCGCAAGAACTTCATGTGAGGAGAATTAAAAACCCCACATCTCGCTCTTACGATTCGCTCATCGTTGACACGAGGAACATAACGGGGAGGAATCGGACCGGCAACGCGAACGCCTCGCGCGGCAGATCCGCATGCAACGATGGGCGTAGTTTGCTGAAGGTTCCCCGTTTCACCCCCAACCCCCTGTCCGCGACGGCGGGGAGTTCGAATCGGGCAACGTCGCAGTTTCTGGCCCCGCATCAAGGTGTTCGCTCAGTGGATATCCACTGTTACCACTGCGCTTTCTGCGGTTATTGAGGAATCACATTTCACTCGTGGTGAGGCGGAACATTGTCACGCAGCCACCGGTCATGGTCGGCGTCGTCGTCTGGCGACGAATTGTCCCGCTCATCAACGGGTATCTCCGGCAGCGCGTCGCCGAAGATCTTGTTAACTGCGTCTCGAGAGCGCCGTGGGGGGTGGGTCACAGTGGTGAATCGGTGTGATCAAGATCACACCGCCGGATCAATGGCCGTTCACCTGCGGTTAACACAACGGTACGCCCGCGCACGGCAAACCGGCACGCCAGCGCCGGCTCGACGAAGCCGCAAGGAAAGGCCTGCACGACCAATTTGTTAGATGTCCAAGCTGGATAGCTGCGCAATGATCTGCGCCGCCAGGGGGCCGAGCGTCGCCATGCCGTCGCGCACCGCGGCACGCGATCCGGCGAGGTTCACCACGAGGGTGCTGCCCGAGATGCCGGCCAGCCCGCGCGACAACCCCGCGTCGGCGATGCCCGCCGACAGCCCGGAGGCCCGAAGCGCCTCGGCGATTCCCAGCAGTTCCCGGTCGAGAAGATCCAGGGTCGACTCCGGGGTGACATCGCGGGGCGTGACCCCGGTACCACCGACGGACACGACGAGATCGACCCCACCGATGACGGCGGTGTTCAGTGCATTGCGGATCTCGACCTCGTCCGAGGAGACGACCACGACACCGTCGACGACGAACCCGGCCTCGCCGAGCAGCTCGGTGACCAACGGACCGCTGTGATCCTCTTCGTCGCCGTGGGCGGTGCGGTCATCGACAACTACGACCAGCGCCCGGCCGACCAACGCATGCGGCTGTTCCATGAGCCCAACCGTATATCTCGGCATGGACACCGCTGCAGCCACACGGAGCTCCGGGCGCGCCTGGCCCGCGGTCACCTTCACTGGCCCGCCTTGCCGAGCGTCACGTCCACCGTCTGCGACTTACCGGCCGGGTCCAGATAGGTCAGCGTCACCTTCTCCCCGGGAGCCTTCGAACGCACGGCCGCGACCAGCGCGTCGGCGTTGCCGATCACCCTGTCGTCGAGCTTGGTGACCAACACTCCGGCGGGCAGGCCCGCTGCTGCGGCGGCTCCCCCCGAGGTGACCTCGACGATCTTGGCGCCGTCGACGCCTGCTTCGTTGCCGACCTGGACACCCAGCGAGGCCCGGGAAGCGCTCCCCGTCTGGATCAACTCGTCGGCGATCCGCTTGGCCTGGTCCACCGGGATCGCGAAGCCCAAGCCGATGGACCCGCCCTGCTGATCGCCCGCATTGGCACCGAGCGTGGCGATGGCGGAGTTGATGCCGACCAGTTCACCGTTCATGTTGACCAGCGCGCCTCCGGAGTTGCCCGGGTTGATCGCCGCATCGGTCTGAATGGCGTCGAGCACGGTGTTCTGGTTCTGCGCGTCACCACCGGCGGCCACCGGCCGGTTCAGCGCGCTGATGATGCCGGTCGTCACCGTGCCCTCCAGCCCGAGGGGCGACCCGATGGCCACAACGTCCTGACCGACACGCAGGTCCGCCGACGACCCGACCGCGATCGGGGTCAGGTTCGACACGTCCTGGGCGCGGACGACCGCGATGTCGCTGCCCGGATCGGTGCCCACCACGCTGAACGACGTCGTGCTGCCGTTGGCGAACGTCACCTTCGTCTCTGCACCGCCCGGGCGTCCCGGACCGTTGCCGGCCCCCGCGACCACATGGTTGTTGGTCAGGATCAGACCATCGGTCGAGAGGATGACACCGGAGCCCTCTTCGGACTGCCGTCCGACATTCACTTCAAGCTTCACGACGCTGGGGACGACCTTGGCCGCCACCTGCTCGACGGAACCGGCAGGCGCGCTGGCCGCAGGCATGCCGGGCGCGGCACCGGAGGCGGTGATCCCTGCAACGTCGTGATCAGGATGCACCAGCATCGCGACGCCACCGCCGATACCCGCCGACACGAGCGCGACAGCGAAGGCACCGGCGGTCAAAGCCGTTGCGCGCGAGCGCTTCCGGGGTTGCGGCTGCGGAGCGGCCGGCATACCGGGACCGGGGTACTGACCCGGCCCCGCGGGCATCGGAGCACCCCGGTACGGGTCGTACTGGGCCCGAAACGCCTGCCGCTGTTGTTCGGTCGCGTAGCGCCAGTCGTAGCGCTGCTGCTCGTAGGCACCCGACGGTTGCGGACCGACCGGGCCGGGCGCCTGCCCGGGAGTGCCGGGCTGGCGGCCCGGCGGCGGTGGCGGTGAGTACCTCGGGTGGTTGGTCATTTCGCTGCGATGCTCTTCCTGGAGTAGGTTCCGTCGTCTGGAACAACGAAAGGTGCCCTCTCAGGGTGCCCAGTTGTGCTGAGAATCCGCTTAGAGATCATTCGGCACGGCCATAACAATTCGAACACCCCCTGGCCTGCCCATCATCCTCGCCTGCGATTGTGCTCACCGCAGTGATCAGTCCCCGCGTGTCGCGGCTTCCCGGACACGCTCGTCGGCGCTGGCAGGCGACGGTCGGCCAGGCAACACCACGTGCATCGCCGTGCCCGGCGGTTGGCCACCCGGCACGGCGTCGCGGACGAGCAACGTGCCGCCGTGCTTGAGCACGATCTGCTTGACGATGGCCAGGCCGAGGCCCGACCCGGGCATCGCCCTGGCGGCGGTGGATCGGAAGAAGCGCTCGAACACGAGACTTCGTTCTTGCGGCGGGATTCCGGGACCGGCGTCGGACACCACCAACTCCGCGTGCAGCGGGTCGATCTGGGTGAGCCTGACGCCCACCCGGCCATCCGGCGGGCTCCACTTCGCGGCGTTGTCGAGAAGGTTGAGCACCGCGCGGGCCAGGCCTGCGCCGTCGCCGTACACCTGCCACGGGGTGACCGAGATGTCGAACTCGATGTCGTTGCGACGCCTGCGAACCCGCTCCAGCGACCGGTCTATCACGTCGCCGAGCTCGACCGTCTCGTAGATGACGCCGCCTGCCTCCTCGCGGGTGAGGTCGACCAGATCGCCGACCAACGTCGACAATTCCTCGATCTGGGCAAGCACGTCGGCACGCAGTCCCGTCATCTCCTCCTCGGGGAGGCGGGGTGCCCCCGGCGCCATGGACGCCATCAGCAGCTCCACGTTGGTGCGCAGTGATGTCAGAGGCGTCCGCAGCTCGTGGCCGGCATCGGTCACCAACCGGGCCTGCCGCTCACGAGACTCGGCCAGCGCCCGGAGCATCATGTTGAAAGCCTCGGTGAGGCGGGCGAGTTCGTCGTTTCCGTAGACAGGGATCGGGCGCAGGTCGTCGGTGCGGGCGACCCTTTCGGCCGCCTCGGTGAGCCGGGCCACCGGGCGCAGGCCCGTGCGTGCCACCATTCCGCCGGCGATGGCGGCGATCGCCACCCCGATCCCGCCGACGATGAGCAGCACCGTGCCCAGCCGTTTGAGCACTTTTCCCGTAGGTGTCAGGCTCTTGGAGATCAGCAGGGCGCTGCCGTCGCTGAGGTGCACGGCGAGCACCCGCTGATGGCTGACGGTGCGCAGGGACATCCCCAGCTTGCCCTGGATGACGTCCTTCTCGGGTCCCCCGAGCGGCAACGACTGCCCCTCCTGATTGGCGGTGTAGATCGCCTGCCTGGTGAACAGCATGGCGTTGACCTCGGAGTACGCCGTGCCTTCGATGGCCTTGCCGGGGTCGGCGGCGAGCGAGCCGCTCTCGATCAGCAGCTGGGCGCGGCTGCGGAGCTGTGTGTCGATGTCGTCGTACAGCGCGCGCGACACGACCGCGTAGACGGCGACAGCCATCAGCACCACGACCATGGCCACCATCGACATCGCCAGCAACATGACCCGCCACCGCAGCGACACCGAGCTGGTGGTCGGCGGGGGCGCCGGATAACCCGCCCAGGGGCCGGAGGGTTGGACGCTCATCAGGGCTGTCTCTTCTTCGCGCAAGCGCTCATCATCACTTGTCTCTTCTTCGCGCGAGCGCTCATCATCAAGGCGGCGTCTCGCGGAGCACGTAACCCACCCCGCGCACGGTGTGGATCAGTCGCGGCTCTCCTTCGGCCTCGGTCTTGCGCCGCAGGTAGCCGACGTAGACCTCCAGCGCATTGCCCGATGTCGGGAAGTCGAAGCCCCACACCTCTTCCAGGATGCGGCTGCGGGTCAGGACGCGGCGGGGGTTGGCGATGAGCATCTCCAGCAGCGAGAACTCGGTGCGGGTCAGGCTGATCGGCCGGTCACCGCGGGTGACCTCACGCGTCACCGGATCCAGAGACAGGTCAGAGAAGGTCAACGCCGCCGATTCGGACCCGTCTTCGGGACTGGTGCGGCGCAGCAGGGCCCGCATCCGCGCCAGCAGCTCCTCCAACGCGAACGGCTTGGGCAGATAGTCGTCGGCTCCCGCATCCAGACCGGCGACCCGCTCGGACACGGAGTCACGCGCGGTCAGCACCAGGATCGGCAGATCGTCGCCGGTGCTCCTCAGCTGACGGCAGACCTCCAACCCGTCCAACCGCGGCATCATCACGTCGAGCACCACCGCGTCGGGGCGCTGGCTGGCGATCAGGTCAAGGGCTTCGCGGCCGTCCTGGGCCAACTCGACGGAATAACCGTTGAAGGAAAGGGATCGTCGCAGGGATTCGCGCACCGCGCGATCGTCGTCAACGACAAGTATGCGCACAGGCAACAGTGTCGACCCCGTGTCTGAGAGTGACCTGAGAGGCGCGCCGCCGAGGCGGCGACTCCGATTCCTAGCGGCGGTCGAGGTTGATCAGACCGAGCCGCGCGGCCTTGAGCAGACGCCGCGGCACCTTGTGCTGCTGACCGGCGACGTTGACGTTGACGAGACCGGTGGCCTCGGCCTTCCACTGCGCGCGCCGACTACGGGTGTTCGCGCGCGACATCCTGCGCTTGGGCACAGCCATGATCGAGCTCTCCATCTATCGCGGTGGTATCCGGGGTGGCACTGCCCGCGAGCCTGGACTACCGGGCGCCGGCAATTGCTGACCAGGATAGCCGGTGAGCTGGACGGGCTCCAAACTCCGGTAGGACGATGGGTCTTGACGCGGTACCGACTGTAACCAGTAACCTACCGGTTGGTTGGTCGAGGATTCGGCGACGACGGGAGTGCGCGTGACGCCATCGGGGATCGAGGGGGTGCGCACCCCGGTCCGGATCGGGAACTGTTCGGGCTTCTACGGCGACCGTCTCTCGGCGATGCACGAGATGCTCACCGGTGGCGAACTCGACTTCCTGACCGGCGACTACCTTGCCGAGTTGACGATGCTCATCCTCGGCCGTGACCGGATGAAGAACCCGCAGCGCGGTTACGCCAAGACGTTCCTGCGCCAACTCGAGGAGTGCCTGGGCATCGCCAAGGAGCGTGGCGTCCGCATCGTCGCGAACGCCGGCGGCCTCAACCCTGCGGGTCTGGCGGAGGCGGTCCGCGCACTGGCGGACGAACTCGGCATCGCGGTCTCCGTGGCCCACGTCGAGGGGGACGACGTGCTCGCGCGGGCCGACGAGTTCGGGTTCGCGGCGCAGATCCCCGGCGGGGCTGCTCCGCTGACGGCCAACGCCTACCTGGGCGCCTGGGGGATCGTCGACTGCCTCGACTCCGGCGCCGACATCGTCGTCACCGGGCGGGTCACCGATGCATCGGTCATCGCGGGTCCCGCGGCGGCGCACTTCGGCTGGCGCCGCGACCACCATTCGGCGATCGCCGGTGCGATCGCGGCGGGACACATCATCGAATGCGGCGCCCAGGCCACCGGCGGCAACTACTCCTTCTTCGCTCGCGATTTTCCCGATCTGACGGCCTTGATGCACCCCGGCTTCCCGATCGCCGAGATCCACGCCGACGGGTCCTCGGTCATCACCAAGCACCCGGGCACCGACGGCGCGGTGACCGTCGACACCGTGACCGCGCAGCTGCTCTACGAGATCACCGGCGCGCGATACGCGAATCCCGATGCGACGCTCCGCGTGGACTCGATCGAGCTGTCCGACGACGGCCCCGACCGCGTCAGCGTCAGCGGCGTCGTCGGCGAGCCGCCGCCGCCCACGCTGAAGGTTTCACTGAACAGCATCGGCGGCTTCCGCAACGAGATGACGTTGATCCTCACCGGTTTGGACGTCGAGGCCAAGGCCGAACTGGTGCGCAGGCAGCTCGAATCGAGCCTGACGGCCAAACCCGCGGAACTGGAATGGACGTTGGCCCGCACCGACCATCCCGACGCCGACACCGAGCAGGCGGCCAGCGCGTTGCTGCGATGCGTGGCCCGTGATCCCGACCCCAATACGGTAGGTCGTCAGTTCTCCTCGGCCGCAGTCGAATTGGCGCTGGCCAGCTATCCCGGCTTCACCAGCACCACTCCCCCGGGCGACGGTCAGGTGTACGGGGTGTTCACCGCGGTCTACATTCCCGCCGGCCGGGTCGATCACGTCGCGGTGCATGCCGACGGGTCCCGTACCGCCATCGCGACCGCCACCGCGACGCGCGAACTGGAGACGGCGCCGCCGGGTGTGCTGCCCGAGCCGCTGCCTGCCCGCCCGGCGCGGTGGGTACCGCTCGGGACGATCGCCGGAGCGCGCAGCGGCGACAAGGGCGGAAGCGCCAACATCGGCGTCTGGGTGCGCACAGACGACCAATGGCGCTGGCTCGCACACACGCTGACGGTGGCCAAGCTGCGCGAACTTCTCCCGGAGACCGCCGACCTACCGGTCACCCGGCACGTGCTCGGCAACCTGCGGGCCGTGAACTTCGTGATCGACGGAATCCTCGGCCAGGGCGTGGCCTACCAGGCGAGGTTCGATCCGCAGGCCAAGGGGCTGGGCGAGTGGCTGCGCAGCCGTCATATCGACATACCGGAGGAACTCCTGCCGTGAACATCTGGACGACGGCCGAGCGCGACGACCTACGAAAAACGGTGCGCGCGTTCGCCGAACGCGAAGTGCTTCCGCATGTCGACGAGTGGGAGCGGATCGGCGAACTGCCCCGCGAGCTGCACCGCAAGGCCGCCATGGCCGGGCTGCTCGGCGCCGGTTTCCCCGAGTCGGTCGGCGGAGAAGGCGGTGACGGCGCCGACGCGGTGGTGATCTGCGAGGAGATGCATCAGTCGGGCGCACCGGGCGGAGTGTTCGCGTCGCTGTTCACCTGCGGAATCGCGGTGCCCCACATGATCGCGTCGGGAGACCGACGGCTCATCGACACCTACGTGCGGCCCACCCTGCGCGGCGAGAAGATCGGCGCGCTGGCGATCACCGAACCCGGCGGGGGCTCCGACGTCGGTCACCTCACCACGCGCGCTGTCAGGGACGGCGACGAGTTCGTCCTCAACGGCGCGAAGACCTACATCACCTCGGGGGTGCGCGCCGACTACGTGGTCACCGCGGCGCGCACCGGCGGCGCGGGCGCGGCCGGTGTCTCGCTCATCGTGGTCGAGAAAGACGGCGCTGGCTGCTCGCCTGGATTACAGGTCAGCCGCAAGCTGGACAAGATGGGCTGGCGCTCGTCGGACACCGCCGAGCTGTCCTACACCGATGTGCGGGTGCCGGCCGCCAACTTGATCGGGCCCGAGAACTCCGGGTTCCTGCAGATCGCCGCCGCCTTCGTCTCCGAACGTGTCGGGCTGGCGGCCCAGGCGTACGCGAGCGCACAGCGCTGCCTCGATCTCACCGTCGACTGGTGCCGCAACCGGGAGACCTTCGGCAAACCGCTGATCGCCCGTCAGTCGGTGCAGAACACGCTTGCCGAGATGGCGCGGCGCATCGACGTCGCCCGCGTCTACACGCGACATGTGGTGGAGCGGCAACTTCAGGGGGAGTCGAACCTGATCACCGAGGTCTGCTTCGCCAAGAACACCGCCGTCGAAGCCGGCGAATGGGTGGCCAACCAGGCGGTGCAACTCTTCGGCGGTATGGGCTACATGGCCGAGTCCGAGATCGAGCGCCAATACCGCGACATGCGAATCCTCGGTATCGGCGGCGGTACCACCGAGATCCTCACCTCGCTGGCCGCCAAGACGTTGGACTTCCAGGCATGAGCCTCAAGTCGGTGCTCGACACCCGCTCCCCCGCCTACGCCGCCGCCGCGGAGGCGATGGCGGCCAAGCTCGCCGAACTCGAGGCCGAACATGCCAAGGCGCTCGCGGGTGGCGGCCAGAAGTACGTGGTCCGGCACCACGCCCGCGGCAAGATGACCGCCCGCGAACGCGTCGAGGCGCTGCTGGACCCCGATTCCCCGTTCCTGGAGTTGAGCCCTCTCGCGGCATGGGGCACCAACTTCACGGTCGGTGCCAGCGTCGTGGTCGGCATCGGCGCGGTCAGCGGGGTGGAATGCCTGATCGTCGCCAACGACCCGACCGTCAAGGGCGGTACCAGCAACCCGTGGACACTGCGGAAGATCCTGCGCGCCAACCAGATCGCTCGACAGAATCGGTTACCGGTGATATCGCTGGTGGAGTCGGGCGGTGCCGATCTGCCCACCCAGAAGGAGATCTTCATCCCCGGCGGGCAGATGTTCCGCGATCTCACCAGGCTGTCGGCGGCGGGCATCCCGACCATCGCGCTGGTGTTCGGCAACTCCACCGCGGGTGGCGCCTACATCCCGGGCATGTCCGATCACGTGGTGATGATCAAGGAACGATCCAAGGTGTTCCTGGCCGGCCCGCCGCTGGTGAAGATGGCAACCGGCGAAGAGTCCGACGACGAATCGCTGGGCGGCGCCGAGATGCACGCCCGCACATCGGGCCTCGCCGATTATTTCGCGGTCGACGAACTCGACGCCATCCGCATCGGCCGCAGAATCGTCTCCCGACTGAACTGGCGCAAGCTCGGGCCCGAACCGGGACCGGTGCGCGCGCCGCTGTTCGACGAGAACGAGCTGATCGGCATCGTGCCGCCGGATCTGCGCATACCGTTCGACCCGCGTGAGGTGATCGCCCGCATCGTCGACGGCTCGGAGTTCGAAGAGTTCAAACCCCTCTACGGCGGATCGCTGGTCACCGGCTGGGCCACCCTGCACGGTTATCCGCTGGGCATTCTGGCCAACGCCCGCGGTGTGTTGTTCAGCGAGGAGTCCCAGAAGGCCACGCAGTTCATTCAGCTCGCCAACCGTTCTGACACGCCACTGCTGTTCCTGCACAACACGACTGGCTACATGGTCGGCAAGGACTACGAGGAAGGCGGGATGATCAAGCACGGCTCGATGATGATCAACGCTGTGTCGAACTCGACCGTGCCGCACCTCTCGCTGTTGATCGGCGCGTCCTACGGCGCAGGCCATTACGGCATGTGCGGGCGGGCCTACGACCCGCGGTTCCTGTTCGCCTGGCCGAGCGCCAAGTCGGCGGTGATGGGCGGCGCGCAACTCGCCGGGGTGCTGTCGATCGTCAACCGCGCCGCCACCGAGGCCCGCGGGCAGGTGGTCGACGAGGACGCCGATGCCGCGATGCGCGCCGCTGTCGAAGGCCAGATCGAAGCCGAGTCCCTGCCGATGGTGCTGTCCGGGATGCTCTACGACGACGGCGTCATCGACCCGCGCGACACCCGCACCGTCCTGGGGATGTGCCTGTCGGCCATCGCCAATGGCCCGATCGAGGGGACGTCGAACTTCGGCGTCTTCAGGATGTGACGCGATGACATACGTTGCCGAACCTGAGCTTGTGCAAGAGATTTCGCCCCGACTTCGAGCACAACCTCAGAGTGGACGTCATGGAGGTGTCATGTGATCACCACGGTCCTGGTCGCCAACCGCGGGGAGATCGCCCGCAGGGTGTTCGCGACGTGCCGGCGCCTCGGTATCGGCACCGTGGCGGTCTACACCGACCCCGATGCCGACTCCCCCCACGTCGCCGAGGCCGACGCCCGGGTGCGCCTTGAGGGCACCCGCGGATATCTGGATCCCGCACAGCTGATCGCGGCGGCTGAGGCCGCGGGTGCGGACGCGATCCATCCCGGTTACGGATTCCTCTCGGAGAACCCCGAATTCGCCGCGGCCGTGCAGGACGCCGGACTGACGTGGATCGGGCCGCCGGTGGCTGCCGTGGCGGCGATGGGGTCCAAGATCGAGGCCAAGAAGATCATGTCCGCCGCGGGCGTGCCGGTGCTCGAGGAACTGGATCCCGACACCGTGACCGCGGACATGCTGCCGGTGCTCATCAAGGCGTCCGCGGGCGGCGGTGGGCGCGGCATGCGGGTGGTGCGCGACCTCGCCGAGCTTCCCGATCAGGTACAGGCTGCGCAACGCGAGGCCCAGTCGGCGTTCGGTGATCCGACGGTGTTCTGCGAGCGCTACCTCGACGCCGGACACCACGTCGAGGTCCAGGTGATGGCCGACGCGCACGGCACCGTCTGGGCCGTCGGCGAGCGGGAATGCTCGATTCAGCGCCGCCACCAGAAGATCATCGAGGAGGCGCCGTCACCGCTCGTCGAACGCGTTGCGGGCATGCGGGACAAGCTGTTCGAGGCCGCACGGCTGGCGGCGACGGCGATCGGCTACACCGGCGCGGGAACGGTCGAGTTCATGGCCTCCGGCCCGGGTGAGTCCGAGGGCTCATTCTTCTTCCTCGAGATGAACACCCGCCTGCAGGTGGAACACCCCGTCACCGAGCTCACCTCGGGCCTGGACCTGGTCGAACTGCAACTGTTCATCGCCGACGGCGCTCCCCTTGATGCCGCGCCGCCCCCCGCGCAGGGCTCGTCGATCGAGGCCAGGCTCTACGCCGAGAACCCGGCCAAGGACTGGCAACCCCAGGCCGGAACGGTGCACCGCTTCGGCGTGCCCAACGCGGCCACCGAGTTCGGGCTCCTCAACAGGACCGGCGTCCGCGTCGACGCGGGTATCGCGGACGGGTCGGTGATCTCGGTCTTCTACGACCCGATGATCGCCAAGGTCATCTCGTACGCGCCGACCCGCAGGCACGCCGCGGCCCTGCTCACCGACGCGCTCACCCGCGCCAGGATCCACGGCGTCCGCACCAACCGCGACCTGCTCGTCAACGTGCTGCGCCACCCGGCCTTCCTCGACGGAGCGACCGATACGGCCTTCTTCGACACCCACGGGCTGGCAGCGCTTGCCGAGCCCAGCTGCGGCGGCCGGGCCGGGGCGTTGGCCGCCATCGCGGCGGCCCTCGCGGATGCGGCCCACAACCGCGGCGCCGCACAGGTTCTCGGCGCCGCGCCCAGCGGGTGGCGCAATCTCGCGTCGGGGTACCAAACCAAGCGCTACCAGGATGCCGACGGCCAGGACGGACACGTCTATGAGATCCGGTACCGCTTCACCCGCACCGGCCTGCATGTCGCCGGGCATGACGACGTCGCGGTGGCCTCGGCCACACCCGAGCATGTCGTGCTCACCGTCGGTGCGGTGGATCGGCCCTTCGACGTGACCAGCCACGGGGACGACGTGTTCGTCGATTCGCCCGGCGGCTCAGTGCACCTCATTGCGCTGCCCCGCTTCCCCGATCCCACCGACGCGCTCGCCCAGGGATCGTTGCTGGCGCCGATGCCGGGATCGGTGCTGCGGGTCGGGGCAGTCCTCGGCGACACCGTGACGGCGGGGCAGCCGCTGGTCTGGCTGGAGGCGATGAAGATGGAGCACACCATCACCGCACCCACGGACGGCGTGCTCGTCGAACTCAACGTCATCACGGGTCAACAGGTGGAAGTAGGCGCCGTGCTGGCACGCGTCGATTCAGGAGAGGTTGAACAATGACCACAGGCTTCGTCGAAACCGAGGAGCAGCAGGCGCTGCGCACGGCGGTGGCCGCGATGGCCGCCAACTACGGCCAGGACTACTACCTGGAGAAGGCCCGAGCGGGGCAGCATACCGATGAATTATGGACCGAGGCAGGCAAACTCGGATTCATCGGGGTAAATCTGCCCGAGGAGTACGGCGGCGGCGGCGCAGGTATGTACGAGCTGAGCCTGGTGATGGAGGAGATGGCCGCCGCGGGCTCCGCCTTGCTGATGATGGTGGTCTCCCCCGCGATCAACGGCACCATCATCTCCAAGTTCGGCACCGAGGAGCAGAAGAAGCGCTGGATCCCCGGGATCGCCGACGGCTCGATCACGATGGCGTTCGCCATCACCGAGCCCGACGCCGGCTCGAACTCCCACAAGATCACCACGACCGCCCGACGTGACGGCAGCGACTGGATCCTGTCCGGGCAGAAGGTGTACATCTCCGGGGTCGACCAGGCGCAGGCGGTGCTGGTCGTCGGCCGAACCGAGGAGGCACGAACCGGCAACCTGAAGCCCGCGCTGTTCGTGGTGCCCACCGACACAGCGGGTTTCACGTTCACCAAGATCCCGATGGAGATCGTCAGCCCCGAGTTCCAGTTCCAGGTGTTCCTTGACGACGTGCGGCTGCCGGCCGATGCGCTGGTGGGCTCCGAGGACGCCGCGATCGCTCAGCTGTTCGCCGGGCTGAACCCGGAGCGGATCATGGGCGCCGCCAGCGCGGTCGGCATGGGCCGCTTCGCGATCGGCAAGGCCGTCGACTACGTGAAGACCCGCCAGGTGTGGAAGACGCCGATCGGTGCGCATCAGGGTCTTTCGCATCCCCTGGCGCAGAACCACATAGAGATCGAGCTGGCCAAGCTGATGATGCAGAAGGCGGCCGCCCTCTACGACAGCGGAGACGACGCCGGTGCGGCCGAAGCGGCGAACATGGCGAAGTACGCCGCGGGCGAGGCGTCGGTGCGCGCCGTCGACCAGGCCGTCCAGTCGCTCGGCGGCAACGGCCTGACCAAGGAGTACGGCATCGCCTCGGTCCTGACGGCGTCACGCCTGGCGCGGATCGCCCCGGTCAGCCGCGAGATGATCCTCAACTTCGTCGCGCAGACGTCGCTCGGCCTCCCCCGGTCGTACTGATGGCCGAACCAATCCCCGGGTCGCCCCGCTCCTGCCCGCCGGCGCTGGTCCGCTACGAAGCCGAAGGCCCGGTCGCGCGACTGATCCTGGACTCGCCGAGCAACCGCAATGCGCTGTCCACGGCACTGGTCGAACAGCTGCACGACGGATTGACACGGGCATCGGCCCAACACGGCGTGCGGGTGGTGGTGCTCGGCCACACCGGCGGAACGTTCTGCGCCGGCGCCGATCTCAGTGAGGCCGCGGGCCGTGATCCTGCCGACCTTGCCGTCGAGCGTGCGCAGGACATGACCCGCCTGCTGCGCAGGCTCCTCGAGCTGCCGCTGCCGGTCATCGCGGCGATCGACGGCCACGTCCGGGCCGGCGGGCTGGGGCTGGTCGGCGCGTGCGACATCGCGGTCGCGGGCGGCTCCAGCACGTTCGCACTCAGCGAGGCGCGTATCGGCGTTGCGCCGTCGATCATCTCGCTGACCCTGCTGCCGAAGATGACTGCGCGCGCAGCCGGGCGCTACTTCCTCACCGGGGAGAGGTTCGGCGTCGCCGCCGCAGCCGAGATGGGGCTGATCACCGTCGCCGCCGATGACGTGCCCGCCGCCGTCACCGAGTTGACGTCGGCGATCGCGCTCGGCTCCCCGCAGGGGCTCGCCGAATCGAAGGCGCTGACGACGGCCGCCATCCTCGCCGACTTCGATCGGCACGCAGAGAAATTGACGCAACAGTCGGCGGCGTTGTTCGTCTCCGACGAGGCGCGCGAAGGAATGCTGGCCTTCCTCGAGAAGCGCCGGCCCAACTGGGTCAGCTAACCCTTACAGTTTGGCCAAGACTCTTGCATGTGCCGACGTTCGTCGTAGGCTCGTGGGCGCTTGTGCTGCGACGAGCCCTCGGGCGAGGAGCCGACGATGACGACGAGCCCTCGGGCGAGGAGCCGACGATGACGACGAGCCCTCGGGCGAGGAGCCGACAATGACGACGAGCCCTCGGGCGAGGAGCCGACAATGACGACGAGATGGCCGCGATGAGCAACCCTGCGTCGCGGCACGGATCGAAGCGCGCCGCCGACACCGATCGGATTCAGGTAGCACAACTGCTGACCGACGCCGCCGCATCGGGCACACTTCAGCTCAGCGATTACGAGGATCGTCTGACCAGGGCTTATGCCGCCCAGACCTACGACGAACTCGACCGGTTGTCGGCCGACCTCCCCGGAGCGGTGACGCGGGGCCGCAGCGGTCCGTGCCGTCCGGCGCCGTCCACGGTGCTACTGGCGATCCTGAGCGGCTTCGAACGCCGCGGCCGGTGGAATGTGCCGCGCCGGCTGACCACCTTCGCGCTGTGGGGCGGGGGGGTGGTCGACATGCGGTACGCCGACTTCACTTCCCATGACGTCGACATCCGGTCCTACTCGATCATGGGCGGACAGACCATCCTGGTCCCGCCGGAGGTCAACGTCGATCTCCGCGGGGTCGCGGTGATGGGCAGCTTCGATCACCACGTCAGCGGCGACGGATCTCCCGGTGCGCCGTGCGTTCGGGTCCGGGGCTTCTCGCTGTGGGGCAAGGTCGCAGTCAAGCGCAAGAAGCGCACCGCCACCGACTGACCCGGTCTAGCGCCGACGCTTCGCGCCCAGGTAGTCCCCGACCACCGCGGCGCCCAGTCCGTCCAGATCGGGCACCACCACACGGCCACCCACCCGGCGGGCCACCTGGTCGATGAAGCGGGCGAGTCCGGGGTCGCTGCCGAGCCGGAAGATCGTCACCTGTGCCCCCAGCTTGGCGACCTCGTCGAATCCCCGCACGGTGTGCGCGATGGTCCTCGGGTGCGGCGGGTAGTCAAAAAAGACTGACGAACTTCCATTCCCGTCGAAGTCCTCGAGGTGCGCAGTCGGCTCACCGTCGGTGACGACGAGCACCACCGGCTGTGCGTTGGGATGCCTGCGCAGGTGCCGGGTGGCCAGTGCCAGCGCGTGATGCAGGTTGGTGCCCTGTTCGTACACGCCCTCGAGCCCGGTCAGCTCGGCGGCGGTCACGGTGCGCGCATACCGGCCGAAGGCCACGATCTGCAGGGCGTCCGACCGGAACCGCGTGCTGACGAGGTGGTTGAGCGCCAGCGCGGTCTGCTTCATGGGCAGCCAGCGGTTCTCCATCACCATCGAGAACGACGTGTCGACCAGCAGCGCCACAGCCGCCTGCGTGCGGGTCTCGGTCTCGGAAATCTCGACGTCCTCGACCGTAAGCCTGATTGGGCCCGCCCGCTCACCCGTTCCCGCCTCCCGAAGCACCGCGTTGGTGAGGGTCCGGGTGACGTTCCACGGCTCGGTGTCGCCGAACTGCCACGGCCTGGTAGCGCCGGTCAGTTCGCCTGCCGCACCGGCCCTGCGGGTGTCACGCTCTCCGTGACGGCCCGAGAGTTGTTGTGCCACATCACGCAACGCCGCCTGACCGAGTTGGCGCATCGCCTTCGGCGACAGCCGCCACTGCCCGTCTGCACCGCGGTCCAGGAACCCCTGGTTCATCAGCGCGCGTTCCAGCTCCGCGAGGGTGCGCGCGTTGACGGCGGCCTCGTCGCCGAGCTGACGGGCGAGCATGTCGAGATCGACGTCGTCCATGGTCGCCCCGGCATAGCTCTGGGACAGCTGCTCGGCAAGCTGCTCGAGCTCGGCGATGTCGGCCAGCGCCTGGGCGCCCTCCCCCATGCCCAGCGGGTCGTTCCCGGAGAAGCGCTGCGAGCCGTCCCAGTCCTCCCCCGGCCGGGCGGCCTGCAGGTGACCGTCGAGGCGGTTGAGGGCGTTCATCAGCGACGGCGACCCGAAAGCCTGCTGCGCCAGGGCATCCAACTCTGCTCGCTGCTGCTCGGACAGGCTGTTGCGGAACCGTTGCGCGGCCGCGGCGCGCTGGGCCAGCGAGTCGAGCAGCTCGTCGATGTTCTTCGGGTTCTCGGGGAAGAACTCGCCGTGCTTGCCCATGAAGTCCTCGAAATCCTGCTGCGAGTCTTCACCTTTGGCGTGTTTGTCGAGAAGGTCGTTGAGGTCGTCGAGCATGTCGTTGACGCGCTGGCGGTCCTCGTCGGTGGCGTTTTCCAGCGCCTCTTTCATACCGGCGAACCGTTGGTCGAGCATCTCGCGGCCCATCAGGTCCTTGATCTGCTCGTACTTCTCGCGGGCCTCCTGCGAACGCCAGTCGTACTCGGAGAGCTCCTGCACGGCCTTGGCCGGAGACGGCGAAAGCGATTCGAGCTGCAGTTCCCCGAACCTGGCATCGTCGTCGAGCGCGCGCGCAAGCTCCTTGCGTTCGGCCAGCACCGCCTCGTCGAGCAGTTTCTTGATGTCGGCGAGGGTGCCGTCGAGGTTGTTGCGCTGCAACAACTCCCGCCGGCGCCGGTTGGCCTCGGCGGCCAGCTTGTCGGCACCCGGCATGTTCTTCGACCCGCGCCGAAGCAGTTCGGACAGCGCCCGCCGCGGCGAGGTGCCCTCCATGACGTCCTGTCCGATCGCCTCGAGCGCCTCGCGCAGGTCGATAGGGGGCGCCAGCGGGTCCGGGCCTCCTGTGTATCGCGAATAGCGCGACAAGCGTTTAGCCATAGACGGTTTCGCCCTCATCTGAGACCTTGTCGATGCGCTTCGCCAGGTACAGCGCCTCGAGTGCCAACTCGATCGCGGCGGCCCGTTGGCCGTCGCTCTGTGCTTCCAGCCGTCGCTGGATCTCCGCGACCGCGGGCACCTCGGGCACCGCGGCGAGCACGTCGCGTGCTGACACCCGGTCCCCGGTGGTGACGGGCGAGCCGTTTTCGACTGCCGTCACGATCGGCCCGACATCGATCCCGCCGAGCAGGCGCTGCGCGGTGTCGGCGGTGGCGCGCCGCAGCAGATGCTCCAGCACCGCCTGTTCGCGGCCCTCCTCGCCGGATTCGAACTCCAGCTTGCCGCGGAGCACGTCGATCACGGTCCCGAGGTCGACGACGCGCGCGACGGGATCCTGTTCGCCGAGCACCGCAGCGCGGTGGCGCGCCGCTGCCGCGACGGTTTCGGCGGCCGCGATCGCGAACCGCGCGGACACCCCGGAGCGCTGGTCGATGGAGTTGGACTCCCGCAGGCTGCGGGCGAACCTGGCCAGGATCTGCAGCAGATAGCCGGGCACTTCGGCGGCCAGGTGCGCCTCCTGGTTGATGACGCCCACCTCGGCGTCGAGTTCCAGCGGGTAGTGCGTGCGGATCTCGGCACCGAACCGGTCCTTGAGCGGGGTGATGATGCGCCCGCGGTTGGTGTAGTCCTCGGGGTTGGCGCTGGCGACGACGAGGACGTCCAGCGGCAGCCGCAGCGTGTAGCCGCGCACCTGGATGTCCCGCTCCTCCATCACGTTGAGCATCGCGACCTGGATGCGCTCGGCGAGGTCGGGCAGCTCGTTGACGGCGACGATGCCGCGGTGCGCCCGCGGGATCAGGCCGTAGGCGATGGTCTCGGGGTCCCCCAGGCTGCGGCCCTCGGCGACCTTGATCGGGTCGATGTCGCCGACGAGGTCGGCGACGCTGGTGTCGGGGGTGGCCAGCTTCTCGGTGTAGCGCTCGCTGCGGTGCCGCCAGGCCACGGGCAGGTCGTCTCCGGAGTCGGCGGCCCTGCGGATCGACTCCGGGGTGATCGGGCTGTAGGGGTGTTCGCCGAGTTCGGCCCCGGCGATCACCGGTGTCCACTCGTCGAGCAGGCCGGTCAGGGCGCGCAGCAGCCGCGTCTTGCCCTGCCCGCGCTCCCCGAGCAGCACGACGTCGTGACCGGCGATCAGGGCGCGTTCCAGCTGCGGGATCACGGTGTCCTCGAAACCCAGGATGCCGGTCCACAGGTCCCGCCCTTCGGCCAGCGCGGCCAGCAGGTTCTCCCGCATCTCGGCCTTGACACTGCGTTCGCGGTGTCCGGATGCCCGCAGTTCGCCGACGGTGCGGGGGAGGTCGTTAGGTGAAGTCACCTCTCCACGCTACGACTCCTGTCGAGCGGCGGCATCGCTTACCCGGTCGGCCGCCCGAATGTGGGGTTGAGACACGCTTGGACCGGACGGGCGGTCCTCAACCCCACACTGGCCCGCCACTCCACTCCGTGAGCGTCGCATCGAGCCGGATTCGGCGGTAATCCGGCCACCCCGCTGCCCGCATGGCATCGCGGACGCGCGTCAGGAACACCTCGGGGCGGTAGCGCAGGATGTCGCGGCTGACCCTGATGATCGTCCACCCCTGACCCTGAAGTTCGGCGGAGCGGTCGATATCGCGGGCACGCACCGCCGGATCAGTCCAGTGCTGCGGCCCGTCATATTCCACCCCCACCCTCCACCGCTGCCATCCCATGTCGAGGCGGCCGATGAAGTACCCGTGGTCGTCGCACACGACGATCTGTGTGCGCGGCCGCGGAAAGCCCGCAGCCGTCAGCAGCAGCCGGGTACGTGTCTCCGGTGGGGATTCGGCGCCGCCGTCCATCAGCTTCACCACTCGACGCAGTTGAACGAGCCCACGAGCACCGCGACCGCGCTGCACCAGCAGTTCCAGGTCGGCGGGCAGCAGTCCTGTGGCGTTCGCCAGGGCGTCCACACCGACGACCGCCTGTACCAAGGGGTCTCGTCGGCCTAGGTCGAACGCAGTGCGCGCGGGGGTCGTCGTCGGAATGCCGCGAACAGAGCAGACATCCTCGTCGGTCAGCGTCGCTCGATGGATCACGATGCCATCAACATCGCCTGCCTGCCTACGAATCAACTCGGCCGGCAGGCCGGCGTCGATCCAGCGGGTGCCGTGCAACGCCGCCGCGGAGCGTCCGGCAACGGTCGCGGCCCGACCAGACCACAACCACGCTCCGACCGCTCGCGTGGCCGGCGTCAGTGTCTTGCCTCTGGGCACGTAGACGTTGCGGTGCAGCATCACGTACTGGCTACGCAACGTCCGTTTGGTCACCCGCCCGGCCGCGCGAGCTTCGGTGCCGAGAAAGGGCCATGCCTCGTCCCCCATGAGCCGACGGTGGCATCTCGGCCCGACATCACTCGCCGAATGTTGGCTTGCGCCACGCTCACCTGTGCATAGCGTGCCTCAATACAACATTCGGCGCCAAACAAGCCGTCAGTGCGCGAAGTGACGCGCCCCGGTCAGATACAACGTGACGCCGGCGGCCTCGGCGGCCGCGGTCACCTCGCCGTCGCGCACCGAGCCCCCGGGATGTACGACGGCCTTCACCCCGGCGCGGATCAGGGTCTCCAGACCGTCCGGGAACGGGAAGAACGCATCCGATGCCCCGACCGCCCCCTGGGTGCGCTCGCCGGCGCGCTCGACCGCAAGCCGGGCCGCGTCCACCCTATTGACCTGGCCCATGCCGACACCGACGGTGGCGCCGTCCTTGGCGATGACGATCGCGTTGGACTTGACCGCCCGGCAGGTCCGCCAGGCGAACACCAGATCTGCCAGCGTCTCGGGGTCCGCCGGTGAGCCGGTGGCCAGCGTCCAGTTCGCGGGGTTGTCGCCGCCGGCGTCGATCGCGTCGCGTTGTTGCAGCAGCAGGCCGCCGCTGACCTGACGGAACTCGGTGCCGCCCTGCTGCGGTTCGGAGGCGACGAGCACGCGGATGTTCTTCTTGCCTGCAAGCACTTCCACCGCTCCCGGCTCATAGGCGGGCGCGATGATCACCTCGGTGAAGATGCCGGAGACGGTCTCGGCCATCTCGACACTGACCTCGGTGTTGGCCGCGATGACCCCGCCGAACGCCGACAGCGGATCACATTCGTGGGCCTTGCGGTGGGCATCGGCGACGGACACCGACGACACCGCAATGCCGCACGGGTTCGCGTGCTTGATGATCGCCACGCAGATGTCCTCGTGGTCGAATGCCGCGCGCCACGCGGCATCGGCGTCGGTGTAGTTGTTGTAGGACATCTCTTTTCCGTGCAGCTGCTCGGCCTGCGCCAGTCCCGGCCACGCGCCGTCATCGCTGTAGAGCGCGGCCTGCTGGTGGGGGTTCTCGCCGTAACGCAGCACGGCGGTGCGACGGAACGTCGCGCCGAGCCACGGGGGCAGCGACGCCGCGGCATGCGCCCCGGCCGTGCCGTTTTCGGGGGCCAGCACCGACTCCATCCAGGACGCCACCGCGACGTCGTACTCGGCGGTGTGCCGGAATGCCAGCGACGCCAGCTTCTTTCGCTCGTCGAGGGTGAAGCCGCCCGACCGCACCGCGGCCAGGACACCGTCGTAGCCCAGCGGGTCGACGACCACCGCGACGCTCGGATGGTTCTTGGCGGCCGCGCGCACCATCGACGGACCGCCGATGTCGATCTGCTCCACACACTCGTCGACGCCGGCCCCGGAGTTGACGGTCTGGGTGAACGGGTACAGGTTCACCACCACGAGTTCGAACGCCGCCACGCCCAGTTGGGCAAGCGCCGCAACGTGTTCGGGCTTGCGCAGGTCGGCGAGCAGGCCGGCGTGCACGTGGGGGTGCAGCGTCTTGACCCGGCCGTCGAGCACCTCGGGGAAACCGGTGACGTCCTCGACCGGTGTCACCGGGATGCCCTCCTCGGCAATGGTTTTCGCGGTCGACCCGGTGGACACGATGTCGACACCGGCAGCGTGCAGCCCCTGCGCAAGCGGTCCGAGGCCGGTCTTGTCGTAGACGCTGATCAACGCGCGGCGGATTCGCCTGCGGCCCTCGTTCTCGCTCATCCTATGGTCGCCTTTCGTCCTGTCCAGGTCACGCCGCGGGTTGCCGCCGCTTCCAGCACATCCACCAGCAGCGCTCTCTCGATCACCTTGATCCGTTCGTGCAGGGTCGCTTCGTCGTCGCCGTCCAGCACCGGGACCGCCTGCTGGGCGAGGATCGGCCCGGTGTCGGTTCCGGCGTCCACGAGGTGCACCGTGCAGCCGGTGACCCTGACCCCGTAGGCCAGCGCATCGGGGACCGCATGCGCACCGGGGAACGCAGGCAGCAGCGCGGGATGGGTGTTGATCACCCTGCCGGGAAACGTCGAAAGAAATTTGGCGCCAAGGATTTTCATGAACCCCGCCGACACGATCAGATCCGGGTCGTGGGCGGCTGTCGCCTCGGTGATGGCGGCGTCCCAGGCGGTGCGGTCCGGGTGGTCGGCGAGCGGGACGGTGAACGTCGGCACCGAGGCGTCCGCCGCGATGTCGACGGCCGCGCAGATCCGGTCGGTTCCGACCGCGACGATGCGGGCGGGGTAGTCGCCGACGGCGGCTTTCAGCAGTGACGCGAGCAGCGAGCCGGTGCCGGAGGCGAGTACCACCACCCGTGCGGGCGCGCTCGGGGGCACACGGACCGCTGGCTGCACGCCTGAGAGCCTAGTGGGTGGTCAACCGGCGCTTCCTCCGCGGTTGCCGCCGGCATCGTCGGCACGCCCGTCGATGTCGTCCACGACGAAGTGCTCCTCGGGGTCGAGGTCCTCGAGCGGCGGCTCGTCCTCGAGCGGCGGACGCGGGACGGGCTGCTCGCCGACCACTGGGCCGGGGTCCGGACCGGTCGCGGTCGGCACAGGCTCGATCTCGACGGTGTCGACCGGTTCCTCATCCGCTGCGGCCTCGGGCTCGGAGATGACCTCGCCCGTCTCGGCTTCGGTGTCCGTGTCGGCGTCGGCGGCCGGTGCGGCGACCTTCGGGCGCCGCACCCGCGCCTGGAATCCACCCGACATGGCGACGGTCAGCGCGCCGATGCCGGCGAACCACAGGAACACCGCAGGGCCGAACGTCGTCTGGTCGACGCCGACGTCGCCGAAATTGCCGAGCGCTCCCCCGCCCGCGGCCCCCAACAGCGCCATCGTCGCGGCCGCGATCGCCGCCGCGACGACCACTTTGGCCAGCGCGGACAGCAGCGGCAGCGGGTGCCGGGCACACTGCTGCCCGAGTGCCACAGCGGACACCGCCGCAACGATCAGCAGCGCGACCCACACCGGGCCCAGCGGCGGTGTCGGTACCGCGGCCAACACCGGCAGTGCAGGGATGTCCCCGCCGAACACCGTGAACGAGCTGAACGTGGCAAGCCCGACATGGGCGCTCGAGCCGACCGCCACCGCCGCTGCGCCGACCATGACGTTGGGGATGTACAGAATCGAGAGCACCGTCAGGCTCAACTGCCCGAACATCGAATCGGTGATCGAGTACAGCTCGTGCATGGTCGACCAGTGCACGATCAGCGACCCGGCCACGATCGCGCCGGACAGTCCCACCAGGGCGAGCACGCCCGCGCCGGCGGCCCGGACCGCGTCCGGCAGCCATTTCGGCAGCGGTGAGGTGCGCAGAAGGTGCCGACCCACCCGTGACCCGACACCGAGCAGCGCACCGATCGCGTGGACGGTGAGCACACTTCCGAACGCGCGCAGCGCGTCGGGGGTCTGCAGTTCGGTCAGCACCGAGGCGGCGTCGTGGATCACGGCCAGGCACAGCGCCGCGATCAGCACCGGACCACCCAGCGCGGAGGCCACCACCCAGCGGGTGACGAACCACGACGTGCTGATCGTCGCGGACGCCGTCGTTCGTGCGGTGCCGTAGACCATCGCCAGGACCGGCAGCAGTGGCATCACGCCGAGCGCGCTGCCGCCGATCGACACCGGCACCTGGTGCACCCCCAGCCACATGCTGGCGATCGCCCCGAGCGCGCCGGTCATGTCGCTGTTGGCGATCACCAGCTGCAGCAGCACCACCGCGGCGATGATGGCCAGCGCGACCAGGGACGGCCCGAACGCAACCCGGAGAAGGTCACGCGCCTGGCGTGTCCCGACTGGTCTGGGGGCACCTCCCGCGTGCGGGCGATAGTTCACGGGTCAGGCCGCTCCTCGCACAAGCTCGGGCGCGCGCCGGTCGCGCACGCGCGGCTCAGACTACGACGCCGCTCAGATTACGACGGTGACTGTCCCGACTGCGAGGATGGCGACTGGTGTTGCGTGGGCACCTGTGTCGTCGGCGTATTGCTCGACGGCGGCTGGCCGTAGGTGGGGAACCCGGTGGGTGGGGTCGGCGGCCCGGACTGTCCGGACTGTCCGGACGGCGACGTCGCGGGGAACCCGCCGGTCGACGGACCGGTGCCGGGATAGCCACCGCCACCGTAAGGGGTCGGATAACCCGGTCGCTGCTGAGGCGACTGCTGGTGGGGCTGTCCCTGGGGCTGCTGACCGTAGTACGAGCCCGGGTACTGGCCGTACTGCTGCTGCTGCTCGTACTTGGGCCGGGGAACCGGCGCGGAGATGATTCCGGCGTCGAGCAGCAGCGCACCGACGCCGACGATCGCCTGGATGGCGGTGAAGGCGACCACGAGATACATGCCCCAGTCGATGGTGACGCCGTCGGGGGCGGTGAGCACGACCGAGAGGACCAGCAGGAAGCTCAGCAGCGAGAGCACCCCGACCAGCGCCGGACGGGCCTTCTGCTTCGGCAGCAGACCGACGCCGGCGATCAGCGCGGCCAGCACCGAGGCGACCACCGCGAGGTCGATCCGGAACGGCGTGATGAAGAACTCGGTGCCCGCGGTGAACTGGGGACCGAAGCTCCCCAGGTAGACCAGGAATCCGAGGGCGGCGATGGCCGCGGCGAGGTACGCCGGCAGCTTGTTGACGCCCGCCGGGCTCGGGTCGGTCTCAGGGTGCCTGCTGAACTGCTGGGTCGGCGCGGTGAACTGGGGGTTCGGCTGCTGCGCGGGCGGGTAGCCGGGGCCTCCGGTCGGGCCTTGGGGGTAAGACATGACCTCTCCTGTGCTGATCGGGCATCGGATCGACGGTGACGTCGACGTTGACGACCTGTGTGGGCTGGTCCATTCGCGATGGCGACGGGCCGCCTGAGCGATTCGATGATCCACGCTAGCGCACCGCCGGGTACGGCCGACACGCCTCGGGACCGCAGGCGCGTCCCGCGCCGGTGGATCGCGCAGGTGGGCGCCGGTGCGTCGAACCCGCCCTGGGAGACGCTCGCGATGAAGGCTTGCGATGCAGGAAAGTCAGCCGCCGCCAATCCGTCAGCGTAGTTCGGGGCGACGTCAGCGACGCCGTTTCCGACAGATGTGGTTCGCCACGACGTTCAGGACACCCGTCGGCAGACCCCCGGCCGGAGACGGCCTTGCGGTTACGGACTGAAACACGTTCTAATTCTGGGCATGGACTTCGGGCTGGTGCTTTTCACGTCGGATCGCGGGATCACCCCGGCAGCGGCGGCCAAACTGGCCGACGACCACGGCTTCACAACGTTCTACGTGCCCGAACACACCCACATCCCGATCAAACGCCAGGCCGCCCACCCCACCACCGGCGACGAAACCCTGCCCGACGACCGCTACATGCGCACCCTGGACCCCTGGGTCTCCCTGGGCACCGCCGCCGCGGTCACCACCCGCGTCCGACTGTCCACCGCAGTGGCCCTGCCCGTCGAACACGACCCCATCACCCTGGCCAAATCCATCGCCACCCTCGACCACCTCTCCGGCGGCCGGGTCTCCCTCGGCGTCGGGTTCGGCTGGAACACCGACGAACTGGCCGACCACAACGTGCCCCCCGCCCGCCGACGCACCATGCTGCGCGAATACCTCGAAGCCATGCGCGCCCTGTGGACCGCCGAAGAAGCCGAATACGCCGGCGAGTTCGTCAACTTCGGCCCCTCCTGGGCCTGGCCCAAACCGATCCAAACCCACATCCCGATCCTCGTCGGCGCCGCGGGCACCGAAAAGAACTTCAAATGGATCGCCCGCTCCGCCGACGGCTGGATCACCACACCCCGCGACTTCGACATCGACACACCCGTCAAACTCCTCCAGGACACCTGGGCCGCCGCCGACCGCCACGGAGCACCGGCGATCGTCGCCCTCGACTTCAAACCCGACCCCGACAAACTCGCCCGCTGGAAAGACCTCGGCGTCACCGAAGTCCTCTTCGGCCTCCCCGACAAACCCGAACCCGACATCACCACCTACGTCGAACGCCTCGCAGGAAAACTCGAGGGCCTGGGCTGACCGGATCGAACCGGTAACGTTCACCGCCCGGGAGCGCGATACTCCAGGTGATGATGAGGTCTTCGATCGGGCGCGCCCACCTCGTCGTCGGCCTGTCGGCGCTGGCACTGGCAGCGGGTAGCGCTCAGGCGACAGCCACCCCGCCGGCAGGATTTCCCGATCTGTCTGCCTACGCGCCCGTCGACACGCAGACCTACAGTCAGAGTTCGCCCCGCTTCATCGGCTTCGACTTCATCACCCCGGACGGCCAATTGTGCGGTCACAACACGATGAACTCGCTGGGCGATCCGGCCCGGCTGACGCTGTCGTGCGAGGGGCCGCGCCCCGATCTCGGGCCGGGTACGTGGCTGGTCCGCGCCGCCACCGATGAGCCGGCGGTCGTGGAACCGTCGTACCCGCCGCTGGATCCGGCCTCGCTGGCAGCGAGCGGGGCCCGGCAACTCCCCCCGATGCACAAGATCGTGCACCAGGCCATCGAGTGTGGTGTCGACGACCAGGGCATGACCGCATGCCGGGTCGGTGATCACGGGTTCGTACTCACCCCGACATCGACGGAACTGTTCTAGCGCAGCACCGCGCGGTTGCCGTTGTCGGTAGGCGTCACCGAGACCTCGACGCCCAGCGGATCACCGTCGGACATCAACGACACCAGGTCGGCATCCTCACTGGTCGCCATGAATCGCGAACCGTCATCGTTGCGCCTGCCGACGATGATGCCGGTGCGCACCGGCCAGTCGTAGCGCACCGAGTAGGTCTCGATGGTGCCGGCGCCGTCGGCGACCTTGGTGACCGGCACCGTCGGCAACCCGGCGACCTGTCTGTTCAGCTCCGCGCTGCGCGAGGTCCGCCATTCGACGGGCTCGGTCGAGTAGATGCCGACCGAATACTTGCTCATGATCCCGCCGTTGGCGCCGACGAAGCCGAACCGCCCTGGCGCGTCGCGCATCTGGCCGACGGTCTCGGCGATCCCGTGCAGCGAATAGCTGTTTCCGGGCCCACCGAAGTAGGGCAGTCCGCCGGTGAGCGTGAGGCCGCGGGGATCGTCGCCCGACAGTCCGAGCGTTTCGCAGATCACGAACACCGGGAACGGGAAACAGCTGTAGAGGTCGAACGTGGCGATGTCGTCGACACCGACCCCCGCCACCCTCAGCCCTTCCTCGGCGGCCAGCACCGACGCCGGCCCGGCGCCGAGATCGACGCGGTCGAGGAGCGGCTGCTCGATCAGGTCCGAGTGTCCGTGCAGGTACACCCACTTCTCTTCCGGCACACCGAGTCTGCGTGCGGCCTCCACGGACATCACCACGGCCGCGGCTCCCTGGTTGACGGTGTCGCGGGCGACGAGAAGCCGGGGGTACGGGTCGCAGATCATCCGGTTCTCGTCGGTGACGGTCTCGATCTCGGAGACCGAGCGTTCCACCGGCGATGACGAGAAGGGGTTCTTGGCAGCAACTTTCGACATCGGCGCGAAGAGCTCGGCCATCTGGTGGCGGTACTCGCGGACGCTCAGGCCGAGGCGGGACCGTCGCGCGT
Source organism: Mycolicibacterium pyrenivorans (assembly GCF_025821625.1). Lineage (GTDB taxonomy): Bacteria > Actinomycetota > Actinomycetes > Mycobacteriales > Mycobacteriaceae > Mycobacterium > Mycobacterium pyrenivorans. The sequence goes on from NZ_JACKSH010000018.1 coordinate 120,099, forward strand.
TGTCGAGAAGGCCGTACTGGACCGGCGCACCGGTGAGCCCGTGCTGCACGGTGTACTCGTCGACGTAGCTGAAGATCTGGTGACCGCGGTCCTCGAGCTGACCGTCCACGGTCTCGGTGTAGTCAGGCTTGTCGTCTCTGCCTGCGAAGTACTTGGCCGTCGAGCCGGCCTCGGAGCCCATGATCATGACGACGTCGGCGTTTCCCGCGACGATGGTGGTGCCGGACTCGGTGACGAGCTTTTGCGGACTCTGCCCGCCGACCGGTTCCAGCACCACACGGGCGGGGTCGCCACCGAGCCTTTTCATCACCGATCGCGGGTAGTTGTTCGACTTGCCCAGCGGCGCAGGCATGGGTCCCGAGATCTCGAACTGCCGCAGCCCGAACACCGTGTCGACGGCCTTGGCGACCTCGGCGACGTCGGCACCGGTGTCGGCGAGCGCGGCGCGCGCCGCAGCCGTCGCGAGGTCGACCGCCGACATTCCGCGGTAGTCGGGATCGTCGATCCGCTCGGTGAACTGCCCGACTCCGACGATGACCGGCGTCCGTGGATCAACCGCCATGCTGATGCCCTCTCGTCGCTCGTCCGCTCTTCGCGCAAGCGCTCATCTCGCTCGTCCGCTCTTCGCGCAAGCGCTCATCTCGCTCGTCCGCTCTTCGCGCAAGCGCTCATCGCAGTTACTTCGGGAGGCTAATAGAACACGTTATCGTTTGGCCAACCCGCCTGATGTACACCAGAGCAGACGTACAACTACACAGATGTACGTCCAATCTGACGTAGAATACCGGCGTGAACTGGCAGCCGCGCCCGATGTCGCTGGTCGTCGGCGGCGTCGTCCCCACCGAGGATGTCGTCGGCCGGGTCCGGGAGTCCAAAGAAGTGCTCGCGTCCCTGCCGCACTCGGGGGCAGTGCTGGTCGGGGATCGCAGACACGGCAAGACCTCGCTGTCACGGCTGGTCCAGCGGATGGCCGCCGACCAGGGCGCCGTGGTCGTCTCCGTCAGCGCCGAGCGGGAAACCTACGCCGAATTCGTGTCCGCGCTGATCTCGGAGCTGGCCCGGCTGGACCCATCCTGGGCGAAGGAACTCGCCAAGATCCGACTCACCCTCACCGCCGGTCCCGTCCGGCTCGAACGCGACAGCCGTGCCGCGGCGACGTTGGACGACCTGCTCGACCATGCGATCCGCCGCGCAAGGGGCCGCATCCTGGCGTTGTTCATCGACGAGGTGAGCGTGCTGGCCCGCAACCTGGAGCGCGCCGAGCCCGGCTCCGGGGACACCTTCCTGCACATGCTTCGCCGGATCCGCCAAGAGAATCCCGGCAAGGTCGCGACCGTACTGTCCGGATCAATCGGGTTCCACCACGTGTCCGCCGACGCACCCAGTACCGTCAACGACATCCCGAAGATCGCTGTCGGGCCCATCCGCTCCGACCACGCGACCTACCTCGCCGAGTGCCTGCTGCTGGGCAGCGCCACACCCACCACCGACCTGCACGCCGTGGGGACCGCGATCGCGGCGGCGGCCGAGAATGTGCCTTACTACATCCAGCATCTGGTGGCCGCGGCCAGGAAGTCGTCGCACGACACCCAGGTTCCGGCCTACCCGGAGCTGATCGACCTGCTGGTGCTCGATGCGATCGAAAACCCGTACGACCCCTGGGATCTACGCCACTATCGGGATCGGCTCCCCCACTACTACGGCCCGGATGCCGACGCCATCGCCGGGCTGCTCGACATCTATGCCCACGCGAACCGGCCACTGGACGTGGACACGACGCTGATGCGGCTGCGCAGCGAAGGCAGCCCGATCGCCGACCGGGCACAGCTGGTTTCGTTCATCGAACGACTGACGCTCGACCACTACCTGGTTCGCGACGGCAGCGACGCCGCTGCCGACAGATTCTCCTCACCGTTGATGCAGCGCGCCTGGAAGGCGATGCGGCGGTGAACATCCCGGCACTGTTCACACCGTCGTCGATGTCGGCGGCCGACCTCGACGCGCTGACCGTGGGCCGCTCCGACCTGCTGGACACCCTCACGAAACGCATCGGGTCATCGGCCCGCGACGGGTCGCGACCCCACACCCTGCTCGTCGGAAACCGCGGCGCGGGCAAGACGCACACCCTTCACGTCGCGTTGGCGCGCGCGCTGTCCGCCGACGCGACCGCCAAGCGTGTTCTGCCCGTGCTCATCTCCGAGGACTCGTTGGCAATCAGCTCCTATCTCGACCTGCTCGTCGAGATGGCCCGGGCGATCGGTCCCGAGCTCGGCGAGGAGGCCAGGGCGCTGCGGCGCGCCAGGGACCCCGTCGGCATCGAGGCCGCGGTGCTCGACGCTGCCGCTGGCCGGACGGTCCTGCTGGCGATCGAGAACCTCGACCGGGTCTTCGACGGAATCGGCACCGCAGGACAGGGCAGCCTGCGGGCCTGGGTCGAGACCTCAACGGCGATACTCATTTTCGCGACGACACCGGTGCTGTTCGCAGGCGTCTCGTCGCGAGATTATCCCTGGTACGGATCGTTCATGGTCGAGACGCTTCCCGATCTCAGCGTCGACGACGCCGGGACCGTGCTGAGCCGGGCGGCGCAGCGTCGCGGTGCCGCCGACCTCGTCTCGTTCCTCGAGTCGGACCGGGGCCGTGAACGAATCGCGTCGATCCACAAGCGGGTCGGTGGGACCCCGCGAACGTGGCACCTGTTGTCCGAGTGCGTCGATGTGCACAGCCTCGACGCGCTGACACCGGCCGTCGAGGCGTTACTGGACCGGCTCGCGCCGTACTACCAGCAACGGCTGTGGCAGCTGCCCGCAGGCGAGCAACGCCTCGTCGTCGAACTGGCCCGAGGCACAGGCCCGCGTACCGTGTCCGATCTCGCTGAGGCCGTGGGTGTTTCGAGTCAGTCGGCGTCCACCGCTCTAGGGCGCCTGGCCGCCGATCACTGGGTGACCTCGTCGAAGACCACCGGTGACCGCCGCACCTCCTGGTACGACCTCACCGAGCCGTTGCTGCGCGACTTCCTGCAGTACCGCGGCAGCTGACAGGGCCGACGAGCGCGCGCATTTATACGTCTGCGACGGTGTGCCGCTGTACAAACACGCGCGCTCGCGGTGCGGACTAACTCAGGCTTTCGAAGATCTCCCGGGCCAGCCTTGCGGTCTCCGACGGCGTCTTGCCGACCTTCACACCCGCGGCCTCCAGCGCCTCCTGCTTGGCGGCGGCGGTGCCCGACGAGCCCGACACGATGGCGCCGGCGTGGCCCATGGTCTTGCCCTCCGGCGCGGTGAAGCCCGCGACATACCCGACGACCGGCTTGGAGACGTTGGCCTTGATGTAGTCGGCGGCGCGCTCCTCGGCGTCGCCGCCGATCTCGCCGATCATCACGATTACCTTGGTCTCGGGGTCCTTCTCGAACGCCTCGATGGCGTCGATGTGGGTGGTGCCGATGACCGGGTCGCCGCCGATGCCGATGGCGGTCGAGAAGCCGAGATCACGCAGCTCGTACATCATCTGGTAGGTCAGTGTGCCGGACTTCGACACCAGCCCGATGGGGCCCTTGCCGGTGATGTTGTTCGGGGTGATGCCGACCAGCGACTCGCCGGGGGTGATGATGCCGGGGCAGTTCGGTCCGATGATGCGGGTCGTCTCACCCTTGTCGAGGTTGTAGGCCCACGCATACGCGGTGTCCTGCACCGGGATTCCCTCGGTGATGACGACGAGCAGCGGAATCTCGGCGTCGATGGCCTCGATGATCGCGTCCTTGGAGAAGGCCGGCGGCACGAAGGCGATCGACACGTCGGCGCCGGTTTCCTTCATCGCCTCGGCGACACTGCCGAACACCGGGAGACGGACCTCTTTGCCTTCTTTGTCCACGTGGGTGACCTCAGTCCCGGCCTTGCGCGCGTTCACGCCGCCGACGATCTGGGTACCGGCCTTGAGCATCAGCGCGGTGTGCTTGGTGCCCTCGCCGCCGGTGATGCCCTGGACGATGACCTTGGAGTCCTTGTTCAGAAAAATAGACATTGCTGTGTTTCCCCTTAAGTCCGCTATTTGTTGGCCAGCTCGGCGGCCTTGTCGGCGCCGGCGTCCATGGTCTCGGCCTGGATCACCAGGGGATGGTTGGCCTCGGCGAGGATTCGCCGGCCTTCCTCGACGTTGTTGCCGTCGAGTCGGACGACCAGGGGCTTGTTGGCCTCGTCGCCGAGGATCTTCAGCGCGTTGACGATGCCGTTGGCCACCGCGTCGCAGGCGGTGATGCCACCGAAGACGTTGACGAACACGCTCTTGACCTGGCTGTCGTGCAGGATCACGTCGAGCCCGTTGGCCATCACCTCGGCCGAGGCGCCGCCGCCGATGTCGAGGAAGTTGGCCGGCTTCACCCCGCCGTGCTTCTCGCCGGCGTAGGCGACGACGTCGAGGGTCGACATGACCAGTCCGGCGCCGTTACCGATGATGCCGACCGCACCGTCGAGCTTGACGTAGTTGAGGTCGTTCTCCTTGGCCTTGAGCTCCAGCGGATCGGTCGCGTCCTTGTCCTCGAACTCGGCATGCCCGGGCTGGCGGAAGTCGGCGTTGGCGTCGAGTGTGACCTTGCCGTCGAGCGCCAGGATCTGATTGTCCGGCGTGCGCACCAGCGGGTTGACCTCGACCAGCGTGGCGTCCTCCTTGACGAAGACCTCCCACAGCTTGGCGATGGTCACCGCGGCGGCGTCGAGCACCTCCGCGGGCAGATGGCCCTGCTCGGCGATCGAGCGGGCGAAGGCCTCGTCGACACCCTTGACGGCGTTCACGGGCACCTTGGCGAGCCGCTCAGGCTTGGTGGCGGCGACCTCTTCGATCTCCACCCCGCCCTCGACCGAGCACATCGCCAGGTAGGTGCGGTTGGCGCGATCGAGCAGGAAGGAGATGTAGTACTCCTCGGCGATGTCGCTGGCCTCGGCGACCAGCAGCTTCTTGACCGTGTGGCCCTTGATATCGAGGCCGAGGATGTTGCTGGCGTGGGTGAACGCGTCGTCGGGGGTTGCGGCGTACTTGACGCCGCCGGCCTTGCCGCGGCCGCCGACCTTCACCTGCGCCTTGACCATGACCGGCTTGCCGATCTCCTCGGCGATCGCCTTGGCGTCTTCGGCGGTGTCGGTGACCCGGCCGGGGGTGGTGGGGACGTTGTGCTTGGCGAACAGCTCTTTCGCCTGGTACTCGAAGAGATCCATGGACTCACTGTCTGTCTGTCGTTGTTATCCGCAGTCGCTGCGACTCTCCCGCCCGCCGAAGGTCCACGAAAGTGTTTGTCCGGGCGGGCTCGGGGGAACTTTATCGACACCAGCGCAAGCCTTTGCCACCGCCCACCACTCATGTGGTGGATCTCACCGCCGGCCGAGTCGTGATTCAAATCACAATCCCCGGCGGAATATCCGCTCGGGTTGCCACTTGCATTGGAATTTGGTTAACGTCCTCTGGTCCAGGTAACGGTCTGATCACGAGGACAAGGACTTTTCAGGTTGGCTCAGCATCGTTCGACTCGTCCCTCTGAGGGATTCTCGGCGAACGCCCGCACCGGAAAAAGCAGCACCCGTCTCGCTGTCGCGGAACCCGGAGCCACCGAAGTCACCGACATCATTCCGTTCAACGAGTTCGGGGCGATCGGCGATCTCGCCGACCTGGACTTCCTGCCGCACGCCGCGTTCGACCGCGAAGCGCAGGTCATCCACGCCCCCGAACTCGACGACCTGCACGACACCGACGATCTGGTGCCGCTGCGCCTCGAAGTGCCGACGCAGTTCCGCTCTCAGCCGCGTGAGCAGCGTGCGGCCACCCGTGCGTACCGCGACAGCCACACCGACGTCAGCGACGGCACCGCAGCCACCGACGTCATCGACATGCGCGGCCGCAAGGGCCTGCACCGCAAGGCCGAGGTGCCCGTCAAGGGTCGTCTGATGGTCGCCGCCATGGCCGTCGGCGCCACCGCGGCGGGCGCGTACACGATGACCACCAACACTCAGAAGGCGCCCGCGGAGACCGTGCTCGCCGCGGATCCGACCGCGATGGGCGGCGGCGCCGTCATCACCGGCTCCGTGGACGGCATGCAGGTCGTCACCGTCACCCCCGCGGCGAGTTCGGCGGTTCATGCCGAGGAGATCACCAAAGCCGCGGCGTTCGCCCAGGAGCGCGCCGAACGTGAAGCGCGCCTGGCGCGGCCACAGTTCGCGATGCCCACCCGCGGCGTGTGGACCTCCGGGTTCGGCTACCGCTGGGGCGTGCTGCACGGCGGCATCGACATCGCCAACTCGATCGGCACCCCGATCCTGGCCGCCGCCGACGGCGTCGTGATCGAGTCCGGGCCGACCGCTGGGTACGGCGCCTACGTCAAGCTCAGGCATTCCGACGGCACCGTGACCCTCTACGGCCACGTGAACACCTGGCTGGTCAGCGTCGGCGAGCGGGTGATGGCGGGCGACCAGATCGCCACGATGGGCAATCGGGGCAACTCGACCGGGCCGCACCTGCACTTCGAGGTCATGCTCAACGGCACCGATCGGGTCGACCCCGCCGGATGGTTGTCCAAGCGGGGGCTGTCCCCCGGCAGCTACGTTGGCTGAGTGGCCAGCGAGACCAACGACGACCAGTCTGAATCAGACGACACCCGGATCATCCGTCGCGCTCCGCTGAGCGCCCCCTCCCAGCCGCTGCAGGCGTCCCCCGACCCGCCGACGAGCATCATCCGGCGGCATCCTACGGGTGAGATCCCCGTGCAGACCCCCGCCGACGGTTCCCCTGTGGTCGGCCCGGTCGAGCCCGAAGCCCCCACCGGCCTCATCCCGCGCGCGAAGCCCGTCGCGGTGGGACCGTCCCGAATGCCTGCGGCCGACCCGAAGCCGGCCATCGCCACGGCCGTGGTGAGCATCCTGGCCGGCTGGGCGACGGCCGTGATCGCGACGGATCTGATCGCCGGCTGGTGGGGCACCGATCCGTTGTTCTGCGTGGCGGTCGGCTTCCTGGCCGCGATCTCGGCCGCGGCCACGATCGGCGGGGTGATCGCGTTGCTGCTGCGGCGGCGGATCGGCAGGCTGTTGATCGTGGTCGGGTCAGTGGTCGCGATGCTGATCTTCGCGAGCCTGTTCGTCGCGGGCGCCAAACTACCGGCGCTGGTGTACGCGATACCGCTGCTTCCGTTGGCGTCGATCGGTCTGGCGTTGCTTCCCGACACGGCGCGCTGGAGTCGGACGGGCTAGCTGCGCCCTACAGCTTGGCGACGGGCGCGTGGTTGTGCATGAGCTTGACCCGGCCGGCGCTGCCGAAATCGATCAACGACATGGCGGACTCGCCGACCCCGGACACTTCCTCGACGCGGCCGAGGCCGTACTTGTCGTGGGTGACCCGGTCCCCGGGCTCCAGCACGATCAGCGGTCGCTTGCCCGCCGACGACCGCGCGGGTGACGGGCGCGGGGTGCCGAACCGCCCCGCGTTGCCGACCGGCGCGGAGAACGCCGACGGCTGCTCGGTGCGGCGCCAGTCGATGAGTTCCTGCGGGATCTCGCGCAGGAACCGCGATTCGGGGTTGAGCATCGGCTGACCCCACGACGAGCGGACCTTGGCGCGGCTGAGGTAGAGACGCTGCCGGGCACGGGTGATGCCGACGTAGGCCAGCCGGCGTTCTTCGGACAGCTCGAGCGGATCCCCCAGTGCCCGCATGTGCGGAAACATGCCGTCTTCCCAGCCGGTGACGAAGACGACGGGGAACTCCAGCCCCTTGGCGGTGTGCAACGTCATCATGGTGACGACGCCGGACCCGTGCTCGGGGATGTCGTCGGCGTCGGCGACCAGTGACACCCGCTCCAGAAACGCCGCGAGCACACCGGTGTCGGGAATGTCCTCGTCCACCGGCTCCTCGTCCGCCAGAGCCCTCGCGTTGGCCAGGTCGATGCTGAACTCGTGTGCGACGCTGACCAGTTCGTTGAGGTTGTCGAGACGGGCCAGGTCCTGCGGATCACTCGAGCGCTCGAGCTCGGCCCGGTAGCCGGTGCGGTCCAGCACGGCTTCCACGAGGTCACCGAGTTCGTCGTCGAGCTTGCCCCGCAGCTCGTCGAGCAGCGCCACGAACCCGGCGATCGCCTTCTCCGAGCGGGTGTTGAGCATCGGCACCTTGCCCTCGGCGGCGGCGAGCAGCGCGTCGTTGAAGTTCGCGCCGGTATTCTCCGCATAGACCGCCACACACGCCTCGGCCCGGTCACCGATGCCGCGCCGCGGGGTGTTGAGGATGCGCCGCATGCTCACCGCATCACCGGGGTTGTCCAGCACCCGCAGGTAGGCGACGATGTCCCGGATCTCTCTGCGCTCGTAAAAGCGCACGCCGCCAACGACTTTGTACGGTATCCCGGCGCGGATGAAGACCTCTTCGATGGCGCGCGAGGAGTTGTTGGTGCGGTAGAAGACGGCCACGTCTCCAAAGTTGTACTTAGAGGAGAATCCGCTTCCTCCCTCCGACAGCGCATCGATCTCCTGCGCGACGAACCTGGCCTCGTCGTGCTCGTTGTCGGCGACGTAGCCGACGATCAGCTCACCCTCGCCGGCATCGGTCCACAACCGCTTCTCACGCCGCCCGGCGTTGCGCGCGATCACGGAGTTGGCCGCGTTCAGGATGGTCTGCGTCGAGCGGTAGTTCTGCTCGAGCAGAATCGTTGTGGCGCTGGGGAAGTCGCGCTCGAAGTCCTCGATGTTGCGGATCGTCGCGCCCCGGAACGCGTAGATGGACTGGTCGGCGTCGCCGACCACGCACAGCTCCGCGAGTGGCACCGAATCGGTGTCTGGGGCGCCGACCCCGACCAACTCGCGCACCAGCACGTACTGGGCGTGGTTGGTGTCCTGGTACTCGTCGACGAGGATGTGCCGGAACCGTCGCCGGTAGTACTGGGCGATCTGCGGAAAGGCCTGCAGCACAGCGACCGTCTCGCCGATCAGGTCATCGAAGTCCAGCGCATTGGCCGCGCGCAGCCTGCGCTGGTACTCGCCGTACACCTCGGCGATGACGCGCGCCAGGTCGTCTGCCGCCTCTGATGCCTCGGCGGCCGCCTGCTCGGGGCCGATCAGCTCGTTCTTGAGGTTGGAGATGCCGTTGGCGAGCAACCGCGGCGAGTGCCGCTTGGTGTCCAGACCCATGTCCTTGCCGATCATCAGCAGCAGGCGTCGCGAGTCGTCGGCGTCGTAGATGGAGAAGTTGGAGTTCAGCCCCGGCAGCAGCGAGGCCTGGTTGCGCAGGATCCGCACACAGGTCGAGTGGAACGTCGACACCCACATGCTGCGGGCCCTGGGGCCGATCAGCGTGACGATGCGTTCGCGCATCTCCGCGGCGGCCTTGTTGGTGAACGTGATCGCCAGCACCTGGCCCACACCGACCTCGCGCGCCGCCAGCAGGTAGGCGATCCGGCGGGTCAGGACCGCTGTCTTGCCCGACCCGGCGCCGGCCACGATCAGCAGCGGGGAACCCTGGTGCAGCACGGCCTGGCGCTGCTGCGGGTTGAGGCCCTCGAGAAGGTGCAGCTGATCGGTGTCGCTCGTGACAGAAGAGGCGGTCATATGCGTTCAAACCTACCGCTGCCCGGGGACACTCTTTGCGCTGGCACGGCCGGTAGTGGCACACTCGATGGGTGCTTACTGCGCAGTGGCGATTTTTTTACGGGTACCGGCCTGCGGTGCCCGTGGTTTAGCTGCTTCCCTCCCAGCCCCGCGGTCCGCTTCCGGATCCGGGGCTCTTCTCTTGTGTGAGGCCCGAAACCGGATGAGACCAGGCGCATCACACAACGAGAGTTCGGAGAACCACGACATGACGACGACGGAAACTTCTCAGGTGCCCGACATTGACGAGCTGCGCCAGGAGATCGACCGGCTCGACGCGACGATCCTCGAGGCGGTACAGCGCCGCACCGAGGTCTCCCAGCTGATCGGCAAGGCGCGGATGGCCTCCGGCGGCACCCGCCTGGTGCACAGCCGGGAGATGAAGGTCATCGAGCGCTACAGCGTGCTGGGCGCCGAGGGCAAGAACCTCGCGATGCTGCTGCTGCGCCTGGGTCGCGGCCGCCTCGGGCACTGACCCCCTCCGCGATTTCGGTGTCGCCGGTCGCGCTCAGCGTGACCAAGTACACCGAAGTCACTGCGGCTTGGGCTTGAGGGCCTCGACCAGCCATGGCGTCAGCCACTCGACGGCCTCGGGTGTCGGGTGCACGCCGTCGCTGCGCATCCTGATGCCGTCGACCTTCGTCTGGAAGTAGCCGTTGGGGCTGAGCTTGTCGTTCAGGTCGAGCACCGAGGCATTCGGTCGCCGGGCCACGACGCCGCGCAGCAACGTGTTCCAGCGCTCGACGCGGGTGGGCTGGTCCTCGGGGTAGAGGCTGCCGTCCGGCTTCTCCGCGCGCCGGTTGTACGGCTCGGTCGTCACGACGATCCGCGCGCCGGTCGAGCCGAGGATGTCCAGCGCCCGGCTCAACTCCCCGCGCAGGTAGGCGTCGTAGGCGGGCTCGCCGATGTGCGTCCACCGGCCCTCGTTCATCCGGTCGACGACCTCCCAGCGCCCGACGATCAACAGCACCACATCGGGCCGCTCGTGAGCGATTCGCTGCGCCCACCGGGCGGGCCAGGCATCGCATTCGGGCTTCTGGTCGAGCTCCTGGCCGACGTACTCGTACGGGCCGCCGCGGGCGATGCCGCAGCCGATGGTGGTGTGGTCGGCGAAATCCAGGCCGGGCGTCTGCGGCAGGTAGCGCATCAACGTCCACGCGATCGAGTCGCCGAACACCGCCACCCTGGTGTCGCCCGGGGCACGCTGTCGCACCGGCGCCGCCACCTCGACCGGGATCTCGGGCGCGATCAGCGCGGCCGTGTCGATCTGCGGGCCCGGTGCCGGCACCGCCGGCCGCACGCCGACGGGAAGCACCGTCATCGTCACCACCGCGGCGGTTGCGACCGTCGCCGCCGCCAGCGGCAGCATCGGCACGGTCACCGGCCGCCATTCCCGCACAGGTTGCTCGATGAGCAGCCACGACACCGCCGCGACCGCGACGGTGACCGAGCAACGCAGCGCGAACAACTGCCACCCCGACGCACCGGTGCGCTCCCCGTTGAGCACCAGGAAGATCGGCCAGTGCCACAGGTAGATCCCGTAGGAGATCGCGCCGAGGCCCACCAGCGGCGGCAGGGCGAGCAGCCGGGCGACCGGGCCGTCCTGCTCCAGCGCCACCGACGCGACGACGAGGACGGCCGCGACCGCGACGATGACGAGCAGACCGCGACCGAACTCGTCTGCGGTGCCGGTGGCGACGTGGGCCGCCACACCCAGCACCACCAGGCCGACGACGGGCAGCACGCGGGCGAGCCACCGCGCCCAGCGGGAGCGCAGGACCCCTCCCCCGCCGGTCAGCCCGCGCCAGTCGCGCACCAGCAGCGCAGCGGCGGCCGCACCGACGAGCAACGCCTGCACCCGGGTGTCGGTGCCGAAGTAGACGCGGTTGATGGTGTCTCGAGACGCCCCGGCGCTCAGCAGGTGGGTCGTACCCGCGGAGGCCATCACCCCTGTCACCGCGACGACGAACACCGCCGCGCGCAACGCTCGTGGCGTCACCGGCACACCCCGGCGGTAGGCCACCGCGGCCAGTCCCGCCACGACGACGGCCAGCAGCAGCGGCCAGAGGACGTAGTACTGCTCCTCGACCGCCAGTGACCATGTGTGCTGCAACGGTGACGGCGGGGCGCCCTGCGCGAAGTAGTCGGTCTGCTGGGCGACGAACGCCCAGTTCGACATCCAGAAGAAGGTGGCCACGGCCTCGTCGCGAAGGCCGGCGGTGGCCTCGGTGGTGAACAGGTCGCGCAGCGCCACGACGGCGAGCACCATCACGATCAGCGCGGGCAACAACCTGCGGGCGCGGCGAATCCAGAAGCCCTTCAGCCCGATTCGCCCGGTCCGGCCGATCTCGTCGATCAGCAGCGAGGTGATGAGGAACCCGCTGAGGACGAAGAACACGTCGACACCGAGGAAGCCGCCGGACAGTCCGGGGACCCCGCCGTGGTCGGCCAGCACGAGCGCGACGGCGATGGCACGGATGCCGTCGAGCGCGGGAATGCCCCGGCCGGGGCTCACGTATCGGCGTGGACCCACGCGGATCGGCGCCGCACTCACGGCAGTCACGGTCCAGGGTCCTCCTTGCTGTACGAGCAAGGAATTTTATGGGCTGCGCGCAGCTGGATCCGTGAGGCGCGCTGCCGGCGGCGGCATTCGGTGTTCTCTACGACCCCTGTCGCAGATAGTCCTGTCCTCCGACGTAGATGGTCTCGCCGTCCGGTTCGGGTCCGACGGCGGCCCGGGCGATGGCGCCGGCGAACTCCGAAACGGTCGGCAGAGGTGCGACCGCGCGCCGGGCGGCCACCGCGTCCGGATTGCTGCGCTCGAACTGCCGCACCACGGCGGTTCCGTCGACCATGTCGCCGGACACCACGACGAACGTGACGCCGTGCGCCTCGAACGTCTGTCTCAACCCCCTCAGGTCGTCCTCGCCTGCGCGCTTGCTCGCGGCGATGGGCTCGTATCCGGCGGGCACCGGGTCACGCCAGGAGAAATGCGCCTGATGGCTGGTGACGAAGACGATCCGCCCCAGCGGCTTCATCAGCGGAAGCGCCAGCCGAGCCAACCCGACCTGGGCATCGCGGTTGATCCGCATGGCGTAGCCGGGGCCGGCACCGGACTCCAAGCCCCCGGACGCGTTGAGCACCAGCACATCCAGACGGCCGAATCGCTGCCTGACCGCCTCGAGCATGGCGACCACTGCCCGCTCATCGGTCAGATCCGCCTGCATGGCCGACGCGTCGCCGCCGGCGGCCCGAACGGCGTCCACCGTTGCGGTTGCGCGCCGGGCCTTCTCGCGGTAGTTGACGACGATGTGGCGGTCGCGGTCGGCGAGTTGCACCGCGGTCTCCGCGCCGATGCCGCGGGAGGCTCCAGTGATGAGGACGATCTGCGGTGCCAGGGGATCGTCCCGTCAACTACCGCCGAGCGCGTAGGCGTCGGTCAAGTCGTAGTCGACCGCCACCCCGCCCCATGCCTCACCCGCGCCGTAGGCCACCAGCAGTGCTCTGCCGGCGAGCGGGATGGAGCGCTGGGACACGCACGTGCCGAGCGCCAGGGGGATCGACGCCGACGAGGTGTTGCCGAATTGTTCGACGCAGTCCACGAACACCGCGTCACCGATATCGGCGTGTTCGCGGACCTTCTGCAGGATGCGCGAATTGGCCTGGTGGCCGATGGCGACGGTGGGCGCGACGGCGTCGTCAGACAGCCGTTTGATCGTGTCGGTCATCATCCGCACCGCCCGGTCGTAGACCTGCATGCCGTCGAGTTGTATGCCGCCGCCGATCTCCCCCTGCATGAGTTCGAAGCGATCCCCGTCGCAGCCGGCGTGCCAGTGGTACTCGCGGAACTCCGGGCGCGCCGCGATCAGCACTGCGGCGACACCGTCGCCGAACAGGCACGCGGTGTTGCGGTCGCTCTTGTCGAGCATCCGGGACATCGCCTCGACGGTGCAGACGATCACTGCGCCGGGCTGTCCGGATTCGCAGAGCGGAAGCGCTGCGATCAGCCCGTAGACGAAGCCGCTGCAGGCCGCGTTCATGTCGAAGGCCAGCACGTCGTCGCCGAGGCCGGCCGCCTTGGCGGCGCGCTGCGCGATACCCGGCACCGCCCCACCGGTCGAACTGCTGACGACGATCAACGCCGTGATGTCGAGCTGTCCCTGGTGCCGGGCGACCAGCGGTGCACACACCAGCGAAGCGGCGTCCTCGAGTGGCAGGGTCGGGTCCATCCACCAGCGGGCCGCCACTCCGGTGCGTCGACGGATCCACTCGTCGGTGAGGCCGATGGAGTCGAAGTGGGAGTTCGCGACATGTTGCCCCGGCGTCGCGATCGCGATGTCGACGATGCCGACACTCATTGCGGCCCGATCAGGCCTCGGAAGTACTCCCTGATCTCGGATACCGTCACGCAGTCGGCGACGGTTTCGAGGACGGCTTCGACACCGAACTCCTTCTCGAGGGCGTGCGCCAGGTCCACGACATCGAGAGAGTCCATGTCCAGGTCGTAGGTCGGCTTGTCGAAATCGGTCAGCTCCGCCGATGGCGCCCGGCGCCGGATCTGGGCCAGCATCGCCGAGTTCAGCTGTTCATCAAGGGATGACGTCACTTTCGAACCTTTCACACGGTTTCTCGTCGAGGCTTCTCGTCGAGCTTGTACAACACCGAACCCGAAGTCGTGATCGACCGCGCGTCGACGACGATCTCGACCACTGTGCCCGCCTTCTCCGCCGTCAGATCGACGCTGCTCTTGTCGGTCTCGAGCACCGCGACGACGTCGCCGCGTTCGACGACGTCTCCGACCTCGACCCGCCACTCGACGACGAGCGCCTCGGTCAACCCGTGACCGAACTCAGGTACCACGATGTCGATTGGGTCAATGTCGATTGGGTCGTCGACGGCATCGTTCACGCACACATCTCCTCGATCGTCTCAACGATGTCAGACAGACCGATCAGATAGTCGGTTTCGTGATCGGCCGGCGGATAGATCCGCCGCGCCGGCGCCAATCTGCGCATCGGCGCCTTCAACAGATGCCAGCCGCGTTCGGCGACCGTCGCCACGATCTCCGCACCGACCCCGACGAACCCGACCGCCTCGTGCACCACGAGGAGACGACCGGTGCGGGCCACCGAGGCGAGCACGGCGTCGGTGTCCATGGGCGCGATCCAGCGCAGGTCCACCACCTCGACGTCGACGGTGCCCGCGAGCTGATTCGCGGCGGCCAGCACTTCCTCGAGCAGGGCACCGTATCCGACGACGGTGATGTCGGATCCCCGGCGGACGGTGCGCGCGCCGAGGGCGGATCCCGATTCGGCGGGCTCCCGATGCTGCCGGTTCCGCTTCCAGTACAGCCGCTTTGGCTCGTAGAAGATGACGGGTGAGCCGAGGCCGCACGAGTAGTGCAGCATGGCCGCGGCATCCGACGGGCAGGAGGGAAACGCGACGTGCAGCCCCGGCGTGTGCGCGAAGTAGGCTTCGTTGGACTCGCTGTGATGCTCGACAGCCCGGATACCGCCCCCGACGGGAACCCGGATGACGAGGTTGAGCACCAGCTGATCGTTCCATCGCGTGGTGAGCCTGGCGGCTTGGGTGACGATCTGGTTCATCGCGGGATAGATGAAACCCTCGAACTGGATCTCGCAGATCGGTTTGAGTCCGGCCATCGCCATGCCGATGGCCTGTCCGACGATGGACGACTCGGCGAGAACCGCGTCGCGGACCCGGCTCCTGCCGAAGCGTTCCTGCAGGCCTTTCGTCACCCGGAAGACCCCGCCGAGCCGACCGATGTCCTGTCCGATCAGGACCACCGACTCGTCGCCCTCCAGTTGGCGGTACAGCGTGTCGTTGATCGACTCGGCCAGACAGCCCGGCGTTGCGCCCCTCATCGGCCGAACGCTTCCACCAGCGCGCGCCTGGCCGTGTCCACGTCGGCGCCGACGCGGTCCAGCCACGCCGCGTCGACGACGCCTGCCGCGAGCAGCTTTTCGCGGTATCGGGTCACGGGATCGTTGGCGGCCGCGGTGGTGAGTTCTTCGGCCTCGCGGTAGACCGTGTGCGGGTCCGACGTGCTGTGCCCCATGATCCGCGTGGTGCGCAGCTCGACCAGACCGGGCGAGTCGGACGCCTCGACATACCGGCTCGCCTCCAGGCAAAGCTGATACGTGTCGTCGGGATCGTCGGCCTCGATCGACCACGATCGAATGCCGAATCCCTGCGCTCGCTCCGCGACGGAGGTCAGCATCTGCTCGGTGCTCGGCTTGGAAATCGCCCAGCCGTTGTTCTGACAGACGAACAGCACCCGCGCCGACTCGACCGCGGCGAGGTTCATCGCCTCCGACATGTCACCTTCGCTGGTGGCGCCGTCACCGACATAGACCACCACGGTCTCGGCAAACTCGTTGAGACGCTGACCGATCGCATATCCGACGGCGTGCAGAGTTTGCGCTGCGAGCACCAGGGTGTAGGGAAACAGGCGGTGGCTGCGCGGGTTCCAGCCGCAGTACGTGTTGCCGGCCCATTGGGCGACCAGCGAGACCGCGTCGATGCCACGCGCCACGGCGACGGCGTGCTCTCGATAGCTGGGGAAGACGACGGCGGTATCCCCGACCGCCATGACCGAGGCGACCTGCGCCGCCTCCTGCCCCCGGCACGACAGCCACAGGTCCACCGCACCGTGGTTCTGCAGCAGCACGGCCTCGTCGTCGATTCCCCGAGCCACCAGCATGTGCCGCAGCATCGCGCGCCGGACCGCCGACTCGGCCACCGGTGAGTCCGTTGCCGCCACAAGGCATTCCGAGTTAGCTGACTGGTCCTCTACCGCGCCGTGACCGGAGCCGTCTACCACTGTCCGGCACCATCGGCGCGGACCGGTGACGAGGGCCGGTCGACCGACGGCGGTCGTTTGCTCGTCCCGGCCGACGACGGCAACAACCCGCAGACCCGGACCGGCGGCTCGATCCACGGACGGCCATTCGACACCCCTACACCGGTACACGGCGGGGTCGGTAACCGCAAGACGAACCGGATAAATGTGTAGCGCCCTGTAGCCGAACCGATCTGGAAGATCGTAATATCGGGGCGTGATCGACCGGTATCAGAGATCCGCTCAACAGCATGACCATGAAGCCGGGTTGAATTACGGGTTGGCTGCCGAGACGTCGGGGCATCTTTACTTCGGCTTTCTGCATGCGGCCGAAGCGCACCGCGCCGCCGCGCGGCGCGACCGCGCGCTGGCGGCCACCGAACTCCAACGGCCGCACCCCGGAAGCTGACGGTCAGAACAGCTAGTTGGTCAGAGCTATGTACTTGGTGTCGAGGTACTCCTCGATGCCCTCGGTGCCGCCTTCGCGGCCGAAGCCCGATTCCTTGACGCCGCCGAACGGCGCGGCGGGGTCGGAGATGACGCCGCGGTTGACGCCGACCATGCCCGCCTCGATGCCTTCGGCGACGCGCAGCGCCCGGTCCAGCGACTGGGTGTAGATGTAGGCCGCCAGACCGTATTCGGTGTCGTTGGCGGCGGTGATGCCTTCGTCGACGGTGTCGAACCCGGTGATCGGCGCGACCGGGCCGAACACCTCCTCTTTGAGGATCCGGGCGTCGGCGGGGACGTCGGCGAGCACGGTGGCGGGATAGAAGTTGCCGGGCCCGCCGGGCGCGACACCGCCGACGGCGACCGTCGCGCCGCGCGACACCGCGTCGGACACCAGGTCCGCGACGGTGTTCACTTGCTTGGCGTTGATCAGCGGGCCCAGTGTGGCCGACGGATCCAGGCCGTCGCCGAGGGTGAACTCGCTCATCCGCTTGACCAGTTTCTCGGTGAACTCCTCGCGCACCGAGTTGGCGACGTGGAACCGGTTGGCCGCCGTGCAGGCCTCGCCCCCGTTGCGCATCTTGGCGAGGATCGCCCCGTCGACGGCCGCGTCGATGTCGGCGTCGTCGAACACGATGAACGGTGCGTTCCCGCCGAGTTCCATCGACTGGCGCAACAGCGCGTCCGACGCCTGCTTGGCCAGAGCCTTGCCCACGCCGGTCGACCCGGTGAACGTCAGCTTGCGGATCCGGCCGTCGTCGATGAGCGCGGCGGTGACGTCACGCGGCTTGGTGGTCGGCAGCACCGAGAGCACACCCTTGGGCAGGCCGGCCTCGTCCATCAGCTTGGCCAGCAGCAGCATGGTCAGCGGCGTCTCCTGCGCCGGCTTGACGATCATCGTGCAGCCCGCGGCCAGCGCCGGGCCGATCTTGCGGGTGCCCATGGCCAGCGGGAAGTTCCACGGCGTGATCGCGTAGCAGGGGCCGACGGGCGCCTTGGTGACGATGATGCGGCCGGTGCCGGCTGGGGCGGGCGTGTAGCGGCCGCCGATGCGCACCGCCTCCTCGGCGAACCAGCGGAAGAACTCGGACCCGTACTTCACCTCACCCTTGCTCTCGGCGAGCACCTTGCCCATCTCGAGGGTCATCAGCGCGGCGATGTCGTCGGCGCGGGCGGTGATGGCCTCGAACACCGCCCGCAGGATCTCGCCGCGCTCCCGCGGCGGGGTGGCCGCCCAGTCGGCCTGCACGGCGCACGCGGCGTCGAGCGCGGCGATCGCGTCCTCGGCGGTGCCGTCGGCCACACTGACCAGCACTTCGTCGTTGGCCGGGTTCAGCACGTCGAACGTCGATGAGCCCGCCCGCTCCTCACCGCCGATCCAGAGTCCCGTCGGTACCGATTTCAGCAGCGCGGCAGTATCCATACCTCCATCATTTACTCCGTTGGCAACGTGTCCGCACTAGATGAGTGATTCCAAGGGTGTGGCTGGTGTGGCGCGTGTGATTTGAGGCAGAGGGTGCCCAGACTCGATGTTGCTAACCCAACTCGAGCCGGGAGNCTAGATGAGTGATTCCAAGGGTGTGGCTGGTGTGGCGCGTGTGATTTGAGGCAGAGGGTGCCCAGACTCGATGTTGCTAACCCAACTCGAGCCGGGAGGCCCCGTGGACACCGATCTGGACACCCTCGCAACGGCACTCTATGTGACCTGCGATGACCTGTTGAAGCGCCACCCCGAGCGGGTTCCCGCTCGTCCTGCGATCGGTCTGCAACCGCAGATCACCGACGCGGAGCTGCTTACGCTGGCGGTGATGCAGGCGCTGCTGGGCTACACCAGCGAACGACGGTGGCTGCGTCACGCCCGCGCCCGGCTGCTGACGATGTTTCCCACGCTGCCGGGGCAGTCCGGCTACAACAAACGGTTGCGCAAGCTGGCGGACACGATGTCCTGGCTGATCGGTGCGCTGGGCGCGGGCACCAGCATCGTGACCGACGACGTGTGGGTCATCGACTCCACTCCGGTGGAATGCGCCCGCTCCCGAGAGACGGTCAGACGATCCGACCTCGCCGGCTGGGCCGAATACGGTTACTGCGCTTCGCATTCGCGGTACTTCTGGGGACTACGCCTGCACCTGGTGTGCACCCTGCACGGCCTTCCCATGGGGTGGGCACTGACCGGCGCCAAGGCCGACGAACGGGCCGTACTGGCCGACATCGTGGCCAACACCCCAACACTGGCCGGGCTCCACCACAGCTCCCTGATGTGGATCGGCGACAAGAACTACTACGGCGCGGTGTTTGAAGCCGACGTCGCCGATGCCCGCGTCGAGCTGCTGCGGCCTGCCCGCAAGGGCGAGCGACCACGCCCCGGCGAACGGTTCTTCAAACCCCTGCGCCAGATCATCGAATCGATCAACGACACCCTCAAAGGCCAGCTCGACCTCGAAGCCCACGGCGGCCGCACCATCGCCGGCGTCTGCACCCGAATAGCCCAACGCATCCTCGCGCTCACCGCAGCCATCTGGCACAACGACACCATCGGCGCCACCGTCCGCCGATCACTGACCGCCTACGACCACTAACCCTTGGAATCACTCATCTAGG
>NZ_JACKSH010000019.1 GCF_025821625.1 Mycolicibacterium pyrenivorans
GGGCTGGACGGCAGTCGCGCATCGTCGCGCTGCTGTCGTCGAACCCGGTGCGCAGCCAGACCGAGCTCGCGGCCCTGCTCGCCGAGGAGGGCATCGACGTCACCCAGGCGACGCTGTCGCGGGACCTGGAGGAACTGGGTGCGGTCAAGCTGCGCGGCGCCGACGGCGGTACCGGCGTTTACGTCGTTCCCGAGGACGGCAGCCCCGTCAAGGGCGTTTCCGGCGGCACCGAGCGGATGTCCCGGCTGCTCGGCGAGCTGCTGGTGTCCACCGACGCCAGCGCCAATCTGGCCGTGTTACGTACGCCACCTGGGGCGGCGCAGTACCTGGCCA
>NZ_JACKSH010000020.1 GCF_025821625.1 Mycolicibacterium pyrenivorans
CAGCGTGCACACAGATCACGCAAATCACCTCGAACGCGATCTATGTGCACATTCGACGCCCCGACCCCCTCGAAGCGTTACTGACCCACGCTCCTAGCCGTTGCGCGCTTCTCCCCAACTGTCGAAGTAGGTGATCGTTTCCGCCGGCGGGCGCGATGCCGGCCGGAAGTCCGTTCCCGTGTAGTACGCGACAGGGATCAACGCAACCTGCGTGAACTTCTTCGGGATGCCAAGCAGCTCGGCAACTTCAGGCTCGTTCAGTAGATGCATAGTGGTCCACGAGGAGCCCACTCCCCGCGATCGTAGCGCAAGCATAAAACTCCAAACCGCAGGGCAGATAGAAGCGTAGAGCACGGATGCATAAGCATGCGGGAGACTTTCGGGCCGGCCTTTGATACATGGCACCACCAGTGTCGGCACTTGGTCCATCACCTCGACCAGGTAATCGGCGGAATCGTAGACCCGCTTCGTCTGACTATCGTTCGGCGAGAACGAATCGGGTTGGACAGCCCGATGTTGGTCGATTGACCGCCGGTATATCTCGGCGAGCGCGGCGCGTTTTGCGGCGTCCTGTACGACAACGAATCTCCACCCCTGCAGGTTACTTCCAGTGGGCGCCTGCTGGGCAACGCTGACACACTCCAAAAGAACATCCGTCGGAACTTGACGGTTAAGGTCCAATCGCCGGCGCACTGCGCGAGTAGTTGTCAACAGATGGTCAGTGATTGCGGTATCCATGCGTTCCTTCGCAATAGCGGCACCCAATAAGTAGACGTCCTCGCCGTGACGGCTTAGGGCTATCTCGGGCCGATGTCAGCGGGATGTTCAGGCGGTGGTCGAAAGAACTCCTTCGGCCGGTCGACGAACTCCACGAGAGTGCCATCTGGATCATCGACGCCGCTTATTCGTAAATCCTGGACTGCAGTGCCGCCCAAGCTCACTGGGAACGGACCTCGAAGGGCAAGTCCTTTCGAAACCATTTGGCTCCGGGTCTCCTCAGCATCGTCCACGCGCAGAGCCATCCGGGTGAATCCGCTGTGATAAGCAGACTTGTACGAGTCGCCTTGGCGCGCCGAGCCATCCGGCTGGGTCAGACAAAGCGCGAAGCCGCCGTCGTCCTCGGGCAGGCCGAGAGTAACGGCTTTTCCAGTGCCCCAGATGAATTCACCGACTCGTGGATTGTTCACGATTTTGAACCCGATTGTTTCGTAGAACGCGATCGAACTATCGAGATCGGCACAGGTTGCCCGAATGCCCAGGACGGTCGACGTCGGGCAGTCATCCTCCACCACTTCGACATTCGCGCCGTCGGGGTCACGCAATAGGATCGCGTCCGCGCTGTTGGTGGCGAAAACGGAAGCACCACGCTCTCTCAGGACCGTTCCACCGGCAGCGACGATGCGGTCCGACATGCCCTTCAGAGATGGCACACTAACCGCGAACGCATGCAAGCCTGGAATGGAAACATCGTCGTATGGCCGGCCTTCGGTGGGCGGATCCATCCACTCCACCAACTCGAGCGCCGAAGATGATCGCGGGCCGCGCCAGTCGTACATAAAGCTCGCGCGAGAGCTAGTAGGACCGGCAATACCGAGCACAGCGGCGTCTTCGCTGCGAGCAGCGTCGGTTTGCATTGCGAGCCGCAGACCTAGTGCGTCGCCGTAGAATCTCCGACTGCGGTCGAAGTCGCGGATATTCAGGCAGACGTGTAAGAACCGTCGTGCCAGACCGTCATCATGGCCCATCAGGCGGATATCGGAGCATGCATACCGACGAGATCGTACGCATTGCCGCTCATTACCTTTTGGATGACAGCGGGATCCTGATCCTTTACGTAGTCGTAGTAGCTCAGCGGGTCGGCGAGACCCTCTGGGTGCGGGTAGTCCGACCCGAAGAGCAACTTGTCTGGCGAGACGATTTTGAGAAGTTCGTTGATGTCGGTTTCCCAGAAGGGACTCACCCAGACGTTGCGGTCGAAGACCTTGAGCGGTTCTTCCTCGAACATTTGGGGCATTTGGCCGTAGATGTGCGCCAGGTCATGGAGAAGTGGGCGTACCCAGTCGGTTCCGTTCTCCACTGAGGCCATTCTCAATCGCGGAAAACGAGTGAATGTCCCGTGACAGATGAAGCTCCCAATCAAGTCGTGTATGTCGCGGTGGCCGGCGACCAGGTTGCGAAAGGCGTTTTCCTTGAACGGATTCTGGTGATTACCCGGCTCCCACATCTTTACGTAGTCCCCAAGGATTGTGAACGTGGCGTGAACGAGAACTGGGATATTTGCTTCCTCCACTCGGCGCCAGAACGGATCAAACTCGGGCAGCGCCGGCGACCGATAGCCGCGCAGGCCGTTAACCGGAGCCGGCCTGATCAGGATGGCTCGAGCACCACGCTCGAGCACCCACTCGAGTTCGCGGACCGCTTCGTCGACGAGCGGCAGCGCAATCACTGGCGTGGCGAAGATGCGCTCTTCGTAGTCGAACGTCCATTCTTCTGCCATCCACCGGTTCAGCGCATGGACAAGTGCGTGCACGAGTTCGGGATCATCCATGGCTGACTGCTCAACGAGGTTCGCGAGCGTCGGGTAGACCAACGCGTTCTGCACGCCTTGCTCATCGAGGAGTTTCAGGCGGGCGTCAGGCCGGCGGAACGAATCCGGCGTGGCGATCGGCTCACCCGTCATCTGCCGAATTGTGCGCCCATCAGTATTTGTGCCCGCGTAAAAGTCGATGTGCGCGCCTGGACGAGCGACTCTCTCGAAAGTCGGATTAGGAATGTAGTGAACGATCTTGCCGTTGACGGCCAGGCGCGTACGTCCTCGAACCTGGATGAACTCGACGGCGCCGTCGTACTCCTTGGGCAGGTGCCGACTGACCGCGTCGGGGGTTTCGTACATATGGTTGTCAGCGTCGAACACCGGGAATCCAAGTTTGTACACGGCCGCCTCCACGTGGCTTCAGACGTCTCATTACCTTCGGCCCGAGCATAGCCCGGATCAACCTAATTGCATAACGGTTATAACCACTTGCACTTTATCACTGCAAGCCCTCTCCCGTCCCGGCTACCTCTTACAGGAGGCGCCGTCTCACGACCGATCATTCTTGTAGTCGCCGGTCGCACGGGTTTTCGGCCCCCGCCACGAGGTGAAGCTAAGTCGAGCTATCCCGCAACACATCGCGAGCTGATCATCATCTACGCCGTAAGACGAAAACGGTCATCAACGGTGAGCGGGCCGCCAAATCAACTCGTTTCGTCAAGACCACCGCTGGCGGGCGCACCCTCGATGAGGCCATCCAGGCCAGGCGCAGTCATTGGTCGGCTCAAGGGGTATGTCACCAACCTCGATGCCACCACGATGCCCGTAGGTGAGGTCATCGCGAAGTACCACGATCTCTGGCACGTCGAGCGTTCGTTTCGGATGTCCAAGACCGACCTCGAGGCCCGCCCGACCCGATGTTCCACCGCACCCGCGACGCCATCGAAGCACACCTGACCATCGTGTTCACCGCGCTGGCCGTCGCGCACTACATTCAGGAATTGAACGATTCGATGTAACCGTTGTCCCATGGGCGGGGTTCAGGGTGCGGGCGCGTCCGGCACCTTCTCTTCGGGGAAGCCCCCACGGCGAGCCGGCAAATCGCCAGAAAGCGAAGGGTGGTCGCCGTAGCAGGACGCCATCCCCTTTGTCTGAGTACTTTCACAAATGAGCGATCCGAAGACGAAGATCCGAATTGTGACCCACCCAAAGGCCTCTTTCGGAGGCTGCCAGTTCACGCGCAGTCTGGCGCCGTCTGTTAACTGGCTCTTCGGGTTCAAGACCATCGCGTTGGTTCGCCACGGCAGCGGCACACCACTCAACGCTATCGGCTGCGAGCCATCGTAATACTCGAGGTTCACAGAGTGTATGGACCCTGAAACAACCTCGTACGTGACGCCGACATCGGCGCGCGCGGCTGGAGCTACCCCCAGTGCGGCAAGAATCGTGACAAGCGACGTGGCCGCACATCCCACACGAATCATGCGTCCTCCTCTCTACCAGCCGGGTCCTCTCGCAGCACCCGTGAATCGTTGGCGCCGCGCTTTCACGGTGCCGTTTTCGCACGGTCTTACGCCCATTGCATCTTGTGCAGCCACACGGCGGACTCGAGTGGTGATACGAGCCTCAGTAGCCCATGGCGGGCGCCTGCCGCGGGGCTCAGCTAGGGCGGAAGTACCGATCAATTGCCTCATGCGAAAGGAGGTTTACCTTCGACAATCGTCCAAGTTCCGTTGGCCACGTTGAAGATCGAGTACCAGTCGTGGCACACGTCCATCCGCCAGACCTTGGGGTGGGGTGGGTAACCGCTCACCGGTAATTCCTGCCCAGGACACCATCGCCCGACGCCGCCGCCGACGTCAGGCGCAGCCTGGGCGCTTCCCGTCGAGTTGAAGACTGCCACGCTTGTACAGGCAAACATCAACGCCGTCGTCAACAATCCCACTCGCGTCAAGTTGAATCCCCTTTCGGGCCGCTTGGCGTCTGTTCGAGCCGCTCGACATCCGTGCACCGGCGACGCCCACCACCGGACATAGATTCCCGCCTGACGGCGCTAGGATGGCTGCTGACGTGGCTAATGATTTTCTCCGTCACACATCGGACTGAGCCGGGCATACGTTCTGCCCAGCTCAGCCAGCAGGACACGTCCCGTAACTGTTGCAGACATAAGACCGTCTGTCGTCCCAACCTTTGAACCACGTCCCTTGCGGTGTGGCAAACAGTGCAAAGGGACCATGCGCGCAGTAAGTGTTGCCCTCCAGCGTGGTGGCGCAGAGCGTTTCTTCATAAGTCACGTAGCTCAGCGGTGGCAACGGCCGCTGCGCCTGTCCGGCGGGGAACTGGATGGCTGCCGTCCAACCGTGGTGCACCGCGCGGTTTCCGTTGAACCACGCGATGTGATTGTCCCCGGGCGGGGCACCCGGGACATCACCCGAGCAGCCAAAGCTCCCCCAGTTCCACATACCACAGTTCAGCCCCGAGGGTGACAGGAACCAGACACCGGGAGAGCCGGGCAGAAAGAAGTCTTCTGCATTTTGCTTCGTGTAGAAGGCGGTGATGACAGTCTCGTCGGGGAACGGAGTGGCTTGCGGCGGAGCATCACCACCGGGCGTGTCGTCTGCGTATCCCGGTGCAGCGACGGCGAATGCCAATCCGATGGCGCATCCGACCGCGGTGAGATATCGGCCAAGGATATGCATTACTTGCTCCTTACGTCAGCCATCGATACGAAGCGCAATCTCACGAGCTGAAATTGGTGTTGCCAAAGCAGGCCGCATTGCCGACATCAAGTGTGCTTTGACACAGAACTTTGCCGTTCAACAGAATGCGCACAGTCAGCCAGTAACCAATCGGGATCCCAGGGGGCAACGGCGACGCAGGTACGTAGCCTCGCCAATCAGCGCGAATTTCGGCGCCCCGGGCCGATGGGCTGTGCGCGTCCATAACGGTCGCGTCCACGCGCCACGGCAGTACGGCCCCCTCGACTACTCTCCGCTCCGATCGATCGAAATACTCGATGTTCGCTGCACGGACGGACTCCGATACGACCTCGTACGTCACGTTGTCGTCTGCCCTGGCGGCCGGTGCGAGCAGCACGGCTGCGACGCTGACGATAATCGTTACGATCATCGCGCGGATACGCACGATAGCCTCCCGAGGATATCCATAGGCGGTCGGCTCACTGTGTTCGCTTCACATCAAGGCCCCGCGAGAATCACTGACGTGTAATAGCCGGAGATTTCGTCATAAATCATATCTGCCCCATAGTCTGTGAAGGCGCAATCGGCGATGAAAGGGGGACGGTCTTGGACATCGAGGTTACTGTCCCGCTCGACGTCGACTGCGCCCTGCAGTAGTAGTGCCTTGATCGCATCGGCTTCGTTGTCAGCCCAGCCGCGCAACAACTTTGACTTGGTACCGCTATAGCCGAGCGCCTTCAACCCAGGCGCAGGATCGTCAACGGGTTGCGCACCTTGGCTCACGCGGTTCTTGTAGGTCCTTGTTGATTCGTTGGCAATCCGGTTCACCTGCTCGACGAGAGGATTGCTGCGCAGCGGACAGGCACCTCCGCGCGCCGACACGACCGCGCTTCGCAGACTGGCCGTCAGGTCCGCGGAAGCGGGTGCAGCAAGCGTGACCGCTGCTGGGACGACGAGCGCGATCGCCGCCACCCACCCGATCCATCGTCCGCTCCGGCGGGGCATCGGGTCGCGGACGCGTCCGCACCTCCCGTCAGCTACATACATGCGAACGCTCGATCTTGGTGCCCCAGTTCTTCGCCACCTGCACCGATGGGCCGGTGAACCAGGCAGGCTGGTGGCTTTTTATACCTGCGCTCACGTTCGACAGTTGTTGCCACAATCGGAAAAAAGCCTCACCTTGGTACAGAGGAAAGTACAAGTCGTTGGTGTGGTTCGTGGCTTGGGTGAGCGCGTTCACGCGCGGCGCCAAGAAATCGAACGATTGGTCGATGTTTGCTGTGACGATATCGGCCTCTTCCTGGAGACCGTCGCGGCTGTAGTCCCAGTCACTGCCAGAGCCGATTATCGGGCCGGGTCCATTGGGGGTGATCCGGTCGAACTGAAACTTATCGATCTGACGTCTCAATTCGTAGTATTGAGCGTTGAACCATTGGCACATTTCGCGCTGGGCAGTGATGTCGGTATCGGTGATGGTCCCCTTCGTCTGGTCGTAGGGGAAAGGGAACTTTGGTTGCCAGTCCGATGGCGTCGGAACGAAAACCGGTAACGGGGTGACCGGCTTGTCGTAGGTATTGTTGGTGTTGAATGCGTCCGGGTTGTAATCGTAGACTTCATCGTAATACGGTACCGGCTCCGTTCCGTCCGGATCGGCCGCCGCGGTCGGCAATATCACGTTCGGCATTGTGATTGCCGTGAGCAGCAACGCCGTGGCAATACCGCGGCGACGGCGCGACTTCTTATTGACCTGGCTTACCATCGTCATCGCCATGCTCTCTCCCTTGCCACAACCGTTTTCGAAGCTACTTTCCGGCGACCATGGCCCCGATGCCCCCGACATCGCTAATCTGCCAGTCCTTGGCGCTATCGATCGTGAGGCTGTATGCGGCGGTCGACTGCAAGGGTTCTGGGGCTTGCACGGTCTTAGTTTGAACGCTCACAAATGCATCGACGACATAACTCGTTCCGGCATTCGAGCGAACCTTCGCGGCGAGCGGACTTGCCGTCGAGGACCATTCAAGCGGAAGCAGAATCTGTTCCATTGACGTCGCCGCGCTGGTCAGCTTGTCCTTCATTTCCGGGGTGGTGCCTGCGACGAGTTTGCCCTTCCATTCATCGAGGTGTTGGAAATCCATTGCAGCGGCGTTTGCCGCGTAGTCGAGAGCGATTTTCTCAGCACGGGCGTAGTTCGCGGATTGCTGGGCTTGTAGGTCGATCTTATGGTGCGCATCCCTGTACAGCCAGGCTAGTACGCTGATTGTTGCGACAAGGGCGACGATGATCGCGCTTTGCACCAAGCCGCGTAGGGAAACCGATACTCGCCATCGTTTGGGTGTCTTGCCTGCCGATTCCCTGTCCGCGGGTTCGTCAGGATCGGGCTTCCGGCCCTCATGCTCGCTGTCTTTGGACTCGCCGACGAGCAGCGGAGACTCCGCGTCGCTCTCCGCCGAATCGGGTTCGTGGGCATCGGAGTTCACATTCACGTCCATCAAAGCCTTCTTCCTTTGACTCATAGCAGTCCATCCCTCGATCCGATTGCTCAGGTGGCCGACGCTAATTCGGCGGAAGCACATTCATGTGCAACGTGACCACACCGTCCTCCGGAAGTGTTGCCAAGATGTTGGCCATGATCTGACTGGGATCAAAGTTCATGAGTGCCCCGGCGATGGCCTTAGTTTGCGGCAAAAAACGCTCACCTATCACCTTTAGATCGCTACCGCTGGTGTCCAACAGCCTTTGTATCCGGTCGAGTAAGCGACGAAATGAAACCATGACGGGCATCCCGGCGTGCAATGTGTCAGCCATCGTCAAGGCGCCGATGGTGTTCTGAATGCCTGAGCCGATCTTCGGCGGGTACGGGATGAGATCGGCGAGCACGGGGCCCACCCATGATGCGTTTTGCAGAAGTGTTTGGAAGTTGTCGAGCAGTGCGGCACCGCGCCCATTCATATCCGCGGCGACGTTCTTGAGCAACGTACTGGTGTGGACCAGGTTGGGCAACACGGCGTCCGGCGGGGGTATCGCGATGTCCGCCTCATTGACAATGCGTTCCAACGCGCCAGGATCGAGCTGGTTGAGGACTCGCCCCATACTTGCCGCCAGGTCCGATACGTACATTGGTTGTGAGACCGATTCTGTTGCGATGCGCTGCCCGTCTTGCAGCATGGGTCCGCTGTCGGTCCGAGGGACCAGCTGTACATACGCTTCCCCGAGGGCGGACAGGTTCCCGAGCTTCACGTCGGCGTCGACGGGTATTTGGTAGCGCGGGTCGACGTAGAAGTCGATGGTTGCCCCGTCGACAGTGGTGGACAGATCGGTGATCTTCCCGACTGGTACGCCACGCAGGAGCACGTTCGAATCGACGAACAGGCCGTTGATGTCGTCTACGTGCATGGACAGATTGGTTCGGTGGGCGGGCGACCCGACACGAACCCCGAGTTCGCCGAAGTAGGCGACTGCGAGTACCAGCATTACTCCGAATGCGATGAACGATATCGAGCCTCGCAATAGTCTCATGGTGCCGCACCTAGGATCCGCAGAACATCTTGAACATTGCCCGATAATTCGCGCCCGTCAGGCCCCACGATCGATGTGATGTTGATCGCGGGGTGTTTGTCTTGTGGAAGAAAGTAATTCGTAAATAATCGTTGCCAGGCAGGGTATTCGTCTTCGAAAACCCATTTGTTCTGTTGCAGCGCACCAACTCCGTCGGAGAGAGTTTCCAGCAACGGCACCAGCCAGTATCCGCCGCTGTAGAGGTAGGTGCCGACCGTGGGGAAAAGCGCCGCGATGATGGACCCCAGCGCGAACATGCGGTCAAACCCGGCCATGCCGGTGGGCGAGAACCAGTACTGAAAAGTGGGGATTTTGTCTTCCATCAATTGAGTAGTTTGCGACAGGCCGTGCAACCACTGATCCGCCGTGTCGAGGTTTTCGCCGAGCTGCTCGACATCGGCGGACACTTGGGAAACAAGTTTTCGCAGCGCAGGCTGTCCTCCGGCCGGCTGTACTCGGTTGAGGCCGATCATGGTGTTCTGGATGCGCTGGATGGATCCGCTCGATACGAAGTTCGCCAGATTCGCGATGGTGGCTTCCAGCGGCGGCGGACTCGTGGTCTGCGCCAACGGGATCTTCGCAGCTGGGCCCAATGCGGGTGCCGCTTGGCCGTCTCTCGGCCGCTCGAGGGAGATATAGAGGTCTCCCAGCACGGTGGCTTGCTGCAACACTGGATTGATGTTCGATGGCACACTGATTAGCGGGTCGACGGTCGCGGTGACGTCAACCGCTTCCTGGGACACCTCAACCTTCGTGACGACGCCAACACGCGTGCCGTCCATTACCACCTTTGCCCGCTCGGGCAGATTCAACACGTTCGAGAATTCCATGACGATGTCGTGGCCGCCACGATAGGACTCACCAGGCTGCGGTATTGCATTGACATTTATCGCTGTACACGACGGCAGCGCGAGGACCACGGGAATTACGGTAGCAAGAAACCACGGCCTGCGGTTCGTCATTTCGCCGCCTGGGTGAGCACATACTGCAGCAAAGCAGTATCGACTGCATATGGCATGCCCTGTACGTTTGCGCAGCTGCCCGGCATCGACGCGTTCATGATGTTGCAGAGCGCGACGCCATCCGGGGTCCGGACACGGTACAGGGGCGGCCGGTATCTGATGGTTTGCCATTGGTGATTGTTGATGGAGTTGGCCGCCGAGTTGATCCACCATGGCACCGGGTTCAACAGGTTCGCCGCCCGCGGCGCGTGAGCGCTGATCTTCCGCAATGCGACGGATACCGAGTCGAGCAGAACCTGGAGATCGGGACCAAGTAACGTTTCGACCTCGGAGACGATCCCTAGAATCGCGACGACATTGCCACCGATAATCTCGCCATTAGAGAGAACGCTGGCTACATCTGCTGTGGACTTCTGCGCATCTAAAAGACTCTGCTTGAGCGGACCTCTCAGCTCAGTCAGCACCGAAGTCAGGTGCTTGGTGTTGGCAATGATGGACCCGATATCGCTGACTGCTTGGTCAGGGCTATCGAGCACCGCGGACGACGTCGTCAGCAGTCGGTTGATGTCGGCACCGTTGCCGCGCAACGCGGAGTCGACACTTTGCACAACATGACCGAGGTTCTCTGATCCGTCGGGGTTGATCGAGTTGATAAACGTCGTTGCCGATCCGATCACTTCGGACAGGCTCTTCGGCGTTGCCGACCGGCCCAGCGGAATACAACCACCGACGGATAGTTGCGTACCCGATTCATAGTTCCCCACCAGTTCCAACGCACGGTCTGCAAGGATCGAGGGCGACCTGACGACAGCCTTGACCGCGGCCGGCAACGGACGATGCTCAGTCAGTGTGAAATCGACCCGTACGTCGTTGGCACTGGGCGTGACCGAGTCCACTATGCCGATCCGGTAGCCCATCTGCGTCACTGGGTTGCCCGGATAGAGCCCTATGCTGTCCGGCAGCAGTGCACAATAGTCGGCCCGTTCTGTCTGTGCCGGTGCGTCTTTCGACGCGCATGAGCCGCCGCTCGCGGCGACCGCTGCGGCGACGAGCGCGGTTGCTATGGCGCGGTGCGCGCGACGCTGCCGCGACCCCGCTAGCATGAAGAACCCGGCGTCGGGAAGCACAGGTCGGTGGCCAGCAGTTCGGGCGGCGCGTTTTGCGCGTCGAGGACTCGTTGAATTTTGTTCCGTATCAGCCGCAGCGATCGCGTAATTGCACCCTGGCGGTTCGTCCAATCGGTCGCCTTTACGATGGACCGGCGGAGCCTTTCAATTATCTCTTCGTGGTGGTGTCGGTAAAAAAGAAGCGCGGGCGTGAGCGAGTTTATGAGATCGTTGAGCCCCTGTATGCCGGCGCCGAAACCAGCGCTGTATATATTCAGCGTTGCTTCCAGAATTGAAATGCGTCGTACCAGCACTCTGAGGGTACCCTCGAAATTGTTGAGGGATTGAATCCATTCGTCGGAGAGTTTGAGGATAGCGGTCACCTGTCCGCGTTGCCTATCGATGGTCGACATCACTTTGTTACCCGCATCGACTATCGCGCCCAGCGTTTCGACGTTTGTGCCGGCAAGTCCCTGTTCGAGTTGGTCGAGCGACTCGTTGAACGGCTTTGGGTTGACGTTTTCGGTGACCTTCGTCGTGTCGACTAGTGTGCGCATGAGGCTGTAGGGCATGGTTGTGCGCTCGACGGAGATGGGGGTGTCGCCGAGAGGAGTGTCTCCCAATGACACGATGTTGACGTAGTAGCCACCGACGACGGTGAGCATGCGGACCTCTATCTGGGACTGGTTGCCCACAAACGCGTCGCGTTCTACCGATAACCGTGCCCGCACCTGGTTCGCCTCCAGCGCAAGGTCTTTTACTTTGCCGACCGTGACGCCGGCGATTCGGACGTCGTCGCCGGGGCGTATCGACTGGGCATCGTCGGTGTAAAAGGTCACGTATCGCTGCGTCGGAGGGCTGACGTAGACGAATGCCGCAACGAGGGCCGCGATGGTGAGCAACGCGAACGCCACGGTGCCCCACATGAGGGGGCTTCGCGCCATTTTCATTGGTTGCATACGACCACCCTTTGCCCGTTGAGCAAGATATCCATCTGTTCGGGTAACTGGGCTTGGCCTTGCGAGCACGGCGCCGGCGTGCCGAACTGACCCGACGGACCCGGGGCGTTTTCCCAGAAGACGGGCACAAGCTTGGACGCGTCCATAAAGTCGTCGAGTCTGGTGAACGCACGGTCCAACGCCGAGTCGACATCGCGCTCGGAAAGCTCGGCGGGGAAGAAGGCGGGCCCCCGGGCGAAGCCAAGACCGGCGCTGGGTACGGATGGCAATCCCAGGCCCTGGAACAGTTTCACCACTGGTTCTGTGAACCCGGTGCCATACATTTGCGACTTTCGAAACTCGTCGATCACGTCCATGCCAGCGTTAACCGGCCGCTCAATCCATTCCAAGATCTGAATAAAATCTTTAGAATGGCCGCCCATGGTATCGGCGAGTGCCGAAAGATTGTTCAGCAGTGTCGCTATCACCTGCTGACGATCCGACGCGAACTGCGCGATTTTGCGGATACTGTCCAGCAGCGGCTCCAAGCCGCTGCCATCGCCGGTGAAGTAATTCGCCGCGTTCTCCGCGAAGGCGTCGATTTCTTCGGGCCTCAAAGTGGCGAATACCGGTTGCAGCCCATTGAATAGAGCAGTGACATCAAAGGAAGGTTGGGTCATCCTCGTGGGCACTTGAGTCACCAACTCGGCCGTTGAATACTGCTCCGACGGATTCACCACATCGACGTAGCGCAAGCCGGTAAGCGCCTGGAATTTGATGCCAAGCCGAGTGGCCGAGACCACGCCGTATCGTCGGTCGAGCGTGAACGTGACTTCTGCCACGCTTTGACCGGCCCGCCGCCGCAGTTCGACTGTGCTGACTTTGCCGACGCGCACTCCCCTTACGCGCACGTCGGCATCCAAATGTAACCCGGAAGCATCGGTGAATTCGGCGGTATACGAGCGCTGCTCCGCCGCAACTGGCTGCCTGATCGCATTCGACACCACAATGAGCAGAATCACCGCGACCGCTGTTGCGATAACCAGGCGCCACAGCGCACCTCGCCCTCTCATCATTGTTGGCCTCCGATAGCGGCGATGGGAGCAGCCACGCCGGGCAGGCTGTCCAAGACGATTCGAACCTGAAGGGCGCGCTGTTCGGGGGTGCCTTGATACATTTTCTCAAACCGCGTTCGCATTTCGGCCATCATTTGTGCGGTGTCCGCTGGTCTGATCAAGGGTGGCACGACCCCGAACAGAGCTCTGACGATCTCCGTCACCGGGAAAAGGTCCGCCGAGTGAGTGCGCAGCAACTGGCCGAGCGAGCGGAAAAGGCCGACATTCGCCTCTTTGAGGAACTCATAATTCCTGCGATAGTGTTCCTCCGTAATATCCTTGATCGCGGTGTCCCGGCTCTTAAGGTAATTAGCTGGCCATATGAAGTTGTCGCCGCCCTTGACAGCCGAGTTGACAAATCCAGGAAACGCGACACTGATTCCGGTTGCGTTGGTCAAGAGCTGCTCGGTGGAGACAGTTTGCACTTCGGCCACTGCATTTGCGGCGATCAGCATCGTCTCGACTAGGGGGTTAAGCGCATCAGTGTAACGAGTCGCCCTGTCTATTACCTGGATAAGTTGCGGCGTCACAACCCCGGTAGTGACTTCCCCGAGACGAGTGAGCAATGTCTGAAGCGTGAAGTTTCCTCGCGGTATCGTACTTATCCGGATCCCGTCGAAGAGCGCTTGGCCACCGCTACCTGGGCTTAGATTGATACCGGTGACACCAAAATAGTTGATGGGCCGGTAATCGACTTTCATGGTGTCGGTTAAGCCCTGGGACGATTTAGAGTTCAGGTCGGCGTTTAGGCGAACACCGCCCTCGGGCAGGCTGAAGATGCCGGTGACCTGGCCCACTGTGACCCCGTGCATGACCAACGCTGTGCCGGTAGCGACGCCTTGACCGACATACGGCGTGTCGATCGAAACCGAGATATCGCTTTCCGCCCGGCCTGCAAAGGGATCGAACACGTACAGCGATCCCGCGACGACCACACACAAGAATGCGATCGCCACGCCGACTATTGTCAACGTGCGCGTCTCAGATTCGTCCGAAGTATGTAACAGCGTCATCTAGTCCCCTAGCCCTTGAACACGAAATCCGGCTGCAGACCCCACAGCGCAACGGTGAAAATAAAATCGAGCACCATAATCGTGACCAGACTTGCACGCACCGCGCGTCCAGATGCCACCCCTACCCCGACGGGACCACCCGAAACGAAGTAGCCGTAATAGCAGTGGATAAATGTCGCCGCCATGCAGAAGGCAGATGCTTTGATGCATGAATAGAGAAGGTCAGTAGAGGTAGTGAACTCAAGAAGGTAGTGGGCATACGTGCCGCCGGGCTGATTGTGAAAATTCTGTATCACCATTTCCATGACCCAGAAACTCGCAATCAGCGTCAGTGCGTAACCCGGAATCACAGACAACATGCCGCCAACCAGCCGAGTACCCACCACGAACGGTATCGGCCTAAGCCCCATCGATTCGACGGCGTCAATCTCGTCGTTGATGCGCATAGCCCCGATCTCGGCAGTCATCCGGGCGCCCGGCTGCGCGGTGAACGCGATCCCTGCCACAAGGGGCCCGATCTCGCGAACCAATCCGATGCCCGCGACGATCCCCGACATGGCACCAAACCCGATGATATCCAGGATGGCGAACGACTCAACAGCAATGGAAGCCCCAAGCGCGACACCGAGGATTATTAGGACGCTGATCACACCACCGTCAACGATGAGCGAACCCCTGCCCCAGGCAAGGCTGTTCATAGCCCGCAGGGTCTCTCGCCCATACTTGCTGATTGTCAACGGAAGCGTCCAGATGACCTGGCCGATGAACACTGCCCATTGGCCGGTTGTGCGGAGCGGTTTACGCAGTGGGCGCGCTGATGCCAGCCGGGCAAAGAAATACTGGGAGGGGCGCGAGGTAGACCTTCGAGACGAATCCATCATGCGACCGCCGTCGGAAAGAACATCGTCTGCAGCTGCGTTATCGCAAGGTTGGCGACCATGATGCAGATGACGTTGATTACGACCGAGGAATTCACCGCATCGGCTACACCACGCGGGCCGCCTTTCGCCTCCATGCCGCGCAGAGATGACACTACGCCCACAATCGCTGCAAAAATCGCCGTCTTACCGATGGCAAACCAAACATCGACCATCTTCGCGAACGTCCCAAACGACATCCAGAAGCTGCCGGGTGTCACATCGCTCACCGTCACCGACAGGACGAAGGTAGCGGCAGTCCCAGATGCGATGATGTATACGCACAGCAACGGCGATATTAAGAGCAGTGCCATACAGCGTGGTACGACCAACGAGCGAACGGGATCAACCCCCATTACCCGCATGGCGTCGAGTTCTTCACGGATCGCCCGCGCCCCGAAATCCGAAGCAACTGCGGCCGCTGCGGCGCCCCCCATCAACAGCCCGGCAGTGATCGGCGCCCCCTGCCGGACAATCCCTACTCCGCCTGCCGCGCCAACTAGCGAGCTAGCGCCTACCTGGTTGACAAGCCCAGAGGTCACGACCGCCACCATCGCCCCGAACGGGATGGCCATCAGCAACGCGGGTAGCGCTGTCACCTTCAGTAGACTCCACCCTTGGAAGAGGAGTTCCCCGACCGGGAGCCTTATTCGAACGGTATCGACCACTGCGTAGCGCACGACGGATACGAAGAGCAGAAGACCGCGACCGGTCGTCCCCACGCTGTCCACGGGCGTCATCACGACTCGCAGCGCGGCTCGTCGCACCTGGGCTGCAACCCGCGTCAGCGTGGGTTGCAGCCGGTGCTGCCCTCTGCCTGGGACGACACCGTGGGAAGGCGGAGTTGGACGGCCCCCCTCATCGAGCCGCGGTAACAAATCGTCGCGCAAACTCACGAAGCTCCCTCGCAGATGTCTGTCGGCAGCAAATAGCGGGTCAGTTGCAAGCACCGTTCCCGCGGAAGGGGCAGACCGTTAGCGTCGGCCGCAGTTATATTGACGACAACTTTCAGCCCGCAATTATGCATGAGCCGAGCCGCGAGCATGTCTGGATCGGTGACTTTGCCGACGTACTCGGCCCGTAATTCGCGCACAGGTGCGCCTTTGGCGATCTCGTCGGCTACGACGTCGCAGGTGACTACTACATCAACGCGTCGTTCCAGGTGAGCAGCAACCGAACCATCCGCGAACTCGCGGGCTTGTGCCGCAAGGGCAACCCGCCTACTTTGCCGCTCGGCATTGCCGATCCGTGGTTTCCGTCCGAGACGAGAATTCGTACTGCGTTGGCAACACCGCTGCAGACGACTGACCACCGCGATGGCGGATTGGGTGTTGGCCATCAGTCGATGTTCCTCCCCCTCCTGGTGTGGCGGCGCGGCAGTGGCCTGCCGGGGCTGAAGTATTGGATTAATTAGCAAACTCATTGACCTGAAGGGCGATAGTAAGGGCCGCAAATAGCAGGCGTCAAGGCTGCGCCCTGCAGTCACAGCAACGAGCGTTGAAAGGAGGAGGTGAGATGGGCTTGACCCCGTTTGGCGGACACAGGGTCAGGCGGCTATTGCCGTCTGATTGAATCGACCCTCGTAGTCGACCGGACTGATCATACCGAGGGCCGAGTGGTGCCGGCGCCGGTATCGGTCGTAGAACTCGACTTTCGGTGTGGCCCAGAACGATTCGGCTGCAGCGTTATCCCAACATTGACCGGCTAATCGGGGCGCATGGACCTGCGTTTCGGGCGGAATGGTTCAGCGTCGGGGTGGTGGTTTGGTGATTGCGGAGTTGTTCTTCGTGGCGTTTGACGCTTTCAGTACATCGCCTACAACCCGGCCAGCAACATCAAACCACCCAAACGGCCTCGAAAGCGTCGCATGGTGTGGACGCCCGATCCAAGCCTTCCTCCTGTCGGTGCAGCGCGACCGGTTCGCACCGCTCTTCCTCCTCGAACTGACAACCGGGATCCTAACGGGGCCAGATTTGTGGTCTCAAGTGGTCAGCCGTCGACCTCGACGCCGGCGAGATCACCGTGCACGACAACCGGGTCGTCGTCGCTGGCCACGCGCGGGACAAAGCGGGTGGCAAAACCGAGAATGCCGACCAGACGATATCGATCGATCGGGCCACCGTCGCGGCACTGCGCAGATGGCGCGAGCATCAAGACGGCGAGCGCGAGTTCTTCGGCGCCGACTATCACCCCGGCGACTACGTGTTCACCTTCGAGGACGGGCGCCCACCACATCCGACACGATCAGACAGCGATTCGACCGCCTCGCCGCCGCCGCGAGGCTCTCGCGGATCACCTTCCACGATCTGCGCCACTCGTATGCCACCGGCGCACTGAAAGCCGGTGTCAGCCCGAAGATTCTCAGCGAACGAATCGGACACGCGGACGTCGGATTCTTCCTCCAGACCTACGCCCACGTGATCACGAACGACGACCGTGAGGCGGCCCAGCAGGCCGCGTCGTTCCTCATCGGGGACGGCTGGGAACCCGAACCAGACCAGGAATCAGATGATGAGCAAGGCTAATGTTCACAATCCGTTCACACGCTGCATGAAAACGGCCCCCGGAGCCATCTCCGGGGGCCGTTTTACCTGGTAGCGGGGACAGGATTCGAACCTGCGACCTCTGGGTTATGAGCCCAGCGAGCTACCGAGCTGCTCCACCCCGCGATGGTGAACGCAAGGTTACCCATGTAATCGATGTGCATCCAAATCGCCTGTTCAAGCGACCTCGCGGGTCGCGAGGTCGCGCATTTGCACACGATTTGCGGCGCGTCGGCGTGCAGACACGCGAGCTCGCGGGGCGACTACGTGGCGCGGATCACCTGGCCGGTGGCCAGCACCCGGGCCGGGTCGTACCGATCCGCCAGCGCGGCCAGCCGGTGCAGCGTGTCCTCGTGGTACACGCGCGCCGGTCGGGCCGGGTCGTAGGACGGCGCGAAGTTCGGCATCTGCGCGCCGGTAGCCCACGGCGCGACCGCGCGTGTCACCGCCGACGCATGGCCGACCACCATGTCCGCGATCTCCGGGACGGGCGCGCCGATCACCGCGAGCGAGAACGCGGCGTCGCGACGGCGTCGTCGCCGTCGAAATACACTGCGCCGCCGTAGAACTCAGAGATCGGCAGCAGAGCGATCTCGACCGCGGTGACGATCCCGAGCGTGGCCTTGCCGCCGCGCAGACCCCAGAACAGGTCGGCGTTCTCCTCGGGGGTGGCGCGCAGCAGCGTGCCCTCGCCGGTGACGACGTCGAAGGCCCTCACGTGATCCGACGACAGCCCCACCGTGCGCACCAGCGGGCCGATCCCGCCGCCGGTGAGGTACCCGACCACGCCGACGCCGGGCGCCGAACCACACAGCGGCGCCAGGCCGTGCGTGGTGGCGGCGTCGAGCACGTCCTGCCACCGCGCGCCCGCACCCACCCGGGCCGTGCGGTGAGAACATCCACCGCGCAGTGCTTCATCGCCGAGGTCTGCACGAGGATGCTGTCCTGCCCCACGCCGACCGCGCCGTGTCCGGTCGCCTGGACGGTGACCGTGTAGCCGTGTGCCGCGGCGAACCTGACGGTGCCCGCGATATCTTCTGGCGACGTAGCCAACACGACCGCCGCGGGGTTCACGGGCGCCGCCACGTTCCACGGGGTGCAGCGCTCGTAGCCGGGCTCCCCGTTCAGCGCCACGGGCGTCGCAACATGGTCACGCAACCTGTGCAGCGCCTCGGCGCGCGCCAGGTCGGTCGGTGTCGTCATCGAAGTGCCTTTCGCCAAGTCCGGTTCTGGGAGCGTTCCAGTTCGGGCTGGGCGCGGCCATCGCACCCGTGGTGGGTGTGTTGGGCAACGACGAACTCTCCATGGCGGTGGTGATGTCGGCGGGCGTGATGATCGCACTTCTGGCACTGTTGGTGACCGGCGTGCACCGGTCCGCGGCGACGGACGCCATTCCTGACGGGGCGGTCGCCGAGCCTGTCTGACGGCGAGAGCTCCGGGTGCGGACTTGTCGGGATTCTCGTCGGTACGTAGCGTCGGGCCGTCGCCTGCCCCATGCATCGACACCTAGCTCGATCCTCGCCGATTTCCCCGACCCCACGAGACTGCCGATCACCACATGTTCGAGACCGTGACCCCCCGCGCCCGGGCCGTCAACCCGTGGCATGCGTTGTGGGCGTTGCTCGTCGGCTTCTTCATGATCCTGGTCGACGCCACGATCGTGGCCGTCGCCAACCCGGCGATCATGACGAGCCTGGGCGCCGACTACGACGCGGTGATCTGGGTGACCAGCGCCTACCTGCTGGCGTACGCGGTGCCGCTGCTGGTGGCAGGCGGCCTGGGAGACAGGTACGGGCCGAAGAACGTCTACCTGCTCGGCCTCGCCGTCTTCACGGCGGCGTCGTTGTGGTGCGGTCTGGCCGACAGCATCGGCACGCTGGTCGCCGCCCGGGTCGTCCAGGGCGTCGGTGCGGCGCTGCTCACGCCGCAGACGCTGTCGGTGATCACCCGAACCTTCCCGGCGCATCGCCGCGGCGTCGCGATGAGCGTCTGGGGCGCCACCGCGGGAGTGGCCACCCTCGTCGGGCCACTGGCCGGTGGGGTTCTGGTGGAACACCTGGGCTGGCAGTGGATCTTCATCGTCAACGTGCCCGTCGGCATCATCGGGCTTGTGTTGGCCGTCTGGTTGGTGCCGGTGCTGCCCACGCAGAAACACGGGTTCGACACGCCCGGGGTGATTCTGTCGGGCGTCGGCATGTTCCTGATCGTCTTCGCGCTGCAGGAGGGCCAGTCCCGCGACTGGGCGCCGTGGATCTGGGCGTCCATCGCGATCGGCGTCGCGGTCATGGCCGCGTTTCTCTACTGGCAGTCGATCAACCCCGGCGAGCCGCTGATCCCGCTGCTCATCTTCCGCGATCGCGACTTCTCCATGTCGAACCTCGGGGTGGCGACCATCGGCTTCGTCGCCACCGCGATGATCCTGCCGCTGATGTTCTATGCCCAGGCGGTCTGCGGGATGACGCCGACGCAGGCCGCCCTGCTGACCGCTCCGATGGCTGTGGTCACCGGGGTGCTCGCGCCGCTTGTCGGCCGGATCGTCGACCGGGCCCATCCGCGGTCGGTGGTCGGGTTCGGCTTCTCGGTGATGGCGATCGGGCTGACCTGGCTGTCGATCGAGATGACGCCGACAACTCCGGTCTGGCGCCTGGTCCTCCCGCTGACGGCGATGGGGGTGGGCATGGCGTTCATCTGGTCGCCGCTGGCCGCCACCGCGACCAGGAACCTGCCTCCGCAACTGGCCGGGGCGGGCTCCGGGGTGTACAACACGAACCGTCAGGTGGGGTCGGTGCTCGGCAGCGCGGGCATGGCCGCGTTCATGGCGTCGCGGTTGTCGGCCGAAATGCCGGGCGCGGCCGACGCGACGCCGCGGACCGACGGATCGGTCTCCCGGCTGCCGGATTTCCTGCACGCGCCGTTCGCCGCGGCGATGTCGCAGGCGATGTTGCTGCCGGCGTTCATCGCGCTGCTCGGGGTGATCGCCGCGCTGTTTCTGCTGGGGTTCGCCACGACCAGGGCGTATCCGCATCGGGCGGATGCCGCCGATCACGCCGGCGACGTGCCCCAGGAGTGGGACGACGGCCCGTTCCTCGACGACGACGAGTACGTCGAGTACGTCGTGCACCGGGACGAAACCGTCGGCACCGACGACAAAGTCGACACCGTCGACACCGACGTCCTCGGCCCGGTGCGAGAGGCCCCGGCAACGTCGGTGCCGGAACCTGCTGTGCCGCAACAGGAATGGCGCAGCATCCTCGATCAGCTGCTGGCGGAAGCGGCACCGCGGGAATCGAAGCGGGCACCGCATAACGGGTTCCACGTCGACGGCGACGCACCGCCTCCGCCGGGCGGACCCGTCGCCGGTCACCGTGACACCCCGGCGCGCGGCAGGCACGCGCGGGATTCGGACGACTGACTAACCGGCGAGCTTGGCCTTGACCTGCGCCCCGCTCGGGTTCGTCAGCGTCGACCCGTCGGCGAACCTCAGCGTCGGCACGGTCTGATTTCCGCCGTTGGCCGACGCCACGAAGTCGGCGGCGGCCGGGTCGGTCTCGATGTCGACCTCGGCGAAGGCGATGCCCTCGTTCTTGAGGACCTTCTTCAGACGGACGCAGTAGCCACACCATGTGGTGGTGTACATGGTCACCGCAGCGGTTTGATCAGCGCTCATAAGGCCTTCAACGTAGTCGACGCCGGAGTCATGCCCGCGTCGCGGGCCGCGATTGTCGGGCCGCGCTGACATGATGGTCGGCATGTCCCCAACAGCCTCGCGTGACCGGCTGCTGGGCGATCTCGACGAGGAGCAGCGCGAGGCGGTCCTCGCGGCCCGCGGACCGGTCTGTGTGCTGGCCGGCGCCGGGACCGGGAAGACCCGCACCATCACCCGTCGGATCGCCCATCTGGTGAGCGCAGGCCACGTCGTCGCCTCCCAGGTGCTGGCCGTGACGTTCACCCAACGCGCGGCGGGCGAGATGCGCGGCCGGTTGCGTGCCCTCAGCAGCGACGAGGCCGAGACGTCCCTGGAAACGGTGCAGGCGATGACGTTCCACGCCGCGGCGCGCCGCCAGCTGGCCTACTTCTGGCCCCGCGTGGTGGGCAACACCGAGTGGCAGCTGCTGGACACCAAGTTCTCGATCGTCGCTCAGGCCGCCAACCGCCGCGGGTTGCCCACCAGCACCGACGACGTGCGCGACCTGGCCGGCGAGATCGAATGGGCCAAGGGCTCTCTGATCAGCCCGGAGGACTACGCGGCGACCGTCGCCCGGGCGGGACGCGACATCCCGTTCGACGCGGCCAAGATCGCCGCGGTGTACGAGGCCTACGAGGGGCTCAAGGCCCGCCACGACGGCAGGGCGCTTCTCGATTTCGACGACCTGCTGCTGCACACCGCCGCAGCGATCGAGAACGACGCCACGGTGGCCCAGGAGTTCCGCGACCGCTACCGCTGCTTCGTCGTCGACGAGTATCAGGACGTCACCCCGTTGCAGCAGCGGGTGCTGGACGCCTGGCTGGGCAGCCGCGACGACCTCACCGTCGTGGGGGACGCCAACCAGACCATCTACTCGTTCACCGGCGCCTCACCGCGCTACCTGCTCGACTTCTCCCGGCGCTTCCCCGAGGCGGCGGTCGTGCGGCTGGAGCGCGACTACCGCTCCACGCCGCAGGTGGTGTCGCTGGCCAACCGGGTCATCGCCGCCGCACGTGGCCGGATGGCGGGCAGCAGGCTGCACCTGGTGGGCCAGCGTCCACCCGGTCCCGAGCCGACGTTCAGCGAGTACCCCGACGAGGTCGCCGAGGCGACCGCGGTGGCGCGCGGCGTCAAGAGGTTGCTCGAATCCGGTACTGCCGCTTCCGAGATCGCGGTGCTCTACCGCATCAACGCCCAGTCGGAGGCCTACGAAGAGGCGCTCACCGAGGTCGGCGTCCCGTTCCAGGTGCGCGGCGGGGAGGGCTTCTTCAGCCGCCAGGAGATCCGGCAGGCCCTGCTGGCATTGCAGCGCGCCGCTGAACGGGACGCCGCGAACGCCGACGGTGCACTGCCGGAGATCGTGCGCGCCGTCCTTGAGCCGCTGGGACTGACGGCCGAGCCGCCGACGGGCACCCGGGTGCGGGAGCGCTGGGAGGCGCTTGCCGCGTTGGCCGAACTCGTCGACGAAGAAGTGGCGCAGCGTCCGCACCTCGACCTGCGCGCCCTGGTCACCGAGTTGCGCCAGCGCGCCGACGCCCGCCACCCCCCGGTGGTGCAGGGCGTCACGCTGGCGTCGCTGCACGCCGCCAAGGGCCTGGAGTGGGACGCGGTGTTCCTCGTCGGGCTCGCCGACGGCACCCTGCCGATCTCCCACGCACTGTCCCACGGCCCCGACAGCGAGCCGGTGGAAGAGGAGCGTCGGCTGCTGTACGTCGGAATCACAAGGGCGCGAGTGCATTTGGCGCTCAGCTGGGCGTTGGCCCGGGCTCCCGGTGGGCGGCAGGGCCGGCGCCCGTCGCGCTTCCTCAACGGCATCGCGCCGCAGTCGCAACGCGTCAGCGCAGCGGGGGGCCCGAGCAAGCCGCGTAAAGCCCGCGGCCCGGCCCCGCGCTGCCGGGTCTGCAACGCGGCGCTGACGTCGCCGGCGGCGATCATGCTGCGCCGCTGCGAAGACTGCCCGTCCGATCTTGACGAACAACTCCTCGGCGAACTCAAGGACTGGCGGCTACGCATCTCCAAGGAGATGAGCGTGCCGGCCTACGTGGTGTTCACCGACAACACCTTGATTGCGATCGCGGAGGCGCTGCCGACCGACGACGCGGCACTGGTCGCCATCCCCGGCATCGGCGCCCGCAAGCTCGAACAGTTCGGTCCGGATGTGCTCGCGATGGTCAAAGGCCGCCAAACTTCGTAAAAATCGTGCCATACCCGCAGCTCAGAAAATCGGTTGAGGGTTTCGGCTGCTACCGTCTAACCTCAGA
Source organism: Mycolicibacterium pyrenivorans (assembly GCF_025821625.1). Lineage (GTDB taxonomy): Bacteria > Actinomycetota > Actinomycetes > Mycobacteriales > Mycobacteriaceae > Mycobacterium > Mycobacterium pyrenivorans. The sequence goes on from NZ_JACKSH010000020.1 coordinate 23,328, forward strand.
ACACACAGACGAAGGCCATGTGCGAAAGGAGGGTGCCACGATCATGGAAAGCAATTTCTACTTCACCGGCGTAAGCGTTGCCGGCATGTCGCGGACCCTCCATGCCCCCATCGGGGCGCACCCCGCCGCCGCCATTCCCGCCACCGCCGCCATTGCGGCGCCGCGTAAGCGCCGCGCCGCAACCGGCACGACTGCCGCGTCCGTGAATCGGGGCTCCATCTAGCAGAGCCCACGAAACGCCTGAAGGCCACGGACCCGCAATCACCCGGATCCGTGGCCAGATTCGTTTCGGAATCCTTTTCGAACCGAACACCTGGTCGCAGATCCATCCAAGACAGATGGCCGAAGTTGACAACGACGTTTTCAAGACGACCAGGAAGCAGAGGACCGGACATGTCTTCCCTGACATGTGAGAGAACGAAGCTGGCGGTGCCGTGTCGTGATGGGGACAACCCGGACCTGTGGTTCGCGGAGGACCCGCGCGATCTCGAGCAGGCCAAGGCGCTGTGCGCGGACTGCCCGATCCGGCGCGAGTGCCTGATCGCGGCACTGGAACGCCAGGAGCCGTGGGGCGTGTGGGGCGGTGAGATCCTCGACCGGGGCACCGTCATCGCCCGCAAGCGACCGCGCGGGCGGCCGCGCAAAGACACGAAAGACCGTGTGGCCGCGTGATTCTCAGCCGGCTCCGGCGCGCTACACCGCGTCGGGGTTGGCGAATCCCGGCACCGTCTCCTCGGCGATGCGCCGGGTGTCGACGTGCGCGTCGAGCTGGCAGGAGATCGCGACGATCGACGCGATGACCCGCATCGGTATCGCCAGCTTCGGCGGGATGTCCATCTGGCGGGCGGCCTTGATCTGGCTGGCCGCCTTGTCGAGTTCCAGCGACGTCATCTTCTGCAGCCACTTGCGGGTGTAGTGGAACACCGGGACCTGCAGGGGTTCGACGTACTGCTTGAGCATGTCGTCGATCTCGCGGATCGACACCTGCTGACCCTTCTGGATGAACCCGACCTTCTCCATGGTGGGCAGCAGCTTTTCGTAGTTCTTGTCCACGCCGTAGCGCAGCAGCTGCCCCAGCTCGACGGGCCAGCCGCCGGGCATCGGCGCCACCGCGCCGAAATCGATGACGCCCATCCGGTTTCCGGTCATCAGCATGAAGTTGCCGGGGTGAGCGTCACCGTGGACCATCTCGAGGCGCGTCGGCGCGTCGTCACAGAACTCGAACATCCGGGTGGCCATCAGATCGCGCTGCTCCTGGGTGCCTTCCCGGATGATCTGCGACAGCGGAACGCCGTCGATCCATTCCTGGATGACGACCTTCGGGGCGCTGGCGACCACCCGCGGCACCACGAAATTCGGGTCGCCCTCATAGGCCTTGGCGAACGCGCGCTGATTGTCGGCCTCGAGCCGGTAGTCGAGCTCCATCTCGGTGCGCTCGATCAGCTCGTTGACGACACCCTGGACGTCCGCGCCGGGGGAGAGCTGCTTGAGCACGCCGACCATCCGCTGCATCGTCTTGAGGTCCGCGCGCAGCGCCTCGTCGGCGCCGGGGTACTGGATCTTGACCGCGACCTCGCGGCCGTCGGCCCAGACGGCCTTGTGTACCTGGCCGATGCTTGCCGAGGCGATCGCGGTGTCGTCGAACGACTGGAACCGTTCGCGCCATTTGGTGCCCAGTTGCCCGTCGAGCACCCGGTGCACCTTGGCCGCTGGCAGCGGCGGGGCTTCACGCTGGAGCTTGGTGAGCGCCTCCCGGTAGGGCTTGCCGTACTGCTCGGGGATCGCGGCTTCCATGACCGAGAGCGCCTGCCCGACTTTCATCGCGCCGCCCTTGAGTTCACCGAGCACCGTGAACAACTGCTGGGCGGCCTTGTCCATCAGTTCGGCATTGACGTCGTCCTTGGACTTGCCGGTCAGACGCTTGCCGAAGCCCAGCGCGGCTCGTCCGGCCATGCCCACAGGCAGCGACGCCAGCTTTGCGTTGCGCGCAGCGCGCCCCCGCTTGATGTCACTCACCAGTCCATCATCCATGACTGGATGGCGCTCCGACCAACTGGTTGGAAACGCGCGATGTCACAATGCGCGCTCAGCACGTGCAGTCGGGGTGTCGCGGCCACCTGCGGGCCGTGATCGAGCCGGTGGCGACATCGAATTCGAGGGTGGTGTTCATCGTGACGGGAGGAGACGGTCGTGCGGCGCCATCGTCGGGGCCGGAGTCGTCGGTCACCGCGCGCACCACGTGGTCGACCTCGTTGAGCGCCAGCGCGGCGGTGGCGAGGACGGTCGCCCTGTCGGCGGTGCCCACGGTCTGACACAGCTGCGCGGCTACCGCCGGCCACGCGGCATCGCGGTCGCTGCGGTGCAGGTCAGCGCAGCGCAGGCAGCTCGTAACGCCGGGGATCACCAGTGGGCCGACCAGGCCGGCCCCGTCACGCACCCGCACCGGCAGGTGCGGCACCCCGGCGTCGTGCAGTTCACGCACCACCCGCGGGTCGGCGACCAGGTAGTCGGTCAGCACGGTGAGGTCGGCACCGCCGGTGCATGCATGGGTCCTGCTGCTGTGGCTGACCCGCACGCCGGAGCGGTGCAGCGACGCGGTCAGCAGGTCGGTCAACGGGCCGATGCCGTGGATGCGGATCGACGCCGCACGGGTGCGTCGGGGTGCCTGACCGGTGACGACGCCGGACTCGACCAGGCGGGTGACCAGCGCCGCGACCCCGGAGGCGTCGGCGCCGTGACCGCTCGCGACCGCTTCGAGTTCGGCGATCGTCGCAGTGGACTGCAGGGCGCGCAGCACGTCGGCGAGGGCGGCTGCGGGCAGGCCCGGTGGCGGATGCACGACGACCGCACGGCGCGGATCCCAACCCACCTGGATCGTCTCGTCGGGTCGGCGAAGCACCGGCCGCGACGGGCTGAGGGCATATCGGGTCATGGATCGACACTGGCACGCGACAGCGGCCCCGAGCCGAGTTATCCACAGGCCCCGCTACTGCTTCGGGCCCGCGGTTCCGTCGTCTCCGGTCTCAGGGTCGACGATGCCGCGCTCGACGTGGTCCCACTCGATGTCCGCGATGGCCTGCTCGATGGCGCTGTAAATACCGTTGGTGTCTCCGCCGACCATCCGGTCGATGAACCCCGCGGGCTCGTCCAGGTCCGACGCGCTCGGCAACAGGTCGGGATGCTGCCAGACCGCGTCCCGCGCGTCGGCGCCGACAGCCTGGGTGAGCCGCTCCCACAGCGCCGCGGCCTCCCGCATCTTGCGGGGCCGCAGTTCCAGTCCCACCAGGGTGGCGAACGTCTGCTCGGCCGGACCGCCGGTGGCACGCCGCCGGCGCAGCATCTCGCTGAGCGCAGGCGTGCCCGGGATGCGGTCGCCCAGGGCGTCGGAGACGACGGTCTGCACCCAGCCCTCGATCAGGGCCAGCATCGTCTCCAGCCGTTCCAGCGCAACGGTCTGTTCAGGGGTGGCCTTCGGTTCGAAGATGCCCTGATTGAGCAGCTGCTCCATCTCGGTCGGGTCGGTCAACGACGCGGGGTTGAATCCGCGCGCGAACTCCTCGATGCCGCTCATGTCGATCTTGGTGCCCTTGGCGAAGGCTTCCACGGTGCTGAGCAGCTGGCTGGACAGCCACGGCACATGGCTGAACAACCGGTGGTGCGCGGCCTCGCGGGCGGCGAGGAAGGTGACGACCTCGCTGCGCGGATGCTCGAGGCCCTCCGCGAGCGCCTCGACCGCCTCGGGCATCAGCGCCGCGACCCCCTTGGGTCCCAGCGGCAGCCCGATGTCGGTGGAGGTCAACACCTCTCGGGACAGCTTGCCCAACGCCTGACCCAGCTGCGAGCCGAACGCCATGCCGCCCATCTGCGACATCATCGACAGCAGCGGGCCCGCCATCGCCTTGGCTTCCTCGGGCAGCGCCGAGGCCCACATCGTCGAGATCTGCTCGGCGACCGGATCGCACAGTCGCTTCCAGGTGTCCAGCGTGTTGTCGATCCACTCGGTCGGTGTCCACGCCACCGTCCTGGTGGTTCCGGCGGGCAGCGGGGTCGCCCCGTCCAGCCAGGTCTCGGCCAGGCGCACCGCGTCGGAGATGGCGGTGCGGGTCTGGTCGGGCACCGGGGCGACGAAACCGATGGAACTCGACGCGAGCTGGCGGGCCAGGTCGTAGTTGACGGGCCCGGACGTCGACCCGCCTGCGGTCGGGTTGCCCGCCCCGCTGAACATCTCACCGAGCTTGCTGAAGATCTGACCCAGCTGCGACATGTCGAACTCGCCGCCGCCTCCGAACGCACCCCCGAAGGGGTCGCCACCGGAGCCGGGGTCTTTGCGTTTGTCGCGCTCGGGGTCGTCCCCGGCGGAGAAGCCAAAAGGCGGGTCAGCCATGTCCTCAACCGTACTCACCGTGCCGCCGTCGTGCGGCGATGCGGGTCACGCTGTCAGTGAACCGCTCGTGCCGCCACACGACCGCGGCATCGTGTGCGCGGAACCGTGATGTCGCAACCTCTACTGTGGGCGGCGTGAACAGGAGGATTTCGACCCTGATCGTCGCGCTGGTGCCGGTCCTGGCGTTCGGCATACTGCTGACGTTGGTGGCGGTGCCCTACGTGGCGCTGGGCCCCGGCCCGACGTTCGACACGCTCGGTGAGATCGACGGCGAGCAGGTCGTGGACATCGAGGGCGCCGACCTTCACCCCACCACCGGGCATCTCAACATGACTACGGTGTCGCAGCGCGACGGTCTGACGCTGGGGCAGGCGCTGGTGTTCTGGGCCTCGGGGCGGGACCAATTGATACCGCGCGACCTCGTGTACCCGCCCGACAAGTCGAAGGAAGAGATCGACGAGGCGAACACCACGGACTTCCGGCAGTCCGAGGACAGCGCCGAGTATGCCGCGCTGCACTACCTGAAGTACCCGATGGCCGTCACCGTGGAGAGCGTCGACCCCGACGGTCCGTCCGACGGCAAGCTGCAGCCCGGCGACGCCATCGACGGCGTCGACAACAAGCCGGTGGCCAACCTCGAGCAGTTCCAGGAGATCCTCAAGGGCACCAAACCGGGGGACACGCTCGTCGTCGACTACCGGCGCAAGAACGCCCCGCTCGGGACCGCCGAGATCACGCTGGGCAAGCACCCCAAAGGTGACCAGGGCCTGCTCGGGGTCGGTGTACTCGACGCGCCGTGGGCGCCGTTCACCGTCGACTTCAACCTGGCCAACGTGGGCGGACCGTCCGCGGGGCTGATGTTCAGCCTCGCCGTCGTGGACAAGCTGACCACCGGCGACCTGAACGGGTCGAAGTTCGTGGCCGGATCCGGCACCATCACCGGCGACGGGAAGGTCGGCTCGATCGGCGGCATCACCCACAAGATCGTGTCGGCCAAGGACGCAGGAGCCACCGTGTTCCTGGTACCGGCCGACAACTGCGCCGAGGCCAAGACCGCGGACGAGGACGGCATCGAACTTCTCGAGGTGCACACGCTCGAAGGGGCGATCGACTCGCTGCGAACCCTTTCCGCTGGTGGCGAACCTCCCCGCTGCTGACGCGGCGGCTTCTGGTGGGTGCGTAGAGTTAGGGCACCTGAGCAACTGCTGGGAATGTTCGAGACTGGAGTGATCGAGTGGGGATGCGTCCCGCGGCGAGAATGCCGAAACTGACACGACGAAGCCGGGTTCTGATCGGGGTTGCCCTCGCCGCGGTGCTGTTGCTGCTCATCGGGCCCCGCTTCATCGACACCTACGTCAGCTGGCTGTGGTTCGGCGAGCTCGGCTACCGGTCGGTGTTCACGACCCAGATCGTCACGCGGCTGGTGATCTTCTTCGTCGTCGCGATCCTCATCGGGGCCGTCGTGTTCGCTGCGATGGCCCTTGCGTATCGCACCAGGCCGGTGTTCGTGCCGACGGCCGGTCCCAACGATCCCATCGCGGGCTACCGCACCGCGGTGATGGCGCGGCTGCGCCTGGTGGGCATCGGGGTGCCGGCGTTCATCGGCGTGCTGTCGGGCTTCGTGGCGCAGAGCTACTGGGACCGGGTGCAGTTGTTCCTGCACGGTGGCAGCTTCGGCGTCACCGATCCGCAGTTCGGTATCGATCTCGGTTTCTACGCCTTCGATCTGCCGTTTTACCGGCTGGTGTTGTCGTACCTGTTCGTCGCGACCTTCCTGGCCTTCATCGTGAACCTGCTGGGCCATTACCTGTTCGGCGGCATCCGGCTGTCGGGTCGCGCCGGTGCGCTCAGCCGTGCGGCCCGCATCCAACTGATCACGATGGTCGGCATCCTGATGCTGCTCAAGGCGGTCGCCTACTGGTTCGACCGCTACGAGCTGCTCAGCCACACCCGCGGCGGGAAGCCGTTCACCGGCGCCGGCTACACCGACATCAACGCGGTGCTGCCCGCCAAACTGATCCTGCTGGCCATCGCGGTCATCTGTGCCGCCGCGGTCTTCTCCGCGATCTTCCTTCGCGATCTGCGGATTCCCGCCATCGGCGTGGTCCTGCTGCTGCTGTCGTCGCTGATCGTCGGCGCCGGCTGGCCGTTGGTCGTCGAGCAGATCAGCGTCCGGCCCAACGCCGCGCAGAAGGAAAGCGAGTACATCAGCCGCAGCATCGCCGCGACCCGGCAGGCCTACGGCCTCACCGACGAGACGGTGACCTACCGCAACTACGCGGGCAACGCCCCCGCGACCGCGCAGCAGGTGGCCGCGGACCGGGCGACGACTTCGAACATCCGGGTGCTCGACCCGAACATCGTCAGCCCGGCGTTCACGCAGTTCCAGCAGGGCAAGAACTTCTACTACTTCCCCGATCAGCTGAACATGGACCGCTACCCCGACGAGGACGGCAACCTGCGTGACTTCGTGGTGGCCGTGCGGGAGCTGAACCCGGACCGGTTGATCGACAACCAGCGTGACTGGATCAACCGGCACACCGTGTTCACCCACGGCAACGGGTTCATCGCCTCGCCGGCCAACACGGTGCGCGGGGTGGCCAACGACCCCAACCAGAACGGCGGCTACCCGGAGTTCCTGGCCAGCGTCGTCGGCGCCAACGGCGAGGTGGTCTCACCCGGGCCTGCGCCGCTGGCCCAGCCGCGCATCTACTACGGCCCGGTCATCGCCAACACGCCCGCCGACTACGCGATCGTCGGCGAGAACGGCGCACCGCGCGAATACGACTACGAAACCAACACCGACACAAGGAATTACACCTACACCGGTTCCGGCGGTGTGCCGATCGGCAACTGGATCTCCCGCAGCGTGTTCGCTGCGAAGTACGCCGAGCGTAACTTCCTGTTCTCCAACGTGATCGGCGAGGACAGCAAGATCCTGTTCAACCGGGATCCCGCGGAGCGGGTAAAGGCGGTGGCGCCGTGGCTGACGACGGACACCGCGATGTACCCGGCGATCGTCAACGAGCGGATCGTCTGGATCGTCGACGGCTACACCACGCTGGACAACTACCCCTATTCGGAGTTGATGTCGCTGTCGGCGGCGACCACCGACTCCAACGAGGTGGCACTGAACCGTCTGCAGCCCGACAAGCAGGTGTCCTACATCCGCAACTCGGTCAAGGCCACCGTCGACGCCTATGACGGCACCGTGTCGCTGTACGCCCAGGACGAGCAGGACCCGGTGCTGCAGGCGTGGATGAAGGTCTTCCCCGACACCGTGAAGCCGAAGGGCGACATCACCCCGGAGTTGCAGGAGCACCTGCGCTACCCCGAGGACCTGTTCAAGGTGCAGCGCGCGCTGCTGGCCAAGTACCACGTCGACGACCCCGTGACGTTCTTCTCGACGTCCGACTTCTGGGACGTGCCGCTCGACCCGAACCCGACGGCCAGCAGCTACCAGCCGCCGTACTACATCGTCGCCAAAGACCTTGCGCTGGAGGACCGTTCGTCGTCATTCCAGCTGACCAGTGCGATGAACCGGTTCCGACGGGACTTCCTCGCGGCCTACATCAGCGCCAGCTCGGACCCCGAGACGTACGGCAGGATCACCGTGCTGACGATCCCGGGTCAGGTGAACGGACCCAAGCTGGCGTTCAACGCGATCAGCACCGACACCGCGGTCAGCCAGGACCTCGGCGTCATCGGCCGCGACAACCAGAACCGGATCCGCTGGGGCAACCTGTTGACGTTGCCGATCGCCGAGGGTGGGTTGCTCTACGTCGCCCCGGTGTTCGCGTCCCCGGGCGCCAGTGACGCGGCATCGTCGTACCCCCGCCTGATCCGGGTCGCGATGATGTACAACGACAAGATCGGGTACGGGCCGACCGTGCGCGACGCGTTGACCGACCTGTTCGGACCCGGTGCCGACGCCACCGCCACCGGGCCGGAACCCACCGGCGCGCCCGCCGGACAGCCGCCCACGGCGCGCCCGCCGGGCAACCAGCAGCAGGCGGCGACACCGCCCGCGAACCGGCCGGGTCAGAACGCCGAGGCGCAGCCTGAGGTGCCGACGGCGGTTCCGCCCGCGGGTCCGACCCAGTTGTCGGGAGCGAAATCCGCGGCGTTGCAAGATGTCAACGCCGCCCTCGACGCCCTGCAGGAAGCGCAGCGCAGCGGTGACTTCGCACAGTACGGCGAAGCGCTGCAACGTCTCGACGATGCCGTGAGCGAGTACCAGTCGACCGAATAGCCACATCCGCCGATGCGTTATCGGTTGCCGGGCCGCTGCAGGTGGTCTCGGCGGCTGAGGCTCTTTCCTGAATCGCGGGGCCATTGCTCTGGGCCACGCCGCGGAGGACGATGGAGTGGTCCGGCGGCGCCGCTGGGACGCTGCCGCGGACCATGGAGGCAGAGCATGTACGCACGCAGTTCCACCATTCATGCACGGTCCTCGGCGATCGACGCCGGGATCACCTACATCCACGACAAGGTGTGGCCCGGGTTGTCAGGCCTCGACGGCTACGTCGGGTTGTCATTGCTCGTGGACCGCCAGAGCGGGCGCTGCATCGCGACCACGGCCTGGCAGTCCGAGGAGGCGATGAGGGCCAGCCGCACGGTGACCGCCGGGTACCGGGATCACACTGCGGAGATCCTCGGCGGCAGCCCCACCGTCGACGAGTGGGAGATCGCCGCACTGCACCGCGACCACCGCTCGGCCCCTGGGGCGTGCGTACGGGTGACGTGGGCCCGGGTCGAGCCCGAACTGGCCGACCGCGCCGTCGACGGCTACCGCCTCGCCACCATTCCCGCGCTGGAGGAACTCGACGGATTCTGCAGCGCCAGCCTTCTGGTCGACCGCGACTCCGGCTTCGGGGTCGCGTCGGTGACCTTCGACAGCGCCGAGGCGATGAGGCACAGCCGGATCGCCACGGATGCGATCAAGGCCGCGACGATCCGCGACAGCGGTGCCGAGATCCTCGACGAATGCGAGTTCGACCTGGTGCTGGCACACCTGCGGGTGCCCGAGATGGTCTGACGTCTCAGGGGGCGAGCGGGTCCGCTTGGGTTGTCCGTGGAGCCGCGGCCAAGCGGTCGCCAGGACGGTGAGCGATGCTATGCATCGCACACCGAGGCTGCGGTGCCCGCGGCCTCGGTGTGGCGCGTCAGCGCGACGGCGGGCGCATTCGGAATCACCAGACCCATCGCGGCGAGGATCGCCCACACCGGCACGATGAACCCGACCAGCCCGCCGACCCGGGCACTCGCCAGCGCCACGAACACCGCGCCGGACACCGATGCCGCGACCAGCGCCCACACCATGATCTGCTGGGGGGCGAACCGGCGGAGCAGCACCACATTGCACTGCGTGGTGCCGATCAGCGCGACGGCGCCCGCCCCGAACACGAGCGCGAAGGCCGTCTGGTCAAGCCCGAAGCGACCCTGCAGTACGAAGGCCGCACCGGAGATGTAGGCGAACAGACCGGACATGCCCAACCCGGCGACCAGGACGAGGATCACGAACCGGACGTCGCGCAGCAGTTCCAGGTAGGTCGCTCCGATACCGCGTAGCTTCAGCGGCCGCCGGTGGTCGGCGGGTAACGTCTCGGGCAGCGCGAGGACCGCCATCAGCAGCAGCGCCCCGGCCACGACGACGAGTGCGGCGAAAACCCAATGCCAGGATCCGTGCAGCAGCACGGCCGCCCCGAGCGACGGTGCCAGCACCGGCGCCACGCCGAGTACCAGCATCAGCCGCGACATCACCGTGGCTGCGACGTTGTCCTTGTACAGATCACCGACGACGGCGATCGCGACGACCATGCCGGCGGCCGCCCCGACGCCCTGCAACCCGCGGGCGATGCCGAGAACGGCGATGTTCGGGGCGAACATGCACAGCAGTGACGCGAGCATGTGCAGCACGATCCCGGCGAACAGCGGTTTACGCCGGCCGAGGGAGTCCGACAGCGGGCCGATGACCAGCTGGCCCAGACCCAGACCGGCGAGCGTGCCGGTCAGCGTCAGCTGGGCGACGGATGAGGTCACCGACAGCTCGTCGGCGATCTTCGGCAACGCAGGCAGGTACATGTCGATGGTGAGCGGGCCGAGCGCCACCAGGAGTCCGAGGACGAAGATCATCCTGGTTCGGCTCGGCGGCTGAGCCGCAAGTCAGACCCCGGCGGCTGAGCCGCCAAGTCAGACTTCGGTTGCTTCCCATCCACGTCCACGGATACTGCCATGGAATTGGTTAGCGTCGCTTTCCAATTATTTCTTCCCCGAATCACCAACAGTGACCGCGATCACGTTCGGGGACGGTATGTACGCCGCCGTTCGTTTGACACGCGTTAGCCTGAGAGCATCCGCCGAAGGCGGTCCGGAAGTCGATTCGACAGAATCGCACAGGGAGGGGCCACCGAATGAGTGCCCGATCACGCGCCAAGAAGCAAGTGCCCGCCGTCAAAGACGAGGATCCGGGCACGCTGGCCAAGGTGCTCTCCCAGATCATCGAACGCGGCGCACGCGTCCAGGCTCCGGCCGTCAAGGCGTACGTCGAACGGCTGCGCGAGCACAACGCCGGGGCGAGCCCCGCCGACATCGTCGAGAAGCTGGACAAGCACTACATGGCCGCGGTGATGGCCAGCGGCGCAGCCGTCGGATCCGCCGCGGCGTTCCCCGGTATCGGCACGCTGGTCGCCATGTCCGCCGTCGCGGGCGAGACCGTGGTGTTCCTCGAGGCGACGGCCGTGTACGTGCTCGCGGTGGCCGAGGTGCACGGTATCCCGGCCGAACACCGCGAGCGGCGCCGCGCCCTGGTGCTGGCGGTGCTCGTCGGCGACGACGGCAGGCAGGCCGTGACCGACCTCGTCGGCCCCGGACGGACCAGCGGGGCGTGGCTGGCCGACGGCGCCGCATCACTGCCGCTGCCCGCGGTGTCACAACTGAACTCCCGGCTGCTGCGCTACTTCGTCAAGCGCTACACCCTCAAGCGCGGCGCCATCGCGTTCGGCAAACTCCTGCCGGTCGGCATCGGGGCGGTTGTCGGCGGGGTGGGAAATCGGATGATGGGCAAGAAGATCGTCGCCCACGCCCACGCGGCGTTCGGCACTCCGCCGGCGCGCTGGCCGTCGCCGCTGCATCTGTTGCCCGCGCCGCGCCCCTGATCACGGCCGGACGGCCGCTGACCGACGCAACCGCGCCGTTCGGCTCTTCTTTTCTGCGACCGCAATGACCATAACCACGTTGCATGGTCCGGCCGATGTCGAAAGCGCTAGCCTTTATAGGGCAGAAGAGCGGGTGACCGCACACCGGGGTTGAATTGGGTGGCCGGCTGCCGCTCGGCGCCGGCACGAAGCGAAGAATTGAGGCGGAGAGCAGCCGTGAGTTCACCTTCACCATTCGGTCAGAACGAGTGGTTGGTCGAAGAGATGTACCGCAAGTTCCGCGAGGATCCCTCGTCGGTCGATCCCAGCTGGCACGAGTTCCTCGTCGACTACTCCCCCGAACCCACCAACGAATTCACCCCGAGAGGTAACGGAAAACGCGCCGCCACCCCGACGACGCCACCCGAACCCGCACCGGCGCCACCGCCGAAGCCCGCCAGCAGCAACGGCGCCGCCAAGACGAAGGACGCCGAATCCGGCGGCGCGGCGGCCAAGGCCGACAAGCCTGCCGCGACGGCGCCGGCCCCCGAGAAGTCGGAGAAGGCCCCGGAGAAGAAGCCTGAGGCCAAGCCCGAGGCGCCCGCCAAGAGCAAGCCCGCCACCCCGGTCGCCGAGGATGCCGAAACCCAGGTGCTGCGCGGCGCCGCGGCTGCCGTGGTGAAGAACATGTCGGCGTCGCTGGACGTGCCGACGGCGACCAGCGTGCGCGCCATCCCGGCCAAGGCGATGATCGACAACCGGATCGTCATCAACAACCATCTCAAGCGCACCCGCGGCGGCAAGATCTCGTTCACCCATCTGCTCGGTTACGCGCTCGTGCAAGCGGTCAAGAAGTTCCCGAACATGAACCGCCACTTCGCCGTGGTGGACGGCAAGCCGAATACCGTCACGCCCGCCCACACCAACCTGGGCCTGGCCATCGACCTCCAGGGCAAGGACGGCAAGCGCCAGCTCGTCGTCGCGGCGATCAAGAACTGCGAGACGATGCGCTTCGGTCAGTTCATCGCCGCCTACGAGGACATCATCCGCCGTGCCCGCGACGGCAAGCTGACCGCCGAAGACTTTGGCGGCGTGACGATTTCGTTGACCAACCCGGGCACCATCGGCACGGTGCACTCGGTGCCGCGGCTGATGCAGGGGCAGGGCGCGATCATCGGTGTCGGCGCCATGGAATACCCGGCGCATTTCCAGGGCGCCAGCGACGAGCGCATCTCCGAGCTCGGTGTCGGCAAGCTCATCACGCTGACGTCGACCTACGACCACCGCATCATCCAGGGCGCGGAGTCGGGCGACTTCCTGCGCACCATCCACCAACTGCTGCTCGATGACGAGTTCTACGACGAGATCTTCCGCGAACTCGGAATCCCCTACGAACCTGTGCGCTGGCGCATCGACAACCCGGATTCCATCGAGGACAAGAACGCGCGCGTCATCGAGCTCATCGCCGCCTACCGCAACCGCGGTCACCTGATGGCCGACATCGATCCGCTGCGGTTGGACAGCACCCGCTTCCGCAGTCACCCCGATCTCGACGTGCTCACCCACGGCCTGACGCTGTGGGACCTGGATCGCGAGTTCAAGGTCAACGGCTTCGCCGGCAAGACCCACAAGAAGCTGCGCGACGTCCTGGGCCTGTTGCGTGACGCGTACTGCCGGCACGTCGGCGTGGAGTACACGCACATCCTCGAACCCGAGCAGCAGAAATGGCTGCAGGAGCGCATCGAGATCAAACACGAGAAGCCGACAGTCGCCGAGCAGAAGTACATCCTGAGCAAGCTCAACGCGGCCGAGGCGTTCGAGACCTTCCTGCAGACCAAATACGTTGGGCAGAAACGGTTCTCGCTCGAAGGTGCCGAGACCGTCATCCCGATGATGGACGCCGCGATCGATCAGGCGGCCGAACACGGCCTCGACGAGGTCGTCATCGGGATGCCGCACCGCGGTCGGCTCAACGTGCTGGCCAACATCGTCGGCAAGCCGTACAGCCAGATCTTCACCGAGTTCGAGGGCAACCTGAACCCGTCGCAGGCGCACGGGTCGGGCGACGTCAAGTACCACCTCGGCGCGACCGGGACGTACATCCAGATGTTCGGCGACAACGACATCGACGTGTCGCTCGTCGCCAACCCCAGCCACCTCGAGGCGGTGGACCCGGTGCTCGAGGGTCTGGTCCGCGCCAAGCAGGACCTGCTCGACAAGGGCAATGGACCCGACGGGTTCACCGTCGTGCCGATGATGCTGCACGGCGACGCCGCGTTCGCCGGTCAGGGTGTGGTCGCCGAGACGCTGAACCTCGCGCTGCTGCGCGGATACCGCACCGGCGGGACCATCCACATCATCGTCAACAACCAGATCGGGTTCACCACCTCGCCGGGCGACTCGCGCTCCTCGGAGTACTGCACCGACGTCGCGAAGATGATCGGCGCGCCGATCTTCCACGTCAACGGCGACGACCCCGAGGCCGCGGTGTGGGTCGCCAAGCTGGCGATGGACTTCCGGCAGAAGTTCAAGAAGGACGTCATCATCGACATGCTCTGCTACCGGCGGCGGGGCCACAACGAGGGCGACGACCCGTCGATGACGCAGCCCAACATGTACGACGTCATCGACACCAAGCGGGGCGTGCGCAAGACCTACACCGAGGCGCTGATCGGCCGCGGCGACATCTCGATGAAGGAAGCCGAGGACGCCCTGCGCGACTATCAGGGCCAGCTCGAGCGGGTCTTCAACGAGGTGCGCGAGCTGGAGAAGCACGCGATCGAACCCAGCCACTCGGTGGAGTCCGACCAGATGGTGCCCGCCGGGATGAGCACCGCCGTGGACAAGTCGCTGCTGGCCCGCATCGGTGACGCACACCTGGCCTTCGGCGAGGACTTCAACGTCCACCCCCGCGTCAAACCCGTGCTCGAGAAACGCCGGGAGATGGCCTACGAGGGCAAGGTCGACTGGGCGTTCGGCGAGCTGCTGGCGCTGGGATCCTTCCTGGCCGAGGGCAAGACCATCCGGTTCACCGGCCAGGACACCCGCCGCGGCACGTTCACGCAGCGCCACTCGGTGATCATCGACCGCAAGACGGGCAAGGAATTCACGCCGCTGGACCTGCTGACCGTCGACTCCGACGGCAACCCGACCGGCGGCAAGTTCATGGTCTACGACTCCGCGCTGTCGGAGTTCGCGGCGGTGGGGTTCGAGTACGGATACTCGGTCGGCAACCCGAACGCGCTGGTGCTGTGGGAGGCGCAGTTCGGCGACTTCGTCAACGGGGCACAGTCGATCATCGACGAGTTCATCAGCTCCGGAGAGGCCAAGTGGGGGCAGCTGTCGGACGTGGTGCTGCTGCTGCCGCACGGCCACGAGGGCCAGGGTCCCGACCACACCTCGGGCCGCATCGAACGGTTCCTGCTGCTGTGGGCCGAGGGGTCGATGACGATCGCGATGCCGTCGACGCCGGCGAACTACTTCCACCTGCTGCGCCGTCACGGCCTCGACGGGATCCACCGGCCGCTGATCGTCTTCACGCCGAAGTCGATGCTGCGCAACAAGGCAGCAGTCAGCGACATCCGGGACTTCACCGAGATGAAGTTCCGGTCGGTGCTCGAGGAGCCCACCTACACCGACGGCGACGGGGACCGCAGCAAGGTCACGCGGGTGCTGCTGACCAGCGGCAAGCTGTACTACGAGCTGGCTGCCCGCAAGAACAAGGAGCAGCGCGACGACGTCGCGATCATCCGGCTCGAGCAACTGGCTCCGCTGCCGAAGCGGCGGCTGGCCGAGACGCTGGACCGCTATCCCAAGGCCACCGAGTACCGCTGGGTGCAGGAGGAGCCGGCCAACCAGGGGGCGTGGCCGACGCTGGGCCTGACGCTGCCCGAGGTGTTGCCCGAGAAGCTGGACGGTATCAAGCGCATCTCGCGTCGGGCGATGTCGGCGCCGTCGTCGGGTTCGTCGAAGGTGCACGCGGTCGAGCAGCAGGAGATCATCGACGAGGCGTTCGGCTGATTCCCCGCGAGCGGGGCCCGGTCAGAAGAACGAGAACGGCTGCCCGTCGGTCAGCGCCCCGACCGCGCGCGGACACAGGATCTGGATCGCCAAGCCGGTGAACATCGTCGCGGGCCCGAGCGGCCGGCCGAGTTCGTCGGCGACGCGCGCGGCGACGTTGGCCACGCCTTGTCCGGGTTCGGCGAGCATCGGACACACGGACTCACCCACCCGCACCGCGGTGGCCGGATCGATGTCACCGAGCCGGTAGTGGTCGAGGGCCCCGAGGAACACGTCGATTCCGGTGTCCGCCTGCGCGGGCGCCGCGGACATCGTCGCCGCGACAACCGCTGCCACCGCAACGGCCGGGTACATGAACTTCATGACCTGACTGTCGTCCCCGGGTCCCGCAGTATTACGCGGCGAGGGTACCGAACCCGCCCTGACATACACGGGACCCCGGGTACCCGTTAGCCTCGACACGGGTTCAACCGACATGAGGAGTGGATATGCAGGGCTTCGCCGGAAAGGTGGCCGTCGTGACCGGCGCCGGCTCGGGCATCGGTCAGGCGCTGGCCGTCGAGCTGGGACGCTCCGGCGCCCACGTGGCGATCAGCGACATCGACACCGAGGGGCTGGCCGTCACCGAGGAGCGCCTCAAGGCCATCGGCGCCCAGGTCAAGACCGACCGCCTCAACGTCACCGAGCGGGAAGCCTTCCAGCTGTACGCCGACGGGGTCGCCGGGCACTTCGGCAAGGTCAACCAGATCTACAACAACGCAGGCATCGCGTTCACCGGCGACGTCGAGGTCTCCCAGTACAAGGACATCGAACGGGTGATGGATGTCGACTTCTGGGGCGTCGTCAACGGCACCAAGTCGTTTCTCCCGCACCTGATCGCCTCCGGGGACGGCCACGTGGTGAACGTCTCCAGTGTCTTCGGGTTGTTCGCGGTGCCCGGCCAGGCCGCCTACAACGCGGCGAAGTTCGCGGTCCGCGGCTTCACCGAGGCCCTGCGCCAGGAGATGGCGCTGGCCGATCACACGGTGAAGGTCACCTGTGTGCATCCCGGCGGCATCAAGACCGCGATCGCTCGCAACGCCTCCGCAGCCGAAGGCCTGGACGCCGAGGAACTCGCCAAGACCTTCGACAAGAAGCTCGCCAGCACCACGCCGGAGAAGGCCGCCAAGATCATCCTCGACGGGGTCCGCAAGAACAAGGCCAGGGTGTTGGTGGGCAACGACGCCAAGGTGTTCGACATCGTGATCCGCGCCGTCGGGGCGCACTATCAGTCGCTGTTCCCGAAGGCCGTCGCGAAGCTGACTCCGCCGGCGCACTGAGCGCGCCGGCCGCAGCGGTTAGTTGCCGACGCCGAGCGGGTGGGCGTCGAGCCACTGTCCGGCCACCAGGCCCGGGTCGGTGCCCTCGGCGACCTCACGACGCATGTCGGCCAGCGATCCGGTGTCGAGCACCCCGGCGACCTCGTTGAGCGCGAGCACCTGGGACTCGGTCAGCTCGTTGCGCCGGTACAGCGGCACCAGGTTCTCGGCGCGGATCAGCGAGGTCCTGTCCGACAGCACCACCACCTCCGACGGCACATCCGGAGCCGCTGTCGTCGTCCACGCCACGTCGATCTCGCCGGCGCGCAGCGACGCGAACATCGTTGCATCGTCCGGGAATTCACGCGCCGCGGGCAGCGTGCAGGTTCCGATCCGCGACGGCGGCGCGGTGCCGTCGACCGCACCGACCGCGACGTCTCCGCACCGTCGCAGCAGGGCTGTCACGTCCGCGGCGTCCCAGCTGTCGGCCGTCTTCTCGGTGATTGCGACCGCGGGTTTGTCCTCCGCTGAGGTGGTGTAATCACCCGCGGCGACACCCTCGGGCAACACCGACAACAACCGGCGATACACCTGCACATCGGATCTCGCCGGCGTGTCCGGATCGAACCGCTGCAGAAGTCGACCGGTGAAACCCGGTGCGACCCGCGTCTCGCCCGAGTCGAGACGACCGAGCGGATCCTCTTCCGTCGTCACATGGGCGGGGTTGCCGTAGAACCGCAGCGCGGCCGCATACAGGTGGGCCACCAATTGAGACTCGGGCTCGGCGGTCGCCCCGACCGGGATCGACGGCGCGGGATCCTGCCCGCCGCAACCCGCGACGACCAGCGCGGCGACCAGCACGGATGCCAGGCGCCTCGCGAAACGGGCGCGACTCAGCCGACTGAATCCTCGGACGCTGCGGCGACCGCGGCGGCCACCGCGGGACCCACCCGCGGGTCCAGCGCGCTCGGCACGATGTAGTCGACCGAGAGGTCGTCGCCGACCACGGAGAAGATCGCCTCGGCCGCGGCGACCTTCATCTTCTCGGTGATGCGACGTGCGCCGGCGTCCAGCGCCCCGCGGAACACCCCGGGGAATGCCAGCACGTTGTTGATCTGGTTCGGGAAGTCGCTGCGGCCGGTGGCCACCACCGCCGCGTACTTGCGGGCCAGGTCGGGATGGATCTCGGGGTCGGGGTTGGACATCGCGAACACGATGCCTCCCGGCGCCATCGTCGCGATCAACTCCTCCGGGACCAGGCCGGCCGAGACACCCATGAACACGTCTGCACCGGCCAGCGCTTCGGCGAGCCCGCCGGTCAGCCCGCGCGGGTTGGTCCTGGTGGCCAACTCGGCCTTGAACTCGTTGAGGTCGTCGCGCCCCACACCGACGATGCCCTTGCTGTCGAGTACCGTGATGTCGCCGACGCCCGCGGCCAGCAGGATGTTCGCGCAGGCTATGCCGGCGGCGCCGGCGCCGGAGATGACGATCTTGAGCGCGCGCATGTCGCGCTCGAGCGCCTTGCTGGCGCCGAGCAGCGCGGCGAGCACGACGATCGCGGTGCCGTGCTGGTCGTCGTGCATGACCGGGCAGTCCAGCGCCTCGATGACGCGGCGCTCGATCTCGAAGCAGCGGGGCGCCGAGATGTCCTCGAGGTTGACCGCGCCGAACGTCGGGCGCAGCCGGATGATCGTCTCGACGATCTCGTCGGTGTCCTTGGTGTCGAGCACGATCGGGATCGAGTCCAGTCCGCCGAACGTCTTGAAGAGCGCGCTCTTGCCCTCCATCACCGGCAGCGACGCCGCGGGCCCGATGTCGCCGAGGCCGAGGACGGCGGTGCCGTCGCTGATCACCGCCACCAGGCGGTTGGCCCACGTGTACCGCTTCGCCAGGGTGGCGTCGCCGGCGATCGCACGGCTGACCTGCGCCACCCCGGGCGTGTACGCGATCGACAAGGCCCGCTGGGTGTCCAGTGGCGACTTGAGCTCGACCGAGAGCTTGCCGCCCTCATGGGCTTCGAAGATCTCGCTGTTCTCGATGACAACCTGGGCTGTGGGCGCCACTGACGAGCGCTCACGCGAGGAATCAACAACACTGTCCGCCACGCCGCCAATCTATCCGACCGGCGAAACTCACAGCGATGGGTTCCCCCTTGGTGAGGAATCCGCACCGGGCCAGGCGCGTACGATCCCTGCTACCGATCGGCTGACCCGATCGACCAGCTCGTCCGGAGGGAGGGCCGCAGATGCCGTCTTTTCGCGCACTGCCGCCGTCGCGGTTGCGTCACGGCGGCCCGGACGCCAAGAGCATTCACGTTCCGGTCGCCCGGGCGATGGTCGACTGCGGCGTCTACTGCGACGGAACCCGACTGCCGGGTAAGTACACCCACGCCGCGGCCCTGAACAAGGTGCACGAGATCGAGGCCGACGGCAGGGACGCGTTCGTCTGGGTCGGACTGCACGAACCCGACGAGCACCAGATGCAGACCGTCGCCGAGGTGTTCGGCCTGCACACGCTCGCCGTCGAGGACGCCGTGCACGCCCACCAGCGACCCAAGCTCGAGCGCTACGGCAGCACGCTGTTCCTGGTGCTCAAGACCGTGAAATACGTCGACCACGAGTCGATGGCCAACGCCCGCGAGATCGTGGAGACCGGCGAGGTCATGATCTTCGTCGGACCCGACTTCGTCGTCACCGTGCGGCACGGCGAGCACGGCGGGCTGGCCGGGATACGCAAACGCCTCGAGGCCACGCCGTCGACGCTTCGACTCGGCCCGTACTCGGTGATGCACGCGATCGCCGACAACGTGGTGGACAACTATCTCGACGTCACCGATCTCATCGAAACCGACATCGACGGCATCGAGGAGGACATCTTCTCGCCGCTGTCGCACACCAACATGGAGGCGATATACCTCCTCAAGCGCGAGGTCGTGGAACTGCGCCGCGCCGTGAGCCCGCTGGCGACCGACCTCGAGCGCATCGGCACCGACCATGCCGACCTCGTCAACATCGAGATCCGCACGTACATGCGCGATGTGCTCGATCACACCATCAAGGCCGCGGACCGCATCGCCAGCTTCGACGAACTGCTCAGCTCCCTGGTGCAGGCCGCGCTCGGCAAGGTCGCGATGCAGCAGAACGTCGACATGCGCAAGATCTCCGCGTGGGTCGCCATCGCCGCGGTGCCCACCGCGTTGGCCGGCATCTACGGGATGAACTTCGACCACATGCCCGAATTGCAGTGGGCGTGGGGCTACCCCGCCGTGCTGCTGCTGATGGTCACCGTGTGCGCGCTGTTGTACCGGACATTCCGGCACAACAACTGGCTCTGACTTTCCGCCGGAATTGCATTCCAGCAGGCCCGCTCTCGCGCTTTTCCTGCTAATCCGAAAATAGAGGTGAGGTGCGCTGGGTGTGGGCGCGTCGGTGTTGCCGTGGGTGCCACGGCGGGTTTGGTGTGTTCGCGGGTCA
>NZ_JACKSH010000021.1 GCF_025821625.1 Mycolicibacterium pyrenivorans
CATATGTGAGTAGCCAGCGAGCAGCGCAGCTGGTGAGCGCGTGCGCGAGATTCTTGTGGTCCTCGAACGACATGCCTTCGGTGTACAGCCTGTTTCCCTGAACCAGATAAGGAGGATCGACGAACAGTACGAGCTCGTCTTCGATCCCGACCGACCCATCCAGCTCCGCGATGCGTTCGATTGCATCACCTTCATCAATGCGTATCTGGTTGCCCAACTGGTGGATTCGCTCGATTCGTTCCGCGAGCCCATCACCATTCCAGCGAGAACGCAGATGCCATCGACCGGACTGATTCTTTCCTCCGATCGGCCCGACACGATGGTTAACCATGCCAGAACGGGAGCACCGGTTGAGGACCAGTGCTGCCAGTGCGAGCTCGAGGTCGTCGATAGCGGCATCGTTGTCAGCCGCAGCGACAGTCTCGCGAGCGGTGTGCCAGATTGTCATGTCTGGCTGGCAGATTCGCACCTGCGCTGCAAGTTCGTCGCCTTGGGCCATGACAGTTCGCCAGAACGCAGCCAGTGACCGGTTCTTCTCGGTCAGCCA
>NZ_JACKSH010000022.1 GCF_025821625.1 Mycolicibacterium pyrenivorans
AACCGTCGGCATCGAGATCATCAGGCACACCCCATGATCCCCTACACCCGCCACCGGCCCAGGCACCCCGCCCGGCGTGTTACTGACCCACGCTCCTAGTCGAACGTGGTCTGCGAGCAGGCGTCCGGTGTCGTGAGGTTCACGCCCGCGTACACCACTTGGATGTGTGAGCAGACGATGTAGTCGGCATCCAGCTTGGGCCGCCCGGTGGCCCAGTCGGTCGGCCACGTGTTGCCCTGCAGCCGGTACTTCTCCACCGGTCCGCCGCCGAAGTAGATCGTGGTGAACTCCATGTCCCGCAGCGACTTGAACATCCGGGTGTTCGCTGCCTGGAAGTCGGTGTCGAGGAACAGATTTCGGTCCGTCGATCGCAGCGTCGTGGTCTGGCGCGCCCACAGGTCGTCGGGGAAACCGATCGGGCCCTGCGGCGTCCGCAGATTCGCGCTCGCGATGAAGAAGCACTGGTTGGCCGCCCGCACGCAGTCGGCGGTGGTGTGCACTTCGATCGCGGTCACCGGGTCGACGGGGATCGAGGCGTCAGCGGTGTCGAGTGCTGCCGACGCCCCGGAGACGGGGGTGACGAGCGCGAGGGCGAACCAGGTCGCCGTGACCAGAGACAGTCCGGCGGACAGTCGGGCAAATCGCTTCACGTGTTCCTCCCGTGGCCGGAATGGTAGCCCGCGGCTCATTCGTCGTAGGTGACTTCAACCGAATCGGAGCGCGGGTGCGCCTGGCACGCCAGGATCAGGCCCTCGTCGAGATCCTGCTGCTCGAGCACATCGTTGACCTCCATCTCGATCTCACCCGACTTGATCAGCACCGCGCAGGCGCCACAGTGTCCCTCGCGGCAGGAGAAGGGTGCGTCCAGACCCTTGGCCAAGAGCACGTCGAGAAGTTTGGCGTTGCGCGGCCAGGGCACCTCCTGGGTCTCGCCGTCGAGGGTCACGATCGCCGTGGCGGGACCCTCGTCGCTGTCGTCCTCCTCGATCACCACTGCCTTGAACGGGTCGGACTCCAGCGACTTGAACACCTCGATGTGGATGCGTTCGGCGGCGGCCCCCGATGTCTTCAGGGCCTCCTCGGCGGCCGCCATGAACGGCCCGGGTCCACAGATGAACGCCTCGCGCGTCGTGAACGGCGTGACCAGTTCGGACAGCGCGGTCGCGGTGGGCAGCCCCTGCACCGACTCCAGCCAGTGCACGACGGTGAGCCGATCGGGGTACTTGGCCGCGAGATCGCGCAGGGCCGTGGCGAAGATGACGGAGTTCTCGTCACGATTCGCATAGACCAGCGTCACCTTTCCGCTGCCCTCGCTGAGCGCCGACTTCAGGATCGCCATCATCGGGGTGATCCCGCTGCCGGCCGCCAGCAGCAGGAAGTCGGTGTCGAGGGTCTTGGGGACGAAGGTGCCCGACGGTGCCAGCACGTGCAGCTTCATGCCGGGGTGGGCGTTGTCGCACAGCCAGTTCGATGCGTAGCCGTCGGCGGTGCGCTTGATCGTCACGGTCATCGGATCGCCGGTGAACGGCGAGGTGCACAACGAGTAGCACCGGGCCACCGACCCCGTCCGATCGCTGGGCACCCGCAGCGTCAGGAACTGGCCGGGCGCGTAGTGCAACTTGTCGGCAGGGAGCTCGGGGGCTCCAGGGCCCTCGGGCGCCTTGAAAACCAGCGACCGCGAGTCGGACGTCTCCTCGATGACGTCGGCGACCTCGAGCTCGAGCACGTGGCTGCCGAGCGGTTCATCGGTCACTGGCCTGCCCTCCTTCATGCTGACTTCCGCCTATAACTAGAACAGGTTACAGAAATGCATGTGCGCTGGTCCAGCGCCCACAGACATGCGCTGCTCGACACAAATCGTAACGTGTTCTAATCTTTCTGTTAGCGATCTGCTCTTCGTGCAAGCGCACATCGCCGCGATCTGCTCTTCGCGCAAGCGCTCATCGCCAGGTCCATACTCTCGGGAGGCAAATCCGTGACGTCCATTGAACAGCGTGACGTGCAGTCGGTCCTAACCGGCATCGACGATCTGCTGCCGCGGATCGCCAAGCGCGCTCAGGCCGCCGAAGAACTGCGGCGCCTGCCCGATGAGACCGTGAACGAACTCGACGAGGTCGGCTTCTTCAAGCTGCTCCAGCCCGAGCAGTGGGGTGGCATGCAGTGCGACCCCACCGTCTTCTACGAGGCGGTCCGGCGCCTCGCCAGCGCGTGTGGTTCCACCGGGTGGGTGTCGTCCATCATCGGTGTGCACAACTGGCACCTCGCCCTGTTCGACCAGCAGGCACAGGACGAGGTGTGGGGCAGCGACCCGACGGTGCGCGTCTCGTCGTCGTACGCCCCGATGGGTGCGGGCACCGTGGTCGACGGCGGATACCTGGTCAGCGGTGCGTGGCAGTGGTCCTCGGGCTGCGACCACGCGACGTGGGCGTTCCTCGGCGGACCGGTGATCAAGGACGGCAAGCCCGTCGACTTCGGCAGCTTCCTGATCCCGCGCAGCGAGTACCGCATCGACGACGTCTGGCATGTGGTCGGCTTGAAGGGCACCGGCAGCAACACCGTCGTCGTCAAGGACGTCTTCGTGCCACGGCACCGCTTCCTGTCCTACAAGGCGATGAACGACCGCACGGCCGGCGGCCTGGAGAACAACACCGCGCCGGTGTACAAGATGCCCTGGGGCACCATGCATCCCACCACCATCTCGGCCCCCATCATGGGAATGGCATACGGCGCCTACGACGCCCACGTCGAGCATCAGGGCAAGCGGGTCCGTGCGGCGTTCGCCGGCGAGAAGTCCAAGGACGATCCGTTCGCGAAGGTGCGCATCGCCGAGGCCGCCAGTGACATCGACGCCGGCTGGCGCCAGCTGATCGGCAACGTCCGCGACGAATACGAACTGCTCAAGGCGGATCAGGAGATCCCGTTCGAGCTGCGTGCCCGCGCCCGGCGGGACCAGGTGCGGGCCACGGCGCGCGCCATCTCCTCTATCGACCTGCTGTTCGAGGCATCCGGCGCAACCGCGCTGGGCATCGAGCAACCGGTGCAACGATTCTGGCGGGACGCCCACGCCGGCCGGGTGCACGCGGCGAACGAGCCGGAGCGGGCCTACCTGATCTTCGGCAACAACGAATTCGGGTTGCCGCCGCAGGACACGATGGTTTAGTTGGCCGGCCTGATGACATCCTTCGCAGCCGAAGCCGCTCAGCAGCAAGAGATCACGTTCGAGTCGACCTCGCGCTACGCGCAGGTACGCGAGGACATGAAGCTGCACTACCACGAGGCC
The DNA here is from genome assembly GCF_025821625.1 of Mycolicibacterium pyrenivorans. Taxonomy (GTDB): domain Bacteria; phylum Actinomycetota; class Actinomycetes; order Mycobacteriales; family Mycobacteriaceae; genus Mycobacterium; species Mycobacterium pyrenivorans. Next base: position 3,281 of record NZ_JACKSH010000022.1, read on the forward strand.
GGCTTCGAGCACCGTGAGACCGCGGGGACCGTCGTGCTGCTGCACGGCGGTGGTCCCGGCGCATCCAGCTGGTCCAACTTCGGGCGCAACATCGGTGTGCTGGCCAGGCATTTCCACGTGCTGGCCGTCGACCAGCCCGGGTACGGGCACTCAGACAAGCACACCGAACACGAGCAGTACAACCGCTACAGCTCCACGGCGTTGCTCGAACTGTTCGACCATCTGGGACTGGAACGTGCTGCGCTGGTTGGTAACTCACTCGGCGGCGGCACCGCGGTGCGGTTCGCGCTGGACAACCCGAAGCGCGCCGGTCGGCTCGTGCTGATGGGCCCGGGCGGGTTGAGCGTAAACCTGTTCTCGCCCGACCCGACCGAGGGCGTGAAGCTGCTCGGCCGCTTCGCCGCGGACCCGACGCGCGAGAACATCGAGAAGTTCCTGCGCATCATGGTGTTCGACCAGAGCCTGATCACACCCGAGCTGGTCGAGGAGCGGTTCCAGATCGCCAGCACCCCGGAGTCGCTTGCCGCCACCAAGGCGATGGGCAAGTCGTTCGCCGGTGCGGACTTCGAGCTGGGCATGATGTGGCGCGACGTGTACAAGCTGCGGCAGCGGGTACTGCTGATCTGGGGACGCGAGGACAGGGTGAACCCGCTCGACGGGGCGCTGGTGGCGCTCAAGCAGATTCCCCGCGTTCAGCTGCACGTGTTCGGACAGTGCGGGCACTGGGCGCAGCTGGAGAAGTTCGACGAGTTCAACAAGCTGACCATCGATTTCCTGGGAGGCTCGTGATGAGCGCTAGCGCGAAGAACGGAGGCACCAGATGAGCATCCGATCGCTGGGATATCTGCGCATCGAGACCACCGACATCGGAGCGTGGCGCGAGTACGGGCTCAAGGTGCTCGGCATGGTGGAAGGTAGCGGTGCCACGGAAGGCGCCCTCTACCTCCGCATGGACGAGTTCCCGGCTCGACTGGTGATCGTGCCGGGCGACCACGACCGGCTCATGGTGTCGGGCTGGGAGACTGCCAACGCCGCTGCGCTGCAGGACATCCGCAACCGGCTGGATGTCGAGGGCACGCCGTACAAGGAGGCCACGGCCACCGAACTGGCCGACCGCCGCGTCGACGAGATGATCATCTTCGACGACCCGTCGGGCAACTCCCTCGAGGTCTTCCACGGTGTGGCACTAGAGCACCGCCGTGTGGTGAGTCCCTACGGACACAAGTTCGTCACCGAGGAGCAGGGTCTCGGCCACGTCGTGCTGACGACCCGCGACGACGCGGAGACGCTGCACTTCTACCGGGACGTGCTCGGTTTCCACCTCCGCGACTCGATGCGCCTGCCACCGCAGTTGGTCGGCCGGCCGGCCGACGGCGCTCCCGCGTGGCTGCGGTTCCTGGGGGTCAACCCCCGCCACCACAGCCTGGCGTTCATGCCGGGCGAGACGCCCAGCGGGATCGTGCACCTGATGGTGGAGGTCGAGAACGCCGACGACGTCGGGCTCTGCCTGGACCGGGCGCTGCGCCGCAAGGTGAAGATGTCGGCGACCCTGGGCAGGCACGTCAACGACAAGATGCTGTCCTTCTACATGAAGACACCCGGCGGCTTCGACATCGAGTTCGGTTGCGAGGGGCTCGAAGTGGAGGACGACGACCGCTGGGTCGCCCGCGAGAGCACCGCGGTCTCCCTGTGGGGTCACGACTTCAGCGTGGGCTTCAAGTAGTAATGACGAGCGCTTGCGCGAGGATTCATCGTTGATGAGCGACCCTCCCATCGACCCGCGTACGTTCCGCAACGTGCTCGGCCAGTTCTGCACCGGCATCACGGTGATCACCACGGTGCACGAGGGTGCGCCCGTCGGCTTCGCCTGCCAGTCGTTCGCCGCCCTGTCACTGGATCCGCCGCTGGTGCTGTTCTGCCCGACGAAAGTGTCGCGGTCCTGGCAGGCCATCGAGGCCAGCGGCAGCTTCTGCGTCAACATCCTGCACGAGAACCAGAAGGACGTCTCGGCGCGCTTCGGTTCCCGGGAACCGGACAAGTTCGCCGGTATCGACTGGGCACCGTCGAAACTCGGCTCGCCGATCATCGAGGGCTCACTGGCCCACATCGACTGCACGGTGAACTCCGTCCACGACGGCGGCGACCATTTCGTGGTCTTCGGTGCGGTGCACTCGCTGTCCGACGTCCCGAAGAAGAAGCCGCGACCGCTGCTGTTCTATCAGGGCGGGTACACCGGCATCGAGCCCGACAAGAACACGCCGGCGGATTGGCGCAATGACCTCGAGGCTTTCTTGACCGCGACGACGGAAGACACCTGGCTGTAGCCGGGCAGACGTCCCCGAATCACACGCTTGTCATTCATCCACACTGTTGGTAACTCCTGTGGATAACTTTGTCACTCGAGGTGACGGTCGGCGAACCCGATGATCGCCGAAGCGACGTCGCGGTGCTGGGACTCGTTGAGGATGTCGTGCCCGGCGCCGGCGAACTCGACCAGTGACAGCGACTCGATCTGCTCGGCATAGGCACGCACCGCACCGATCGGCGCGATCGGGTCGTTGACGCCGTGCACCGCGAGCGTCGGTACCGACAGCGTCGGCAGGTCGGATCCGAAGCGGTCCCAGCCCCGGTCCAACTCACGGACCAGCGCTGCGCCGTCGGCTTCGACGAACGCCAGCGGATCATTGGCCAGCGCGTCGAGGTAGAACGGATCGGCGGACAGCGAACCCGGCTCGAGGTCGAGCGAGGTGTCGGCGTCGAGGAGTTCGGGCACCGGGATCAGTGGCGCGCCGGAGATGATGCCGGCCCGGTACCGATCGGAGCCGTCCAGAAGCCGGAACAGCGTCACGATCGATCCGAAGGAGTGCCCCTGCGCCAGCAGCGGAATCCCCGGGCACTGCTCCCGGGCCAGTTCGGTCAGGCTGTCGGCCAATGCCGAGCTGTCCTCGATGGACCCGAAATCGCCCCGTTCCCCCGGGCTCAGGCCGTGCCCGAACTGGTCGACGGCCCACAGGTCGATGCCTGCGGCGTTGAGCGCGAACCCGTACCGGTGGTAGAGCCCGGTGTGCTCGCCGAACCCGTGCAGGAAGATGACGGCGGCCCGGGTTTCGGCGGCCGCCCAGTGACGGTAGTACGCGCGGCCGCGGGCGTGCTCGATGAACGGCATGACACGACTGCACCAGCCCGACCGCCCGAGCGCAATACCCCCGGATACTGTGGGTCGGTGGGCACCTACGCAGTCACCGGGTCAGCGTCGGGCATGGGACATCAGGCGGCCGAACGTCTTCGCGCAGCCGGGCACAGGGTCGTCGGCGTCGATCTGAGGGACGCCGACGTGGTCGCAGACCTGTCCACTCCACAGGGACGTGCCGAAGCTGCCGACGCGGTGCTCGAGGCCATCGGAGGTGGTCCTCTGAGCGGGGCGGTGCTCTCCGCCGGGATCGGGCCCACGCCGGGGGCGGATCGTCCGCGGCTGATCTACCAGGTCAACTACTTCGGCGTCGTGGATCTGCTGACCGCGTGGCGGCCCGCGCTGGCCGCCGCCGGAAACGCCAAGGTGGTTGTGGTGGCGAGCAATTCGACCACCACGACGCCCGCGGTCCCGCGCAGGGCGGTGCGCGCCCTGCTCGCCGGCGACCCGGGGAAAGCGCAGCGCGCCGTCAGTCTGTTCGGCCCCGCGGCGCCGCCGATGGCCTACGCAGCGTCCAAGCTCGCGGTGTCGCGGTGGGTGCGGCGCCACGCGGTGACCGCCGACTGGGCAGGCGCCGGCATCCGCCTGAACGCGCTTTCCCCCGGCGCCATTCTGACCCCGCTGTTGGAGCAGCAGCTCGCCACACCGAGGGAGGCGAAGACGGTCAATGCGTTCCCGGTGCCGGTGGGCGGATTCGGCGACCCCGGCAGTCTGGCCGACTGGATGATCTTCATGTTGTCCGACGCTGCTGACTTCCTCTGCGGCAGTGTCATATTCGTCGACGGCGGCTCCGATGCCTACTTCCGGTCCGACTCCTGGCCCAAGGCGCCGTCGGTACTGGGCCTGCCCCGCTATCTCTGGCGGTTCGCCACCTTCTCCCGCAGGCTCTGATCCACAGCAGCTCCCGTCGTCGGAGCCGGTTGTGCTATACATTCGTATAGCTCGGCTCGATCTCCCGGACGGTGAGAGGTACAGCGCATGACCAGTTACGACTACATCATCGCCGGTGCAGGGTCTGCGGGGTGCGTGCTCGCGAACCGCCTGTCAGCCGATCCGCGGATCACGGTGCTGTTGATCGAAGCGGGCGGGACTGATCGCAATCCCCTCTTCAGCATTCCCAAGGGTGCGGGCAAGCTGTTCGAGAACGACAAGTACATGTGGCACTACTCGACCACGCCCTTCGGCTCCAAGCAGCACTCCGAGCAGTGGATGCGCGGAAAGGTGCTGGGCGGGTCGAGCTCGATCAACGGCATGGTCTACAACCGGGGCAATCGGTCCGACTACGACGGTATCGAACGCCTCGGCAACAAGGGCTGGGGCTGGGACGACATGCTGCCGATCTTCCGCGGCATCGAAGACCACGAGTTCGGTCCATCGCCCACCCGTGGTGTCGGCGGGCCACTGCACATCTCCGTGCCACGCGATCCCGACCCGCTCTGCGAGGAGATGATCGCGGCAGGCACATCGGTCGGGCTCGAGAACGTCGAGGATCTCAACGAATCCGACGACGAGCGCATCGGCTACGCGACGGCGACGATCAAGAACGGACGCAGGGTCAGCGCAGCGACCGCCTTCCTGAAGCCGGCACTGTCACGACCGAACCTCACGGTGCGCACCAACACGACCGCGCGGCGGATCACCTTCGCGAACGGCAGGGCCACCGGTCTGGAGGTCGCGAGCAACGGTGGGACGACACGGGTGCACGCCAACCGCGAGGTGATCGTCGCACTCGGTAGCCTGAACAGTCCGGTACTGCTGCAGCGCTCCGGGATCGGCCCGCGCGACGTCCTGGGAGCCGCAGGCGTCACCGCCTATCTGGTCCGGGACAACGTCGGCCGAGGACTTCGCGAGCATCGCTGTGCCACACTGCGATACGAGTTGGTGGAAGACCTGGGCTACAACAAACAGCTCTCCAGCAGCTTCGCTCAGGCGCTGACGGGGGCGAAGTACCTGGCGACCCGCAAGGGTCCGCTGGCGGCACCGTCGTTCGACATCCTGGCATTCATGAAATCGCGGCCCGAGGTGGACCGTCCGGACGGGCAACTCCTGATGGGGCCGTGGACCCTCCCGCCCTACAACGTGGGAGAACCGGTGGCGATCCAGCGGCAGGCCGGCGTCTCATGCCTGGGCATGGTGCTTCGTCCGACCTCGGAGGGCGCCATCGAGATCACCTCGGACGATCCCGACGCCGCCGTCCGGATCAACCCGAACTACCTTGCCACCGAATACGATCGCGAGACCGCGGCGAACCTGCTGCGACGCATGCGGTCGATCTTCGAGCAATCGCCGATGGTCGAACGCATCAGCCACGAGACCTTCCCCGGGCCGGCGGTCCGCAGCGACGACGAACTCGTCGAATCCGTCCTCGACGGCGGCTACTGCGGCTATCACGCCGCGGGCAGCCTGGCCATGGGGCCCGGTGACGATGACGTCGTCGACGGCCGACTCAGGGTGCGCGGCGTGGACAATCTACGCGTCGTCGACTGCTCGATACTGCCGACGATGGTGGCGGGCAATCTGAACGGACCGATCATGGCGATCGCCTGGCGCGCGGCGGATTTCATCCTCGGAGAGCGCTAGAGCGCACGCCCGCAACCGGTGCTGCCGCCCGTACTACTCTCAGCCGATCACGGCGGGCATGGTGTCCCAGCCGCGCACTGTCGAGGTCCGCGACCGCCGCGCACCGGACATGTCGAGGTCCCATTCGGGCCAGCGCTTGAGTACCTCCTCGAGTGCCACCCGACCTTCCAAGCGGGCCAGTGGAGAACCGACACAGAAGTGCGCGCCGCGACCGAAGGTGAGGTGACCGCCCGGCTTTCGGTGGATGTCGAACCGATCAGGGTCGGCGAAATGGCGTTCATCGCGGTTTGCCGACGCCAGCATCAGCAGCAGGGGGCTCCCTGCGGGCACGACCGTCCCGTGGAAGGTGACGTCGTCTGTGGCGACGTAGCGCGCCACGTGCGGGCCCGGGGGTTCATAGCGGAGCAGCTCCTCGATCGCTGCCGGAATCAGGGAATGGTCCTCGGCAAGTTCTCTGCGTTGGTCGGGGTGCTCGGCCAGCACCTTGCCCATCCACCCGAACAGGCGACCGGTGGTTTCGACGCCCGCGCCCGCGACGACTGCCAGGAACACGATGAGTTCCTGTTTGGTCAGCCGCCGCGTGGTGCCGGTCTCGTCTTCGAACTCCACGTTTAGCAGTTCGGTGATCAGGTCGTCGGACGGGTTCTTCTCCCGCCATTCGACATACTCGCCGAACATCTCCCCGGTGAAATAGCGGTCCTTGTCGATCGTCATCGGCTTGCCCGGCTTGTTGCGGAGCACCTGGTTGGCGTGTTCACGTACCGCGGGCTGTTCGGCGTCCGGAATTCCGGCGAGCATGCCGATCGTGCGCATGGGGAGCTCGGCCCCGAGATCCTGCACGAAGTCGAAGCGGTCGCCACCGACGAGCGGCTCGAGGCATGCGACGCAGAATGCCCGGATCTTGTCTTCGATCGCTCGCATCTTCTTCGGTGTGAACGCCCTGGAGACGATCGCGCGATGAATGGTGTGCAGCGGCGGATCCTCGTTGATGAAGATTCCCGGAGGCATCACCGGATCTGCCATGACGACTTCGAGGATGTCGCCTCTGGCCGAGCTGAGCCGCGCCGTGTCCTTCAGCGCCCCGTCGACGTCCGCGTAGCGGCTCAGTCCCCAGAAGCCGTGCCGCTCGTTGTAGTAGACCGGGCACTCGTCGCGCAGCCGTCGATAGGTGGGGTACGGGTCGAGGTCGATGTCGAAGTCCCATGGGTCGTAGTAGAGCTCGCTCAACGTCTCTCCTCGGCAGCGATCGGTGCGGCCGTACAGCGCCGCGCTATACGACCGTACAGGGAAGGGGCGGGGCGGGGCAACGCGGCCGTAGCCGTCTTGTGCCGGACCTCTGCATCAGCTATACATCTGTACAGCAGTTGATCCGGCAACGGCAGCAGAAGGATTGTGATGTGACGCGAGTAGCAGTGGTCACCGGCGGCGGATCCGGCCTGGGGCGGTCGATCTCCGCCGGGCTCGCCCGAGCAGGTCATCGTGTGGCCGTTCTGGACGTGAACGCCGACGCTGCCGAAAGCGTCGCCGACGAACTGCGAGCCGAGGGAGGACACGCGGTCTCGGTCGGTGTCGACGTCTCGGATGAGGCATCCGTGGACGCGGCCTTCGATGCCGTCCGGCAGTCCTTGGGTCCGGTGGAGATCATCGTCACCAGCGCGGCCATCGCCGGCTTCACCCGCTTCGAGAAGATCACCCTCGACGAGTGGAACCACTACCTCGCGGTCAATCTCACGGGCACGTTTCTGTGCCTGCGGGCCGCGCTGGCCGACATGATGGCGGCGCGGTGGGGACGAATCGTCACGATCTCCTCGGCCGCAGGCCAGCAGGGTGCGCCCGGGCAGGGGCACTACTCGGCGACCAAAGGCGGCGTCATCGCCCTGACGAAGACGCTGGCGCGTGATTACGCGGCAAAGGGAATCACCGCGAACAGCGTCCCCCCCTTCGCCATCGACTCGCCGATGCTCCAGGAGCAGCAACGCTCGGGAAGGCTGCCGCCGTCCGAGTACCTGACAAAAGCCATCCCCGCCGGACACCTCGGCACCGGAGAAGACGTGGCCGCACTCTGCACGTTCCTCTGTTCGGACGCGGCGGGATACATCACCGGTCAGGTGATCGGCGTCAACGGCGGCGCGGTCGTGTGACTGTCGGATCAATCATGCTGCCGGACAACAGATTGGTGGAGAAGCGAATGCGGGTACAAGTGGAGAATTCTCGCTGCCAGGGCCATACCCTGTGCGCCATGATCGCGCCGGAGTCCTTCCGGCTCGACGATGTCGACGGTCATGCCCACGCGGTGACCGGTGATGTCGCAGCGCAGCACCGCCAGCAGGTCGCCGAGGCCGCCCGCTCGTGTCCAGAGCAGGCGATCGTCGTGACAGACGGTGCGGACACATGAGCACCAGGTTTCAGTTCGATCGGCACAGCGCCGACTACCGTGAGACGTTTCTCGACGTCACCCACGAGATGCACCGCAGATGTCCGCTCGCGTGGACCGACACCTACGGTGGGCATTGGGTGGCAGCCGGCAGCGAGCAGGTGTTCGAGGTCGCGCGTTGCCCACACGTCTCGAACGACCACGACGTGCACAACGAGCGTCGCGGCTACAAAGGAATCTCGATCCCGACGATGATCGAGACCGAAGGCTTTCGTGGCGGCATGTTGGAGATGGACGACCCGGACCACCGCCACTACCGGACTGCGCTCAATCCCTACCTGTCGCCCGCAGCGGTCAAGCGCTGGCAGCCGTTCGTCGATGAGATCGTCCGCGCCTGCATCGACGATCACATCGAATCGGGACGAATCGACTTCGTGGATGATCTCGCCAATGTGGTTCCGGCAGTGCTCACGCTCGCGATGCTCGGTGTCCCGCTGAACAAATGGGCGATGTACAACGAGCCGGCGCACGCGTCGGTGTACACCCCGCCGGATTCACCCGACGTCGAACGCGTGCGAGAGCTGTACCTGGCGATGGGGGTCGATCTGTTCACCAACCTCGTCGAGATTCGCGAGAATCCACGACCCGGAATCATCGACGCGCTCGCCAAGCTCCGCATCGACGGTGCGGCCCCGCCGGACATCGAACTGCTCGGCATGTTGAACCTGCTGATCGGCGGCGGCTTCGACACCACCACGGCGCTCACTGCGCACGCGCTGGAGTGGCTCTCCGAGAACCCCGACGAACGCGCGAGATTGAGCAGTCAGCGGGCCACGTTACTCAATGCGGCGACCGAGGAGTTTTTACGCTTCTTCACACCCGCCCCAGGCGACGCCCGAACCATCTCGGCGGACATGACCGTGGGTGGCACCGTGCTGCGGGAGGGGCAGCGACTCTGGTTGTCGTGGGCGATGGCCAATCGCGACCCTGCCCTCTTCGCCGATCCCGACGACCTCGTCCTCGACCGGAAGGGAAACCGGCACTTCAGCTTCGGCCTCGGCGTGCACAGGTGCATCGGGTCGAACGCGGCGCGCACGGTGTTCAAGTCGATGGTCCTCGCGGTCCTCGATCGCATGCCCGACTACCGGTGCGTGCCCGAGGGTGCCGTGCACTATGAGAGCATCGGCATCATTCAGGGCATGCGTCATCTGCCTGCCACCTTCACCCCCGGCGAGAGGCTGGGGCCGGGGGTGGCCGCGACAGTGGAGAAGCTCCAACGAATCTGTGACGAACAAGGCCTGGCACGGCCGATCACGGAACTGAAATCGGCCGCCGAAATTCCCGAATAAATCGCGGCAACAGAGTGATTCACCGGATGTGAGGAGACGAGCAGTGTCGAGCAGCAGGCCGGTCGCGGTGGTCACCGGGGGCAGTAGAGGCGCCGGAGCCGGGATCGCGCACGCCCTCGGCAGCCACGGCTGCACGGTGTACGTGACCGGTCGCAGCGAGAAGCCCGGTGACTCGCCGATACGGGGCACGATCGGGGAGACCGCCGAACTTGTGACCGCCGCCGGCGGGCGGGGCATCGCGGTGCGGGTGGATCATGGGGATGACGATCAGGTGAAGGCGCTGTTCGAGCAGATCGGCCGGGAGCAGGGCCGCATCGACATCCTCGTCAACAACGCCGCGATCATCCGCGACGAGATGATGGGCCGGACGAAGTTCTGGGAAGAGCCCCTCAACGTGATCGACACGCTCGACGTGGGGTTGCGCAGCAGCTATGTCGCCACCGTCTATGCGGCGCCGCTGATGATTCCGCAGCACCGGGGGCTCGTCGCCTTCACGTCGTCGTCGGGGGCGGCCCACTATGCCTTCGGCCCGGCCTACGGCGTGCCAAAGGCCGGTGCGGACAAGATGGCCGCCGACATGGCGTTCGACTTCAAAGACGAAGGGATCGCCGCTGTTTCGATCTGGATGGGCTCCCTGTTGACCGACCGGGTGCGCGCGATCATCGCAGGCAATCCCGGCAAGTTCGCCCACATCCTCGACAGCGCGGAGACGCCCGAATTGACCGGGCATGTCATCTGGGCGCTGTACAACGACCCCGACCTGATGTCCGTCAGCGGCCAGACGTTGATCGGTGCCGAACTCGCGGTGAAGTACGGCATCAAGGACGAGGATGGTCGTCAGCCGCCCTCCTACCGGGACCTGTTCGATGTACATCCGCAGCGGCAGTTCTCTCATGTGATGAGGTAAGGGATATGCGGATCGGATTGACCGGAGGCGGTTCATCGGTCGATCGAATCGTCGAGCAGGCGCAGCGGGCCGAGGCGGAGGGGTTCTCGGCACTGTGGTACGCGAGCTCTGTGGCCGGTGACCCGCTGGTCGCGATGGCGATCGCCGGCCGGGCCACCACGTCGATCGAGTTGGGCACCGCGGTTCTTCAGACCTATCCCTGCCATCCGCTGCTGCAGGCGAATCGTGTTGCCGCCGCAGCGAATGCGATGGGGCGGCCCGGTCTCACGCTGGGGCTGGGGCCGTCGCACGAGCCGGTCGTGCGAGGGGTGCTGGGTCTGTCCTACGCGCATCCTGGCCGTAATACCCGGGAGTACCTGCGCATCATCAGCGGCCTGCTGGGTGGCGCGGACGTCGACGTTGACGGGGTCGACTGGAGTGTGCACAGCTCGGGACGGATGGTGGCGCTGGATCATCCGGTCCCGCTGTTGTTGTCGGCGCTGTCGCCGCGCATGCTGCGGATCGCGGCACAGTTTGCCGACGGCGTGGTGTTGTGGATGGCGTCCGCGACGGCGATCGCGACGAGCATCGGTCCGGTACTCCGAGATGCCGCAGCCGCCCACGGCACACCTTCTCTGCGCGTCGTCGCAGGGCTGCCGATCGCAGTTCACGACGACACCGCCGAAGCCAGGAACGCGGTGGCCGCGATGTCCTCGGCCTACGCGGGAATGACCAATTACCAGCGCATCATCGAGGTGGGTGGCGGCAACAGTGCTGCCGACGTGGCGATCGTCGGCGGCGAGACGGCGGTGCTGGAACAGCTGCGCGACCTGATCACCGCCGGCGCGACCGATGTGTGGGCCCAACCGATCGCGGTGGGGACGGACCGAGCGCAGCGGGCAGCGTCGCTGCAACGCACTCGGGGCTTCCTCGGGGAGCTGGCGCGGGAACGCTAGCGGTTACCTCTTCTGAGGTCGGGCGCCGCGGCCGTAGGCGATGTCGGCATGCTCGGGGTCCCACCGGTTGCGGAACACCACATCGGATGTGGGGCGCCGGCGCACCGGGCCGTGATGGCCGCGCGGCCAGCCGACGACGATGTGCCCGGCCAGGAACCACTCGTCCGGGATGCCGACCGCGTCACGGAGCACCTTCTCCCCGCTGTAAGACGCCCAGCTGGTGAAGCACGCCCCCAGCCCCTGGGCGCGCGCGGCGAGATGGAAGTTCTGCATAGCGGGGTAGATCGACCCGGCCTGCAGGAACTCGGAGGCGAATTCGTTGCGGAACGCGGTGAACAGGACGGAGGTGAAGTCACCTGCGCGATCGTGCAACTCGTAGGTGGCGCGATTGTTGCGCGCGGCGCGGCCGTGATCATCGGCCGCGGGCCGGGTCATCCCGTAAATCGACTCGATGGTCTCCAGCGCCGTCCTGGCGGCGGTGGCGACTGCGGCGCGCTGCTCGGGTGCGTCGAGGACGATGAAACGCCAGAGCTGGGCGTTCGCGCCGTTCGGTGCCCAGGTAGCTGCCTGCAGGCAGCGCTCGAGTGTCTCGTCGTCGACGGGTTCGTCGGTGAATCGACGGATCGATCGGGCGGTGGACAGGACTTCCCAGACATCGTTGGTCGGCTGCGCCATGTCAATTGGTGTACTCGACATGCGCTGATATGTCGACTATTTCGGGGCAAATCTTGTGCGCGGTGCGCAATGCTGTACAGTCGTACGGCAACAGGGCTGTGACGACTGTGGATAGGAAGTGGTGTCTGTGAGCGACAGGTTCTCGATGCAGGGGCGCGTTGCCATGATCACCGGCGGTGGCACCGGAATCGGGCGGGCATCGGCACTCGTCCTGGCAGAGCGGGGGGCTGACGTCGTGCTCGCCGGGCGGCGGGCCGAGCCGCTCAAATCCACCGTGGCCGAGATCGAGGCGCTCGGCCGTCGCGCGATCGCGGTGCCGACGGACGTGACCCAGTCAGATCAGTGCCAGGCCCTCGTCGATGCCGCGCTGGCCGAGTTCGGCCGAATCGACGTCCTGCTCAACAACGCAGGGGGCGGCGAGACCAAGGCCATCATGAAGTGGACCGATGAAGAGTGGCACCAGGTCCTGGACCTCAACCTGTCCAGCGCGTGGTACTTGTCGCGAGCGGCCGCCAAACCGATGATCGCGCAGGGCAAGGGTGCGATCGTCAACATCTCCTCCGGTGCCAGCCTGCTGGCCATGCCGCAGGCGGCGGCGTACGGTGCGGCCAAAGCCGGCCTCAACAATCTGACGGGGTCGATGGCGGCAGCCTGGACCCGGAAGGGTGTCAGGGTCAACTGCATCGCGTGTGGCGCCATCCGCACTCCCGGCCTCGAGGAGGAAGCACAGCGGGGCGGGTACGACATCGACATGATCGGCCAGACCAACGGAGCGGGCCGGATCGCCGACCCGGACGAGATCGGCTACGGCGTGCTGTTCTTCGCCTCCGACGCATCCAGCTACTGCTCCGGCCAAACCCTGTACATGCACGGTGCACCCGGTCCGGCGGGAGTCTGAGGTGAGCGTCAGTCACGTCGGGCTTCGCGTCCGCGACTTGGAGACCTCGCAGCGCTTCTACGAGGCGCTCGGGTTCACCGAGGCCAAGCGGATGACCGTTCCCGACAAACTCGCCATGGGGCTGCTCGGTCTGGAGCCGCCCATCGGATTCGAGGCCGTCTACCTACGCAACGACGGTTTCGTGCTGCAGCTACTCACGTTCTCCGGACACCCGGCCCCAGACGCGCCGGACGGCTCGATGGTCGATGCCGGCCTCACGCACCTGTCGATCGCCGTCGACGATATGGCCGCGGCGCAGGAGGCGGCCAGCGCCGCGGGTGGGTCCGTCGTGGCAGACCCGGGCGGGGGATATGCCTGCATGCTCCGCGACCCCGAGGGTCAGCTCATCGAGCTGGTCCACTCGAGTGTCCGGCCCGTGCCACCGGCCTGAATCGGGTTGCGCCAGTGGTTGTTTCGCAGTGCGGTCAGTCGAGCTCATCGACCATCTCTGCGTACCTGTCGAGGAACGACAGCGTCGTCGACGCATCGCTGCCGCCGCGACGGCCGCCGCCCAGCACGACGCGGTTGAAGCCGAGGCCCCGGTAGCGAGCCAGCCGCTCGAGTTCGGGGTCGCCCCACGCCATGATCGTCAGGTCCAAGGCCTCCGGATCGCGGTCGGCCTCTTCTGCCCCGCGGCGGAAGTCGGCCAGTGCGCTCGCCACGTCCCTGAATGCCGCGTCGCCGGGTAGCCAGCCATCGGCCCAGGCCATGCAGTCGCGGGTCGCCTTGGGTCCCGTGGCCGCGGCCAGCAGCGGTGGATGCGGTCGCTGAACCGGCTTCGGGTTCGACCACACAGGACCGAAGTCGTAGAACTCGCCGTGGTGTTCGGGTTCGTCCTCGGTCCACAGGGAGCCCAGTGCTGCGACCATGTCGCGGAGCGCCCGGTAACGATCGCTCCAGGCCACCGAACCCGACACCTCGAGTTCGGCACGGAACCCGACACCCACCCCGAGCAGCAGACGTCCTCCGCTCATCTGATCGAGCGTCGCGACTTCCTTTGCAAAGGTGAACAACTCGCGCTCGAGCGGCAACGCGACGGCCGTGCCGAGGCGGAGGTCGGTGGTGGCCGCAGCCGCCGACAACAACGACAGGAACGGGTCCCACATCTGCTTTTGTGCCGTGAGCAGGCTCGGGTGGAACTGGTCTGCGGCGGCCACCGGTATCTGCGGGTGCTCTCCGACCCACAGTGACTCGAATCGCCGCGATTCCAGTTCCGGACCCAGCAGGCCGGGGGCGAGGTCGCGAGGCGTGTTCATCGAGACGAAGCCGAGATCCATCGACACTCCTTTTGGTGATGCGCAGCGTGCTGTACGATCGTACTGCATCGCGGAATCTGCGACGGCACAGGGCGTAAGGAGCACCATGAAGGACTTGGACGAAAGCCAACTCCGCTATGACCCTTACGACGTCACGATCGACGTCGACCCGTATCCGACGTACCGGCGCCTGCGGGACGAGGCCCCGCTCTACTACGACGAGAAGTTCGACTTCTGGGCGTTGAGCCGCAACGCCGACGTCGAGGCCGCGCTGCGTGACGTCGACAACCTGAGCTCGGCCAAGGGGGACATCCTCGAGGTGGTCAAGGCCGAACCGGCCATGCCGCTCGGCGTCTTCATCAATGAGGACCCGCCCCTGCACACCGTGCACCGGGTGCTGGTGTCTCGGGCCTTCACCCCGCGGAAGATGAACGCGATCGAGGCCGAGGTGCGCGCGTTCTGCGCCGCTTGCCTTGAGCCATTGGTCGACGGGGACCGCTTCGACTTCACCCTCGACCTCGGGGCCGAGATGCCCATGCGCGTGATCGGCATGCTGGTGGGCATGCCGGACTCCCTGCAGCGCAGCGTCCGGTCCATGGCCGGGCGACGCCTCCGCAACAAGCCCGGTGAACCACTCGCGGTCAGCAAGACGAACTATTTCAACGGGAACATGTTCAGAGAGTATGTCGAGTGGCGGAAGCAGAATCCGTCCGACGACCTCGTCACCGAACTCCTGAACGTCGAATTCACCGACATCTCAGGTGTCGAGCGCAAGTTGAGCGGTGAAGAGCTCCTGGTGTTCCTGGGCGTCATCGCGAACGCCGGCACGGAGACGGTGGGGCGGTTGTTCGGGTGGCTGGGGAAGCTGCTCGGCGAGCACGCCGATGCACGACGTGAGTTGGTGCAGGATCCGGCGCTGATTCCGGGCGCCGTCGAGGAGGTGCTTCGCATCGAACCTCCGGTGCACAGCATCGCCCGCTATGTCAGCAATGACGTCGAGTATCACGGACAGACCGTTCCGGCGGGCAGTGCCCTGCTGCTCATGGTCGGGTCGGCGAACCACGACGAACGCAGGTTCGAGGATCCGGAGCGCTTCGACATCCGCCGCAATGCCAATCACCTGTCCTTCGGG
Organism: Mycolicibacterium pyrenivorans; assembly: GCF_025821625.1. Taxonomy (GTDB): domain Bacteria; phylum Actinomycetota; class Actinomycetes; order Mycobacteriales; family Mycobacteriaceae; genus Mycobacterium; species Mycobacterium pyrenivorans. Next base: position 18,616 of record NZ_JACKSH010000022.1, read on the forward strand.
CGGGGAACACACTTCTGCCTGGGTGCGTCGCTGGCCCGCGTCGAGGGGCGCATCGCCCTCGAGGAGATCCTGAAGCGCTGGCCCGACTGGACCATCGACATGGACAACGCCGTGCGGGCGCCCACATCGACGGTGCGCGGCTGGGACAGCATGCCCGCGGTGATCGGCTGACGGTTCAGCTGCCGGAGCGGTCGCTGACGGGAATGTTCAGCTTGCTGTCGGCTCCGGGCACCTCGGGGAATTCCATGGCCCAGGGGGGCTTTCCGTACTGGGCCACCCAGCACGACCCGGTCTGTTCTATTGGGGCGGTGGCGGCGAGAAGGACGGCGTCGGCTATCGCCTCCGGTTCCATCACCGGCACGCCGAAGCCCTCGACGAGTGGGCGCCGGTCGCCCAGGACGCCGGTTTCGGTGATCCCCGGGCAGATGGTGTGGACTGCGATCCGCTCGGGAGCGAGGTTGGGCGCGATGGAGCGCATGAACCCGACGACACCGTGCTTGCCGAGCGAGTAGACGGGGTCGGGATGCCACGGCATGAGACCCGCGAGCGAGGCCGTCGCCAGGATCGCGCCGGGCGCACCGCCGGTGCGGGCCCGCATCGTCCGGACGGCCGCGACGGCGCCGAATACGACGCCGTCGAGGTTCACGCCCACGGACCTGCGGTACTGAGCCAGGTCGAGTGAACCGATGTCACCCGACCAGTGAATCGTGATTCCGGCATTGAGAAGTGCGAGATCGACGGTGCCGAGTTCCTCGGCGCATCGGGCGAACGCGGCATCGACCTGCTCAGCGTCGGACACGTCACACGCGATGCCGAATCCGTTGACCGACTCCGCGACGGCCGAGGCGGCCTCGCCGTCGAGATCGACGACGCATACCCGCATGCCCGCAGCCGCGAAGCGTTCTGCGCTCGCCCGGCCGATGCCGGACCCTCCGCCCGTGACCAGTGCGACGGCTCCCTCGAGGTTCATCGTCACCAGCGGTCGACGGGCTCGCTGTCCAGCAGCAGGGGTCGGATGTAGGAGGCATCGGTCTTGTCCCACTTGCCCTTGATGAACCCCTTGACGGCACCGGAGTTCAGGACCGACGAGTCGCCACTGATCATCCACTCGATGGTGCATCGCCGCACCGCGATCTTCCAGACGCCGTCACGGCGCTCGAGTCGGTCGAGGTAGCGCCCGCCCATCAGGGACACGATCTTGCCCCCCTTGACCCGCATCGCGCCCATCACGTAGCTCTCGGCATGTGCCTCGTCGCCGTCGACCTCGCAGGTGTGGGTCGTGATGTTGTGCAGGTGATCCTCGAACACCGCGGTGTGCGCTTGATTGGCCCACTGCCCGTACTCTGGGCCGAGTTTGACGGTCGGCCCGTGCTCGTCGACACCGTCGTCGAAGTACACGCTGCCCATCAAGTCGGCATCGTGGCGGTCATGCCCGCGCGCCTGGTTCATAACGCAGTCGAGGATCGCGGTGCGGTCCTCGAGGTACTGCACGCGCTTGCGCAGCTGATCGAGTTCATCGGTGTTCGTCAACGGGGGTCCTTCCATGGTGCCTTCAACGCAAATTTGCTGTACAGATGTATAGCACATTCGTGGCGCCGCCATACCCTTTTCGCGGGTCCGCAGACGGCCCATGCTCGGACCCTATACGATCGTATAGCACGGCTGCGAAATACGAATACACCGATGACGGGAGTTTGATATGAGTCGACTTGAGGGCAAAGTCGCGGTGATCACCGGTGCGGCCCGCGGACAGGGCCGCAGCCATGCGCTGCACATGGCCGCCGCGGGTGCCGACATCATCGCGCTCGATATCTGCAGCGATATCGCCTCCAATCCGAGCCCTCTCGCGACCGAGGCTGACCTGGACGCGACCCGAGGCCTCGTCGAGGACCAAGGACGGCGAATCATTGTTGCTGAGGCCGACGTTCGCGATCGTGCCCAGCTGCGAGACGTACTCGGTAGCGCCGTCGCCGAACTCGGCGGGCTCGACGTGATCGTCGCCAACGCCGGAATCTCCGCGTTCGGCCCCACTGTGCCCGTACAGGGTTTCGTCGACGCGTTCGATGTGGACTTCCTGGGTGTCGTCAACACCGTCAGCGCCGGGCTGCCCTATCTGCCGGAGGGTTCCTCGATCATCGTCACAGGATCCATTGCAGCCCTGGCATCACAGGTGAACAGGTCCGACGGACTGGGATTGCAGGGTCCGGGAGCCGTCGGCTACGGGTTGGCCAAGAGCATGCTCCGTGATTACACGAAGTCGCTTGCCTTGGTGCTGGGGGAGCAGCGGATCCGGGTGAACGCGGTGCACCCCACCAATGTCGACACCGACATGCTGCACATCGACGCCATCTACCGGGCATTCCGGCCCGACCTGAAAAACCCGACCCGCGTCGACGCGGAGGTCGGCTTCGCGTTCATTCACGCCATTCCGGTGCCCTACGTCGACCCCTCCGACATCTCACACGCGGTGGTGTACCTCGCGTCCGACGAATCGCGGTACGTCACCGGGCAGCAATTGTTCGTCGACGCGGGCGCAGCTGTGAAGGCCGGACTGTGAACGCCAATCGGCTGGGTATCGAGTACCTCAGCGTATTCGGCCTGCCACCAGTGGAATTCGTCCGGCTGGCTGCTGATCTCGGCGTCGGGTACATCTCGACGGGTCTGACCGCCATGCCGCTGGATTCGCTGGGATATCCGCCGTTCTCGCTGCGCAACGACGCCGGCCTGCGGCACGAGCTGCGTAAGGTGATGGACGACACCGGGGTCCGGATCTCCCTCGGCGAGGGCTTCCTCGTCATCCCGGGTGCCGATTGCCGCGACTTCGCGAGCGACCTCGACGTGATGTGCGAACTCGGCGTCCCACGAATCAACACCCTCGGTCTCGACCCGGACCGCCCCCGAACCTTCGACCAATTCGCGAGCCTCACCGAGTTGGCAGCCGAACGCGGTATGCGGACGACCCTGGAGATGATGCCTGGATCGGTGGTCGGTGATCTGGAGGCAGCGGTTGATGCGGTACGGCACGTGGGACGGCCGGAGTTTCAATTGCTGGTCGACACCATGCATCTCGCGCGCTCCGGTGCGGGCGCTGATGACCTTCGAGCACTGGACCACGGTGTGATCGGGTACGCCCAACTGAGCGACAACCCGGTCATCGACAGCATGGAGGATTACCTCGTGGCCGCGACGTTCGAGCGGATGGTCCCAGGCACCGGCATCCTGCCGCTTGCCGACATTCTCGAGGCGCTGCCGGCCGACGTGCACATCGGACTGGAAGTTCCCATCAGATCGCAGGCCGAGGCCGGTGTGGGGCCACACGAGCGGCTGCGCCCCTGCGTCGCAGCCGCTCGCGCGCTCCTTCCGGGGTAGCTACTCCGCGATCCAGCCTCGACCGTGGGCATTGACCGTTTGACCGGCTACCCAGTGACTGTCGTCTGGGGCCAGGGACACGACCACTGGTGCAACGTCGTGGTAGGGATTCCCAGGGCGATGAAACACGTTGTTGAGGGCCGCCTTCGCGTACTGCCTGCACCGCAGGCGGCGCCCGTTCCTCGCAGAGTCGGCGGGTCTCGTCGAGCCTCTCCTCCTGGATGTCGCAGATGGCGACCTCGGCGCGCTCATCGGCGAAACGCAGTGCCTCCTGCCTATCGAGCCCGCTCGCACGCCCAGTCAAGATCGCCACTTTTCCATCCAGCTTGCCGATGAACTCGGCAGAATGCCGCTTCACGCCGAGCCGAGCAGCAGGTCTTTCCATGTTGTCGGCACCTCCGACGACGTCAGATTCGACTGCCGATAGAGACGGCCGTCGGGAGCCATATACGCACCGGTCCGCGGGTTGTAGTGGACGGCTGCGCCGGACGCGGTAGTTCCTGCCTCGTTGGTGGCGACAGAACTTGGGGCGGCCACGGCGGTGGGGGGCGACGGCATCAGCGAGGGTGCGGTGGGCGGCGGTAACGGTGTGCCCTCGACAGGGGCATGAATGCGTGAATCCGCATCGACTCTGCTATCCGGCGGAATCCCCTGCGCCACCAGATTCGGGTCGAGGGGATACGGCCCCAAGGCGTGCTGACGCTGAGCCAGGGGGACGAATCCTTGCTCGTTGTCGCACAACTGCACTGTCGGGGCGCGCTTTCCAGGATGTTCCATGCAGGGGTAGTTGCGCGCCCCGCGCACACCGATAGGCGAGTCCTGCGGCAGCTTGCAGTACATGCCCTCAGGCGTATCGATATCGGACACGTCGGCTGGAGACCGCCAAGACGAAGGAGGAAGGAAACCAACGGTGCACGCCGGCGGATCTGAGATGGTGATGGCGAAGTCTCCCTTCGCCATGCCGGTTGGGTTGTTGAGCGGTGCCACCGCCTGGATGGCGGCGATGTCCGGGGGCAGCAAGACGAGCAGCTGCTCCAATGACGGGTTATAGGTCACCGAGATCTGGCCGATCGTCTTGAGGTTGGCCAACAGGATTGGCAGCGTCGGCTTGAGGTCGGCGAGCAGGCGCGAGACTTCATCGGCCGCTCCCGGAACGCGCTGCAACAAAGTACGAACTTGTGGATCGTTCGCACGTATCTGATCGGTGACACCGGCCAGGCTGCGTATCCACGTGCGGATATTCTCGCTGCCCTGCGCTTGGGAATTCAGCAACGGCTCGCTGTCGTCGATGAGCGTGCGCGTCTGGTCGGCCACCTCTCGGAGATCGGCTGCCACCGTTGTCGAGGAATCGATCAGAGACCCGAAGTCGTAGCCCGCTCCGTTGAACGCTTTGAACGATTCATCGAGCAGGACGGTGAGTCTGTCCTGAGGGATGCTGTCGAGCAGCGAGCCAAGTTGGTCCAGCATCGGACCGACCTTCTGGGGAATCGTTGTGTTCTGTATGCCGATTACCGAGCCGTCCGCCAGGTACGGCGCCGAGTCGTTGCGTGGTTGGAGGTCGACGTACTGTTCACCGACCGCGGACATACTCAGCACGCGCGCGACCAGATCGGCGGGAATACGGGCAGAGGTGTCGAGCGACAACGTCGCCACCACATAGCGGGCATTACGGACTGCGACCTTCGTCACTTTCCCCACCTGCACGCCACGGTAGGTGACGTTGCCGAACCGGTACAAGCCGCCTGAAGCCGGCAGCTCCAACTCGACGGTGATCCGCCCGACGCCAAGCAGAGTCGGAGCCTGGATGTACTTGAAGCTCAATAGCGACAGACCGACTATCGACGCGATCGTGAAGATGATCAACTGATTTCGAACGAGCCGAGAGAGCATCAGTTACCGCCCGCAGTATCAGGAGTCGTCGTATTCCGCGCTCCGTAGGGACCCGCGAAGATCGTCGGAGGGTCGGCAGCTGGGGTCGGGGCGGGCCTCGTTTCACCTTGGCTCTGAGGGGACAGCGGGATACCGGCGTCGGGCACCGACTCTGTTTGGCCCGGCGGCGGTGGCGCGGACTCACCGGGTGCGACCCCCACCATGAGCGGGTTATAGGTGTAGTTGAGGTAGAAAGGCTCGCCCGGCGCCGGTACGAGGGTTGCGTTCGGATCGCCCCACCGGGTGCCGAGTAGCGTCGTGTTCTTCAACCTGGGCACCGTGAAATCGAGTGTCTCGAAGAGGTTCATGTAATCGCCCCGCACTCCGCGGTCGATCAGGTTCTGGCCGTAGGGAAATACCGTGGTGTATGCCAGAGCACGGTCGAGACCGTCCCCGACATCAGCCAGGGCGCGGAGTGTGGGGGCAAGGTTGGTGAGATTTTCCACGATGTCGGTTTGGGTGTCGTCGACCAGCCTGGTGGTGGTGTCGCTGAAAATTCTCAGTTTGTCGAGAGCCGTGGTGATGTGGGGTCGCTCCCTGATCAGTACGTCCAAGGCGGGCGGGACTTCCTGCAGGACTCGTGAAATCACGTCTCGTTGGTCTGCGAAGGTTCCGGCAAGCCTGTTGAGCGCGTGGATGGACTCAATCACGTTGTCACGCTGCGCATCCAGAACGCTCACGAACCGGTCCAGCCGGTCCAGCAGATCACGTATGTCGCTCTGGCGTCCTGACAGCGCTGCGTTGAAACTGTGGACGATATCGCCGATCTGACCTAGTCCCCCCCCGTTGACCACCACCGACAACGACGACAGCGTCTGCTCGGTCGAGGGAAAGATCGACGACTTGTTCACGGGGATCGTGGTGCCCGGCGCGAGATGCCCGTCCGGTTCCTGGCCGAGCGGCGGGCTGAGCGCTACGTGTGTGGATCCGAGCAGACTGGTTTGCCCGATGCTCGCCTCCGTGTTGGCGGGCACCGTGGCCCCGGGCTCGATCGAAACTTCGACCTGCACGAGCCAATTCGAGAACGTCATCCGGCCCACACTGCCTACCACGACATCGGCAATCATCACGGGCGAATTCGATTCCAGTGTGCCGATGTTCGCGAACTCGACATAGTAGGTCGTGGCCTGCGCGCCTCGTCCTTTCGCGCCGGGGAGAGCCAGGGAGTTCACGCCCTGAAATCCGCACCCCGCCGAAGCCACAGCAGCGCTGGTGATCAACACCGAGAGCAGCCGCCGACATCGCCGCGGTGTGGTTACACCGATACTCATGGCCGTGCCCCTTCGGCAGGCAAGAGGATCTGTGTCAGGGTCGGCGCCCCTGGTGGTGGTGTGGGACCGGTGGGCTGCGGGAACGGGTCGTCCGCGGCGCCTGTGTAGGCCGAGACGGACGGCGGTTGCTCGGCGGTAGTCGTGGCGCCGGCACCGCCGGGCGCCAGGGCTGGATCGCTGTAGATCACGTTGTCCGGGGATTTCGCCAGGTATGGATTGAAGGGAAGCGGAAGATAGTTGAAGTTGGGCAGTCGTGCCGCGGGCCCGAGATATTGGGCGCACAGCTTTGAGGTTTCCGGCGACGTCACATTCGCCACCGCCCCGATCGCCCCACAGATGAAACCCGCCGGGTCGCTGAAGTTGTTGATCACGAACGAGCCGACCTGCGTTGCGGTATCGGGGTCGTAAATGTTGTAACCATTGGCAATTGCGTTCGGTGTCACGTGCAACACGTTCTCCAGGTCGGTCTTGTGGTCCACAAGATTCTGCGTCACATCGGCCAGCCGCTGGATCTGCTCGGCGGTCTGATCGCGGCTTCCGGAGATAAACCCTTGGACGTCGTCGATTGCGACAGAAAGATCGGTGAGGGCCGCATCAAGACCAGATCGATCCTCATTGAGAACACCGGTCAGTGTGGCGAACCGGTCTTGGAAGACGACTATCTGGTCGCTGCTGTCGCGCAAGGCTGTGACGAAAACCTGGAGATGGCTGATTATGTCGGTGATATTGCCGCTGCCCTCTGCCAGGATTCGCCCAACCCCCGAGAGTTGAGCGAGCGCCCGCCGGAGCTTCTCACCGTTGCCGTCCAGCGCGTTGGCAGCACTATTGATGAATCTCGACACTGACGTCTCCGAGCCTGCGTCGCCAGGACCCAGGTCGCTGGCGAGTTTCATCAACTGTGTCTTGACGTCGTCCCATTCGACCGGCACTGCGGTTCGCCCGATCGGAATCACTGCGTCGTCAGCCATGACCGGACCGCTCGTCTCGTACGCCGGGGCGAGTTGCACGTAGCGCGCTGATACCAGGTTCTGAGCGACGATGACAGCTTTGGCATCTGCCGGAATGGGGACGTCGCGATCGACATCGATCGTCATCATCGCCTCGGCGCCGGCCGGCTCGATGGCCTCGATCTCTCCAACCTTGACGCCGAGTACTCGGACGTCGTCCCCGGGATAGATGCCGGTGGCACTGGCGAAGTATGCGGTGATCCGAGTAGAAGAGTTCAGTCGCTGCTGGACCATCACGATTACCCCGGCAGCCAGTATCAGCCCCAACGCAACCGCGAGGGTGACGTTGAGCCTGCGGCGTGTCGCGGTCATCGCGAACCGCCGGGAATTCCGTTGCGCGGCCAGGGAAATTCTGCGCGCGGTCCGGCATCGTCCGGCGGTTGTCCGGAATCCACGCCGCGACGAAACCCGAACGCGTAGTCAAGGAACGGTTGCAAGAACTGGGCAGGCACCATGTTTGGTACGTACGCGTTGTAGTAGTAGCCGTTGGAAACGGTTTCCCCCTGAGTCACCATGTATTTCGCCAGTCCCGGCAGCGCCTTGGCGATGTTGTCGCGGTTCTTCTCCAGCATGGCCGTGACCGAATTCAGTTTCTCCAAGGTAGGAGCAAGGACCTTCTCGTTGTCGGCCACGATCCCGGATATCTGCCGACTCACCGCTGAGATGCCGGCCAGTAGCTCGATGATCGTCTCGCGTCGGTCGTTGAGCACGGCGACGAGGTCGTTGGCATTGAGGATGAGGGAGTTGAGTTGCGTGCTCCTCTCGGCCAGCACTGCAGTAGTCGCGGCGGTGTTCCGGAACAGTTCCCCGAGCACTTCGTTGCGCCCGTTGAGCGACCGCGACAGTCGGGACAGCCCGTCGAACGTCGGGCCCAGCCGGGGCGCGATCTGGTCGAGGGTGGACGACAGTGTGTCGAGGGCTTGGCCGATTGCCTGGGTATCGGTGTCGGCGGCGTTCGTCGTGAAATCATTGACTGCCTGTGTCAGCGAATAGGGCGCTGAGGTACGCGACGTCGGGATCACATCCGACGGATTCAGCGCCTCGTGACCTACAGATTCCAGCGTCAGGACACGCTGGCCGAGCAGGGTTGCCGTGCGGATATGAGCCGTGCTGTCTGCGCCGAGTCGCACCGTACTGTCCACACTGAATGTGACGATGACCTTGCCACCGAGTAACGACACATCCTCTACCAAACCGACGTTCATCCCTGACAATCTCACCTCGTTGCCTGCGGCGAGTCCGCCTGCTTCGGTGAACAAGGCGTGATACCGAATCGCCGTCGCCCATGACCACAGCATCTGCGGCTGCAGACCTACGGCAATGACAAGGATGGTCAAGACGACGCCGATTAAACCTGGGCGAACCAACCGAGATCCGTGATACTTGAGCATCAGAGCTCTGCGCACCGCCCGTCTTCTTGGTAAACCCACGGGATGATTACGGTCCGGCCTTGTAGATCGCTGACGCGTAGCGAAAGTGAGCAGATGTAGTAGTTCAGCCAGCTCCCGTATGCGCCGAGTCGCACCAGTTTGCGATAGTTGTTGGGCGCCTTCGCGAGAGCTGCGTCAAGGACGTGCTTGTCCTTGTCGAGCAGGGGAGCCAACCTGTTGAGTTCGTTCACCGTCGCGGCCAGCGGTTGGCGGGATTTGGTCAGGAGACCGGCGAGCGAGGCCGTGCCGTTACTCAACGAGTCGATGGCGGCGCCAATCGGATCGCGGTCCCCGGCAAGCCCGGTGACGAGTTGCTCGAAGCGGTTCATCGCCTCGCTGAACTTGTCACCGTTGGCAAGGGTAGCCATCACCGCGTTGAGATTGTCTATCAACAGCTGGACGGTGGCGTTGTTGTCGGCCAAGTTTTCCGAGAACGAGGTCGTCTTCGCCAGAACAGATTCCAGCGTGTGGCCCTGGCCCTGGAAGACCTCTAACAGTGATGCCGTCAAGAGGTTCACGTCGCGTGGATTCAACCCCGCGATGACAGGCCGCAGACCGCTGAGCAACTGATCGATGTCCAGGGCGGGCACGGTCCGTTCGGCCGGGATCTGCGAACCGGGCGGCATCGATCCCGCCGGTCCCGGACCGTCGATCAATTCAAGAAATCGATCGCCGACCAAGTTGAGATAGCGAACAGCGGCTTTGCTCCCCACGGTTAGAGGAACCTTGCGATCGGCGTCGAACGCGACGACGACGGTGCTGTCGGGTCGCATTGTCAGTCCTGTCACAGTGCCGACGCGCAGCCCCGCGGCTCGCACCGAGTCGCCGGTCTCGAGCCCCGAGACATCGCTGAAGACCGCGGAGTAATTGGTCGTGGCTCCAGTCGTGTACTGCCCGAAGATGAAGAACAACAGGGCCGTCAACACTGCCATGACCGACGCGAACACACCGAGTTTGAGGCCGAAGCTCGAGCGCCGTTTCATCCCGGATGACCGATCTGCGCGGAGTTACGCGGAGGCCCGTCGATCGGCCCGAACAGCAGTTGTTTGAGTCCGTCGGAATTCAGCAGGATCCCTTGATTGCCGTACTGGGTCGAATTGGCACCGGTATCGGTCACGACGAACGGCGGACGCGTGTTCATCGGCATGTCGGGCAGATCGGTGCACTGCGGACCACCGCGCGCTGCGACCTTCGGGAGGTTGGCCGGATACTGATAACGCTCCAAGCCGAGCATCAGGCCGGTACTGACCACAACACCCGGCGCAGGGGCGGGTGGTAGAGAATCCAGGCGCTCCAACGCCTTCAGCCCACACGTCAGCGCGGGGCTGTATTGGCTCGTCAGCGCCGTGGTCGGAAGCAGGAGATGCACGACGTCGGTGAGCAGATGCTGGTTGCCGCCAACCACCTCGTTGCCGATGTCTGCCAGACCGGTGGCGTTGATGAGCATCGCGTCGAGATTGTGCTGTTCTTCGACGACGGTGCTGCTGATCGCCGTCGCGTTGTCGACGATCTTCAATACGTCAGGTGCGACGTCGGCGTAGGTCCCGACCGCCATGGTCGCTGCCTCGATATCGCGAGTGAGGATCGTCATACTGGGATCTATTGAGGCGAGGAAACTTTCGAAGTCACTGAGTGCTTGGCCGAGCGCGCCTCCACGGCCATCCAACGCCGTGGACATGGCGCCGAGTGTCGCATTGAGCTTCTCTGGCTGAATCTTGCTCAGGACAGCGGTCAGCTGCTCGAAGATCGAATCGATCTCGATCGTGACATGGTCGGCATCGAGCACCTGTCCCGGCTTCAGATGTTGCGGCGACGGATTATCTGGTGGTAACAGTTCCACGGACTTGGCACCGAAGATCGTCGTGGACGCGATGTCGACACGTACGTTGGCGGGAATCCTTTCGAGCTCGGCGAGGTCCATCTCAAGGTGGATGACGGCCGAACCGTCTGTGTGGCTGTCGATGTTGGCGACTCTCCCCACCGGAACGCCCAGAAGTTTCACCTTGGCATCGACATTCATGACCAGCCCGGCTCGATTGGACATGACCGTCAGCGGGACTGTGTCGGTAGTTCGTCCCTGGAACATCGCGACGGCCGTCGCTGCGAGCAGCAGACCTGCGATAATCGCCGCAAGACCTGCCAGCGGGCGCAGTACCCGACTCACTGACACGCCGCGGTGCCTTGATGCGCGCTGCATCCCAGGCTGACGCGGGCGCCCCGGATCAACGCGCGGCCGATGGGGCCTGCGTGATGGTCATGAACCGCGCGCCCACAGCGTGTTTCGGCTCGGCGTCCCCCTGCACCTCGACCGCCAGCGCGATGTGGGCGAAGCTGAGAAACAGCTTCATCAGCCGTGTCTCGTCATCGTCGTACTCGGTGAACGGCTTCTTGTCCAGGTACGTCAGCCCGTCCTGCAGACGATCCTTGGCCGCATCGAAGAACTCGACCCGCTCGGCGTCCGTGCTGCCCAGGCGCCGCTTCAGACGGTCATCGGCCGACTCGCACACCCATCGGTCGACGAACGGTTCCAGGGTCTCGAATCCGGGCGGCAACAGATGCGTGGTCATTTGGCCACCTCCGCCTCATAGGACGACACCGCCGCGTCGACCTGGAGATAGAGGTGCCGCAGCAGTACCTCCTGAGCTTGAAAATGTATGTGGCTCAGCGCTCCGCTGCTGATTCCGCGCTGGCCGGCCTCTATCACCTCGCGGTCCTCGGAATGAATGTCGAGGGTGGTGCAGGCGGCATACTCGCGGGCGAACCGCTCACTGGCGTTGGCGTCGTCGCCCACCCAGTAGAGCCGCACGACACCGCGCGATCTCGTCGCCGACACGGGATAGACGACGTGGGAGAAGTGCTGAATGGCCATCCCGAAGATGAAGAAGTTCGGGAACAGCACCAGGTAGTCCATGTTGAACTCCAACTGCCTGGCCATCGCCCCTTCCAGCTGCTTCATCAGCGCCATCCCTTGCACCTCGGCAGGCGTGAATTCCGGGTTGGTCCAGACGGTTTGGTATCGATGCGGCCCCGAGAACCCGATGTTCGTGGGGTAACCGAACGGGTTGTCGGGCCCGGTGGGTCCGTTGCCGCCGCTGCGGGGGTGGATGAACCGCAGGTGGTAGTTCTCCTGGAAGTTGTCGAAGGTGAGCTTCCAGTTCGCGTCGATCTCGTAGACGTACTCGGTGAACGTCGTCGCCTGCGCGACCGGCAGCAACTCCAGCTTGGCGGCCATCGGACCGAGGAACTCCCGCAGGCTCTGCTCAGGTTCGGGGTCGAGGTTGATGAAGATCAGCCCGGCGCAGACATCGACCGCGATCTTGGGCAGCCCGCACTGCGACTTGTCCGTGTAGAAGTTGCCGAAGTCCGGTGCGGACCGTAGCCGGCCGTCCGGAGTGAAGTTCCATCCGTGGTACTGGCAGCTGAAGGACGACCGTTGCCCACCTCGATCGAGCACCAGTTGGGTGGCACGGTGCGTGCACACGTTGTGGAACGCGCGAATCTCACCGTCCTTGCCGCGGGTGATCAGCACTGTCGTGTTGGCCACTTCGAGGTCGCGGACGATGTAGCTGTTGGGTTCGGGAAGTTCGCAGACGTGGCCGATCTCGAGCCATGTCCGTTTGAAGATGGCCTCACGTTCGGCCTCGAAGTACTCGGGTTGGTAGTAGGGGCCCGTCGGGATCGGATCGGTGCCCAGCTCGTGGGTATCGGGATGGGATAGCACGGATTCCGCTGTCATGGCATCTCCTCGAGTGGTGGGCTGGATCAGCCGACGCAGTAACCGCCGTCGACGGTGACGACGGATCCGGTGATGAAGGCGCTGTTCTCGGTGCAGAGGAAGATCACGGCCTCGGCGACCTCGTCGGGTGTCCCGAGCCGTCCCAGCGGGGTTCGCGCGCACTGCTCGGCGATGTAGTCGGGGACGAGCTCCGGTGACGTCATCGGGGTGTCGATGAAGCCCGCGGTCACGGCATTGACCCGGATTCGGTCCGGACCCCACTTCATCGCGAAGTTGCGCGTCATCGACAGGACACCGGATTTTGCGGCGCCGTAGGCGGGCACCATCGGAACGGCCCGCACAGTCGACAGCGACGACAGTCCGACCACGCTGGCACCGCCCTTGGCCGTCGATCGGGCGAGTGCATCGTGCAGCGCGATGGAGAGTTCGTACGGTCCGAACAGGTTCAGATCCACCGTGGCGCGGAAGCCGTCGGGCGTCGACTCGTCCAGGCCGCCCGCGAAGATCGCGCCGGCGTTGTTCACCAGGATGTCGAGGGTGTTGAATTCACCGGCCAGGTCCCGGATTCCGGTTCGGTCTGTCAGCTCGAGTTGGCGGTACTCGATTCCTTCCAGATCGACCGCGTAGTCGGCGGCCTGAGGCTTGCGACCGGTGGTCGTCACCGCCGCCCCGGCATCGCGCAGCTTGCTGACGATGGCGTGGCCGATGCCGCTGGTGCCGCCGGTGACGAGCGCGGTTGCTCCGGTGAAGTCGTAGGTGGCGCGTGCGGTCATGGGAGTTCTCCGATCTGTTTGCGTAGCCAGGCTGATTCCCAGAAGTTGTCGCTGCCCGCCAGCAGCGCTTCATGGGCGGATCTGACGACCACGCGGGCGGCTTGGTGTTCGGGGTCGGTTTCGAGCACGATCTCCCCGAGGTGGATCGCGCGTAACGGATCGCCCGCGGCGAGATGCCGACCGGCACGGTCGCAGATAGCCGCGGCTCCAGCGAGTTCCACCAGGTCCGGGGCAACCGATTCGGGGCCGACGGGGTACAGCTCGGTGGTGGACCGGCGGTGGAACCACCCGTTGTAGTTCTCCCAGATCGCCCTGACGTTCCAGCTGACCTTGCCGTATCCCTGGCCGACCTCCAAGTGCGGCGGCAGCGTGATTTGAGCCATCGCGTCGCGGACGTCGTCGCCGGCGTTCATGGCGGCCACGGTCTGGTCGTGCATGTACTGCACCGCGTCGCGCAGCCGGGTCAGCTCGGCATCGATCCGGGCGGCGCCGTGGATCGGGTCGAAGTGCCCGGTGATCAGCACCTCGGGCTGCAACAGCCGAACCCGTTCGTAGGAGGCGACGGCGGTCAGGGCGTCGCGGTAGCGGTCGCCGCGCATGGTGACGAGATTGGGGATATGGCCGAACAACGGTCCGAACAGGTTGCCGCTCAGGCAGATCCGCTCGTCGGGGAGCCATACGACCAGGGAGTCGGTGGTCTCACCCCCGGGGGTGGCGATCAGCTCTATGCGGCGGCCACCGACGTCGAGGGCGAAAGTGTCCTCGACGATCATGTCGGGATCGGGATCGGCCTGCGCGGGGAGGACCTCGCCGAACCGCTTCTGAATTCCCGTCACGGTGGCACTGATCTTGTCGATGAACGCGAACATCGTGTTGCGGGCGCGATTTGCCAGCAGTCGTTCGGTGTCGTCGCGCCACATCTCCCAGTTCGCCTGCGCGACGATGTGGGTGCCCGGCTCGCGGAAGACGTCGGTTCCGCCGACGTGGTCGGCGTGCCCCTGGGTGTAGATGATGTAACGCACCGGCCCGTCGTCGACGGCGTCGAAGTTGGCCTTGTGCACCGGTGACTCGAATCCCATTCCGGTGTTGACGATGACGCGACCGTCGTCAGTGGTCAGCATGTACGAGTTGGTCAGCCCCGGTGACATCCAGACGCCGGGCGCCACCCGCTGTGCCTCCGTCGCCGACGCACCCGCGAGATCGTCGGCGCCGGGCCTACTGCGATAGATCGGCTCGAAACCGTCGACTTGTTCGTCTGGTGCGGTGCTCACCGGACGTCCCTGCCGGAAGTTTCCGGGCGCACATCGAACTTGTCGAAGTAGAAATCGAAGAGGCTACGGATCTCGTCGGGACTCCGGTCGAAGTGGCGCTCCAGGTCGTAGGCGATCCGGCCGTGCTTGCCACGCGGATTGCCCGACAGGTATTGGTCGAACGCAGCCCGGGTCTCCTGCGGCAGGTCCACCCCGCCGCGCTGATACAGCTTTTCCAGGAACGGGATCTCGTTTCCGTTGAGGTGGTGGAACGAGATATCGATGCTGCGTTCCGCCGGCACCAGATCCCGGTCGCGAACGCATGCGCCGAGCAGTCGTTCGACCCTGTCGACCCAGTAGTCGACGATTCGGTCGGTGTCGACCTTCTCTCGCCGGATGCGGTCGCCGTAGGCCATCAGCGTGACCGTCGACTGGATGACCGCGACGGGATCGCGGTGCGTGAACGCGAAAGTCGCGTCGGGGAACACCTCCAGCAGCGCGGGAATCTGCTCACAGTGCTGGGGCGCCTTCAGCACCCAGGTCCGCGGGCCACGCAGGAAGGTAAGGGCCTTCAGAACCTTCTTCAGGTAACCGTAATGCTCGACCTGATTCAACCCGAGGTAGTAGTCCCGCCAGTCGGGCACGTGGGCGTACCACTCCACGATGTAGTTGGAGAAGTCCAGGTCGAGTTCGATCTCTTCCTCGATGGCCTCCGGATACCGGTCGTGCACGGCCAGCGCGAACGGCATGAACTGCTTGACGAATCCGTACTCGTCGGCGGTGCGCTGGTATCGAGGGTCGATGCCATCGGGGCCGGCAGCTTCGCCGCGGATCGGGAACGGTTCACGACTCTCCCAGTACGGCAGTGCCCGGCGTCGCCTGTCTGCCGCGATCAGGTTCACGAAATGTGTCGTTCCCGAACGCGGCATCCCGATCACGATGAACGGCTTCTCGATCTCGATGTCCTCGATCTCGGGGTAGCGCCGCAACAGGTCGGTGAACAACACCCGGCTCCGCAGTAGGCGAACCGATCGCTCCCGCAGAGTCATCCGCGACAGCGGGTTCAGATCGTCGGCATCGATGGCTGCGAAGTGCACGCCGAGACGCTTCCGGAACTCACCGTCGAGGCCTTCTCCGCCGAAGCCGGTGATGCCGGAGGTCTGCACTGCCTCGTCCAACATCGCGTCGATGTCGAAATCCACTTCCTGGTGCCGGGTGGCGTCGAGTACCTGGCGCTGCAAGTCGGTCAGCTGTGGATCACGCAGATCATCGACGGTGATGATGTCAGGCATTCGCGTCTCTCTCGAAGTGGGACGGCCGGTCAGAACTAATCAACTGATTGATTCATTGGAATGTAGGGCTGCCGCGACAGCAGGTCAAGGAAAATCTGCGATCGGCATCCCATGGTTGACGGGAAGTGGCCTGAGCCATATCGTCGGAGGAATCAATCGCGTGATCAATTAGGGCGCGCCCGATGACAACCCGAAGGTGCAGTGGGGAAATTGGATACCGGTCTCGCCGGCCACACCGTGGTGGTCACCGGCGGCAACGCGAACATCGGCCGCGGTGTCGCCCTGGCGTTTGCCACCGAGGGCGCCAACGTGGTCGTCGTCGGTCGAGACCGGTCCCAGGGCGCCAAAGTGTGCAACCACCTGTTGGAGCAGGGGGCGCGAGAGGTGGCCTGGCAGGCCTGTGACGTGACGGATCGGGCCGAGGCCGGCGCACTTGCCGCAGCCGTCCAGGAACGGTTCGGGGCCACTGATGTCCTGGTCAACGGTGTCGGCGGCAACGTCGGCATGGATGCCTTCGCCGAGTCCGATCCGGACACCTGGCGCCGCGACATCGACCTGACCTTCGGGAGCATGCTCAACTGCACGCACTCCTTTCTGCCCGGGATGCTCGACCGCGGTCGGGGCCGGATCATCAACATCGGCTCGACATCGGGAATCGTGGGAGACCCGTTGCTCGCCGTGTATTCCGCGATGAAGGGCGCTGTGCACGCGTTCACCAAGGTGCTGGCCAAAGAGGTCGGTGCGCGAGGGGTCACGGTGAACGCGGTCGCGCCCTACTCGACATTCCCGGATGGCGAGGATGCAATTTCCACGGGCAGCAGATGGCATCCTGACGGGATCTTCATGCAGCTGATGTCCACCCGGGCCGAGGAACTCACGTCGATTGGGCGGCGCACGGTGCTGGAGCGTCAGTACGCCTACCCGGCAGAGGTCGGTGCTGCGGTGGTCTACCTCGCGTCCGAAGCCGCCGCCTTCGTGACCGGTCAGGTGTTGTCCGTCGACGGCGGCACCCAGATCGCCTGATCGGCCAATCAGATCGGACTTCAGATGCCCCCATCCCCTTCGCTCGGCCCCATCCGCCAGGTCGGATATGTGGTCGACGACCTCGACGCCGCACTTGCCAACTGGGTGGAACTCGGCGTGGGGCCGTGGTTCGTACTGCGGCGTATCGCACAGCAGGCCGACTACCGCGGCGATCCGCGTGACGTCACGATCTCGATCGCGCTCGCCAACAGCGGCGAACTTCAACTCGAACTGATCCAGCAGCACGGCGAGACGCCCAGCATCTACACCGAGTTCCTCGACGATCGGGGGGCGGGGTTTCATCAGTTTGCCTACTGGCCCGACGATTTCGACGCCGCACTGGGCGCCGTGAGAGACGCCGGCTGGCCGGTGGTCTGGTCCAGTGCGGAGGAGGGAGGGGTTCGGTATGCCTACGCCGAGCCGCCCGCCGGCGTCGCCACGGTGGTGGAACTCATGGAGTTCACCGAAGTCACCGAGGGTCTCGCGAAGTTCGTCCGCGAGGCCGCCGACGGGTGGGACGGCAGCGAACCGATCCGGCCACTGAACTGACATCTGGCCCCGGAATCGTTGCTTGACGGATGGTGACCCAGCTCATAGCGCGTAAGCAATCAATCAGTTGATTAATTAGAGGCCACCGGCCTCCCGAGGGGAGAGTTTCTCCGATGACGACCATCGAAACAGGCGTGGACCAGGCAACCCTGGTCGGGCTCTACCGCACCGCGGCGCGCATCAATGCCTTCGACGAGACCTACCGGACGCAGATGATGAGCGGCAAGTTCGCCGGTATGTACTACTCGCCGCGGGGCCAGGAGTTCGCCGCCGCGTCGGTCGCCGCGCACCTGCGGCCCACCGACTACGTCGTGACCACCTACCGGGGGCTACACGACCAGATCGCGAAAGGTGTTCCACTGCGGGACCTCTGGGCGGAGTACCTGGGCCGGGCGGCCGGGACGTGCCGCGGCAAGGGCGGCCCCATGCACGTCACATCGCCCAAGCACGGGCTGATGGTCACCACCGGTGTGGTGGGATCGGGCCTTCCGATCGCCAACGGGCTGGCGCTGGCCGCCCAGATGCGGGGCACCGATCAAGTCACCGTCGTCAACTTCGGAGACGGCGCCAGTAACATCGGCGCGTTCCACGAGAGCCTCAACCTGGCGTCGCTGTGGAGCCTCCCGGTGATCTTCCTGTGCCAGAACAACAAATGGGCCGAGTACACCTCGCTGGCCGGGGGCACGACGGTGGCCAACGTCGCCGACCGGGCGGCCGCCTACTCGATGGTGGGGGTGACGGTCAACGGCAATGATCCCGTCGAGTTGTTCCGGGCCGCGGGAGACGCCATCGAACGCGCCCGCGGTGGTGGCGGCCCCACCTTGTTGGAAGCGGTCACCTACCGGTTCTGCGGCCACTACTTCGGTGACCAGAGTGAGTACATCCCCGCCGAGGAGCTCGCTGCCGCCAACGAAGCCGACCCGATCCCACGCTTCCGTGCCCAGCTCGTCGATGAATTCAGCGTTCCGGCAGCGGAACTGGACGAGATCGACCGGCTCGCCCAGGAAGAGGTCGACGACGCGGCGGACTGGGCCTTCGAGCAGCCACTTCCTGATCCGTCCGAATTGACCACCGACGTCTACGCCGAGGAGACCGCCCGATGAGCACTGCGACCGCGTCCCGCACCATGATGATGCTCGAGGCCGTGCACGACGCCCTCGACGTCGCGCTGGGCCTGGACCCGGAGGTCTTCGAACTCGGTGAGGACATTCAGGATCCGAAGGGTGGCGGGTTCGGCGTACACAAGGGCCTGGAAGCCAAGTACGGCTCCGAGCGCGTCCGGTGCACACCGATCAGCGAACAGGCGATCATGGGCGCCGCGATCGGCGCGGCGATGGCCGGAATGCGCCCGGTGGCCGAGATCATGCTGATGAATTTCATCTCCGTGGCCGCCGATCAGCTGTTCAACCACGCCGCCAAGCTGCGCTACATGTCCGGCGGCGCCACCCCGATCCCCCTCACGGTGCGGACCACCACCGGCGCGGGTGCCGGCTTCGGCGCGCAACACTCCGAGATGCTGGAAGCCACGCTCATTCACACTCCCGGACTCAAGGTCGCGATTCCGTCAACGGCGGCCGACGCGAAGGGCCTGCTGCTGTCCGCGATCTTCGACGACGATCCGGTGGTGATCGTCGAGATGAGCAGCCTCTACTTCGGCGTCCGCGACGAGGTACCCGAGGGCGACTATCGGGTGCCGCTGGGCAAGGCGCGCATCGCCCGAGAAGGTACCGACCTGACGTTGATCACCTATGGGCGCCAGGTGCTGGACTGTATCGCCGAAGCTGAAAAGCTGGCTGCCGAGGGCTATTCGATCGAGGTCGTCGACCTGCGCACCCTGCAGCCGCTCGACACCGACACTGTGTTCACGTCTGTGGCGAAGACCCGGCGTGCAGTCGTGGTGCACGAGGCCGTCACCCGCGGCGGGTTCGGCGCGGAGCTGAGCGCGCAGATCCACTCCGAATTGTTCGGCGAGCTGGCTGCACCGGTGTCCCGGGTAGGGGGCGCCAACACCCCGGTTCCCTATGCTTCTTCGCTCGAACAGAACTTCTTGCCCACCAGCCGGATCGAGCCGGCAATCCGGGCACTGCTGAGCTGACAGAAGGCGAACACACACTCATGGCGCATGAAGTGCGAATCCCCAAACTCGGCGTCGCCGTCGAACAAGGCCAGATCACCGAATGGCTCTGTGCCGACGGCGACACCGTGGAGGCCGGTCAGGCGATCTACGTGCTGGCCACCGACAAGACCGAGACCGAGATCGAAAGTCCGGTAGCCGGTCAGATCACCATCATCGGTGAGGTCGACGAGGACTATCCCGTCGGCACCGTCGTCGCGACCATCCACTGAAAGGCGCAGCATGACAGCGCAACTCACCCCCGTTGACACGACATCAGCCAGCGAGGCGGCAGAGCCGTACGTGCCTCGGCACAACCTCGACACCTCGAAGGTGCCGCTCCGGGTCGCCGACGGTGTGCACCTGCCGGTGCAGCGGTACTACGACCAGGACTTTGCCGACCTGGAGTACGAGAAGATGTGGCTGCATACGTGGCAGTGGGCGTGTCGCGAGGAGGACATCCCCGAACCCGGCGACTTCATCGAGTACTCGATCGTCGACAAGACCGTCATCGTGGTGCGTCAGCCCGACCGCGGCATCAAGGTGCTCAACAATGTGTGCCCGCACCGGGCTACGCAACTGGTGGAACCCGACGACGCTGGAACGTTCGGCGGCAACCAGATCGTCTGTCCCTTTCACGGGTGGCGGTTCAACACCGACGGAAGCCAGGCCTACATCTACTGCAGGCAGGGCTTTGCGCCCGGCTCGATCGGCCCGGACACGATGCGGCTGAACGAGGTGCGGTCGGCCGTGAAATACGGTTTCGTGTGGATCAACTTCGACGACGACGCCCCCACCCTCGAAGAGTTCTTCGGCGACTACGACAAGCATCTCGCGCCCATGGCGATGGACCGGATGCGGGTGCGCTGGTGGAAGTACTCGATAGTGCCCGGCAACTGGAAGGTGGCTGCGGAGGCGTTTCTCGAGGCGTATCACGTCATGCAGGCCCATCCCGAACTCGCGATGGGCGCCACCGACGACGACTACAACGCCGACGGGGTTCCCTATTACCACCACGGCATGGGCCACGTGGACACGGCCACACCGTTCGATCCGGAGCATCCCGAGGACTACACCCTGCCTCCGACCCTGGTAGCCGGGATGGAACCGGGCCGGTTCTTCATCGACCAGAACCAGGTGCTCTTCGAAGGAACCGACGGATTCGCCACCGCGCGTGACGAATACATCGCCGACCGGATTCGTGACTTGCCCGACGACCATGTGCTGTTCAAGTTCTTCGAGGAGCTCTACAAGTACGCCGAAGAGGCCGACATCCCGCTGCCCCCACTGGATCCGAACGCCTCGACGTACGGGTTCGTGTTCCCGAACCTCGTGTTCCTCGGCCTGACCGGCAACCTGCTGTTCTACCGGTTCCGCCCGAACGGCCACGACCCGAACTCGGCGATCTTCGAAGCGCTGGCGATGCAGATCCCGCGGCGCTGCGACATGGACAATGCGGCCCCGCGTCGAGAAGGTCCACTGGAACCGGGGGACTGGCCGTTCGTGCTGCAGCAGGACATGGGCAACATCTACCGCCAGCAGGCGGGATACCGCTCAGGGGCGATCGCACATTCGACCCTGTCACCCAGGTACGAGCCGATGATCTTCTCACTGCACACCGAGATCGACCGCTACATTGCGACCTACTGACGCGTCTACGGTGACGATGCGGGTGGAGCCCGCCGGCATCGACATCGACGTGCACCCCGGCGAGACGCTGATGCAGGCCGCCTGGCGTGCCGGGTATTACTGGCCGACACTGTGTTTGGCGCGGGGCACCTGCACCGCGTGCCGCTGCGAGATCCTCGATGGGCTGCACCTGCTCTCCGAACGCACCGACGCAGAGGTCGCGCTGCTCGGAAGTCTCGACCGCCGGGTGCGACGCGCCAACCCGCGCCGGATCAGGCTGGCCTGCCAGGCGAAGGCCTCGGGGCACATCACGGTGCGCAAGCCCGGCGTCAGGAAACAGTCCACCGTCAACGACCAGGAGGCGGCGAATGTCGAGGGTCAGTGATGATTTCGATCTGATCGTGGTGGGTTTCGGCCTCGCCGGGGTCTGCGCGGCCATCGCGGCGGCCGAGAACGGGGCACGGGTGTTGGCGGTCGACCGCGCGCTCGGCGGGGGCTCGTCGGCGGTATCGGGCGGTGTGGTGTACGCCGGCGGCGGGACGCCGTACCAGAAGGCGGCCGGCTACGACGACGACCCCGAGAACATGTTCAACTACCTTCGGCAGGAAGTGCAGGGTGTCGTCGACGATGCGACCCTGCGCCGGTTCTGCGAGGGGAGCGTCGAACAACTCGCCTGGCTGGAGACGCACGGAGCGGAATTCAAGGCATCCCTGTGCCCGTACAAGACCTCCTACCCGACCAAGCACTACCTGTACTTCTCCGGAAATGAGAAGGCGTACCCGTACCGGCTGCACGCCCGGCCCGCCCCCAGGGGGCATCGGCAGATCGCGACGGGCACGAAATCGGGCCGTGACCTGTGGCGTCGTATGCGCGACGCCGCAGCCGAGCTGGGCGTGGTGTTCCTGCCCCGCACCCTCGTGGACGACCTTCTGGTCATCGACGGCCGGGTGGCCGGAATACGGTGCCGCACGTGGATCGGAGGTGGTCGGCCCGCGCAGTTCCTCCACGGCCGGACGACGGCGGTGGGCGCCAAGCTGACCAACTGGATGCCGCCGATCGGGCATCCCATCACGGGTCTCGCCGACCGGATGTGGCGCCGGTGCGCTCAGGAGCGCACCTTCACCGCGCCAAGCGTGGTCCTGGCGGCCGGCGGGTTCGCGTTCAACGAGGACATGCTGCTCCGCCACGCGCCGGCATTCCAACAGATTCGTCCGCTGGGCACCCGAGCTGACGACGGGGCCGGAATCCGCCTGGGCGTCAAGGCAGGCGGTGCGACGGGTCAGCTCGAGCGGGTCAGCGCCTGGCGCCTGCTGACCCCGCCGTCCGCGCTGATCGAAGGGATCACGGTCGGAGTCGACGGCCGGCGGATAGCCAACGAGGACCTGTACGGCGCCACCCACTGCGACATCATGGTCCGGCGGTTCGGCGGCAAGGGTTTTCTGATCGTCGACGCCGACACCTGGAAGCGCGCGCGGGCCCAGGGCGCGGACCAGGCCGAGTCGATCCTGCGCCTGCAGATCGCTGCCGTGTTCAGCATCGGTCACCGCAAGGCGGCGACCCTGCCCGGCCTGGCCCGCAAGCTGGGCATCTCGGCCTCGGGGTTGTCCGCCACCGTCGACGCCTACAACGCTGCCATCGCTTCGGGCGACGTGGATCCGGCCCACAAGGCGCCGGAGCTGTGCGCGCCGGTGCAGCAGGCACCGTTCTACGGCGTCGACATCTCGGTCCGCCCCTCGCTGACCTATCCGGTGCCCGGGCTCACCCTCGGGGGGCTGAAGGTCGACGGCGACACCGGCCTGGTGATCGACGAACAGGGCCGACCGATCCCGGGCCTGTACGCAGCAGGGCGTACGGCGGTGGGGATCTGTTCCCACAGCTATGTCAGTGGTCTGGCACTCGCGGACTGCGTGTTCTCCGGCAGGCGGGCGGGCGAGCATGCGGCGTCGGCCGGCACGGGCGAACCACTGCTGGAGGGTGGCGTGAGAAACTCTCACTAGTACCGTCGCCGACCTAGGGGGATCCGTGTCCACCAACCCGTCGCTGCTGGGCCGGCCCGTCGGCGCCAACGGCGAGGAGACCCGGCGACGCATCATCGATGCCACCATGCGCTGCGTCGCCGAGGTGGGGTACGAGCGCGCGACGATCCGGGAGATCGCCCGCAAAGCGGACATGACCAGCGGAAGCCTGTACCACTACTTCCCCAACAAGACCGAGCTGATCAAAGCCACTCTGGACGAGTGGGCCGAGATGACCATCCCCCGGGTGGCCGCGTCCGCGCAGCGCAGCGATGACTTCCGGGAACGACTGGTCGCGGTCTTCGACGAATGTGATCAGCTGATGCGGGAGTACCCGATGATCGCTGCGTTCGACCGCGCCATCAGGGTGGGCAGCGCCGCGCACCTGGCGGAGAGCCGCGAGACGCTGTTCTCGTCGTTGCGTCTGGTGACGATCGACATCATCAAGCAGGCCCGGCGGGAGGGCGCACTGTCGCGTAGCACCGACATCGACAGCGTGGCCAACTCGATCTATCTCGTGCTGCAGGGAATGACCGACTACGCCGCCACCGCGGATCCCGACGAGTATCACTCGACGGTCAAGGCGCTCAAGCGCCTGGTCAGTGGAACGCTGTTCAAGTAGGCGTCACGACATGTGCTGCGCACGGTAGAACGCGACGGCCTTTTGAATCGAGTCCTCGAACGGCGCGGGCTTCCAGCCGAGTTCGCGTTCGGCCTTGCTGTGATCGAGCGGCGACATCTTGTCGACCATGTTGAATGCCCGTCGGACGAACTTGACCTCGCGTCCGGTCAGGTCGCCGAACAGCTGAGCCGCCGACGACAACGCCAGCAGCACCCGCCGGGGGATCGCGATCCACGGTGCCCTCACCCCGCCCGCCTCGGCCGCCAGCGCATGCAGCTCACGAGTGGTCATGAACCTGTCGGAGATGATGTAGCGTTCCCCGATCCGACCCTTGTGCGAGGCGAGGACCATCGCTTCGGCGGCATCCTCGATGCCCACCACCTCTTGGCCGATGCCCTGGAAGTAGAAGGGGGCCTTGCCGGCCGAGATCGCGGCGATCAGCCCGCCGTGCGGCGTCGGTTGCCAGTCACGCGGGCCATAGGTGTTCGAGATGCACAGCGCGACGGCCGGTAAACCCTTGTCTTTCGCGTACGACAACACCAGGTTCTCGGCGTCGACCCGGCACTGCGTGTAGGCACCGCCGTCGGAGTACCAGTTGCACGGGTCGTCTTCGGTGACTGGTGTGCCGTCGGTGCTGACGGCCAACGTCGCGATCGTGGACATGAAGACGAAGCGCTCGAGGTCGGCGGCCAGCGCTGCGTCGAGGACGTGGCGCAGGCCCTCGACGTTGGTGCGCAACAGCGGTGACGGATCGCGCAGCCAGGCCCTGGCATCCACGACGCAGTAGAACGCGACGTCGCAGCCTGTCATCGCCCGACGCAGCGCGTCGTCGTCGAAGACGTCACCGTAGCAGTGTTCGACGTCCAGATCGTCGATCGCCTTGGTGGAACTCGTTTCTCGCAGCATCACGCGGACGTCCTCACCGCGTTCGACGAGCTTGCGGACCACGTTCGATCCGACGAATCCGCTGCCGCCGATCACGAGCTTCTTACCCACGGCCGCCTATCCCTGCACCGGCAGCAGCGGGTTGGCGAACCAGGCGTTCTCTTCGCGCATCTCCCGGCTACGCCAGCCTGAAGGTGTCCTGACCAACGTGTGGTGGTAGTACCCGCCGCAGTAGCTCAGCTCGTCCATTCCCGGCAACTGCATCGGGTTGTAGAACATGGCACGCACCTGAGCGGTGTCACCGGAGATCACCGTCTCGATGTTGGAGATGAAGTGTTGCATCATCTGCATCGCGCTCAATGCCTGTGACAGCCAGTCGGCGACCTCGTCGCGGGTACCGGCGATGGCGCCCGCCGACGAGTAGTCCACCGTCGCGTCGTCGGTGAACAAGGATCGCCACAGGTCCCAGTCTCGGGTGTCGACCGCTCTGGCGTACTTGGCCAGCAGCGCTTCGATCTCGAGCCGGTCACTGATCTCCTGGATATCCATGTGCAGTCCTTCGCGGGCTAGCGGTCGGTGGTGTCGAACTGGGGGCGGACGGCGTCTTGGCCGAGGAACTGTTCAGCGCCCCAGCCTTTTTCGTAGGTCGTGATGGATGCCGCTTCCAGCGCCATCCTGGTGTAACGCCAACCGTCAGGCGTTCGGCGATACTCGTTGAGGTAGCGACCGAAAGTCCAGAACGCCTGTCCTTCGGCGGCTGTCGTGGCGATCATGGCGTGCCATTCGCCGCGTGCCTGATCGCCGTCGATCTCGATCAACGGGTTCATCACGTTGTGGATGATGAACGGGATGACCTGGAACTGCCGGAACAGCTCTTCGATGGCGGCACGGCCCTGTACGCGGACAGTGCCGAGCGGCCCCTCCCACACACCGTCCTCGGTGAACAATCCCGCCACGGTGCCGGGATGGCGGTGCGTCGGTCCGAGCCATCCGCCATCGTTGCAGTTGATATAGCGCGCCTGCAGGTCGGCGATCTCCTGACGGTCCTCGATCAGCTGAACGCGTTCTTCGAGGGACTTCCTCACACGGGGCACCTTCCAATCAATCGCTTGATTGATTCGTATGATGCGTGCCACACTGCCTGGGTGTCAAGGACTCAGGCCACTCCTCCGGACAGCGCCGGGCCGGTATCGGTAAACCGAGCCATTCCAGCCGAATTGGCCCGGAGCTATATCGCGAGCGGATGGTGGACGGAGGAGACCATCGCGGACCTGCTGACTCATGGACTGCGTCGAGCACCTGAGGCAGAGTTCCGGGTGTATTCGGCAACCCGGCCATGGTCGGGAACATTCGGTGACGTCGAGCAGATCGCGCGAAGGCTCGCAGCGGGGCTGCGCCGTCGAGGGGTCGGTCCGGGCGATGTCGTCGCGTTTCAGCTGCCGAACTGGATGGAAGCCGCGGCCACGTTCTGGGCTTCGGCGTTCCTCGGCGCGGTCGTCGTGCCCGTCGTGCACTTCTACGGCGCCAAGGAGATCCGGCACATCGCGGCGACGGCGAAGCCGAAGGTGTTCATCACCTTCGAGGAGTTCGGCCGAACCCGCTATGACCCCGAGCTGTTCTCCGACATCCCGATCGTCGGCGTTGTCGGGCGCGACTTCGACGACCTGCTCGACGCGGAGCCGCTCACCGACAACATCGAGGTCGCACCGACGCTGCCCGCGGTGATCGCCTTCACCTCAGGCACCACGCGGAACGCCAAGGGTGTGGTCCACAGCCACCAGACGCTGGTGTACGAGACGCGGCAGCTGGGTGACGCCTACCCGCCAGGATTGGAGCGCCAGCTGACTGCGGCGCCGGTCGGTCACTTCATCGGCATGCTCAACGCGTTCCTGATCCCGGTGCTGAACGGGACCCCGGTCTACCTGACCGACGCCTGGAACCCGGCCCAAACTCTGTCGCTGATGCTCAGCGACGGCCTGACCTTCGGTGGTGGCGCGCCGTATTTCGTGATCAGCCTGCTCGATCATCCCGACTTCACGCCCGCGCACCTGGACCACATGCGGTACGCGGGGATGGGCGGGTCATCGGTGCCCGCCGCGGTCGCACGCCGGCTGCATGACCACGGCGTCACGGTGTGGCGTTCGTACGGCAGCACCGAGCATCCGTCGATCGCCAGCACGCACTACACCGCGCCGGCAGAGAAGCGGATGTACACCGACGGACGGCCGCTCCCCGGGGTGGAGATCCGGTTGACCGCCGAGGGCGAGATCCTCAGCCGCGGGCCCGACCTGTGCCTCGGTTACCTCGACGACGAACTGACCCGCACTGTCTTCGACGACGAGGGCTGGTACCACACCGGTGACATCGGGACTTTGGACGACGAAGGCTACCTGTCGATCGTCGACCGCAAGTCCGACATCATCATCCGCGGCGGGGAGAACATCAGCGCCATGGAGGTGGAGGAGGTGCTGCTCACGATGGCAGGCGTTGCCGAGGCGGTGGCGGTGGCCGCGCCCGATGAGCGTTTCGGCGAGCGCACCGCGGCAGTGCTGCGGTTGAAGCCCGACGCCGTCCTCCCCACGATGGACGAATTGCGGGAACACTTCGCGAACAGCGGTCTGGCCAAACAGAAGTGGCCGGAGGAGGTTCACCAGGTCGACGATTTCCCCCGTACGCCGAGCTCCAAGATCCAGAAGGTGCTGGTACGGAAGATGGTCGCGGAAACCCGCAATATCTCGTAGAGACTGGCTCGAATGGCATACGCGCGCGCCGCGCTGCTATACGATCGTACAAATGAGCAAGCGCATGATCTTCACTCTGCTGGTGATGGACTCCATCGGGCACAACTTCCACGGCAGCTGGCGGCACCCGCAGGCCCGCAACCGCGAGTTCAAGGGCTTCGACATGTGGGTGGACCTCGCGAAGAAGGCCGAACAGGCCAAGTTCGACGCATTCTTCTTCACCGACGTCATGGGCGTGCAGGGCGAGTACAACGGTTCCCGCGACATCGTCTTCGAGATGGCCATGAACGTGCCCATCGGGGACTGCACGATGCTGATCCCGGCGCTGGCCCGCGAGACCGACGATATCGGGTTCCTCTACACCAGCTCGGTGATCTCGCACCACCCGTTCGTCTTCGCCCGCGCGGCGTCGACGCTCGACCACCTGAGCAACGGGCGGATCGGCTGGAACATCGTCACCTCCGCCAACGAGAAGGCGTTCCGCAATCTCGGTCTGCCCGCGACGCTTTCGCACGACGAGCGCTACGCGTGGGCCAAGGAGTACGTGGACGTGGCCTACAAGCTGTGGGAGGGCTCGTGGGATGTCGACGCCATCGTCAACGACCCGGCGAACGGTGTCTACGCCGATCCGACGAAAGTTCACGACATCAACCACAAGGGTGATCGCTACAGCGTCGAGGGCTTCAACCTGATGGAGCCGTCACCGCAGCGGACACCCGTGCTGGCGCAGGCGGGCGGATCTCCGGCCGGACTCGACTTCGCGGCCGCACACGCCGAGCTGATGTTCCTGTCGGCGTACTCACCGGAGACGATCGCCCAGCAGGTGGGCAGCGTACGCGAACTCGCCCGGGCCAAGGGGCGCCGTGACGGTGACATCCTGTTCCTGCAGGGGCTGATGTTCGTCGTCGGGTCGACCGACGAAGAGGCCTTCCGAATGTGGGGTGAGCTCGAGGAGTGGCGCAGCCCGGAGGCGCAGACCGCGTACTTCTCCAGCCTGAGCGGCATGGATCTGGGCCGTTACGATCCCGCGACGCCGCTCGAGGACATCATCGCCGAGATCCCCGGCATCCAGGGCGCATTCCTGTCGATGATCAACGCGTGGCCGGCGGGATCCAAGCCGACGGTCAAGGACTTCCTGACGTCGATGTCGCTACCACAGATGGTGGTGGGGTCGCCGGAGACGATCGTCGCCCGGCTCCGCGAGTTCCAGGCCGCCGGGGTGGACGGCGTCCAGGTGATGAACATCCTGATGCCGCAGAGCTACGACGAGTTCTTCGAGCATCTCGTGCCGGTACTGCAGCGTGAGGGGCTGATGCAGACCGAGTACCAGCCGGGAACGTTGCGGGAGAAGCTGTTCGACGTGTCAACGCCGGACGTCTCCGAACGGCACCCGGCCCACAAGTACCGCGGGATGTTCTGCACCGGATGACTGCGTCTTCACCGACGACCACGATCCTGGTGCTCCTGGGAAGCCTGCGTCGGGCGTCGATCAACAGGCAACTCGCCGAAGTGGCGATCGACAATGCGCCGTCGAGTATCCGGATGCACTTGTTCGACCGGCTGGGTGAATTGCCGTTGTACAACGAGGATATCGATACCGAGCACCCGGCCGAGGCCGTCGTGGCGTTGCGGGCGGCGGCCACCGAGGCCGACGCCCTGCTGGCCGTGACCCCGGAGTACAACGGCGGCGTCCCCGGTCTGCTCAAGAACGCGATCGACTGGCTGTCGCGGCCCTATGGTCAGAGCCCGGTGAAAGGTAAACCGGCGGCGGTGATCGGTGCGTCTCTGGGGCAATACGGCGGGGTGTGGGCCCACGACGAGGCGCGTAAGTCCTTGGCAATCGCGGGACCTCGAGTGATCGGCTCAATCGCGATGTCGGTGCCCACGGAGTCGTTGCGGGGCAGGCATCCCGGCGAAGATACGGAGTTGGTGGCCAGAGTTCGCGAGGTCGTCAGTGATCTCGCGGCTGAGGCACGGACCTAGCACCGCCAGGTGTGCGGCGCTTGCGGGGCACCGCCTTGCGCTTGCGCGGCGACATCGGCGGGTCCATCGAATCGAGGTAGCGCTCGAACGCGGCGGTGACCTCCGCGTGTGCGGTGGTCACGCCGATGCCCTCCTCGAGGCTGAGGAATTTCGGAAGGCTGGAGATCAACCACTGCAACGCGGGCAGCGAAAGGTCTCCGCCGAGGCGCGCCCCCTTGCCGTACTTGGCGACGAGTGCGTCGAGATGGACCTTGCGAACGCTCTCGGTGACGGCGGCGATCTCGGCCCGGATGTTCTTGCGATGGTTACCGAGTGCCATGAACTCGGTCATCAGGGCACCGGTCGCCTCATGTCGGCTGACCTCCCACAGGGCCCGCAACGGATCCTCGGATCGCTCGGCGAGTGTCTTGGTCAGGTAGGCGAGATTACGTTCGGAGTAACGCCGAATCGCCGCGATGAAGATGTCGTCGAGGCTGGGAAAGTAATACTGCACCAGGCTCGGCGTGACACCCGCCTTGGTGGCCAGCGCGCGGTAGCTGACACTCGCGTAACCCTCGTCGAGCATCATCTGCTCGACGCACTCCAGAAGAGTGTCGCGCGTCTTGGATGTCTCGGCGCCTACGCGCCGGGGCGATGCAGCCATGGTCTCCTCGATCGATCGATTACCAGCATTCTGGCACCGAACTCTTGGCTGTACGTCCGTATAGCACAACACGGGATGTCGAGCGCGTCGCTTACCGTCGTCCGAGAAGCATGTCGCGCTGATCGTCCATGCGCGCGGTGATCGCGTCGATCACCGCCGCGACCTCGGGCCGGCGCAATGTCTCGGCGCGGGTGACGAGCCAATACGTCAGGCGGATCGACACCGAGTCGGCCAGCACGCGGACCAGGTCGTCGTGGCGGTCGGCCATGAAGCACGGCAGCAGGCCCAGTCCTGCCGCCGCTCTGGTGGCCTCGACGTGGACGAAGACGTTGGTCGACGTCACCGATTCCCGCATCGCTGGTGCGAAGCTCGTGGCCAGGTCGAGGTCGTCGACCTGGAGCATCGAGTCGATGAAGTAGACCAGCGGAAACCGTTGCAGGTCGGCGATGCTCGTCGGGGCGCCGTGCTCGGCGAGGTAGTCGTGGGACCCGTAGAGCCCCAGGCAGTAGTCGCCAAGGCGCAGAGCCTTGGCCCGCCGCACGGTCGGCTCGCCCACCACGACCTCGACGTCGAGTCCCGAACGCTGCTGGGTGGCACGCCGGGTGGCGGCGACGATCTCCACCGCCACCTTGGGGTGGCTGCGCTGCACGACGGCCGCGGCAGGGGCCGCGATGTAGGCGGAGAAGCCGTCGGTCGCCGAGATCCGAACGACCCCCTCCAGCGCGCGGTGCCCGCCGGTGGCCGTCGAGAGGGAACGGACCGCCGAGTCGACCGCCTCGGCGGCCGCAAGGGCCTCGCGGCCGAGATCGGTGAGCTCCCAACCCCCGGCCACCCGCGCCAGGACCCGCCCACCGATCGATGCCTCGAGGGCCGCGATGCGGCGACTGATCGTGGTGTGGTTGAGGCCGAGTTCGTCGGCGGCGGTGGTGTATCTGCCCGTCCGGCCCACCGCCAGCAACACCAGCAGGTCATCGGGGCTGGGGCGTCGATTGGCCGCGGTCACCTGTGCATTTTTGCAGATATGTCCCGCAATTTTGGGCATTGCCGCAACGAGTAGCTGCATGAATACTCACAAGGATCTGTGGTGGTCGTCACAACGAAGGGGTTTCCATGAGCACCCAACAAGAGTCGCGGCCCGACGATCCGAGGTCCGTCACAACCGGTCTCAAACGCGTGGTGGTCGCCTCGATGGCGGGCACGGTCGTCGAGTGGTACGAGTTCTTCCTCTACGCCACCGCTGCCACGCTGGTGTTCAACAAGGTGTTCTTCGCCGAGGGCATGAGCGAGGCAAGCGGGCTCATCGCGGCGCTGCTGACCTATGCGGTCGGGTTCGTCGCGCGTCCGCTCGGCGGGGTGGTGTTCGGACACTTCGGTGACAAGTACGGCCGCAAGAAACTGCTGCAGTTCGCGATTCTGCTCGTCGGGGCCGTGACGTTCCTGATGGGATGCCTGCCGACGTACGCGCAGATCGGGGTGTGGGCGCCGATTCTTCTCGTGCTCCTGCGGTTCCTGCAGGGCTTCGCTGTCGGCGGCGAATGGGGCGGGGCGGTGCTGCTCGTCGCCGAGCACAGCCCGAACAAGGAACGCGCGTTCTGGGCCAGTTGGCCGCAGGCCGCGGTGCCCGTCGGCAACATGCTCGCCACCGTGGTGCTGCTGGTGCTGACCGGCACGCTGTCGGACGAGGCGTTCCTGTCCTGGGGCTGGCGGGTCGCGTTCTGGCTGTCGGCCGTGGTGGTGCTGATCGGCTACTACATCCGCACCAAGGTCACCGATGCGCCGATCTTCCTGGAGGCCCAGGAGGAGGTCGAGCGCGTCAAGGCGGTGTCCTACGGTGTGTTCGAGGTGCTGAAGCGTTACCCCCGCGGGGTTTTCACCGCGATGGGCCTGCGCTTCGCCGAGAACATCATGTACTACCTCGTCGTCACCTTCTCGATCGTCTACCTCAAGACCCACGTCGGCGCCGACACCGGCGACATCCTGTGGTGGCTGTTGGCCGCTCACGCGGTGCACTTCCTGGTGATCCCGCAGGTGGGCCGGCTCTCGGATCGGTTCGGGCGGCGTCCGGTGTACATCGTCGGCGCCATTTTGGCCAGCACCTGGGGCTTCTTCGCCTTCCCGATGATGAACACCGGGGACTACCTGATGATCATGGCGGCCGTCATCCTCGGCCTGATGATCCACGCGCTCATGTACGCGCCGCAGCCGGCCATCATGGCGGAGATGTTCCCCACCCGAATGCGGTACTCCGGTGTCTCTCTTGGCTATCAGGTCACATCGATCGTCGCCGGTTCGCTGGCGCCCGCCATCGCCACCTGGCTGCTCGACATGTTCGACTCGTGGGTGCCGATCGCGCTGTACCTCGCCGGTGCCGCGGCGATCACCCTGGTGGCCGCCCTGTTCAACCGGGAGACCAACGGCCTGGACCTGAAGACGCTCGACGAGGCCGACCGCGAGCAACTCGCCAAGGCCGGCATCGTATGACCGATCTCGACGGCCGCACCGCGCTGGTGACCGGCGGTGCGAGCGGCATCGGTGCGGCGTGCGCACGCGAGTTGGCGGGCCGCGGAGCGTCGGTCACGGTCGCCGACATCGACGACGTCGGAGCCAAGGACCTGGCGCAGGAGATCGGCGGAACCGCCTGGGCGGTCGACCTTCTCGACGTCGAGGCGCTGGAGAGCCTGCAGCTGAACACCGACATCCTGGTCAACAACGCCGGTGTGCAGAGCATCAGCGAGATCGCCGAGTTCCCGCCGGAGCGGTTCCGCATGATGATGACGTTGATGGTGGAGGCGCCGTTCCTGTTGATCCGTGCGGCGCTGCCACACATGTACCGCGGCGGTTTCGGGCGGGTCATCAACATCTCGTCGGTGCACGGTCTGCGGGCGTCCCCGTTCAAGGTCGCCTATGTCACCGCCAAGCACGGCCTCGAGGGGCTGTCGAAGGTGACCGCGCTGGAGGGCGGCCCGCACGGCGTCACGAGCAACTGCATCAATCCCGGTTACGTCCGCACCCCACTGGTGACCAAGCAGATCGCCGACCAGGCCAAGACGCACGGGATTCCGGATGACCAGGTGATCACCAAGATCCTGCTCAAGGAGAGCGCGGTGAAACGTCTCGTCGAGCCCGAGGAGGTCGGCGCCCTGGCGGGTTGGCTGGCATCACCGGCTGCTGGCATGGTTACGGGAGCTTCGTACACGATGGATGGCGGATGGAGTGCGCGTTGAAGGCTACGGCAGTGCCGCGGGCGGTGGGCCGCCCATGAAACCCCAGTGGGTTCCCACAGACCGAGATATCGCCGACGCCCGAGTCACCGATTTCGCGCGTTTCGCCGAGCGGCGAACCGGGTCCGCGTTCCCGGATTACCACGCCCTGTGGCGCTGGTCGGTGGAGGACATCGAGGGCTTCTGGGCGACGTTGTGGGACTACTTCGAGGTCGGTGACCGTGGTCCGACGGTTCTCGAGAACGGTGAGATGCCGGGAGCCCGGTGGTTTCCCGGCGCCACGCTGAACTACGTCGACCAGATCGTCCGCAACGTACGCACGGACCGGCCCGCGATCATCTACGTCAGCGAAGAGGGACCGGACCGCGAGGTGTCGTGGGCCGAGCTGTTGGGACGCACCGCCGCATTCGCCGGCGCGCTGCGCGCGGCCGGTATCGGCGCCGGCGATCGCGTCGTCGGGTATCTGCCCAACATCCCGGAAGCAGTGATCGCGTTCCTGGCCACGGCCGCCGCCGGCGCGGTCTGGAGCGCCTGCGGGCAGGACTACTCGGCGAAGGCCGCGCTGGACCGGCTCGGCCAGCTCGAACCCAAGGCACTGGTGACCGCGGACGGGTACACGTTCGGCGGGAAGTACCGGGACAAGAGCGACGAGGTTGCCGCGCTCCGAGCGGGGCTGCCCACGCTGGCGGCGACGTTCACCGTCGACGACCTCGCCGCACGCAGTGACCGCGAGATCGAGACTGTCGCAGTTCCTTTCGAGCACCCGCTGTGGATCCTGTTCTCGTCGGGCACCACCGGCCTGCCCAAGGGCATCGTGCACGGTCACGGCGGGGTGGTCCTCGAGCACCTCAAAGCTGTGGCGTTGCAGTCCGACATCGGCCGCGACGACACCTTCTTCTGGTTCACCAGCCCCAGCTGGATGATGTGGAATTTCCAGATCGCGGGACTCCTCGTGGGCGCGACGATCGTCTGCTACGACGGCAGCCCGTCGGCGGGACGGCCGGATGCCCTGTGGGAGATCGCGGCCCGGGTCGGGGCGACGGTGCTCGGCACCAGTCCCGGTTACGTGCTCGGCTGCATGAAGGCCGACGCCGACCCGAAGGGGACTCACGATCTGTCGGCGCTGCGGACGGTGGGGATCACCGGATCGTCGCTGCCGCCGGCGTCGTCGCTGTGGCTGAGCGAGCATGTCGGTGAGCATGTCCAGGTCGCGTCGATCAGCGGCGGCACCGACGTCGTGTCGGCGTTCATCGGCGGGGTCCGCACGGTACCGGTCTGGCCCGGTGAGCTGTCGGCGCCGTTTCTGGGTGTCGCGTTGGATGCGTGGGATGAAGACGGCAAGCCGGTGCGGGGCGAAGTGGGTGAACTCGTGGTCACCAAGCCGTTGCCGTCGATGCCGGTCGGGTTCTGGAACGACCCCGACGGACAGCGTTACCGAGACGCGTATTTCGAGACGTTCCCGGGGGTCTGGCGTCACGGCGACTGGATCACCATCACCGACCATGACAGCGTCATCGTGCATGGGCGCTCCGATTCCACGCTCAATCGTCACGGCATCCGCATGGGCAGCGCCGACATCTATCAGGCGGTAGAAAGCCTGCCGGAGGTCGTCGAGGCGTTGGTGATCGGAGCCGAGCAGCCCGACGGCGACTACTGGATGCCGTTGTTCGTGGTTCTCGCCGACGGTGTCGACCTCGACGACCCACTGCGCGAACGCATCAACGGCACCATCCGATCCGAGGTGTCACCGCGGCACGTGCCCGACGAGATCATCGTCGCCCCAGGCATTCCACACACCCGAACCGGCAAGAAACTCGAAGTGCCCATCAAGAAGCTGTTCCAGGGCGGCGACCCGGCCAAGGTCGTCGAGCGCAGCGCCGTCGACGATCCGGACCTGCTCGACTGGTACGTCACGCAGCGTCGAAAGTAACCAGGTCGATGCTGAGTCGGCCTTCGATGAGGCTGACTCGTCGTCGGATTGGTGGTCCGGGTAGTGGTGGGGCGGTGGAGTGGTAGACCGCTCCGGTGGG
>NZ_JACKSH010000023.1 GCF_025821625.1 Mycolicibacterium pyrenivorans
GGACGCTGGTGGTGATCCGGTGGCATTGGCGAAGCTGAGCGCGTTCCTGAAGCCGATCATCGACTCGGCGTACAAGCGCAACCGCGTCTTCCAGAGGAGCAAGTGGAGCGACGGGATCGTCAACATTCCGCTGCCGGCAGCGGCAACGCCCGCACCGGCGGAAGTCAATCCGCCGGCTAGTGGCCTGATGAGTAGCGCCACCACCACGCTCGCGGCGACTAGTAGTGCGGCGACAAGTACGACGGAGTACAGCGGGCAGCATCGACTCACGGAGAACGTCGTCACCAAGAAGGTTAAGGACGACGAAGGCCCCAAGCCGTTCAAGAAGTGGTTCAAGAAGAAGGACGCCGAAACGACCAGCGACACCAAGAAGAACGACGACGAACCCAAGCAGGCTGAGACGCAGGACACGGAGCCGTCCAACACGACGTCGACCACGTCGAACGACACCAGCACAAACGGTGGGGACGCCGGAGAGAGCTGAGTTCCGTTCCCGGATGACCTCGCGTCCGAGATCCGGGAAGCTTCAACGGGGCCGACGAGCCGCCACGTTGGTGGACTGCTGGTCCTAAGCGCTCGCGGCTGGTCCATCAGTGAACAGCAGTGCGCCTCGGCGCGGTTTCTCGACGGCCGGGGCGCAACTGGCGGAGCCCTACCGAGGCTGAGCCCTCACCGGGGCGTTGGACGCACGAACTACTGCGCTTGGCGGTGGGCGCCCTCGCGAATGTAGGGCGGCTCCCCGATCGGCATGTGCCCCGTCGTCTGAGAGTGCTCTATGACATCCAGTACCGCCCGTCCACGAAGCAGGCGTCGCCGGCCGGCCCATCCGCACTGGCAGCGAGCATTGTTATTGCAGAAGGCAACCAGCACGTAGGCGTGTGGGCGACCCTCCATTTCGCCACCGTAGTGAAAGCGACGGAAGTGCATCAGTGAATTGCTGGATCTGTCTCGAGAGACCAACTATCCAACTGTCGTAGCGTGAACCCCAAGGTGCGACTCGGCCCCGCCGCCCGGGGGGAATGGGCGACGGGGCCGAGGGTTCAGGGTTTCTGAAGAGGTGCCATCGTAGTATTTTCCCAGGTTAGTCCTGAAAACCACCTCCTGTGGTGATTTGCTCGAGGATGTCCCGTGGTGTGGGAGTGTCTTCCAGCGTAAGGCGGTCCGAGGGGATGGTGTCGAACAGTTGCTCGATGCGCTTGATATTCGCTAGAACCTGTCGTTCGTGGCGAAAGTCATCAGCCTTGCGGAGACAGTCGACGAAGTCCATCTCAATCCACCAAAGACCGGTGTCGGGGTCCTCATACTCCTGGTCTTCGCGAACCTTCGCGGGTTCGATTAGGTCGTTAGGGTCCCGCTGGTCGTGGTCCGACCCTTCGGGGCCGTAGTCCAATTCCATTGGTCCCCGCATAGGCCAACAACTTCCCGGTGGCCGGCCGCCCAAGCAGCCCGTGCTTGCGCTATCCAGTGACGGTGGTGGAGGTACGGGTTCGGGAGAGCCCCTGCCGGTTCTCGGCGCGGAGAGGCTCAGCATCGGTGTGGTCGCCTGGCTCCGGCTTGGCGCCGAGGGCGATGCGCTGGAGCTTCTCGGCCGAGTCGCGGTACTCGCCGGAGCGGAGGATCGCGTGGCGGGTGACCCGCCCACAAACAGCGCACTTGAGGTCGGCGGTCACCGATGCCACGTCTGCTTGTCCATCTGTTCGGACAGATGGTGGCGCGCCCGCTTGCAGTCACGCAGGTTGCCGCACTGGCCAGCACAGGGCCTGCTCAGTAGGACGCTCACGACGCTTCCAGCTGTCCATGATGGCCAGCCGCCGAGAGTGCGGAAATTCGAGCTCAGACCTGCGGCCTCGATGGGTGCGGAAGGCCTGGCCAGGATCGGCGTGACCGAAGGGCAGCGGTGGTTGAGAGAGCCGGAATGCGGTTCGGTGGCTTGCGTCATTGGTTTTCCCTCTGGAGTTGCGTCCTCCACCGGAGCCCTATTGCGCGTCTATTGCGCGGAGACGACGAAGGCCCGGTAAAACCGGGCCTGACCTCGCAAAACTCTGGTGCGCGATACTGGGATTGAACCAGTGACCTCTTCCGTGTCAGGGAAGCGCTCTCCCGCTGAGCTAATCGCGCCGGGACAACTTCGGAGGTGGAGACGGGAATCGAACCCGTGTGCACGGCTTTGCAGGCCGTTGCCTCACCACTCGGCCACTCCACCGCTGGGGTTGATGCCACTGCACCTTCGAGCGGATGACGGGATTCGAACCCGCGACCCTCACCTTGGCAAGGTGATGCGCTACCAACTGCGCTACATCCGCGCGCCACGGGCGAGATCGTCGCCCGTCGCGAAGCAGAACGATAGTCCACCTGCTTGGGCGTACACAAATCCCTTGCTCGCCTTGGCGCGACGACGATCAAAACAACGTGTATGCCTGCCGGGAGATGGTGAATCCGTGCCCGTCGGAGTTCGAGCACCGCATCCCTGACGGCTCGCTGTTGCAGCTCATGCCGCCGCCGGCCTGGAACTGGCCGTAGGGCAGGGCCGGACCGCCGCCGAGAGCCGTGTCGCCGGCGCAGACGAAACTCGCGGACCCCGTCGGGCGCAGCATGATGCCCTGCCCGTAACCGGTGAAATCCGGGCAGTCGGCGGGGCGCGGCGGGGGAGACCAGTCCCGCTCTGCGATGTCGCAGCGCAGCAGGTCCTCGGAGAGCATGCAGCCGATATTGCCGCTCGGGGAGGTGAACCCGACGATGTCGGCCGCGGCACCCGGGGCCCCGAGTAGCGCACATCCGGCCAGCGCGGCCACCACAAAGAGTTGCTTCATCGAAAGACCCCTCCGCCTTTGTGGCGACCATACCGGCATACTTGCTGCTAGGCGGCCTGAAGGCCAGAATTGTCGCCCAGCGGATTCAGAGGTGAACCCGGCCGCGTGCTAGTCTTCTGCCTCGTTCGATTCGTCGGGAACTCGGTCTCGTAGCTCAGTGGGAGAGCGTCCGCCTCACACGCGGAAGGTCGCTGGTTCGATACCAGCCGGGACCACCATTCAGAGCTGAGTTCAGAGGTAGATTCCCGCCCATTCAGGGCATTTCGGGTGTATGCGCTGCGTGGCCATGGCGCCAAATTGAGGTCATCATCCCAGCCCGCCCCGGCGCGCGCGATCGGCAAAGGCGTCGAGTGCTGCGATGACCTCGGGTGAGCGCCAGACGCGGCTGCGCGGGCCCGAGCTGGTTTCGATGATGATGCCTGCCCCGGACAAGGGTTCCAGGTAGCGGCGGGCGTGCTTCGACTCGATGCCCAACTCCTCGGTCAGCAGTGCCGTATTGACGACAGGGCGGCGCAAGAGAAGATCGGCGATCTGCCACACGGCTGAATCGCGACGTGCGGTGATCTTGTCGTTCCACTCTGTGCGGACGGCATGCAATTCACTAACCAGCTCGCGACCGTTGAAGACCGCAGCGACAGCCGCCTCCGATACCCGCCGCACGATCGGGGCGGGGTCGCCGTCGCGGTATGCCGTCAATGCGGCGAAGTACGAGTCGGTGTCGGTCAACAGCCCAGCCGATACTGGGACGGTGACGTTTCGAGTCAATCCCTTGTGGCGCAACATCGCCTGGATCAGCGCCCGGCCTGTGCGACCGTTGCCGTCGGTGAACGGGTGAATCGTCTCGAATTGCGCGTGTGCCAACGAGATCTGAGGCAGGACTGGGATGTTGTCGCGCTGCGCGAAGAGGAGCAAGTCGTCGATGGCTGCTACAACGCGGCTGTGGTGCGGTGGCACGAACATGGCACCCCGCGGACCATGAGTGCCACCTCCGATCCACACTTGCTCTCCGCGCCACGTGCCGGCGGAACTCGCGTCGACGTCGCCCATCAGCGCCTTGTGCATCGCCAGGATCGCGTCAGCGTCGATGCTTCCCGCGAGGTTGATCGCGGCGATCATCGCCGCTGTGTTGGCGACGATGAACTTGGCGTTGGCGGTCGTGTTGGCCCCCGGCAACTCGGCCTCGGCAATTGCTCGCGCCGATGCCGTCAGGTTCTCGATGTTGGAGCTGGCGGCAGACTCGGTGCGCAACAACACCGACGAAAAGGGTGCGATCTCGCCGCCGAGCTCGGCGTCGAATCGGGTGACCTCGCGGCTGGCGTCCTCGGCATCTGCGAGCACGTCGGAGGGCAGATTGACAGTCAGGTCGGCGATTTTTGCGCTAACCGCCGCCTGATAGTTTCCCTGCTGCCGTTGCGCCGCGCGTACGTACGCTGCGACAGGAGAGATGTCCCAGGGCAGCGTTTCGTACTCGACGGCGGTGCCGGCAAGTGGGTCCATTCCCCGATGTTACACCCAGTTATGTTATTAAGTGGGTGTAACAGTCGCGGCACGGCCCACTTGTCGACCGAATCGTCTCAACTGCGACCAGAAATGGAACAGCGCCCCGGCGTCGATAACCGCCGATCACCGTCAGTCGTTGTCCCGTGGCCGCGCGATGACGACGGGGATCCGCGCCGCCTGCACCACCGCGCCGCTCACCGAACCCAGCAGGGCGCTCGCGATCGCGCCGTAACCGCGGCTGCCCACGACGATCAACTGGGCGGATT
Source organism: Mycolicibacterium pyrenivorans (assembly GCF_025821625.1). GTDB lineage: Bacteria > Actinomycetota > Actinomycetes > Mycobacteriales > Mycobacteriaceae > Mycobacterium > Mycobacterium pyrenivorans. The sequence continues at coordinate 4,577 of NZ_JACKSH010000023.1, forward strand.
CGGAGTGTTCGATCAGTCGGCGTGCCGGCTGATCGGTCACCACCACGCGCTCAACGGGCACGCCGGGGTAGCGCTCCTCCCAGCCTGCCAACAGTCCGGCCAGCTCACGCTCTACGTCTGGCCGCAGCTCGGTCCAGTCGGCGCCGGGCAGTTCGAACGCCCCCGGCGACCACCACGCGTGCATGACGGTCAGCCCGACCCCGCGTCGAGCGGCCTCCTCAAAAGCCAGCGCGGTCGCCGGCTCGGATGCGGGTGATCCGTCGAATCCGAGCAGCACGGGTGCCTGAGGGTCGGGCGCCGACGGGCTCTCGTCATGGATGACCGCCACCGGGCAGTGGGCGCGGTGCACCAGCGCCGTGCTGACCGAGCCGAGCACGGTGCGTGCCAGCGCTCCGCGTCCGCGGCTGCCCACGACCACCATCTGCGCACTCTTCGACCTCTCGACGAGCGCGCTCGCCGGCGTGGACATGACGAGCTGCGTCGAGATCGGCACTGTGCCGCCCGAGGCGCGTTTGGCGACCTCCTCGGCGTCCTGAAGAACCTCTTGTCCGATGTGGCACTGCCAATCCATCAGGCCGGTCGGCGCGGGTACGGCAGTCCAGCTGTTCACCGCCGGTGTGACGGCGTACATGATCTCCAGCGGGCACTCGCGCAACGCCGCTTCGGCTGCGGCCCACTGAAGGGCGGGCTGCGATAGCGGTGAGTCATCAACGCCCACAACGATTCCCGAGGCGGATTGGGTACTGGTCATCGTGAAGTCCCTTCTGGGCGGATTCCGATGTAGGGCATCCGCCTTCGAAGACGACGATAGGACATGCGGTCGTTCGGCTGTAGGGACCATCGGCCCCGAAAGTCGGCACAGGGGGTGTCAGGCGGTGTTCGGATCCCATGGCTCACGGGTGAGCAGCCGCGCCGGCCAGCGGCCGGACTCGATCAGGCGGGAGGTCTCCCCGCGCAGCGTCTCTCCCACCTTGGCCGTGAACTCCCGCGGGAGGTCCAACTGCGCGGTCGCGGCGACGCCGAGGTGCTGGGTGAGAGCGGGCCCGCTCAGCGGGGCGTATCTGATGCGGTCGTCGTCAACCTCGCGGACACAGGCCGAGAGGGGCAACGCGGCGTACGCCAGGCCGGCTTCGATGAGGCTCTTCGTGACCTGAAGGGAATCCGTCGCGGTGTGATACTGGATCGTGACCTTCGTTCGCAGCGCGGCATTTTCGAGTGCGTGGCCGATCCCGGTCGGGGAGCGTGGGATCACCAGCGGCATCTCGACGAACTCCGCGAAGGCGACCTCTCGGCTCGGATCGAGGTCGGTGTGGGGGCCGCCCATCACGACGAGTTCTTCGGAAAGCAGACCACGGTAGAAGACGCGGTCGTCGGGCACCGGGTTGATGAGCGCGACGTCCACCGCCCCCTTGAGCATCGCCTCCACCAGCACGTCGGTACTACCCACTGCCACAGACAAATTCACCCGCGGGAACACTGTTTGCAGGCCGCCGATCAGGGGTGCTGCCAGAACGCCGGCGGCGCTTTCGGGGATGCCCAGACGGATGCCTCGCTCCAGCCGTGCCAGCGGCGAGCCCACGTGCTGGACGGCAAGCTCCAACTGACGCAGCGGGGCAGCGGTCGCCGAGCGCAGTCGCTCGCCCGCCTCGGTGATCTCCACGCCGCGCCGTGTCCGGCGGAACAGGGCGACGCCGAGATCCTCTTCGAGCAGTTGGACCTGGCGGCTGAGCGCGGGCTGGGCGATGCCGAGCACCTTAGCGGCTTGACTGATGGAGCCTTCCTCGGCGACGCGCAGGAAGTACTTCAGCCGGTGCGTATCCATGGTCGTTCAGGTATAACAGTCATACAAAACAGGCATGACTGATCGCCGGAATCGGTATTACCTCGCGCCCCGTCGAGCGCCATAGTGTCGGCTCGCAGATGACCGAGTCCGCGATCCGAGGGGTGGCCCATGACAGAGGCGGACGACCACGCCGTGGCCGATGGCCAGTGGATGGGCTGAAAGTGCTGTCCGTCAACGGCGTCGAGGATGCCGCCGTCGCGCAGACAGGGTTCGAGGACTTCGGGGACGACTCCTACCGTGAGGGTCTGTCGATCCTGTTGGGGTCGCTGCGGGAGGAAGCGCGGCTCAACGCCCGCGGCGAGGCGTTCATCCATCAGCGCATCGTCGGCTACCTCGGCCAACGGCTGCAGGTGGAGGACTGGTACCGCCGGCACCCCGAGATCGCCGACGAACCGATCGGCGCGCCGCTGATCGGGCTGGGTCTGCCCCGCACCGGGTCGACGGCACTGTCGATGCTGCTCGCCCAGGATCCGGGTGTGCGGTACCTGCGGCGGTGGGAGTCCTCGCAGCCGTGCCCGCCGCCGTCCACGGTGCGGGGCGTCGATCCGCGTATCCCGCCGGACAGGGGCGAGATGCTGGGCACCCGCTATCACATCCCGGGCGACGCCCACGGGCCGATGGAGTGCCACGATCTGATGGCGCTGAGCTTCGCGTCGCATCTGTTCCAGTCGTTGGCGCAGGTGCCGACGTACTCGGCGTGGTTGATCGACGACGCCGACCTGGAAGCCGCCCTGGCGTACCAGCGGCGGGTGATGAAGCTTCTGCAGTGGGGTGAGCCGAGAAGGCCATGGCGACTGAAGTGTCCGTCGCACGTGTTGTGGCTGGAACAACTGGACGCCACGTTCCCCGAGGCGAGATACGTGATGACGCATCGTGATCCGACCGACGTGATCCTCTCGGTGGCAGAACTCTACGCCGACATCATCGGCTCCTTCACCGACGAGATGGACCGCCACGAGATCGGCCGGCTCAACGTCGAGCACTGGTCGCTGGGCATGGACCGGGCGGTGCAGTTCCGGGCGGGTGGCGCCGACGACCGGTTCTACGACATCGACTTCCGGGCGATGCAGGCCGATCCCATCGGAGAGGTCAAGGGTCTCTACGCGTGGCTGGGGGAACCGGTGGGTGACGAGTTCGAGGCGCGCATGCGGAGTTGGTGGTCGCAGGCTGCCGCCGAGCGGGAGCCGAGTCAGCGCGCGGACCCCGCCGAGTTCGGCATCGACGTGCGACGGCTCCGGCCACGCTTCGCGCAGTACGTGGCGAAGGCGCGTCGGTGGACGGCCCGTGAGGGGGAGCAGTGAGCATCGATCTGACCGGAGGGATCAACCCGTCTCGCGAGCACGTGTTCGCCGAGCGCCCCGACGATCCCGAGATGCGTGACTCGGTGAGCTTCTGGACCATGGACGATCGCGGCGAGGTCGGGCTGCCCCGCATCGGCATCGAGGCGGTCGCGGCCAACTGGGACAGCCACGACATCCAGGTCAATGTCGCCTTCCCCGACGGCCGCGTCTACCGGTTTCGCGGCAACGGACCGTCCCTGGCGCCCGAGGGGCCGGAGGGGCATCCGACGATTCTCGGGGCCGGAGGACTGGTGTTCCGCTGTGTCCGACCGTTCGACACCTGGACGATGACCTATGACGGGACGGCCGTTCAGACGTCGTCGGCGGATCTGGTGGCGGGCCGCAAGGACGGTCCCGTCGTCGATGTGTCGTTCGCGGTGGAGGCGAAAATGGCTGTGCCACCCTGGGTTCAGGGATCGCTACGGGCCGATGCGGGAGAGCGGCTCAAGACCTCGATCGAGGGCAGCCTGATGGGCGGCCCCCGCTATGAACAGCTGTACCGGGCGACGGGCTGGTTGGCCATCGACGGGCGGCGGCGCCAGGACTTCACCGGCACCGGGCTGCGGATCCGCCGCCAGGGGGTCCGCAAGCTCGCGGGTTTCTGGGGCCACACCTGGCAGTCGGCGGTGTTCCCGAGCGGCAAGGCGTTCGGCTACATCGCCTATCCGCCGAGGCCCGACGGTCAGCCGACCTACAACGAGGGATACCTGTTCAGCGGCGACGGCGCACTGATCCCGGCCCGGGTGGTGGAGGCGCCGTGGCTGACTCGACTGCAGGCGCTCGGTGAGGACGTGTCCTTGGTGCTGGCGACCGCTGACGGCACCGTGCGGATCGAGGGGGAGACGGTGTTCTCGACCCACGACATCCACCATGACGACGACATGTACTCCATGCATGCGCTCAAGCAGGAGATGCCGAGCTTTCCGGCGCTTCAGCAGGCCGGTGTGCGTTACCGATGGGACGGCGAGCAGACCTACGGGATGCTCGAGCGTTCCAACCCGCTCGACAAGATCTCACGGGCGTGAACCCAGCCGCGTACATCGCACGGCGGCCGGTTCGGGCCGGGTACGACAAGGCCGGTGTGATAGAGCTCTGCGGTCGACAGCGCTGCCGTCACGACGTCGGTGTCCTGGTCATCCTCATCCTTGATGGGTCGACGCCTGTTACCTCTAGGAATCTAGAGGTAACGTGTGGGCGTGGGAAGAGGGCAATTCGAGAGGACGCGCGCATGAGCCTTCGCGGCTTGGCGGACAAAGTGATCGTGGTCGCCGGCGGCGCGACGGGCATCGGTGCGGCCACCGCCGCCCGCCTGGGTGTTGAGGGGGCCCGGTTGGTGATCGGTGACGTCGCCGCCGACGGTGCCCAACGGACCGCCGCACGCATCACCGCAGACGGTGGGTCGGCGTGTGCGGCCGCGTTCGACCTCGCCGACCCCGCGTCGGTCGCCGATCTGATGACGACCGCGGTGGCGAGGTACGGCGGCCTCGACGCTTTGTTCACCGTGGGCGCCGACATGGCGGCGCTGCGCTCGGATACCGATGTGGTCGACATCGACCTCGACGTGTGGGATCGCGTGATGACGGTGAATCTCCGCGGATACGTCGCCGCCATGAAGTACGCGATTCCCAAGATGCTCGAGCGCGGCGGTGGCGTTATCGTCAACATGTCCTCGGCGGCAGCGTTTCAGGGTGAACCGACCCGGCCGGCCTACGCCACCGCCAAGGCCGGGATCGGCGCGCTGACAAGGCATGTCGCCGCCCGGTGGGGGAAGGAGGGAATCCGCTGCAATGCCGTCGCTCCCGGGTTCACCGCCACCGAGGCGATCCGCGCCGCACCCCAGTGGCCCGATCTCGAGGCCGCCGCGCTGAAGCGCATCCGCAGCCCACGCGTCGGGGACACCGATGACGTCGCATCGCTGGTGGCGTTCCTGCTGTCGGAGGAGGGCGCGTGGATCAACGGCCAGGTCATCAACATCGACGGCGGAACCATCTTGAGATGAATCAGCCTGGTGGACAACGCAAACGAGACGGTCGGCAACGTCGTCGTGAACTCTGCGACGCGGCGATCCAGGTGCTGGCCGAGCAGGGATCCAGGGGCCTGACCCACCAGCAGGTGGATCGCTGCGCCGGTGTGCCCGACGGCACCACGTCGTACTACTACCGCACCCGGGAAGCGCTGCTGCGCGGCGTGGGCGGACGGGTCGCCGACATCGACACCGAGAACCTGCGATCCATCACCGACGATGCGACGCGAAGCGAGACTCCATTCGGTCGGCTGGCGCATCTGGTCATGCTGCAGGCCGATGGCCAAGGGCTGCATCTCAACAAGGCCCGCCTCGAACTGATGTTGGCCGCCACCCGCGACCCCGCGCTGGCCGACACGTCCCGGGACTTCATCGCGCGCGTGAATGACATGGCACGCGACGCCATCGCCGAACTTCGGCCAGAATCAGACAAAGCCGTGCTCGAGGCCCAGGCCACCGCGCTCATGACGTTCATCGCCGGAATGTTCACCCGCTTCGCCGCCGGCGACCGAACCGCCACCAGCGCCGAGCATCTCGAGCGACTCATGCAGGCGATCGTGTCCGGGCTGGCCGCACCGGATGTCGACGCGGAGTGACCGCCGCACGTCACGGCGTGCCCCTCGGCCTCAGGTGGCCAGTTGGGCGTTGCCGGCGACCAGCAGGGGGATCTGATCGGGGTCCATCGGCCTGCCGAAGTGGTAGCCCTGCCCGATGTCGCACCCGTGCCGGCGCAGCCAGTCGGCCGTCTCGGCATCCTCGATCCCCTCGGCCACGACGGTGATGCCGAGGTTCTGCGTCAACTCGATCACCGCGCGCACCACGGCCGCGGCGCGGGTGTTGGTGGCGACCGAGGCGATGAAGTGACGATCCATCTTCACTTCGTCGATGGGCAGGTCGCGGAGGTAGGACAGCGCCGAGTAGCCGCTGCCGAAGTCGTCGATCGCCACCCTGATGCCGTGTCCGCGCAGCCGCCGCAGCACCGTGGTCACCAGCGCGACCTCGCTGAGGACCAGGTCCTCGGTGATCTCGACGGTGAGCAGTTCGGCCGGCAGCCCGCGACGGTCCATAGCGCGGAACAGGGTTTCGGGCAACCGGGTGTCGCGCAGGAACGGCGCGAACAGGTTCACCGCAACAGGCACCCGCACTCCTAGGGAGATCCACCGGGCCGCGTCATCGAGCACCTTGTCGAGGACCAGATCCGTCACCGGTCGCATCAACCCGTGCTGGCGCACCAGCGACATGAACGCATCCGGACGCAGGATCCCCAACTGGGGATGGGGCCACCGCAGCAGCGCCTCGACTCCGACGACCCGGTCGGTATCCAGCGCCAGCTTGGGCTGGTAGACCATGTCCAGCCGACCCCCGTCGATGGCGTGCCGCAATTCGCCCAGTAGGCGCACCTTCGCCGCACCGCCGTCCGCGGTTCGGCTGGACGCGCCGTCGGCGAACTCCGCCACATCGGGTTCGCTCAGGATCATCTCGGCGTGGAAGATTTGCACTTCGGGGGAACGCGACCGTTTGGCGGCGTACATCGCGATATCGGCGCGCTTGATGAGAGTTTCAGGTGCCAGATCCGGCTCGTTCTCGGACGCGACGGCCACGCCGACGCTCGGACGTACCAGCATCTCCTGGCCGTCGACGACGAACGGTTTGTTGAACGCCTCGGCGACCTGCTGGGCGACCAGGTGCGAGTCGTCGGCGCCGCCCTCGAGCAGTAGGGCGAACTCGTCGCCACCTGCCCGGGCCACCGTGTCGCCGGGTCGCACACTCTCCGTCAGCCGTTGACCGACGTGGACCAGCAAGCTGTCCGCGGCCGGATGGCCCAGGCTGTCGTTGACCAACTTGAAGTGGTCGAGATCCAGCGACACCACCGTCACCGAGCGGTCGTCACGCGCGCGCAGCATCATCGCGTGCGTCAACCGGTCGTGAAAGAGCGTGCGGTTGGCCAGTCCTGTCAGCGGATCCCTCAACGCCTGATCCGCCGCTGCCGTCAACAAGCGCCGGTTCTCCCAGGCGGACACCATTTGTCGCGCACACACGGCAACCACGACGATCGGCACGATGAATCGCTCCAGCCCCGACATGACCGCCAGCGGGCCCAGGGTTCCGGCCAGCAACAGCGGAACGTAGGGCAGCCAGAGCGAGGAAGTAGACGGCACCGACACCGCCGGCCTGGAGGGCGCGGGCGACCGGCGGCTGAGAAGTGCGGCCGCGGCGAACGTGGCCAGGGACGCCGCCCAGAGGATGTCGACGAGGTTGCCGGTGTCGTACTGATCACCGGCGGTCAGGTAGGCGAACGCCGTGTCGGCGACCGTCATCAAACCGACGGCGACGGCGAGCACCGACAGCACCAGGCGCTGGCGCGGTTCGGCGCGGGCCAGCACCACGACCGCGATCGTCAGAACCACCAAATCGAGCACCGGATAGACCACAGCGACGCCGAGCGCGAGCCAGTCTTCGCTGTAGGTGGCAAAGACGCTGTCCAGGAAGAAAATCCAGGAAAGGAGGAACAGGCACAGGGCCACGGTGATCGCGTCGAGCACGATGCGCAGCCGGGACTGGCCCATCGACACAATGGGGAAGTGGGCCAGCGCCACCGCGGCGAGCACCGCGAACGCGACGTAGAAGAGGTCCGCGGGCGACGGGGTCGGCGACTGCTCGACGAACAGGTCATACACCAGCCAGGTGGCATCCCCCATCATCCAGGCGATGAGCGCGGCCGCCAACGTCGCCCAGGCCCGCCGCATGCGCGTGCCCGCCGATCGGGTCGCCAGCACCGCGCACACGGTGGCGTATGCGGATAGTCCCACCGCGATCAGGTCGTCGATGACGCGCGTGCGATAGCTGTCGCCGTCCACGACGAGCATCGCTGCCAACGCGAGGACCAGAAGCATCGACACCGCAATCGACAGCCTCACATACCGCGGCTGTCGGCTCTTACCCACGACGCTCCTACGACGACTCTGTCCACTCGCGCCGACCCCCGCCAGCAAATCTGCGGAGGTGTCGGGCGCGACGAGGTGTTGACGCTAACCCAAAGCTAGTCGGTGTGCACGCCCGGGTGTGTCCAGGCGCAGTAATCCGCCTCTCAGCTACTGCGCTGCCGTTCGCGGCGTCGGCAGGGCCGCATGCAAACCGACCTCCTGGGTCTTGACCACGAAGTACACCTGCCGGCCGGGCTGTAGATCGAGGTCGGCGGTCGCTCCGGCGGTGATGTCGGCTGCCAGGCCGGTGCCGCCGTCGGGTTGCTCGACCCCGCGGATCCGGACGGTGCTGCCGTGGATGTCCATTTCGGCGATCGTCACGGGGATGACGTTGCGTGGGCTGGCGTGCGGCGGGTTCAGGTGCACGGCCACGGCGGAAGGCCGGAACAGGGCGACCGCCGCGGTGCCCGGATCGAGTTCCCCGACCCCGGAGACATCCGCGCCCCAGGCGGTCCGGAGGACTCCCGGTTCCGAGGCCACGCCGAGGACCAGGTTGATGCCCGCGATCCGGGCGGCGAAGTCGCTGCGCGGGGCGGTGAGGATCCGGCGGACGGGACCGCTCTCCACCACGTGGCCGCCCTCGACGACGACGAGCTTATCGGCGATGGCGAGAGCGTCGAGCAGGTCGTGCGTGACGATGATCGCGGTGCGGCCGTCGCCGCGGAGAATTTCGCGCAGCAGTCTGCGCAGCGCCGGGGCGGCGGTGACGTCGAGGGCGGACATGGGTTCGTCGAGTAGGAGCAGTCGGGGTTCGGCGGCCAGCGCCCGGGCGACGGCGACGCGCTGAGCCTGGCCGCCGGACAGCTGCCCAGGGCGCCGGTCGGCCAGCTGCGCGGCGTCGACGGCCTCGAGCCAGCGTCGGGCCGCTGCCCGGGCCGCCGCCCGGGACTCACCCCTGCAGCGCGGTGCGTAGCCGACGTTGGCGGCGACGCTCATGTGCGGGAACAGCATCGGTCGCTGGCTCAGCATCGCCACGCCGCGCGCGTGCGGGGGAACAAACGTGCCGGTGCCGGTATCGGTCAGAACGGTGTCACCGAGCGCTATGCGCCCCTCATCGGGTCGGAGCAGTCCGGCGATCATCATCAGCAGCGTGGACTTCCCGGCCCCGTTGGGTCCCAGCACGGCGAGCACCTCGCCGCTGTCGAGCGCGACGTCGAAGTCGACACCGCGATCCTTCAGACGGGCCTGGACACGTACGGCACTCACAGCGGTCCTGACAGTCGTCGGCTCCCCGAGGCGATGACGATGATCGCGGCGACCACGATGAGCAACAGGGACAGCGCGACAGCGGACTCTGCGTCGGTCTCACGCTGCAGGTAGATCTCCAGCGGAAGTGTCCGGGTGACGCCCTGCAGCGAGCCGGCGAACGTCAGCGTCGCCCCGAACTCGCCGAGCGCGCGGGCGAACGCCAGCACCGCACCCGACATCAGCCCGGGCGCCACCAGCGGCATCGTCACCGTCCGAAGCACCGTGGTGGGCCGGGCCCCCAGGGTGGCGGCGACGTGTTCGTAGCCCGCCTCCGCCGAGCGCAGGGCACCTTCGAGGCTGACCACGAGGAACGGCAGGGACACGAACGACTGCGCGAGCACCACCGCGGTGGTGGAGAACGCGATTCGAATACCCAGTACGTCGAGTTGCTGGCCGATCAGCCCCTGCCTGCCGAACGTGTACAGCAGTGCGATCCCGCCGACCACCGGAGGCAGCACCAAAGGCAGCAGCACCAGGGCGCGCAGCACTGACCGGCCCCGGAACCGGCCGCGGGCCAGGACCAGCGCCATCGGGACACCGAGCAGGATGCAGACCGCCGTGCTCGCCGACGCGGTCTGCACGCTCAAAGTCAGTGCGGCCCACGATGATTCGGAGCTGATCAGGGGAATGAACCGCGTCCAGTCGATCTCGAGCAGGATGGCCACCAGTGGCGCGATGACGAACAACGCGCCCAGTGTCGCCGGCAGATAGATCCAGGCGGGCAGCCCCACCTGGATCAGGGCAGCGGCTCGGCGCTGGGCGGTCACGGTGCGGCGAAACCCGCCGCGGCCAATACTTCTCGGCCCTGCGGCCCGGTGACGAGGTCGACGAACTCGCGTGCCGCGCCGGAGTTCGCCGATCCGTCGAGGACCGCGATGGGGTAGCGGTTCGCCGCGCCGCTGGACTCCGGAAACGGGATCGCGGTGACGTCGCTGCCGGCGCCTGTGGCGTCGGTGACGTACACGAGACCCGCGTCGGCCTGGCCCGAGGTGATCTTGCCGAGAACGTCGGTGACGGCGGACTCCTCACTCACCGGGGCCAGGGTCACGCCTGCGGCCCTTTCCGCCTTCTCGGTGGCCGCCCCGCACGGCACCTGGGGCGCGCACACCACGACCTGAGCACCGGGCCTGGCCAGATCGGCGAATGTCTCGATGCCGGTGGGGTTTCCGGGCGTGGTGACGATGGTCAGCGTGTTCGTGGCCAAGTCGGCCGGCTGGCCGGCGAGGAGGCCCGCACGGGCGGCCCTGGCCATGGTGTCCTTGTCGGCGGACGCGAACACGTCCGCAGGGGCGCCCTGGGCGAGTTGGGACACCAGATCGGCCGAGCCCGCGAAGTTGAACCTCACCGACGTTCCGGGGTGGTCCTGCTCGAACCGGGAGCCCAGTTCGGTGAAGGTCGACGTGAGTGACGCCGCCGCGAACACGGTGACGGATCCGGCCGCGTCGGTCCGGTGCGTCGAGCAAGCCGCGACCAGCGTGGCGACGCCGGCCACCGTAACGATGCCGAAGACCGGTCTCACGATGTGCCCGCCGGTGTTTCGACGATCACGGTCGTGGCCTTGACCACCGCCACCGCGACCACCCCCGGCTCGAGGCCCAGCTGGTTGACCGACTCCGTACTCATCAGCGAGACGACGGTGAAAGGGCCGCACTGCATCTGCACTTCGGCCATCACCCGATCCGCTGTCACCTTCGTGACGAGGCCGACGAGCCTGTTGCGCGCGGAGCTGGCGATGCCGAGGGGATTCGGTGGCGGTGACGCATTGTCGCGGGCGAACTCGGCGAGTACGTCGCCGGCGATCACCTTGCGTCCGGACTCGTCTTTGAACGACGCCAGGCTGCCGCCGTCGATCCAGCGACGCACCGTGTCGTCGCTGACCCCCAGTAGGGCGGCGGCGTCCTTGATGCGAATCGCCGGCACTCGTAACCCCCCGGGGTCGGTTTCCGTGGATGCGGAGAGAATAGCCGATCATATCCGCAGCTGCGTAAGCAACGCGCGGATCGGGGGTGGTTACTCGTCGTCGTCGAGCACCGAGAACGGCTCGGTCGGCGTCTCCACCGCGATCAGCTGAGCGGCGGACTCCGACGGCACCACGCGGCGCGCCAGGGCCTGCAACGCCCGTTCGGTGCCGACGTCGCGGCCGGCCTGCTCGGAGAGCAGCCACCGCACCTCGAGCAGGTCGCAGTACGCCTGGATCGGCGTCCCGGTACCCCCGACGGCGGCGTGCGCGCGGTGCATCGTCGGGGTGGCCACCTCCATCACCCACAGCTGCGCGGCGGTGCGTTCGTCGACGTCGTGGCCGGCCTCCCGGCACAGCTGACCCTGATAGGCCTGCAGGTCGCCGAGCAGGATGCGCGCCTGGCCTTCGCCGACATCGAGTCCGGTCAACCGCTGCAGCTGCGTGGCGTGGTAGCGCCGGTCGCCGACCGCGACGTGCAGGCGTACCTGGTCGGTCGCACCTGCGGGGTCCTCCTTGACGGGCTGCATCGACACCTCGTCGACGGCGAAGCCGAGCTCGTTGAGCTTGCGGATGGTGCCCTCCACCCGGTACCGGTCGGCGAATCCGAATGTCGGCTCGGCGTGCAGCAGCTCCCACAGGCGTTCGTAGCGGTCTCTGATGCTCAGCGCCTCGGCGATGAATCCGGGTTCCAGTTCCGGCTTCTCGAGCTTGGCCGCCACATCGAGCAGGCCGGCGGCGACGTTCTCGACGGTGATGTCGATGTCGTGGGTGCGCTGTCCATCGGACAGGCGAGGGTGGATCTCGCTGGTCTCGGCGTCGACGAGAAAGGCCTGCAGCACCTGGCCGTCGCGGGAAAACAGCGTGTTGGCCAGTGAGCAGTCACCCCAGAACACTCCGTGCCGGTGCAGTTCGACCAGCAGGGTGGCCATCGCGTCGAAAAGCCGGGCGCGATGTTTGGGCGCATCGGGAGGCAAACGCATGAACAACCGCCGGTACTGCCACGAACCCACCAGGAACTGCGTCAGCAGGATCGCGGTGTCGAAGTTCGGTTGGAACACCAGCCCGGCGGGCCGGACCGCGTTGAGGTACATCTCCTCCAGACGGCTCAGGACGCCGTATTCGCGCCCCGCGACCCGTGGCGGTAACTCTTTGAGCGCCCACAGTTCACCGTCCGACTCGACGAACTTCACCAGGTGCCTGCTGGGCCCGACGGCGATGTCGCGCAGCGGCACCTCGGGCACCAGCCAGTCGGCCAGCGGGCGATCCCAGGGCAGCGCAAGCAGTCCCGGGCGCGGGGCCCGAAGTCGCAGCTCGGGAGCTGCCATCCTGGTTCGGGATCCGCAGCTCAGCCGGTGGTCGCTGCGTGGCGCCCGCCGGACTCCGGACCGCGCTCCTCGCGCGAGCGCTCGGGGACGACGCGTGTGAGGTTGTCGCCGGAGTGCGGATCGAACAGATGAAGGCGCTCGGCGTCCAGCCACAGGGTGGCCTTGTCGCCGGACCGCACCCGGCTCAGCGGATCGAGCTCGACGCAGAGTTGATGGCGCAGCTGCTCACTGTCAAGCTCGTTGGCCAGCTCTGCCAGCTGCGCGGAGATCTCCGGTGTCGCCTCGAAGGGCACGAACGCGTACTGCTCGTTGCCCAGCCATTCGGTGACGTCGATCTCGACATCGAAGGTGACTCCGCGCGAGGCCTTGTCGGTGTCGACGAACTCGGCGTCCTCGAACGCGCCCGGACGGATCCCGGCGATGTACAACTCCCCGTCCTCGACCGCGCCGCGCCACTCGTCGCGCAGCGGGACCGTCACGAACGGAAGCTCGATTTCGTTGCCGTTGACCCGCGCGGGCACGAAGTTCATCGGCGGGGATCCGATGAAACCCGCGACGAAGAGGTTCACCGGCTGGTCATAGAGCTCGCGCGGGCTGGCGACCTGCTGCAGCATCCCCTTCTTCAGCACGGCGACCCGATCACCGAGGGTCATGGCCTCGGTCTGGTCGTGGGTGACGTAGACGGTGGTGACGCCCAAACGTCGTTGCAGCCGCAGGATCTCGGTGCGCATCTGCCCGCGCAGCTTGGCGTCGAGGTTGCTCAATGGCTCGTCGAACAGGAACGCGTCGGCATTGCGCACGATCGCACGCCCCATCGCCACCCGCTGGCGCTGCCCGCCGGAGAGATTGGCCGGCTTGCGGTCGAGGTGCTCACCGAGTTCCAGGGTGTCCGCAGCTTCGGTGACGAGCTTGCGGATCTCCTCGTCGGAGTGCTTGCCGGACAGCCGAAGCGGGAACGCGATGTTCTCGAACACGGTCAGATGCGGGTACAGCGCGTAGTTCTGGAAGACCATCGCCAGGTTGCGGTCACGAGGCTGCTTGTCGTTGACCCGCTCGTCGCCGATCAGCATGTCACCTGAGGTGATGTCCTCGAGGCCGACGATCATCCGCAGCAGGGTCGACTTCCCGCAGCCCGACGGGCCGACGAGGATGACGAACTCGCCGTCGGCGATGTCGAGGCTCACATCGTTGACGGCGGGGAAGCCGTCGCCGTACTTCTTGACGATGTTGCGCATCGTTATTGCTGCCATGGGGTTATCCCTTCACTGCTCCGGAGGTCAGACCGGCGACGATGCGCCGCTGAAAGATGAGGACCAAGATGACGACGGGGATCGTCACGATCACCGACGCCGCCATGATGTAGGGCACCGGTGACTCGAAGTACGACGCGCCCTGGAAGAACGCCAGCGCCGCGGGCACCGTGCGGGCGCTGTCGGTGGACGTCAGCGAGATGGCGAACAGGAAGTCGTTCCAGCAGAAGAAGAATGTCAGGATCGCCGTGGTGAACACCCCGGGTGCCGCCAACGGCACGATCACCTTGCGGAACGCCTGCCACTGCGTCGCCCCGTCCACCTGGGCGGCATGTTCCATCTCCCAGGGGATCTGACGGAAGAACGCCGACATCGTCCAGATCGACAGCGGCAGTGCGAATGTCAGGTAGGGGATGATCAGGCCGATCCACGTGTCGTAGATGCCCAGCCCCCGCCACATGTCGAACAGCGGACCCACCAGTGCCGCCTGCGGGAACATCGCGATCCCCAGCGCCAGCGAGAGCAGCAGCTTCTTGCCCGGGAACTCCAGCCGCGCAATGGCATACGCGGCGAACATCGCGATGATCACCGAGATGACCGTCGCGATCACCGCGATGCCGATCGAGTTGATCAGCGCCCGGATGAACAGCGGCTGGCTGAAGATCTGCACGAAGTTGTCAAGAGTGAACGTGCTCGGCAGGAACTGTGGATTACGGGAGACGATGTCGGACGGCGGTTTCAGCGCGAGGCTGATCATCCACAGCAGCGGAACGAAGCTGTAGATCACGATGACGATGCCCGCGATCGTCCACCATCGGGTGCTCTTGGCGCTGGTCACTGGTCACCCCTGACTTGCGAGAGGTCGGTTTTGAAGACCTTGATGAAGATCCATGCGATCGCGACGACGGTCAGGAACAGCAGGACCGAGACCGCCGAACCCATCCCGAGGTTCACCAGCGTGACGTTCTGCCGGTAGGCCAGGAAGGAGATCGTCTCGGTGTTGTTGGCGCCTGCCGTCATCACGTACGGGTTGTCGAAGATGCGCCACGCGTCGAGGGTGCGGAACAACAGCGCGACCATGATGGCGGCCTTCATGTTCGGCAACGTGATCTTCCACAGTCGCTGCCATGCCGTGGCGCCGTCGACCTTGGCCGCCTCCTGCATGTCCTCGGGCACCTGCACCAACCCGGCGAGCAGCAGCAGCGAGATGAACGGCGTGGTCTTCCAGATCTCGGAGAGACAGATGACGAAGATCGCCGACCAGCGACCGCCGAACCAGTCGAAGTCGGTGAGGTTGAGCCACTGATTGACGAATCCGGAGTCGATGGCGAACGCGTAGCGCCAGATGAACGCCGACACCACGGTGACGATGCCGTAGGGGATCAGGATCGCGGTGCGCAGTGGGCCACGGCCCCGGATGATCCGCAGCATCACGAACGCGAACCAGAACCCGAGGACCAACTCGATGGCGACCGTGACCACGGTGATCGCAAGCGTGGTGACGAAGTCGTTCCACCACACCGGGTCGGTGAGGATGACGCCGAAGTTGCTCAGTCCGACGAACGTGCGTCCTCCTGGGTCGGTGAGCCGGAAGTTGTACAGCGACAACACCAACGCATACCCGAGCGGGTAGGCGGTGACGAGCAGCATCACCAGGTACGACGGAAGCGTCAGGTACAGGCCGAGGCGTCGCTCGCCGCGGATCCGCTCGCTGACGGCCGGTTTACCGGGATCCTTCTGGATGGGCGGTGGTTTCTCGACGGTGGTCACAGCAGTCGCCTTCCCGCCAGCACGTCAGCCATGAATTGGTCTGTCCTTTCCGGGGTTTCCGCGGTCACCGAGGCCGGGGGGTGCCAGGTCTGGGTGACCGCCCCTGCCACGTCGGTGTAGAACGGGGTCAGCGGGCGGGGACCGCCCTCGGCGATGGATTCCCGAATCAGGTCGGCGTTGGCGTATTCGGCGCGGATGGCCGGATCGTCATAGGACGCGGCGTAGGGCGACGGTTCGCTCTCGTCGAGCATGTACTGGGTGGCCTTCGGCTCGGCGTTGATGCACTCGACCAGCGCGACCGCCTCGTCGGGGTGCTCTGAGTACGCGCCGATACCCAGGTTGGCGCCGCCGAGCGGCGGTGCGCTGGGGCGGTCGGGGAGCACCCTCGGGTAGCGGGCCCAGCCGATGTCGTCGACCACTTCCTGGGGGAGCGTGCCCTCTTCGGCGGCGCTGCGTGCCGCCGCGAGCACATACGGCCAGTTGAGCATGAACATGCCCTCCTGCGACTGGAACGTCGCGCGGGCCTGCTCCTCGGCGGCGTTCGACAGATCGACAGGTGCGGCGCTGGAGCGCGCGAGGTTGCCGACGATCTCGGCGGCCTTGTCCCCTGCGGGGCTGGCCAACGACGGTTTGGCGTTGCGACCGGCCTCCACGTCCTGCAGCACCTCGCCGCCGGCGGACAACACCAGGGCGTTGATCCACACCATGTAGCCCTCGTATCGCTGCCCTTGGGTGGAGATCTTCTTGCCTTGACCCACAGCGGCTTTGAGCATCTCATCCCACGTGAAGGTCGGGCTGGTGGGATCCACTCCTGCCGCGGCCGCCTCTGATTTGCGGTACCACAGCAGCTGGGCGTTGGACTTGTAAGGCGCTCCGAAGAGTTGGTCGTCCCACATACCTGTCTCTACCGGTGACGGCAACATCCCGGCCGTCAGCCGAGTGGTCTCCTCAGCGGTGTAGGGGCGGAGGAAGCCGGCGTTGGCGAACTCCGCGGTGAACACCACGTCGAGACTCACGACGTCGATCGAGGTGTCCCCGGCCGCCAGTCGGCGGACCATCTGCTCGCGCTGGGCAGTGGCGGTGCTGGGCAGCGACTCGATTCGCACCTGGTAGGCCCCGCCTGAGGCGTCCGCGCATTCCTGGGCGCGAGCGGCCGAGCCGCCGTTGTCGGGCAGGATGTACCACGTCAATGTCGGGGGACCCCCCTGACTGCCGCAGCCGGACAACAGTGTTGCCGCGACCAGAGGCGCGCTGGCCAGCGCGATTGCGCGGCGGCACCGCCCGCGGGCGAACTGATTTCGTCTCATCACGTCCTCGTCCAAGAAGCCTGCAACGACGCCCGGGTCCGGATGAGGGCCCCGGGCAGCACATTCGGTACGCCGATGAGTGTGTCACAGTTCACAGCCTCGTTGGGGTAGTGGTGTCACCGTGGCGGGGCGGTCGAGCCGCGGATGACCAGCCGGGTCGGAAGTGTCGTCACCGTGGGTGCGGCCTGCGGCCTCTCGGGGTCGAGGTGCGCGAGCGCCAGCCCCGCCGCGATGCGCCCCTGTTCCCGAACCGGCTGAGCGACCGTCGTCAGCTCGGCGATCTCGGCCGACGGGTGATCGTCGACACCGATCACCGAGATTTGCTGCGGGACAGAGATTCCTGATCGTCGTAGCGTGCGCAGGGCACCGAGGGCGATCTCGTCGGAATGGCAGAACACCGCGGTGGGCAGTTGCGGGCGACTCAGCAGCAGCTCCATGCCCCGCGCACCGCCGTCGATGCCCCACTCGACGGTCTCCACGATCGGCTCGGCGAGGCCCGCCCCGCCGATCTGTCGGTGGAATCCGCGGATGCGGGCCTCGTTGGTGGCCCAAGGTGTCCCGCCGTCGTCGCCGGCCTGGATCATCGCGATGTCACGGTGACCGATGCGCAGCAGATGCCCGACGGCCTGCTGTGCGGCACGTTCGTCGTCGATGCCGACCCACGGTTGGTCCGCCCGCGGATGATGGCCCCCCACGAACACGGTGGGCAGCCCCAACTGGTCGAGGCGGGTGTGCTCCCGGGTGGTCAGCGGGACGGAGACGACGATCACGGCATCCACCTTGCGGCGCAACGGAAGCGCCTCGAAGAACCGGTGCCGTGCCGGAGCGTCCGGTAGCGCGCAGAGGACCAGATCGACACCTACGGCGTCGAATTCGCCGGCGATGCCGGCGAGCATCGTCGAGTAGAACCACGCGTCCACGCGGGGCACGACGACACCGACGCGGCCGGTGGTGCCGCCGGAGAGTCGCGACGCCTCGGGTGAGACCACGTAGGCCAGTTCGCGCGCCGCCGACAGTATTCGGCTCCGGGTGGCGGGGGAGACGCCGCTCTCACCGCGCAGCGCGCGCGACACCGAGGCGATCGAGACACCCGACCGCCGCGCCACATCGGTCATGTTGACCGTCTGCTTCGGGATCATCGCACCGGAACGTAGCGCACCGTAACTATTTACGTCTCTGGGTCTCCGATTGACAGACCCTCGGTATATCGGGAATCTGGTGACGTAAACGCTTACGCGATGTTCGAGGAGTGCCGTGCCTTCCGCAGTTCCGTCCTGGTGGCAGACCGCCGTCGTCTACCAGGTCTACATCCGCAGCTTCGCTGACGGCAACGGCGACGGCATCGGCGATGTCCAGGGCATGCGCGCCCGGCTCCCGTACCTGGCGAAGTTGGGCGTCGACGCCATCTGGATCAATCCGTGGTATCCCTCGCCGATGGCCGACGCGGGCTACGACGTGGCCGACTACCGCGACATCGAACCGGCGTACGGCACCCTCGACGAGGCGCAGGCGTTGATCACCGAGGCGCATGCCCTCGGCATCCGCGTGATCCTCGACATCGTGCCCAACCACACCTCCGACGGGCACCCGTGGTTCCGTGCCGCGCTCGCCGGTGATCCCGCTGCGCGGCAGCGTTACCACTTCCGGCCCGGTCGCGGTGCCGACGGTGCGCTGCCGCCCAACAACTGGCAGAGCGTTTTCGGCGGTCCGGCGTGGACAAGGATCGGCGACGACCCGGGCTCCCTGTGGTATCTGCATCTGTTCGCCCCCGGTCAGCCCGACCTCAACTGGGACCACGATGAGGTGCGCGGCGAGTTCGAGGACATCCTGGCTTTCTGGTTCGACCGTGGCGTCGACGGCTTCCGCATCGACGTGGCACACGGTCTGGTCAAGGCATTTGGGTTGCCCGACGCCGACGACGGGAACGACGCTTCGCAGGCCCTCGTGGAGAGTCGCGCCGGTCATCCGGCCTGGGACCAGGACGGCGTGCACGACGTCTACCGCGGATGGCGGTCGGTGGCCGACCGCTACGCCCCCGAACGGATCTTCATCGCCGAAGCATGGGTGTCCAGCAACGAGCGCCTGGCCCGGTATCTGCGGCCCGACGAACTGCACACGGCGTTCCAGTTCGACTTCCTGCGCACGCCCTGGCGCGCCGAGATCCTGCGCGCCGTGGTCGACGACGCCATCAGTGCCGCTGCCACCGTCGGGGCACCTCCGACCTGGGTGCTGTCCAACCACGACGTCACCCGCACGGTGACCCGGTTCGCCCGGTCGCAACCGCCGCACCTGGTCGGCACGGACTGGGAGCGCGGGCGCTGGGCTGACGAGGACGCCGACCACGCGTTGGGGCGCCGCCGCGCCCGTGCCGCGGCGCTCGTGCAGTTGGCGTTGCCCGGTACCGCCTACGTGTACCAGGGCGAGGAATTGGCGCTCGAGGAGATCGAGGACCTGCCCGGCGAAGTGCGCCAGGACCCGACATGGGCGCAGTCGGGCTTCACCGACGTCGGTCGTGACGGATGCCGAATCCCGTTGCCGTGGACCGCGACATCGGTACCCTACGGATTCGGGCCGGACGACGGCACCGTCACCTGGTTGCCGCAGCCGGAACACTGGGCCGAGCACAGCGTGGAGGCACAGGACCGCGATCCCGATTCGACGCTGAACCTCTACCGGGCGGCACTGCGTCTCCGGCCCTCGATGTGGCGCGACGCCGGAGACGTCAAGTGGCTGACCGTCGCCCCCGATGTCGCAGCGTTCGAACGTGGCGGAGCGCAGTGTTGGGTGAACACCGGTGATACCCCGGTGCCGCTGCCGGAGGTGGCGACGGTGGCACTGTCGTCGGCGCCGGGCGTCGACCGAACTCTGCCTCCGGACACCGCGGTGTGGCTCACACAGTCGGCGAATTAGCTGACCCATGAGAGGTCTTTGTGCCCTCTCGCTTGCCCCGTCACACAGCGCACCCTGGATGTCGACACTGGCTGAAGGGTGGCGCGATGAGTGCGCAGGTTCCAGATTCCGAGACCATCCGGTCGGCGCTGTCGCTGGCTGTCCGTGCCCCGTCGGTGCACAACTCCCAACCGTGGCAATGGCGGTTGGCTGACCATGGCGTGCACCTGTATGCCAACCCTGAACTGCTCCTGCCCAGTACCGACCCCGACGGCCGCGACCTCATGCTCAGCTGCGGGGCGGCGCTGAACCACTGCGTAGTGGCGCTGGCCGCGCTCGGCTGGCAGTCGAAGGTCCATCGTTTCCCCAACCCCGCCGAGCCGAACCACCTCGCCGCACTCGACCTGCACAGCTATCCGGCGGCGGAACTCGATGTGGCGCTGGCCGCCGCGATTCCACGCAGGCGTACCGATCGCCGGCACTACAGTTCGTGGCCGGTGCCCCGTGGGGACATCGCACTGATGGGCGCCCGGGCAGCCCGCGCCGGAGTGACCCTGCGCCGGATCGATGATCTGGAGAATCTCAAGCGGCTGGTCACCGAAGCGGCGTATCGGCACGGAAAGGACAAGGAGTACCTGGCCGAACTGGCCACCTGGAGCGGCCGATACGCCTCGACAGCGGGCGTGCCGGCGCGGAGTGTTCCCGGTGCCGACGGGACGGGCCCGATCCCGGTGCGGACGTTCGCCGGTGGCGTGCTGGCGCAGGCGCCGAACACCGAGCCCGCCCAGGAGAACGCCGTCGTTCTCGCGCTGGGCACGGTCGAGGACGACCCATTGTCGCGGCTGCGCGCGGGTGAGGCGACCAGCGTGGTGCTGCTGACTGCGACGGCGTTGGGTCTGGCGAGCTGCCCGATCACCGAGCCGCTGGAGTTCGCCGACACCCGGGAGGCGGTACGTGACGACGTGTTCGGTGACGAAGGGCACCCGCAGATGATGCTGCGGATCGGCTGGGCACCGGTCAACGCCGACCCGTTACCCCCGACGCCGCGCCGCGCCCTGTCGGAAGTCGTTGTGCAGCAAGACGGCTACCCGCTGACGTGAGGGAGGTAGGCCCGGTGGCGCCTAGGGCTGGCCGGGCCGGTGGTGCCGGTCGAGCCTGGACACGAACACCGCCGCCTGGGTGCGTCGCTCCATGCCGAGCTTGGCCAGCAGACGCGAAACGTAGTTCTTGACGGTTTTCTCGGCCAGGAACATCCGCGCGGCGATCTGCTTGTTGGTCAGCCCCTCGCCGAGCAGGTCGAGCAGCACGCGCTCCTGGTCGGTCAGGCCGGAGAGCGGATCAGGGTGTTCGCCCTCGCCGCGCAGCTTGGACATCAGCGCCGCCGCCGCCCTGGTGTCGAGCAGGGACCGGCCCGAGCCGACCTCCTTGATGGCCTTGGCCAGCTCCATTCCCTTGATGTCCTTGACCACGTAGCCGCTCGCGCCGGCGAGGATCGCATCGAGCATGGCCTCATCCGAAGTGAACGAGGTCAGCATGAGGCAGCGCAGATCGGGGAGCCGGGAGAGCAGATCGCGACACAGTTCGATGCCGTTGCCGTCGGGAAGTCGAACATCGAGGACGGCGACATCGGGCCGCAGCGCTGGAATGCGCGCCAGCGCTTCGGCCGCGGACCCGGCCTCGCCGACGACATCGAGTTCCGGATCGCTGCCGAGCAGATCGATCAGGCCGCGCCGGACGACTTCGTGGTCGTCCACCAGGAAAACCTTCACCATGATGCGACGTCATACCCCCTGTGGATCGGCACCGTCACAGTGCGTTGTGCGGTTCGCACACCAGTATCGAACAGTCCGTGTCTCGCAGCGCGGCGTTGCCCGGCGCGCCGACGAGCGCGCCGACGCCGCCCGGCCGTCCGCGGCCGGCCACCAGGAGCTGAATCGAGTCGGCGTTCGCGGTGACGTAGTCCAGGGTGTCTCCCTGCGTGCGCACCGAGGTGATGTCGAGATCGGGGTAGCGGCGCTGCCACTCCGCCAGTCTGCGCTCCCATTGGGCGTGGACCTCAGGGTACATCCGTGCGGGTGTCAGCACCCGAACCGGGGAGCCCCGGCGCCTGGCCTCGTCGAGTCCGCGTTGCAGCACCGCGCCGCCGCCGGCGGTGTCGTGGATCTCGATCACCACCGCGCGGCTGTGATTGCGGTGGGGACGGTGGGCGCGCACGATCGCCACGGGACAACGCGCCGCGGACGCCACGGCGGCCGCGGTCGAGCCGATGCGGCCCTGGGTGGCGTGCTTGAGTCCCCGCGCCCCGACGCAGAGCAGTGCAGCAGGCTGTGACGCCTCCAGCAGTGCCTGGACCGGGCGAGCTTGAAGGATCTCGATCTCGATCTTGACGGGCCGCTCCGTGGACTCCACCGCGGTGAGGGCGTAACGCACCGCCACCTCGGCAGTGGCGATGCGGCGCGCCTCGTCCTGCGGATCGATCTGTGCCTCTTCGGTCGGCTCGATGACGTACACCAACCGCAACGGGATGTCGCGCTCGACCGCTTCGTCGATCGCCCACAGCGCGGCATCGACCGCGGACGGCGAGCCGTCGATTCCGACCACGATGCAAGGTGTCGGGGTGCGGTCTAACATGCTGACCCCCTTCGTATTTGAAGGATCTCGTCGATCGGCCGGCGCGGTGTCGGCGGGGGAGAGGCCTCCAACGCCGGGGCCAGACCCACCCGCACGATCACCTGGGGGATGGTGTCACCGGGGATGAGCGAGGCGACGACCTCCCTACCTGCTGGCACCTCGGTGATATGGGTCAGCGTACAGGTCGACAACCCCGCCATGGTGGCGTTCAGTAGCACGACGGAAAGGTTTTCGCCGCAACGCAATACGCTTTCCCTGCTGTCTTCCTCGGTCGACAGGACGAGGATTCTCGAGCGGTCTTCCTCGACGTGGCTACGCCGTTCGGCCTGCGGGACAACCGGGAATGCGCGCCCGACGTCGACACGCTCACTTTCGGCCGCCGAGATCAGTGAGCTCCGGGGAACTCCGTCAGTGGCAACGAAGTCAGCTGTCCACCAATGTAATTCGGCGTGGTAGTCGGAGTCGTAGAGGCGGAGCACCTCGATGAGGTGAGAGGCCTCGGCGAGCGCGTCCCGCGATTCGTCGGCGACGACGTCCACCCGCACCGCGTCGGTGCCCGCATCCTCGCCGAGGATGCTCGCCAGTTCATCCCAGTCCGGTGGCGCAGTCAGGGGCAGCCGGTCGGTGCGCCGCAAAAGGATCGCATCGGCACGACGTCTGTGCGCGTCGGAGACCGGCGCCGCGGTGAACTCGAGCGTCGCGACGTGGTGGGGATCGTTCGGGTTGGGGAAGCGGTGCACGGTGGCTGCCCAGCCTGCCGCGGCCATCGCCACCCGGAAGTGGTCCAGAACCGCGCCGCAACTGATCAGGGCTTCACGCCCGGCGGTGTCGGCGGATCGGACCAGTCGCGCCATGTCAGCGAACAACTCGACGGTGTGGTCGGTGGCCACCCAGCGCCACGGCTGGCTGTTGTGCAGCGAAGGCGCCCGGCAGGCCAGTTGCAGCGCATCGACGATCACCGCCAGCTGAACCTGTGGCGCGCGCATCGTGACCTCCGTTCGGTTCATTACCAACACTGCTCGCGTCCGACTCTCACAGACAGGGCCAATGGTCCTCAACCCCATGACGGTGGTCGGTGCGGTGGTTCGCGATGATGCTCATCGGGGGCGCAACGGAACGGTGACGCCACCCGGTCTGGTGCAGTGCAGCAACCATTTTGGGCCCGCGGTACTCGGCCGGGTCCTCGGGCCCCGCACGAGCGCCGCGCTGTTCCCAGCAACACGGCTTGCGATGCGGGTGCCGTCGTGCTGAGCGGTGCCTTCGCGTCGGCACGTCCTGTCCTTCGCGTGAGCATAGGTCGGGTGCCGGATCGGCACCGACGCCGCGGAAGGCGTTTCAATTCCCAGACGGGTGCGATTGGTGTGGTGCGGTCGACGTTTTGTTCGTGCAGGTCACGGCGGTCCAAGGTGACGGGACCGCTTCTCCTTCGCAACGGTTCCGTAACGCCAGAATTGTCGCGGCGGCGAATTTAGAAATTGTCGGTTCAGTAAGCCCGGTAACTACGCGGATGTAATTCGCGCGGCACGGACGCAGAAAGACTGGGGAGCACATGTCACGGACCAAGAAGGGCATCGTCGTTGTCATGATGGGCAGCGCGGGGATGTTCTTGAGCGCCCCCTTGCTCAGCCCGGTGGCGACCGCTGACCCGACGCGGGGAGGCGTGCCGTGTGTGGGGATCCTGCAGCAAATCGTCTCCAACCCCGCCGACATTCCCCAGTCGCTGCAGCGGGCGGCGTCGTCGTTCACCGGCGGTCCTGGACAACCCGCCCCTCCGGTGGTCGTGCCGCCGGCAAGTTCCTCCTCGGTGGGCACACCGCCCGTGCCGCCGCGCCCGCCGGCCTCGGTATCGCGGTCGTCATCGGGTGCCACGCCTCCGGTCCCGCCGTCGCCGGCGGTCCCGGCGGCGAGTGCGACCGGTGCGGGCACGCCCCCGGTTCCACCGCGCCCACCGGCCTCGGTGTCCATCCCGTCGTCGGGAGCGACGCCTCCCGCACCTCCGGTTCCGGGGGTTCCCGCGGTGAACTCCGGGGGCGCCGGTACGCCTCCGCTGCCGCCGGTTCCGGGCGCGCCCGTCGGCACGCCCGTGACCAACGTCGGTCCGCCGACGCCGCCGGTCCCGGGCGCTCCGATCATCGGTGAAGCCGGGGTGGCGACACCGCCGGCTCCACCGGTACCTGGCGGTGCCGCGGCGATACCCGCCGGAGTGGGCACGCCTCCCGCGCCGCCGGCACCGGGTGCCCCGATCATCGGCGACGCCGGCGTGGTACCGCCTCCGGGTGTGCCCGCACCCGGTGCACCGGNTGCTGCGGCCGCCGGTAACGCGGCCCCGGGTGGTCCGGGGGTTCCCGGGGCGCCGGTCGAGGGTGCCGCCGGTGCGGTGCCTGCCGACGGTGTCCNTGCGCCGGGTGCACCGGTTGCTGCGGCCGCCGGTAACGCGGCCNCCGGTGGTCCGGGGGTACCCGGGGCTCCGGTTGTTGGTGAGGCTGGTGTGGTGGCGCCGCCGGCGCCGCCTGCGCCGGGTGTGCCGGTTGTTGGTGAGGCTGGTGTGGTGGCGCCGCCGGCGCCGCCTGCGCCGGGTGCTCCGGTTGTTGGTGAGGCTGGCGTGGTGGCGCCGCCGGCGCCGCCCGCACCGGGTGCTCCGGTTGTTGGTGAGGCTGGTGTGGTGACGCCGCCGGCGCCGCCCGCACCGGGTGTGCCGGTTGTCGGTGAGGCGGGCATCGTGGCGCCGCCTGCTCCGGGTGGTCCGGGTGTGCCGGTGGAGGGTTCGTCGGGTGTGGTGACACCGCCGGCGCCGCCCGCTCCCGGCACGCCCGTCGCGAATACGGTCGAAACCTTCTCGCCGCCAGCACCTCCCGCCCCGGCGACACCGGCGGCGACCACAGTGGAAACCTTCTCGCCGCCTGCACCGCCGGTGCCTGCGACGCCTGCGGGTTCGTCGGTTGAGGTGGTGACGNCGCCGGCTCCGGGTGGTCCGGGTGTGCCGGTGGAGGGTTCGTCGAGTGTGGTGACGCCGCCTGCANCGCCGGTGCCTGCGACGCCTGCGGGTTCGTCGGTTGAGGTGGTGACGCCGCCGGCTCCGGGTGGTCCGGGTGTGCCGGTGGAGGGTTCGTCGAGTGTGGTGACGCCGCCGGCTCCGGGTGGTCCGGGTGTGCCGGTGGAGGGTTCGTCGAGTGTGGTGACGCCGCCTGCGCCGGGTGTGCCGGGTGCTCCGGTTGTTGGTGAGGCTGGTGTGGTGACGCCGCCTGCTCCGCCCGTGCCTGCGACGCCTTCGGGTTCGTCGGTTGAGGTGGTGACGCCGCCTGCGCCGGGTGTGCCGGGTGCTCCGGTGGTTGGTGAGGCTGGTGTGGTGACGCCGCCTGCGCCGGGCGCGCCGGGTGCTCCGGTGGTTGGTGAGGCTGGTGTGGTGACGCCGCCTGCGCCGGGTGCGCCGGGTGCTCCGGTGGTTGGTGAGGCTGGTGTGGTGACGCCGCCTGCGCCGGGCGCCCCGGGTGCTCCGGTGGTTGGTGAGGCTGGTGTGGTGACGCCGCCTGCGCCGGACGCCCCGGGTGCTCCGGTTGTCGGTGAGGCCGGTCTGGTGACGCCCCCCGCGCCGCCTGCCTCCGGTGCTCCGATCGATGCCGCCGCCGCCAACGTCGCGCCCGCTGGACCGGCAGCGCCGGCTGCACCGATCTTCGGTGATGCGGGCGTCGCGGCTCCCGCCGGACTACCCGGCGGCGCTCCAGTCGAAGGTGCCGCAGGTGCCGCAGGTGCCACTGGTCCCGGGGGTCCGCCTGCTCCTGCTGCTCCCGCGGCCGCGGCCGTCCCCGGAGGGACTCCGCCGGCTCCGCCGGCACCGGCCGCACCGATCTTCGGTGACGCTGGAGTGGCCGCGCCGCCCCTCCCTCCCGCCCCGGGTGGAAATGCCGCAGTCCCAGCGGGAGTCGTGACGCCACCGGCGCCGCCGGTTCCCGGTGTCCCGGCGGGAGCTTCGGTCCCCGCAGTGACGCCGCCTGCACCGCCTGTCCCACCGTCGTCGACGAACACCCCGGTCAACGCGGTGGCGCCGCCGGCGCCGCCCGTGCCGCCCGGCTCGTCGAGCGTCGCCGTCAACAACCCGGTTCCACCGTTCCCGCCGACCCCGCCATCTTCGGTGGGCGTCAACACCGGCACGCCGCAACCGCCGATTCCGGGAACCCCGGGCAGTTCGGTGACGGTCGCCGACCTGCTGACGCCACCCGGTGTGATGCGCACCGTGCAGGACGCGGCTTCCTCGGTAGCCGGGGTGATGCCGCCGCCGCCTGCACCGGCACCGGGCGCGGCAGGAGCTGCCAGTGTGGGTGTTCCGGCGCCGCCGGATCCGCTGACCCCGCTTGCGGCGACCGGTCTGTCCAACCTGATCGCGCCCCCGCCGCTGAACATCCCGTCGATCCCCGGCCTGCCGGTGCCGCTGCCCAATGAGATCCCCGTGCCGTCCGATCTGCTCTGTATCGGCACCGATTGGTCAGCCTCCCAAGGGGATCAGGCCGCCGCACCCGCGGCCAACGCTGACATCCCCAGGGCGTTGGTCACCGGAACGGAGCCGCTGGGCCGCGACCGCTGGGACAACCGGTAGAGCGACGCGCAGCACGCATCGGGCGGGAACATAGGTCACCTGCTCGAGGCGCGGAGCGTGTACTTCGAGACCCAGGTTTCGAAGTCACGCTTCCGCGCTGCGCGGCCGCGACCCGAGCCCATCCGTCCCGCGCCGGTGAACGCGGTGGTGTGGCTTACTTGGCCGGGGATTGGGCCTGAGAGACCAGATCGGTGGCGACCTGGATCAGCGGCACGTTCGAATCCTGCGACAACTTGCGCAGCAGCTCGAACGCCTGAACCGCGTCGACGCCGTAGCGTTCCATGATCATGCCCTTGGCCTGTCCGATCATGTCGCGACTGGACAGGGCGCGGCGGAACTGTTCGTCGCGGCGCGCCGAATTCCACGCGACCGACGTGTGCGCCGCGAAGATCAAACCCAGGTTGCGCGACTCCGACCCGAACGCCCCCGGTTGCTCGGAGTAGACGTTCAGGGCGCCTATGGTCTCGCCCGCGATGAACATCTGAAAAGCCATGATCGACCGGATCGGCGTCTCGGACAGCGCGTCCCGACGATAGTTGGGGAACCGTTCCTCGGTTTCCAGATCGGCGACATGGACGGTCTTCTCGTCCCACGCCGCCGACAGGCACGGGCCCTCAAGATGACGCTGCTGAATCTTGTCGAGCAGCAGCGGCCAGTGATGCGTCGCCGCCGGAGTCTCGATCTGCTTGGCGTTGCGGCTCAGAGTGATGCCTGCGTACTGCGCGCCGGGGATCTCGACGGCGGCGTGCTCGGCAAGCTCCGCCACCACGGTGTCGGAATCGGTGTCGGACCTGTTGTGCAGTCCCCGCACCAGTTCCGCGACGCGCAGATGCGCAGTCTCCACGCCGGCTTGATCGTTCACCGTCACCGTCCGTTTAGTCGAGCGTCAATTATGGGTCTTCAGGTTACCGTTGACCACCGCAAACGGCTCACGCACGGGCGATATCGCGTTTGTGACAACGCGGCGCCCTGGCCGAACCGTCAGAGCGCCCTCAGATAGCGATCGGTGATCAGCCGCTGCAGCAGCGACGTCACCGGAGAGCCGAGCCGGCTCCACCACGTCGCATGCCGGGAGAACGCGACCACCTCGGCGATCACGTCTTCGGTGGCCGGGTCGTAGCGGACCAGGAAGAGCTCCTCACCGGATTCGGCGTGCCCGGGCAGCGTCCCGTAAGCGAAGCCGCGACGGTCGGGCTCGTCGACGACGTAGACCACTCGGCACGGGGCGACCACCGGCCCGAGGTGGACCAACACCTCGGCGCCGACCTCGGCGACCGGCGTGGCCGCCTCCACCCGCAGACCCGCCCCGCGCAGCATCCCCCAGCGCATCCCGTTTGCCGCAGCCTCGTCGAACCGGTCGCGTCCCCGGCCGATCACCGACGACTTTCGCAGGTGGTGGTACCCGGGAGGCATCGGCCCCGCAGTCGCCCCGACCTCGGTGTAGGTCAGCGGCTTGCCCGACAGGGCGCTCAACTTCACGGATGTCAGCTTGTCATCGCCGGCGTACCGTCGTCACCGTGACCTCGACCTTGACCCTCGGTGGCGACCTCACCGTCAATCGTCTCGGCTTCGGCGCGATGCGCCTGACGGGTGACGGCGTCTGGGGCCCACCGGCCGACCGCGACGAGTGCATCAGAGTCCTGCGCAGGGCAGCAGAACTCGGAGTCGACTTCATCGACACCGCGAACTCCTACGGCCCGTACGTGTCCGAAGAACTGATCCGCGAGGCGCTGCACCCCTACGACGGGGTCGTCATCGCGACGAAGGCGGGTCTGCTGCGCACCGGTCCGGACCAGTGGCCCGTATTGGGTTATCCGGCTTACCTGCGCCAGGAGTGCGAGATGAGCCTGCGCCGTCTGGGCGTGGACACCATCGACCTGTTCCAACTGCATCGCATCGACACCAAGTTCCCCGCCGAGGACCAGATCGGTGAGCTGGCAGCGTTGCAGCGCGAAGGCAAGATCCGGCACATCGGACTGTCCGAGGTCACCGCCGAACAACTCGACGCGGCGCGCTCGGTCGCCCCGATCGTCTCGGTGCAGAACATGTACAACCTGACGGTTCGCACCGCCGAACCCGTCCTCGACGCGTGCGAAACCGCAGGCATCGCCTTCATCCCGTGGTTTCCGCTGGCCGCGGGGCCGCTCGCGGCCGCCGACGGACCGTTGCAGAGCATCGCCGCCGACCACGGCGCCACCCCCTCGCAGCTGGCGTTGGCCTGGTTGCTCAGGCGCTCACCGGTGATGCTGCCCATCCCGGGAACCTCCAAGGTCGCCCATCTGGAGGAGAACGTCGCCGCCGCGCAGATCGAGCTCACCGACGCCGAATTCGACACGTTGAGCAACGCCGGGGCGGCCGACGCATGAGACAACCAATACGGTAAGCGGGTGGCCGCCCATGAATCCGTCGATGCACACGCAGGTGGGGGATTCAATCCGCCGGAACCCACCCGCAGCGGCGGACCGGACTACGGGCGTTTCGTCGAGGCGGTGCGTTCGCTGCAGGACCACGCGCGTGCCGCCGACGCGCCCGATGACGTGATCACCGAAGCCGCCGACCTCCTCGAGAAGGCCTCGCAGCTGCTTGCGCCCTACGACGCCGACGAGTGGTCGTCGCCGTCTGGCCGCAGGATGGACCTGCCCAACGGCGGCAACATCCTGCAGGTGCCGCTGGATCTGCACGTCACCGAAGACGGCCGCGTCGTAGGCACCGCGCATTTCCGCCGCTATTACCTGGGTCGCAACGGAGCGGCCCACGGTGGCGCCGTGGCACTGCTGTTCGATTCGCTGCTCGGGTTCACCGCGTTCAAGCTCAGTCGCAGCCGAGCGCAGCGCACCGCGTTCCTGCACGTCGACTACCGCAGGATCGCCCCGGTGCAGAAGCAGCTCCGGGTCGACGCCGGCATCGACTCGATCGAGGGTCGCAAGATCTTCGTCTCCGGCCGGATCCTCGACGGAGACGACGTGGTCGCGGAGGCACACGCCCTGTTCGTCAAGCTGAAGCCGGGTCTACCGTGAGCGAGGACAACCGTCCGGTGATCATCCGCCGATGGGCGCGCTGGCGCGACAAGGTTCGCGAACGGCGGGTCCTCGACCTCGGTTACCGCATCGCCGTCGGGGTCGTCGGACTGCTGGTCCTCGGTGTCGGCATCCTCGCCATTCCCTACCCGGGCCCAGGCTGGGCGATCGTGTTCGTCGGCCTGGCGATCCTGGCGACTGAATTCGACTGGGCACGCAGACTGCTGGCATACGCGCGCACCCGCTACGACGCGGCGATGGAGTGGTTCAAGCAGCAACACGTGGCGGTGCAGGCGCTGGGCGCGGTGTTCACCGCGGCGGTGGTGGTGGTCACGTTGTGGATGCTCGGCGCTCTCGCCTGGGCGGGGGAGCTGGTCGGCGTCGAGCACCACTGGCTGGATAGCCCCATTGGTATCGGGACGTGAGGGTTCGCCCCGATAGCATGGTCGCGGTCAGCGACCCCAGAACCACCCAACGTTTGGAGAGCCCCCGATGAGCGCCGCCGCCAGCACCGCCCCAGCAGCCCCGATCCGGGTCGCTGCCGGGACGACCGCGGGGCAGGCGGTGCGCGACGCCGGATTGCCGACCCGGGGAGCCGTCGACGCCGTCGTCGTCGTCCGCGACGCCGAGGGGCGGTTGCGTGACCTGTCGTGGGTGCCCGCCGCCGACGCCGAGGTCACGCCCGTTGCCGCCGACACCGACGACGGACGCAGCGTCATCCGCCATTCGGCCGCCCATGTCCTCGCCCAGGCGGTACAGGGCTTGTTCCCCGACGCCAAGCTGGGCATCGGCCCGCCCATCACCGACGGCTTCTACTACGACTTCGACGTCGCCGAACCGTTCACCCCAGAGGACCTCGAGGCCCTCGAGAAGCGGATGCGCCAGATCGTCAAGGAGGGCCAGCTGTTCTCCCGCCGGGTCTTCGAGTCCAAGGACCAGGCCCGCGAGGAGCTGGCCGGTGAGCCCTACAAACTCGAACTCATCGACGACAAGTCCGGCGATCCCGACGTCATGGAGGTCGGTGGCGACGAGCTGACCGCCTACGACAACCTCAACCCCCGCACCCGCGAACGCGAATGGGGCGACCTCTGCCGCGGGCCGCACATCCCGACCACGCGCTACATCCCGGCGTTCAAACTGACCCGCAGCTCGGCCGCCTACTGGCGCGGCGACCAGAAGAACGCGAGTCTGCAGCGCATCTACGGCACGGCCTGGGAGTCACAGGAGGCCCTCGACCGCCACCTCGAACTCCTCGAGGAGGCCCAGCGCCGCGATCATCGCAAACTCGGTTCTGAGCTCGACCTGTTCAGCTTCCCCGACGAATTGGGTTCGGGCCTACCGGTTTTCCACCCCAAGGGCGGCATCGTCCGCAACGAGATGGAAGATTACTCGCGCCGTAAGCACATCGAAGCCGGGTACCAGTTCGTCAACACCCCCCACCTGACCAAGGAGAATCTCTACGTCACCTCCGGTCACCTGGAGTGGTACGCCGAGGGCATGTTCCCGGCGATGCACATCGATGCCGAGCTCAACGACGACGGCACGGTGCGCAAGCCGGGGCAGAACTACTACCTCAAACCGATGAACTGCCCCATGCACCACCTGATCTACAGGTCGCGCGGACGGTCCTATCGGGAACTTCCGTTGCGGCTGTTCGAGTTCGGCACCGTCTACCGGTACGAGAAGTCCGGTGTGGTCCACGGGCTCACCCGGGCCAGGGGGTTCACCCAGGACGACGCACACATCTACACCACCCGCGAACAGATGCGCGACGAACTGGCGTCGCTGCTGCAGTTCGTGCTCGACCTGCTCGCCGACTACGGCCTCGACGACTTCTTCCTGGAGTTGTCCACCAAGGATCCGGAGAAGTACGTCGGCTCCGACGAGACCTGGGACGAGGCCACCGACACGCTGCGCGAAGTCGGCGAGTCGTCCGGTCTCGAACTGGTGCCCGACCCGGGCGGCGCCGCGTTCTACGGACCGAAGATCTCGGTACAGGTGCGCGACGCCCTGGGACGAAGCTGGCAGATGTCGACGATCCAACTCGACTTCAACATGCCCGACCGCTTCGAGCTCGAATACACCGCCGCCGACGGCTCCCGCCAGCGCCCGGTGCTGATCCACCGCGCGCTGTTCGGGTCGATCGAGCGGTTCTTCGGCGTGCTCACCGAGCACTACGCGGGCGCCTTCCCGGCATGGCTCGCGCCGGTGCAGGTCGTCGGCATCCCGGTGGCCGACGGTCACATCGACTATCTGAACGGGTTGGTGACGCACCTGCGGATGCGCGGCATCCGCGCCGAGGTCGACACCAGCGACGACCGGATGGCCAAGAAGATCGTCAACCACACCAACCAGAAGGTTCCGTTCATGCTGCTCGCGGGCGACCGTGACGTGGATGCAGGGGCCGTGTCATTCCGGTTCGGTGATCGTACGCAGATCAATGGAGTTCCGCGCGACAAGGCGGTCGACGCCATCGTGAACTGGGTTGAGCGGCGGGAAAACGCCACGCCGACAGCGGAACTCGTCGTCGTCGACGCAGCAGACGAGGGGTGACGTGGACCCGGAGGACACGATCGTAGACCGCGGCGTCGGCGACCCGGACCACCTGCAGCGGCTGTGGACGCCACATCGGATGACCTACATCGCCGACGCCGTGAAGGCCGGCGCGGCTGCCTCGACCGAGCCGTTCAGCGACATCCCGAACATGTCGGACGAGGACGGACTGGTCGTCGCCCGGGGCGAACTCGTGTATGCGGTGCTCAATCTCTACCCGTACAATCCCGGCCACCTGATGGTGGTGCCCTACCGGCGGGTGGCTGAACTCGAGAACCTCACCGAGGCGGAGAGCGCCGAGCTGATGGCGTTCACACAGAAGGCGATTCGCGTGATGAAGGCCGTCTCGCGGCCGCACGGTTTCAACGTCGGCCTGAACCTGGGAACGTCCGCCGGCGGCTCGCTGTCGGAGCATCTGCACATGCACGTCGTGCCGCGCTGGGGCGGCGATGCCAACTTCATCACCGTGATCGGGGACTCCAAAGTGATCCCGCAGTTGCTCAGAGACACCCGGCAGCTGCTGGCCACCGAGTGGGAAAAGCGGCCGTGAGCGACTTCTACCTGATGACCCGCGCGGCCTACGCGAAGCTGTCGAAGCCGGTGGCAAAGGGAGCGCTGCGCCTGGGTCTGACGCCGGACAGCGTCACCATCCTGGGCACCGCGGGTTCGGTGCTGGCCGCCCTCACGCTGTTTCCCACCGGCCAGTTGTTCTGGGGTGCGATCGCCGTGTGCGTCTTCGTGCTCGCCGACATGCTCGACGGCGCGATGGCGCGGGAACGCGGCGGCGGTACCCGCTTCGGGGCTGTCCTCGACGCCACCTGCGACCGCATCAGTGACGGCGCGGTGTTCTGCGGGCTGCTCTGGTGGGCCGCGTTCGGGCGCGACAGCGCCGAGCTGGTGGTCGCGACGATGATCTGCCTGGTGTCCTCGCAGGTCATCTCCTACATCAAGGCCCGTGCGGAGGCCAGCGGTCTGTCCGGTGATGGCGGGCTGATCGAGCGCCCGGAACGGCTGGTCATCGTCCTGGCCGGCGCGAACCTGTCCGACCTGCCGTTCGTGCCGCTGCCGTGGGTGCTCGACGTGGCGATGTGGGTGCTGGCGGTGGCCAGTGTGGTGACCGTGGGCCAGCGGCTGCACAGTGTGCGGACCTCGGCCGGGGCGATGGAGCCTTCCCCCGGAAGCGGGAGGGGCCCGCAGACGGTGACCGACACCGAGAAGCCCGAGACCACCGAACAATGACACAGCACCCGGCCGGGCCGAAATCCGATCGCGGCAGTTGGCTTCCCACCACTGGCTCGCTGGGCGCCCAGCTCAGCGACTGGGGATATGCCGCCGGTTGGCAGGTGGTGCGTTCCGTTCCGGAACTCGTGGCGCGCAACGCATTCGGTGCCGGCGCACACTTCTTCGCGCGCAACGGAGGGCCCGAACAGCTGCGCAGGAACCTTGCCCGGGTGATCGGGGAGACGCCCGAGAGGGTGCCGGACGAGCTGATCCGTGCTTCGCTTGCCTCATACGCGCGATACTGGCGGGAGGCCTTCCGGTTGCCGTCGATGGATCATGCCGAGCTGGGCAGGCGATTGAGTGTGCAGGACATCGAGATGGTGTGGACTTCGATGGAGAAGCACGGCCGCGGGGCGGTGCTGGCGCTGCCCCACAGCGGCAACTGGGACATGGCCGGCGTGTGGATGGTGCAGAACCACGGACGGTTCGCCACGGTCGCCGAGCGCCTCAAGCCCGAGTCGCTCTACAACCGGTTTCTCGCGTACCGGGAAAGCCTCGGGTTCGAGGTGGTGCCGCTTTCCGGTGGCGAGCGACCGCCGTTCGACGTGCTGTGCGACCGGCTGCGGGACAACGGCGTGGTGTGCCTGATGGCCGACCGCGACCTCACACGCAGCGGCGTGCAGGTCGACTTCTTCGGCGAGCCGACGCGACTGCCCGCAGGACCGGCCAAACTCGCCCTCAGCACCGGAGCCCCGCTGTTTCCGGCGCACTGCTGGTATGAAGGCGACGGCTGGGGCATCCGGGTCTATCCGCAGCTCGACACGTCCTCGGGTGACGTCACCGTCATCACGCAGGCCCTGGCGGACCGGTTCGCAGCCAACATCGCCGCTCACCCCGCCGACTGGCACATGCTGCAGCCGCAGTGGCTGGCCGACCTCTCCGATGAGCGCAGGGCCCGCCTGGAGGCGACCTGATGGGCGGCCGCTGATGCGCATCGGCATGGTCTGCCCGTACTCGTTCGACGTTCCCGGCGGGGTGCAGTCCCATGTGCTGCAGCTCGCCGAAGTGATGCACCGTCACGGCCATGAGGTCAGCGTGCTCGCGCCGGCCTCGCCACACGCCCACGGCTCCCTGCCCGACTATGTGGTCTCCGGCGGCAAGGCCGTCCCGATTCCCTACAACGGTTCGGTCGCCCGGCTGCGGTTCGGCCCGGCCACCCACCGCAGAGTCAAGAGGTGGCTCCAGCAGGGCGACTTCGATGTGCTGCATCTGCACGAGCCGAACGCCCCCAGCCTGTCCATGTTGGCGCTGAACATCGCCGAGGGCCCGATCGTCGCGACCTTCCACACGTCGACGACGAAATCGCTGACCCTGTCGGTGTTCGAGCCCATCCTGCGGCCGATGCACGAGAAGATCGTGGGGCGGATCGCGGTGTCCGACCTGGCCCGGCGCTGGCAGATGGAGGCGCTGGGCAGCGATGCCGTGGAGATACCCAACGGCGTCGACGTCCCGTCGTTCGCCTCGGCGCGGCCACTCGACGGCTACCCGCGACCCGGCAAGACAGTGCTGTTCCTCGGTCGCTTCGACGAACCCCGAAAGGGCATGGCGGTGCTGCTGGGCGCGCTGCCCGCCCTCGTGGATCGGTTTCCCGACCTCGAGGTCCTGGTCGTGGGCCGCGGTGACGAGGACCAGCTGCGCGCCACCGCCGGACCGCTGGCCCGGCATCTGCGGCTCCTGGGCCAGGTCGACGACACCGAGAAGGCCGCCGCGATGCGCAGCGCCGATGTCTACTGCGCCCCCAACACCGGTGGGGAGAGTTTCGGCATCGTGCTCGTCGAGGCGATGGCCTCGTGCACCGCGGTCGTGGCCAGCGACCTCGACGCGTTCCGGCGGGTACTCGACGACGGCAATGCCGGGCGGCTGGTGCCCGTCGACGACCCGGCCGCGCTGGCGACGGGCCTGATCGAGGTGCTCGCCGACGACGCCCTGCGTCAGCGCTACATCGACTGCGGGACGGAGTCGGTACAGCGCTATGACTGGTCGGTGGTCGCCAAGCAGATCATGCGGGTGTACGAGACCGTCGCGGGGGCGGGCGTGAAGGTGCGGGTGGATTCGTGATCCCTTGGGTCACCGCGGCGGCGATCACCGTGGTCGTCGCGACGATCCTGCTGGTGGCCGCGTGGGCGTATCAGACCGCCAATCGTCTGGACCGGTTGCACGTGCGCTACGACCTGTCCTGGCAGGCTCTCGACGGTGCGCTGGCCAGGCGAGCGGTGGTAGCGCGCGCCGTGGCTGTCGAGGCCTATGGCGGAGGGCCCGAGGGTAAGCGGTTGGCCGCCGTGGCGGGCGCGGCCGAGCGGGCGCCGCGATCGGGCCGCGAGGCCGCCGAGAACGAACTGTCGGCGGCGCTGGCCCAGGTGGACCCGGCATCGCTGCCGCTGGCCCTGGTCGCCGAGCTGGCCGACGCGGAAGCGCGTGTGCTGCTGGCGCGCCGCTTCCACAACGACGCGGTCCGCGACACCCTCGCGCTGCGGGAACGTCCGTCGGTGCGCATCCTGCGGCTGGGTGGAACAGCGGCTCTGCCAACCTATTTCGAGATCGCCGAAGGCGGAGAGGTCTCCGCTCGCGAGGAGGTCCCGGCGCGGCGACGCACGTCGGCGCGCGTCGTCCTGCTCGACCACGACGGCGCCGTGCTGTTGCTGTGTGGTTCGGATCCGGCGGCGTCGGGCGGAGCGGCGTCCGCTCCGCACTGGTGGTTCACGATCGGCGGCGCAGCCCAGGTGGGGGAGTCGCTGACGCAGACCGCCGTGCGCGAGCTGGAAGAGGAGACCGGGCTGCGGGTGGATCCCGATGCGGTGGTCGGACCGATCTGGCACCGGGACTCAGTCATCGACTTCAACGGATCGGTGATCCGCAGCGACGAGATGTACTTCGTGCACCGGACCGAGCGTTTCGAACCCTCGGACTCGGGCCGCACCGGCCTGGAGCGGACCTACATTCACGGTCACCGATGGTGCGATGCGACAATGATCGACGAGCTGGTCGCCAACGGAGAGACCGTTTATCCGCTGCAGTTGGGCGAGCTCCTCGAAGAGGCGAACGCGCTGGCCGACGCACCGGATGCGGCATCCCAGCGGCCGCTGCAGTCGATCAGGTGACGTGCGAATTCAATAGGATTTGCCGCCGCCCCTAGACTGGATCAGTAGCGATTGAAGGAGATTACGGTGGAATCCGATACGCCTGGGGCAGGCCTGGGGGCGTCGCCCGCTCGCGGGACCGCGCGGGTCAAGCGCGGCATGGCCGAGATGCTCAAGGGCGGCGTCATCATGGACGTCGTCACCCCCGAGCAGGCCCGCATCGCCGAAGCCGCGGGTGCGGTGGCCGTGATGGCGCTCGAACGCGTCCCGGCGGACATCAGGGCGCAGGGCGGGGTGTCGCGGATGAGCGATCCCGACATGATCGAAGGCATCATCGACGCCGTCACGATCCCCGTGATGGCCAAGGCGCGTATCGGGCACTTCGTCGAGGCGCAGATCCTGCAGAGCCTCGGCGTCGACTACGTCGACGAGTCAGAGGTGCTCACCCCGGCCGACTACGCCCACCACATCGACAAGTGGAAGTTCACCGTCCCGTTCGTGTGCGGGGCCACCAACCTGGGCGAGGCACTGCGCCGCATCACCGAGGGCGCGGCGATGATCCGCTCCAAGGGCGAGGCCGGCACCGGAGACGTGTCCAACGCCACCACCCACATGCGCAAGATCGGAGGCGAGATCCGTCGCCTCACCTCACTGTCGGAAGACGAACTGTACGTTGCCGCAAAGGAATTGCAGGCTCCCTACGATCTGGTCGCCGAGGTCGCGCGGGCCGGTAAGTTGCCGGTAACGCTGTTCACCGCGGGCGGCATCGCCACGCCGGCCGACGCGGCCATGATGATGCAGCTCGGCGCGGAGGGTGTGTTCGTCGGCTCGGGCATCTTCAAGGCGGGCAACCCGGCCGACCGTGCCGCGGCGATCGTCAAGGCCACCACCTTCTACGACGACCCCGACGTGCTGGCGAAGGTGTCCCGCGGGCTCGGCGAGGCGATGGTCGGCATCAACGTGGAGGACATCGCACAGCCTCACCGCCTCGCCGAACGCGGCTGGTGATGATGAGCCGCTTGCGCGAAGAGCAGACTGACTAGTGGCGATCGAAGAGATCCTCGATCTGGAGCAGATCGAGGTCAACATCTATCGCGGTGGCGTGTTCAGCCCGGAGTCCGGCTTCCTGCAGCGCACCTTCGGCGGCCACGTGGCCGGCCAGTCACTGGTGTCTGCGGTGCGCACCGTCGACCCGAAGTTCCAGGTGCATTCGCTGCACGGCTATTTCCTGCGCGCCGGTGACGCCCGGTCGCCGTCGGTCTACACGGTCGAGCGGCTGCGCGACGGCGGCTCGTTCTGCACGCGACGGGTCAGCGCCATCCAGCACGGCGAGACGATCTTCTCGATGTCGGCGTCGTTCCAGACCGACCAGAGCGGCATCGAACACCAGGACGCCATGCCGCACGCCGTCCCGCCCGACGACATCCCGGACTTCAAGTCGGTCAGCAAGGTGTTCGACGACGCCAGCTTCCGGCAGTTCGACGAGTGGGACGTGCGGATCGTGCCGCGCGAACACCTCGGTGTCCGCGAGGGCAAAGCCTCCCAGCAGCAGGTCTGGTTCCGGCACCGCGATCCGCTGCCCGACGACCACGTACTGCACATCTGCGCGCTGGCCTACATGAGCGACCTGACGCTGCTGGGTTCTGCCCAGGTCAACCATGTCGAGGAGCGCAAACACCTGATGGTGGCGTCGCTGGATCACGCGATGTGGTTCATGCGGGCGTTCCGCGCCGACGAATGGCTGCTCTATGACCAGTCGTCGCCGTCGGCCTGCGGGGCCCGATCGCTGACCCAGGGCAAGATCTACAACCGGTACGGCGAGATGGTCGCAGCGGTGATGCAGGAAGGTCTGACGCGCTACGCCCGCGACTTCACGCCCGGGCGCAAGTGAGCGTCCGCATCGGCGTCCTCGCGCTGCAGGGGGACACGCGCGAGCACCTCGCCGCGCTGCGGTCGGCCGGCGCCGAGGCGATCACCGTGCGCCGGGTGGGTGAACTGGACTCCGTGGACGCGCTGGTGATCCCTGGCGGCGAGTCCACCACGATGAGCCACCTGCTGCGTGAGTTCGAACTCCTCGACCCGCTTCGGGCGCGCCTGGCCGACGGCATGCCGGCCTACGGGTCGTGTGCGGGGATGATCCTGCTGGCCACCGAAATCCTCGACGCCGGCGTGCCCGGCCGCGATGCCACACCGCTGAAGGCGATCGATATGACCGTGCGCCGCAACGCTTTCGGGCGTCAGATCGATTCGTTCGAGGAGGACGTCGTGTTCGATGGGCTCGACGGTCCGGTCCACGCCGTGTTCATCCGCGCGCCCTGGGTCGAGCGGGTGGGACCCGAGGTGCAGGTGTTGGCGCGGGCAGCAGATCACGTCGTCGCCGTCCGGCAGGGCCGCACCCTCGCGACGGCGTTCCATCCGGAGATGACCGGCGACCGCCGGGTGCACGCGCTGTTCGTCGACATGGTGTCCGGCCGCGCCTGAACCCGGCGCCCCCGCGGAGGAGTCAGCGGATGGGAAGGCCGGTGATGGCTCGTCCCATCACCAGGCGCTGGATCTCGCTGGTGCCCTCGAAGATCGTGAAGATCTTGGCGTCGCGGTGCATGCGCTCCACGGGGTAGTCGCGGGTATAGCCGTTGCCGCCGAGGATCTGGATCGCCTCGTCGGTGACGTAGACGGCGGTCTCGCTGGCCACCAGCTTGGCCATCGACCCCTCGGCGGAGGTGAATTCCTTGCCGTTGCGGGCCATCCACCCGGCGCGATAGACGAGCAGCCGGGCGGCGTCGATGCGTGCCTTCATGTCGGCCAGCTTGAACGCGACGGCCTGGAACTCGCCGATCTTGCGCCCGAATTGTTCGCGCTCGCAGGCGTAGTCCCGGGCGTATTCATATGCGGCCCTGGCCACCCCGACGGCCATCGCGCCTACGGTGGGCCGGGTGCGCTCGAACGTCGCCATCGCGGCCTGCCCGGCGGCTCGCTTGCCTTCGCGCACCTTCGCGATTCGCGCGTCGAACTTCTCCTTGCCGCCGACGATCATGCGGCCCGGGATGCGTACGTCCTGGAGTACCACCTCGGCGGTGTGAGACGCACGGATGCCGTGCTTGAGGAACTTCTGGCCCTGGCTCAGCCCGGGAGTGCCCGGCGGGATGATGAACGACGCCTGGCCGCGGGTGCCGAGGTCCGGGTACACCGATGCGACGACGACGTGGACGTTGGCGATGCCGCCGTTGGTGGCCCATGTCTTGGTCCCGCTGAGCACCCACTCGTCGGTCGCCTCGTCGTAGCGGGCCCTGGTGAGGATCGCCCCGACATCAGACCCGGCGCCCGGTTCGGACGAGCAGAACGCCGCCACCTTGGGTTCATCGATGGTGCCGAACATCTGCGGCACCCATTCGCCGACCTGTTCGGGGGTCCCGTTGGCGGCGAGCGACGCTGCGGCCAGGCCGGTGCCGAGGATCGCCAGGGCGATGCCGGCGTCACCCCAGAACATCTCCTCGAACACGACGATCATGCCGAGGCCGGAGGGTTCGGCGACCTGCTCGGCGAAGAGCTCCATGGAGTAGAGGCCCACCTTGGCCGCCTCCTGGATGATCGGCCACGGCGTCTCTTCGCGTTCGTCCCATTCGGCAGCTGCGGGGCGGACCACGTCGGCGGCGAACTCATGAACCCAGTCCCGGACGTGGATCAGGTCCGGGGACAGCTCGAGGGAAAACGTCATGAGCAGCGATCTTACTTTGGAGTAATATCTACAGGATCGCTTTGTGGCTCACCTAACACCCGTCGGGGTGCAGAGCGGCCGTTTCCGACGCCGGCCCCTCGGTGACCTCGGTGCGCCGACGCGGTTCAGGGCTCGTCGAACTCCCACGTAAACTGGGCGATCGGACTCTGTCGTCAGCGAAAGAGAAGGTAGTACCTGCATGAGCGGCCATTCCAAGTGGGCCACCACCAAGCACAAGAAGGCCGTGGTCGATGCGCGTCGCGGCAAGATGTTCGCGAAGTTGATCAAGAACATCGAGGTTGCCGCACGCACCGGCGGCGGTGACCCGGCAGGCAACCCGACGCTTTACGACGCCATCCAGAAGGCCAAGAAGAGCTCGGTGCCCAACGACAACATCGAACGGGCCCGCAAGCGCGGCAGCGGCGAGGAAGCCGGCGGCGCCGACTGGCAGAACATCACCTACGAGGGATACGGACCCAACGGCGTGGCCGTGCTGGTCGAGTGCCTGACCGACAACCGCAATCGCGCCGCGGGTGAGGTCCGTGTCGCGATGACGCGCAACGGCGGCAGCATGGCCGATCCCGGATCGGTGTCCTACCTGTTCTCCCGCAAGGGCGTGATCACCCTGGAGAAGAACGGGCTCACCGAGGACGATGTGTTGACCGCGGTGCTCGAAGCGGGCGCAGAGGACGTCACCGATCTGGGTGAGAGCTTCGAGATCATCTCGGAGCCAACGGATCTGGTTGCGGTGCGTACCGCGTTGCAGGACGCGGGCATCGACTACGACTCCGCGGAGGCCAGCTTCCAGCCCTCGGTGACGGTGCCCGTCGACCTCGACGGCGCCCGCAAGGTGCTCAAGCTCGTCGACGCGCTCGAAGACAGCGACGACGTGCAGGACGTCTACACCAACATCGACATCCCCGACGACGTCGCCGCACAGCTCGACGAGGACTGACGCTGGAACCGACCGAGCCTCAGTGAGCGGCCAGGAACTCGCCGATCGCCTGCGCGGTCCGCTCGGGCTGGTCGAGCATCACCAGAACGTAGGCGTCGTCGATGATCTGCAGCCGCCCCTGAGGTAGCAGCTCGGCCAGCCGGCGACCGTGTTCGGCGGGCATCACCGGGTTGTCGGACCAGAGCACCAGTGCGGGCCTGTCGAACTCGGTGAGCCGGTGGGTCGCCCGGATCAGGTCGTCGGCGTCGAACCTGGTGCGGCAGTATTTGACGAGATCGCGCCGAACTGCCCTGTCGGCCAGCCCCGCCGCCGCCCACTTGTCGAAGATCTCTTGTGGAACAGGCTTTTTCGACATCATCCCGAACATCAGCCGTTGCCGGCGAAGCCAACCGATCTTGAGCTGGCGCATCGCCAGCCACACCGTGCCGGTCGTACGGCTCGCCAGCCATGCGACCTTTCCCGGTAAGCCCGGTGGAAAGTTGTCGAAAGCCTCGGACGGGCAGATCACCAGCCGCGACACCCGCTTGTCGCGGCCGATGTCGGTGAGGAACAACGGACCGCCCCAGTCGGTGACGACCAGGGCGACGTCGGTCAGGTCCAGCGCATCGAGAAAATCTGCGACGATCTCGACCATCGCCGACAACGTCAGGTCGGCGTCGGGGCGCATCGGCACGCGGTGGCCACCCATGGGCAGCACCGGCAACAGGTAGCGGAACCCCGGTGGCAGGTGGGAGAGCGCAAGGTCCCACTGCGCATCGTTCATCAGCAGACCGTGCAGCAGGACCACCGGCGGCCCTGCGGGATCGCCCTCCTCGCGGTACTCGAGGGTGCCCGCGGTGACGTCGACAGTTTGCATGTTCTCTCCCATTAGAATCAACGTTCTAGAATGTATGCTCTAGCCTGACATCAGGAGGCGACGATGGCAAGGTCCACCAGGGAATCGATACTCACCGCGGCCGCCGAATTGATGCGGCACAAGGGGTACGCCGGCGTGAGCATGAAGGACATCGCAGACGCCTCGGGCGCCCCCAACGGCTCGCTCTATCACCACTTCCGCGGCGGAAAGGTCCAGATCGCGCGTGAGGCGCTGGTCAACGCGGGCGCCGCGTACGGCCTGCTGATCCCGACGATCGTCGACAGCCACAGCGACCTCGGGGCGGCGGTCGATGGGGTGTTCACCCAGGCCGCCGAGGACATGACGGCCACCGGATTCGCCAACATGTGTCCTGTCGCCAGCGTGTCCGCGGAAGTCGCGGACACCGTCGAGGAACTCAGGCAGGTCGTCCAGTCGATCTTCGACGGATGGATCGTCGGCGGCACCGCCTACTTCATCGCAAGGGGGCTCGACACCTCCCTCGCGCGTGACGTGACACTGTCGCTGATCGGCGCGCTGGAGGGCGGATTCCTGCTCGCCCGGGCATTACGCAGCACAGAACCACTGCTCGCGGCGGGACGGACATTGGCGCCCCAGTACCGCGGGGTCGAATTGCGCACGCAGGCAGCGACTCCCGCGATGACCTGACGCCGAACCGCGGTGCCGGCCCCTATGCTCTGCGCATGCCAGTCGTGACGGACCCGCTGGGCGTGCGCCGGGTCGTCGTCGTCCAGCGCAACGACAAAAAAGAGGTGCGGCGCGAACGGGTGCGCGACTGGCGCCGGTCCGGCGGGCGGATGGCCGAGAATGCGCTGGCACTGTCCCAGGGCTGGCAGTCCGGTCACTACGCCATCTGAACGGCCGTCCCAGTGGAACCCGCCGCGTGTCCCTGCCCTCGACTGTCAGCGGCAGAAGCTAAGCTCTCGAACAAATGTTCTGGAGAAGGGGCAGGCGTGCGGGTGATGGGAGTCGACCCCGGACTGACGAGATGCGGGCTGTCCGTCATCCAGAGTGCTCAGGGTCGCAGGGTGATCGCGCTCGACGTCGATGTGGTGCGCACCCCGGCTGAGGAGCCGCTGGGTCAGCGACTGCTGACCATCAGCACTGCCGTCGAGCACTGGATGGACACCCACCTGCCCGACGTCATCGCGATCGAGCGGGTGTTCTCCCACCAGAATGCGTCCACGGCGATGGGCACCGCCCAGGCCGGCGGGGTGATCGCGCTGGCCGCGGCGCGTCGCGACATCGACGTCCACTTCCACACCCCGAGCGAGGTCAAGGCCGCCGTCACCGGCAACGGGCGCGCAGGCAAAGCGCAGGTCACCGAGATGGTCACGAGAATCCTTGCGCTGCAACAGAAACCGACACCCGCCGATGCGGCCGACGCCCTTGCGCTGGCGATCTGTCACTGCTGGCGGGCGCCGATGATCGCCCGGATGGCGGCGGCGGAGGCCATGGCGGCCGAGCAGCGGCGCAAGTATCAGGCCACCCTCAAGGCGCAATCGAAGGCGAAGTCGGCCCCGGCTCGGATGTCGCGGAGCGCGCCGTGATCGCCGCCGTTCGGGGCGAGGTCCTCGACATCGCCCTCGACCACGCCGTCATCGACGCGGCCGGCGTCGGCTACAAGGTGATGGCCACCCCCGCGACGCTGGCCACGCTGCGGCGTGGCGCCGAGGCCCGGCTGATCACCGCGATGATCGTGCGCGAGGACTCGATGACGCTGTACGGCTTCGCCGATTCCGACGCCCGCAACCTGTTTCTGACCCTGATCGGGGTTTCCGGAATCGGGCCGAGCATCG
Organism: Mycolicibacterium pyrenivorans; assembly: GCF_025821625.1. GTDB lineage: Bacteria > Actinomycetota > Actinomycetes > Mycobacteriales > Mycobacteriaceae > Mycobacterium > Mycobacterium pyrenivorans. The sequence goes on from NZ_JACKSH010000023.1 coordinate 49,009, forward strand.
CGCTCGGTGCTCTGGCGATGTACGACGGCCCGACGCTGCGCCAGGCCATCGGCGACGGCGACCTGACCGCGCTGACCCGCATCCCCAAGGTCGGCAAGAAGACGGCCGAGCTGCTGGTGCTGACGTTGCGGGACAAGGTGGGGGCGGTGGCCTCGACGGGCTTCGCCGCCACCGGCGGCCACAGCGTGCGCGGACCCGTCGTCGAAGCGCTCGTCGGGCTCGGCTTCGCGCTCAAGCAGGCCGAGGAGGCCACCGACAAGGTGCTCGCCGACGACCCCGACGCCAACCAGTCGAGTGCGCTGCGGGCCGCGCTGTCGATGCTGGGTAGGAAGTGATGGGCCGGTTCGACGAGGAAGACCACGAGGACACCACCGATCGTGAGGTGTCGGCGGCGTTGACGGTGGGTGAGGGGGACATCGACGCGAGCCTGCGGCCGCGTTCGCTCGGCGAGTTCATCGGCCAGCCCCGCGTCCGCGAGCAGCTTCAGCTGGTGCTCGAGGGAGCCAAGAACCGTGGCGGCACCCCCGACCACATCCTGCTGTCCGGTCCGCCGGGTCTGGGCAAGACGTCGCTGGCCATGATCATCGCCGCGGAGCTGGGCACCTCGCTTCGCGTCACCTCCGGACCGGCGCTGGAGCGTGCCGGCGACCTCGCGGCGATGCTGTCCAACCTGGTCGAGCACGACGTCCTGTTCATCGACGAGATCCACCGGATCGCGCGGCCCGCCGAGGAGATGCTCTACCTGGCGATGGAGGACTTCCGCGTCGACGTCGTCGTCGGCAAAGGGCCCGGCGCCACGTCCATCCCGTTGGAGGTCGCGCCGTTCACCCTGGTCGGTGCGACCACCCGGTCGGGTGCGCTGACCGGCCCGCTGCGTGACCGCTTCGGCTTCACCGCGCACATGGACTTCTACGAACCCGCCGAACTGGAGCGGGTGCTGGCCCGTTCGGCCGGCATCCTCGGCATCGAGTTGGGTGCCGACGCCGGCGCCGAGATCGCCCGCCGCTCCCGGGGAACCCCGCGTATCGCCAATCGCCTGCTGCGCAGGGTCCGCGACTATGCCGAGGTGCGCGCCGACGGCGTCATCACCCGCGACATCGCCAAGTACGCACTTGCGGTGTACGACGTCGACGAATTCGGCCTGGACCGGCTCGACCGCGCGGTGCTCTCGGCGCTGACGCGCAGCTTCGCCGGCGGCCCGGTCGGCGTGTCGACGCTCGCCGTGGCGGTGGGGGAGGAAGCCGCCACCGTCGAGGAGGTGTGCGAGCCGTTCCTGGTACGTGCCGGGATGATCGCGCGCACCCCGCGAGGGCGCGTCGCCACCGCCCTGGCCTGGACGCACCTGGGGATGTCGCCACCCAGCGGGGTCGGCGGCCTGGGCCAGGCGGGTCTGTTCGAATGACGGGGATGCCGAAGGGCTGTGCGCGATGGTGACCGCCGGGCTGATCGTCGCTGCGCTGGCGGCGCTGCTGCACGTCTACATCTTCGTGATGGAGTCGCTCACCTGGACGTCGCCGCGAACCCGCGCGGTGTTCGGTACCACCGAAGAGGAGGCCCAGACCACCAGGCTACTGGCCTTCAACCAGGGTTTCTACAACCTGTTCCTGGCGATCGTCACGGTCGTCGGGGTGGCCGTGATGGCCAGGGGCGCAACGGCGGTCGGTGCTGCCCTGGTGTTCACCGGGGTGGGGTCGATGCTGGCCGCCGCGGTGGTGTTGCTCGCCTCGGCTCCGGACAAGGCGCGCGCGGCGGTCATCCAGGGACTTCTCCCGCTGATCGCCGTTGTGCTTCTGGTGCTCGGGCTGGCGTTGTAGCGTCGCCGAGGTGAGGTGGCGCCGGGTCGGCGTGTGGATGGCGGTGCTGGTCGTCGTGGCGGGGTGCGCCCGAAGTGCGGCCGGTCCCGGGACCGGCGCGCCGGGCGCCGTCGACATCGGCGCCGGGCGCACGCTGTTCCTGGACTGTCAGGGGAGCGGATCGCCGACGGTGTTCGTCATCCCCGGTCTGGGGAGCTACGCCGAGGTGTGGAACTACGTCATCGCGCCCGACGACCCGATCTGGTCGTCGCCCTACGACGTCATCGACCAGGCCAACCTCGTACCGAGCCCCGAGGCGGCCCAGCCGACCATCGCGCGCACGACGCGGGTGTGCGCGTACGACCGCCCCGATACCCGACCCGACGGAGAGCAACGATCCTCCCCGGTGGCGCAACCCCACCACATCGAACAAGACGTCGATGACGTGGTCGCGGTGATCGCCGCGGCCGGGCTCACCGGCCCGTTGGTCTTCGTGGCGCACTCCTACGGCGGACTCGTCCTCGACCTCCTGGCGCGGCGGCACCCCGAGCTGGTGGCGGGGCTGGTGTTCGTGGAGCCGACGTCGGAGTTCCTGCCGTCGGTCGGGAGCCCGGCGCAGAACGCCGCCTTCTTCGCCAGTGGCCGCGACGGCAAGGGGCCGGGCGCCGAGGGCGTGTGGTTCGGCGACGCGTTCGCGACGGTGACGTCGGCCCCGCCGCTTCCCCGAGTTCCCGCTCTGGTGCTCAGCGGCGACCGGTTCCCGCCACCCGATCAGCTCACCCCGGACAACTACACGCAGGCGCAGATCCACCACGCCAACGACCTGCTCGCCGCCGCGCTGGGCACGACCAACACCGTGGTTCCCGGTAGCGGCCACAACATGATGCTCTACCAGCCGAAAGTGTTGGCGGACAACGTCTCCGGTGTCGTCGAACAGGTGCGCTGACCGCGGCTGACCCACCGCGAACGTGCATTCCCTGTCGCTGACGCCGCCGCGCAGCGACAGGGAATGCACGTTCGGCGCAGGGAAGGCGGAGAGGCGGTAGGTCTCGACCCCATAACTACCCAGGGGATTCGGGTTACGACGGTACGCCGCCGGGGTACCCCCTGCGCACCATCAAGGAGGCGACATGATCGGATCGGAGCACCCGGAACGCCCTCGTGGCGGCCGGATGAAAATTGCCCGCAGCCGCGGCGCGGCCAGCGGTTTCCTGCTGATACTGCTCGGCGTCTGGGGTGCGCTCATCCCGTTCGTCGGCCCCAATTTCGACTTCGCGTTCAGTCCGGATCAAGCGTGGACGTGGACCAACGCCAGAGGCTGGCTGGAAGTGCTGCCCGGCGCGGTCACCGTCCTCGGCGGACTGCTGCTGCTGACGTCGCGCAACCGTGCGACCGCAATGCTCGGAAGCTGGTTGACCGTGGCCGCGGGTGCATGGTTCGTGGTGGGCCGCGCACTGGCCGGTCCGCTGGGACTGGGTAGCGCCGGATCACCGGTCGCGACGACGGACACGAAGCGGGTGTGGCTCGAGCTGACCTACTTCTACGGCCTCGGCGCGTTGATCGTCTTCCTCGGCGCGCTGGCGCTGGGTCGCCTCTCCGTGCGCAGTGTCCGCGACGTCGAGTACGCCACCCGCCCGCTGGCTGTCGACGAGCACGCGACGGTAGTGCACACGGGACCGCAGCAGACGGTGGCTCCCGCGCATACCGGCGCGCAGCCCGTTGCCGCACCGGCTGGCAATGCGCCCACCGAGGAGATCGAGCCGCAGCAGCCCGCCAAACGCAGCTGGCGCGACAAGTTCCGTCGTGGCGGACGCCACGACACGTTGGCTCACCGCTGAGCCGCTGACGGGAAACGCGTCAGCCGGTGTAGGCCATCACGTGCTTGATGCGGGTGTAATCCTCGAGCCCGTACATCGACAGGTCCTTGCCGTGCCCGGATGACTTGAACCCGCCGTGCGGCATCTCGGCGACCAGTGGGATGTGGGTGTTGATCCAGACGCATCCGAAGTCCAGCGCGTTGGACACCCGCAGCGCCCGCGACACGTCCTTGGTCCACACCGACGAGGCCAGCCCGTACTCGACACCGTTGGCCCAGGTGATCGCCTGCTCCTCGTCGGAGAACGACTGCACCGTGATGACCGGTCCGAAGACCTCCTGCTGAATCAGCCGGTCGTCCTGCCGCAGCCCGCCGACCACCGTCGGCGCGACGTAGAAACCCGTGTCGCCCTGGCGACCACCGCCGACGGCGACGGTGGCGTGCGACGGCACATCGGAGAAGAACGACAGCACCCGCTCCATCTGGTTGACGTTGTTGACCGGCGGCACCCAGGCGTCCTCGTCGTCGGCGGCCCGGCCGAACGTCGTCGTCGCCCCCTTGGCCTGCTCGGCGAGCGCGGCCGTCAGGTCCGCGGCGATCGACGCCGACGCCAGCACACGGGTGGCCGCCGTGCAGTCCTGTCCGGCGTTGAAATAGCCGGCGGTCGCGATGCCCTCGGCCGCCGCGGCCACATCTGCGTCGTCGAACACGATTACCGGCGCCTTGCCGCCCAGTTCGAGGTGGGTGCGCTTGAGGTTGCCGCCCGCGCTGACCGCGACGGCCTTGCCCGCCGCCACCGATCCGGTGATCGCCACCATCTCGGGCGTCGGGTGGGCCACCAGGTTGGCGCCGGTGACGCGGTCCCCGGTGACGACGTTGAGCACGCCCGGCGGCAGGTGTCTGGCCGCCAACTCGGCGAGCATCACCGTCGTGACGGGTGTGGTGTCGCTCGGCTTGATCACCACGGTGTTGCCCGCCGCGATGGCCGGGCAGATCTTCCAGATGGCCATCATCATCGGGTAGTTCCACGGTGCCACCTGCCCGATCACGCCGACGGGCTCACGGCGGATCCACGACGTGTGGTCGGCCATGTACTCGCCGGCCGACTTGCCCTCCAGAATCCTTGCCGCGCCGGCGAAGAACCGGATCTGGTCGACCATCGGCGGGATTTCCTCGGCCATGGTCACGTGATTCGGCTTGCCCGTATTGCGACCCTCGGCGGCGACGAGATCCTCGGCGGCCTGCTCGACCTCGTCGGCGAAGCCGAGCAGGGCCTTCTGCCGGTGCGACGGAGTGGTGCGCTTCCAGTCCTTGAATGCCTTGGCCGCCGCCTCGTACGCGTTGTCGATGTCCTGTTCGTTGGAGACCGGCGCGGTGCCGTACCGCTCCCCGGTGCTCGGGTCGACGAGCGGCATGGTCGCTCCGCTCACCGAGTCGACGAGCTCGCCCCCGATGAAGTTCTGGACGGTGGTCATATCAGTGCGCTCCCTTGTTGGTCGGGGTCGATCGGAGTCGGCTCACAGGTCGGCCAGGATGCGGGCGATCACGTCGAGGCCCTCGAGTAGAAGCTCGTCGCTGATGGACAGCGGTGGCAGGAATCGCAGCACGTTGCCGAAAGTGCCGCAGGACAGCACGATCACGCCCGCCCGGTGCGCGGCCGCACACAGCGCCTTCGTCAGTTCGGCATCGGGTTCGGTCGTGCCGGACTTGACCAGCTCGACGGCGATCATCGCGCCCCGCCCGCGGACGTCGCCCACGCGGTCGTCCTCGGCCTGGATGCGGCCCAGCTTGTTCTTCATCAGCGACTCGAGGTGCGCGGCGCGCTCGACCAGCCCGTCGGCCTCGATGGTCTCGATGGTCGCCAGCGCGGCGGCGCACGCCGTCGGGTTGCCGCCGTAGGTGCCGCCCAGACCGCTGACGTGTGGGGCGTCCATGATCTCGACGCGGCCCGTGACCGCCGACAACGGCATGCCGCCTGCGATGCCCTTCGCGGTGACGATCAGGTCCGGCACGATCCCTTCGTGCTCGCAGGCGAACATCGCGCCGGTGCGCGCGAAGCCCGTCTGCACCTCGTCGGCGATGAACACCACGTCGTTCGCGCGACACCAGTCCAGCAGCGCGGGCAGGAACCCCTCGGCGGGGACGATGAACCCGCCCTCTCCCTGGATCGGCTCGATGATGACGGCGGCCAGGTTCTCGGCGCCGACCTGCTTGTCGATCACGGTGATCGCCCGTCGGGCGGCGAGTTCACCGTCGGTGGCCATCTCCTTGCCGCCGAACTCGGCGTCGCGGAACGGGTAGGACAGCGGTGCGCGGTAGATCTCGGGCGCGAAGGGGCCGAACCCGTGCTTGTAGGGCATCGACTTCGCGGTCAGCGCCATCGTCAGGTTGGTGCGGCCGTGGTAGGCGTGATCGAACGAGACGACCGCCTGCTTGTGGGTGTAGGACCGGGCGATCTTGACGGCGTTCTCGACGGCCTCCGAACCGGAGTTGAACAGTGCGGAACGTTTTTCCCCGGTACCGGGAGTCAGCCTGTTGAGCGCCTCGGCGACGGCGACGTACTTCTCGTACGGGGTGACCATGAAACAGGTGTGGGTGAACTCGGCAGCCTGCGCGGCGACCGCTTCGACGACCCTGGGCGCGGAGTTGCCGATCGTGGTGACGGCGATGCCCGATCCGAGGTCGATGAGCCGGTTGCCGTCGGCGTCCTCGACGATGCCGCCGGATGCCCGTACCGCGTAGGCGGGCACGGTGGTGCCGACCCCGCGCGCCACCGCGGCGTTCTTGCGCGCCATCAGTTCCGAGGACCGCGGGCCGGGGATGGCGGTGGCGAGGTGGCGGCTCTGCTCGACGGTGCTCAACGAAAGACCTCCTACATGCCCGTGACGAGACGGAGAATGCGACTGCCGGCGCCGCGGTTCGAGCCTAGCCGCTGAGAGCACCGATCCGCTCGACTAACGGGGCAGTTCGGGCCGGGATCATCGGTGGCAGACGGTGGCGGCAACGGATTCCGTTGAAATGAGCCCGGTAGCGGAGGCTTTGGCCGGCCGATCGCCGCGGTAGCCCACCCGGGGGGACGGTCACGATCGGCCGCAATGGCACACTGGTCATCAACTTCTTCACAGATGCGGCCCCCGCGTGCGGGTTCGGGAGCCGTGACCGCGAACCGATACGAATGATTCAAGAGAGACACTGCTGCCATGGATCTGGTCATCTTCCTCCCACTGCTCATCGTCATGGGCGCGTTCATGTTCTTCGCATCGCGGCGTCAGAAGAAAGCGATGCAGGCCACCATCGACCTGCACAACTCCCTGCAGGTCGGTGACCGGATCCACACCACATCGGGTCTGCAGGGGACGATCACCGGCATCGGCGACGACTACGTCGACCTGGAGATCGCGCCCGGCGTGGTCACCACGTGGATGAAGTTGGCGGTGCGGGACCGCGTAGTCGACGACGTCGACGGGGTCGAGGTCGAGGACGACGACGCCGACTTCGAGGAGTCGCAGTCCGAGGCCTCCGAGCCACGTTCGAAGGCCACCGAGATCGCCGACAGCCCCAACACCAAGGACTGACAGCTGAGATCTCAGCAACAGCACGTACCCTTTGCGCCCTGAGCGGTACTGACGAACTGAAATCTCGAGGAGAATCTGACACGTGGCATCGTCTTCGACGCCGGTGCACCCTGCCCGCTACCTGGCCCTGTTCCTGGTGTTGCTCACCGGCGCGTTCTTGCTGGTGTTCCTCACCGGGGACAAGCAGCCCGACCCCAAGCTCGGCATCGACCTGCAGGGCGGCACCCGCGTCACACTGACCGCGCGCACACCGGACGGCACCCCGCCTACCAGGGACGCGCTGAACCAGGCTCAACAGATCATCAGCGCCCGCGTCGACGGCCTGGGCGTTTCGGGGTCCGAGGTCATCATCGACGGCGACAACCTCGTGATCACCGTCCCCGGCAACGACGGCAGTGAGGCCCGCAACCTCGGGCAGACCGCGCGGCTGTACATCCGGCCGGTGATCCACGCGATCCCCGCCCAGGGTGCTGCGCCTGCGGAGGAAGGGCCGCAGCCGGGCGGGCCTGCGGGTGCGATTCCCGGACTGCCGCCCGGAGCGATCCCGGGGATGCCGCCCGGTGAATTGCCTCCCGGTGCAATCCCGGGGATGCCTCCTGGCGCGGTTCCGGGGTCATCTCCCGACGCGGTTCCGGCGGCGCCTCCCGCCGACGAGCCCGCCGCGCCCCAGCCGCGCCCGTTCCCGCAGCAGCCGGCGCCGAGCCCGTCGCCT